>NZ_JAHKRO010000001.1 GCF_019396325.1 Nonomuraea ceibae
CCCCAACCAGGAGGCGGGCTTCTGCCAGGTAGGTCTGGGCCTGGCCCGGGCGCCCGCCGAGCCAGGCGGCCTCGGCGGCGTCCTTGAGCCGGCGCGCCCGGATGAGGGGGTCGGGGGTGAGCTCGGCCGCCCGAGCCAGCGCCGTGGCCGCGTCACCGTAGCCGCCCCGGGCCTGCGCCCGCCCGGCAGCGGCCGCGAGGGCGCCGGCCACGGACTCGTCCCGGCCCACGGCGGCGGCGGCCAGGTGCCAGGCCCGCCGGTCCCCGTCGACCAGCTCCGCCATCACCTCATGGGCCCGCCGCAGCTCACGGGCTCCGGCGGCGGCGTGCACGGCGGACCGCACCAGGGGGTGCCGGAACCGCACCACGGCCCCGGACACCACCACCAGCCCGGCCCGTTCGGCCTCGTGCAGCCCGGCCTCGTGCGTCCCGCGCTCACGGGCCCCGGCGAGCGCGTCCGCCGCCCCCAGCGCCGGCCCCAGGTCGCTCTCCAGGGAGGCCGCCAGCAGGACCCGCCGCGCCCCCTCCGAGAGCAGCGCCACCTGGTCGCCGAACAGCTGCTCGCCTCCGGGCAGCGGGTCCGGCAGCGGCGTCCGCCCGGCGAGCTGGTCGGCGGTCAGCACCGCGACCGCCTCGCCGAGCACGAGCGGGTTCCCGCCGGTGAGCGCCACGAGCCGCGACCGCACCCCCGGCGCCACCTCGGCCCGCGCGTCCAGCAGGGCGTCGGCGCTCTCGGCGTCGAGCCCGTCCACCCGCAGCTCGGGCACCCCTTTGACGGGCGCGTCCCCGCGTACGGCCAGCACCATCCCGACCCGTTCGGTACGCAGCCGCCTGGCCGCGAACAGCAGCGCGTCGGCCGACGCCCGGTCCACCCACTGGAAGTCGTCCACCACGCAGATCAGCCCGCTGTCGGCCGCCGCCTCGACGAGCAGCGAGAGCACCCCCGCCGACACCAGGAACCGGTCCTGGCTGGGCGCCGCCATCCCGAACGCCCCGGCGACGGCGTCACGCTGCGGCCCCGGGAGCGCGTCGAGCAGCCCGATCACCGGCCACACGAGCTGGTGCAGCGCCGCGAACGCCAGATCCGCCTCCCCTTCGACGCCTCCGGCGCGCAGCACGGTCGCGCCTCCGGCCCGGGAGGCCGCCAGGTCGAGCAGGGCCGACTTGCCGACCCCCGCCGCCCCGCGCAGCACCAGCGCCCGTCCGTCTCCGGCCAGCGTCGATCCGATGAGCTCGTCGATCGCGGCAGTCTCCGCGGTTCTGCCGTACAGCATGCAGGTGACGATATAGGCCCCTGAACATGCGAAAAGCGCGCCCCCGGTTGTCGGGGGCGCGCTTCAGGCGCCGATCACGGCAGCTTGCGCGAGACCTCGTCCGCCTTGTCGGACGCCTTGGCGCCCGTGTGGCGCACGGTGTCCGCAGCCCTGTCGGACTTCTCGCCGACCCAGCGCGAGGCGTCGGAGGCGGAGTCCTTCATGTGCTCGGTCCACTGCTGGGCGTTGCGGCGGTAGACCATGTAGCCCACCGCCCCCACAGCCAGACCGGTGATCAGCGCGAGCATCGGCCAGCGCCGCGACTTCGGCCTCGCGGGATTCACCTTGTACGCGGCCGAGTTGAGCATCGAACTCACGGCCGGGGCGAGTTGGTCCTCGACCCGGTGCGCGGCGTTCTCTAGCCTTGGAGCAGCCCAGTAGCGGGCGTCTTCCACTCGCCGGTTGGCGACCAGTTTTGCCTGGTCGGCCATCGGCGCCATACTGCGGCCGGTCTTGACGGCCTGGGCCTTCATCCGGCCCATCCACGTGGTGGGAACTTCTATGGCCACGTGGCGCTTCCTCAGTGTCAGGGACACGTCTACCTCCCCTGTCGTTGGGGCCCCGCGCCTGACCTTCCCGGTACAAGGCGGCTCAATCATGACGGGGCGTGGGAGGATGGGCCCGAAGGCCGTACGGCCATAATCGTCAAATCACCACAAAACCAACCCGGTGCATAGAGGAAGGCCGCTGTCTCGTGGCTGAGAAGCTGATCGCAAACCTGCAGACCAATCACGGCAATATCAAGGTAGAGCTCTTCCCCAACAAGGCTCCCAAAACGGTCCGTAACTTCGTCGAGCTGGCCGAGGGCAAGCGCGAGTGGACCCACCCGGGCACCGGCGAGAAGAGCACCAACCGCTACTACGACGGCACGATCTTCCACCGTGTCATCCCCGACTTCATGATCCAGGGCGGCGACCCGCTGGGCCAGGGCACCGGCGGCCCCGGCTACGAGTTCGACGACGAGATCCACCCGGACCTGTTCGCCTTCAACCGCCCCTACCTGCTGGCCATGGCCAACGCGGGCGTCCGCTTCGGCAAGGGGACCAACGGGTCGCAGTTCTTCATCACCACGGTCAACACCACGCACCTCAACGGCAAGCACACCATCTTCGGCGAGGTGCTGGAGGGCCAGGACGTGGTCGACGCGATCTCCAAGGTCCGCACCGGCCGCAACAACAAGCCGGTCGAGGACGTCGTCCTGCAGAGCGTCACCATCGAGCGCGTCCAGGAGTAGAAGCGCCGACGCACGACCGGGCCGGGCATGGCAGGGGGGACGCGGCATGCCCGGCCAAGTCATAGGCTGCGGTCATGACCGCCCAGCCGCCCAGCACGCCTCCGCAGCCCGAGCAGCCCGCCGAGGCGGTGCCGACGTGTTTCCGCCATCCCGATCGTGAGACGTGGGTGCGCTGCCAGCGCTGCGAGCGGCCCATCTGCCCTGACTGCATGCGGGATGCCGCGGTCGGGTTCCAGTGCCCGGAGTGCGTCGCCGAGGGCAACCGGGGGATCCGGCAGGCGAGGTCGACGTTCGGCGGGGCGGTGGTGCGCACGCCGTTCGTGACGTGGACGCTGCTGGCGGTCAACGTGCTGGTGTTCGGGGCGCAATACCTGACCGGAGACGCCGTCAGCGGCCTGCTGGCGATGAACCCCTACTGGGTGCTCGTCGACGGCGAGTATTACCGGCTGCTCAGCGCCGCGTTCGGGCACTTCGGCGTCTTCCACATCCTGTTCAACTGCTGGGCGCTCTACGTGACCGGGCCCTACCTGGAGCGGGCGTTCGGGCATGTCAGGTTCGTGGCGCTCTACCTGATCAGCGCGCTCGGCGGATCGGTGCTGGGGCTGTGGTTCGATTCGGCCAACACGTTCAGCATGGGCGCGTCCGGGGCGATCTTCGGCCTGTTCGGCGCCGTGTTCGTGGTCGGGCGCAGGCTGAACATGGACGTGCGCGGCATCATCGTGCTGCTCGTGATCAACCTGGCCATCACGTTCCTCGTGCCCGGCATCAGCTGGACCGGACACATCGGCGGGCTGATCACGGGGGCGGCGCTGGCCGCCGGGATGGCCTACGCCCCCGGGAACAACCGGACCCTGTGGCACGTGGTGACGATCGCGGGAGCGGTGGTGCTGCTCGCGGCGCTCGTCGTGGTGCGGGCGGTCACCCTCACCCTCTGAGCTCTGTCCCCAGGTGTGGAAAAGACTGTGGAAAGAACTAACGCCAGCGAGTGGAAAGCACCACACCGAAGATGATGAAAACAAACCCGATCAGCAGATTCCAGTTCTGCAGATCGCCGATGAAGGGCGCCTGAGGGGCCACGTAGTAGGTGGCGATCCACAGAATGCCGATGAGCCAGGCGGCGACCATCGTCGGCGCGAGCCAGCGCGGGCTGACCTTCACCTGCTGGGACTTCTGCGGCGGCGTGTAAACCGCCTTCTTGCGGGCCTTCGACTTGGGCACTGGGTTAACTCCTGCTGAGGGCCTGGGCTTCCGGATCGTCCGCAGGCTCTTCGTTAAGGGTAGCGGCCCCAGGATAGTCGCCACGCGCACGACATGGCGATCCCCAGGGTCACGGTTCGGACCTGCTTACTCTGGGCGGGTGCGGGCCTTGCTGCGGACCGTGGGGGAGCTGAGCGTCACCGCGGGCCTGATCCTGATGCTGTTCTGCGCCTACCTGCTCTGGGGTACGGGCGCGTACACGCAGAGCCAGCAGCTCCTGCTGCAGCGCGAGCTGGAGGAGCGCAACGCCGGCCGCCTGGCGAGGATCGAGCTGGGCGAGGCCGTGGCGTTGCTGCGCATCCCGAAGCTGGGCCGGGGCTATCGCTACGCGGTGGTGGAGGGGGTGGACGCCGAGCACCTGAAGAAGGGGCCGGGGCACGACCCGGCCAGCGCCCCGCCCGGCAAGGTGGGAAATTTCGTGGTCTCGGGGCATCGGACCACGTACGCGGCCCCGTTCAACCGCCTGGACGAGCTCGAACGCGACGACGAGATCATCGTCGAGGCCCGCGAGGCCCGCTACACCTACCGGGTGACCTCACAGGACATCGTGGAGCCCGACGAGGTCGAGGTGCTCGCCCCGGTGCCCGGCAAGCCCGACATCCGGCCCATCCGCGCCTTCATCACCCTGTCGACCTGCCACCCCGAATACTCAGCCGCCCAGCGGCTCATCGTGTACGGGGTGCTCAAGAAGACCGAGCTCAGGAAGGAGTGACGTGTACGGCTGGATCTGGCGCAAGCTGCCGGGCGGCACCGGCGCCAAGGCGGCCTGGGCCGTGGTGCTGAGCGCGGTCGCGGTCGCCGTACTCTGGTATGCCGTGTTTCCGCTCCTGGAGCCGGCGGTGACGCTCGACGAGGTGACCGTACGCCGATGACCCGTGTCCTCGTGGTGGACAACCACGACAGCTTCGTCCACAACATCGTCCAGTACCTCAAGGAACTGGGCGCCGAGTGCGACGTGCGCCCGCGCGACGAGGTGCGGGTGGCCGACGCCGACGGCTTCGACGGCGTCCTGATCAGCCCGGGGCCCGGCACGCCCGAGGCCGCCGGGGTGAGCGTCCCGCTCGTCCACCGGGCCCACCGCGACGCGCGGCCGCTGCTCGGCGTCTGCCTCGGCCACCAGGCCATCGCCCGCGCGTTCGGCGCCTCGGTCGGGCGGGCGCCCGAACCGGTGCACGGCCGGACCAGCGCCGTCGAGCACGACGGGCGCGGCGTGTTCGACGGGCTGCCCACGCCCGTGCGGATGACCCGCTACCACTCGCTGGCCGTGCTGCCGGGCACCGTCCCGGACGCGCTGGAGGTGACCGCCCGCACCGCCGACGGCGTCATCATGGGCCTGCGTCACCGCGAGGCGCCCATCGAGGGTGTCCAGTTCCACCCCGAATCCGTGCTTTCCGAGCACGGCCACCGGCTCCTTTTGAACTGGTTGCGTGGATTGGTGTAACGCACGCCGAACGCGGAGCGACATCCAGATGAGCGTCCCCGCCGTTGCCCCCGAGCGGCGGGGGCGCTTCTTTCATGCGGAAGGCCGCCACCCCGCGAACGGGATGGCGGCCTTCGGCGCGCCTGGTCAGCCGTTGAGGCCGCCGTCGAGCGGACCGTCGTCACCCGGAGGCTCGTCCTCCGACGGGAACTCGTCCGTCGGCGTGTCGGTCGGCAGGCCGTCGGTCGGGAAGTCGTCCGTCGGCTCCTGCGTGGGCGTCGACACGTCCGGCCCCTCCGAGACCACGATCGTGACCGTCATCCTCGGCGCGAGCTTGGCGCCCTCGCCCGGGTTCTGCTGGATGACGGTGCCGGCCGCCTGCTCGCTCGGCTGCGGGACGCTCTTGACCTTGAAGCCCTCCGACTCCAGCAGCGCCTTGGCCTCCTGCTCGGTCATGCCGAGCACGCTGGGCACCGTGGCCAGCTCCTTGGGGATGAAGAGCTTGACCGTGCCGCCCTTCTCCACTTCCGCGCCGGCCTTCGGGTCGGTCTGGAAGACCTTGCCCTGCGCCTTGGTGGACGCCCTGGGCTCGACCACGCCCTTGAGCCCGAGCTCGCTGAGCATCTGGTTGGCCTCGTCGACGCTCATGCCCACGAGCCCGTCGGGCACCGCGACCTTCTCCGTGCCCTTCGACACGTACAGCGTGACGGTGGCGCCCTCGTCGACCTTGGTGCCGGCGGCCGGGTCGGTCTTGATGACCGTGCCCTTGTCGAACTCGGCGCTGAACTCCTCGACCACCTTGGGCGTGAGCTTGGCGCTCTTCACCTGGGCCTCGGCGTACTCCTGCTCGGTCGAGACCAGCTCCGGCACCGCGATCTGGGAGTCGGCCGGGGTTTCGCTGCCGCCGCCGCTCAGCACCACGTAGCCGATGGTGATGAACGCGCCGATGATCAGCAGCGGGATGATGATCCACAGAGCCGTCTTGACCGCGCTGCCGCCGCCACCGCTGTTGGCCCGGCGCCGGCCGCGACCGCCGCCGCCACCGCCCTCGTCGTACTCGTAGGGCGGGACCGTGCCGGTGCGCTGCGTCGCCGGACCCTGCGCGGCCTGGGTGGCCGTCATCATGCGGGTGCCCTGGCCGTAGTTGCCCGTCATCGCCATCGTCTGCGCGTCGACCGGCATGCCGGACATCGCGCGCTGGATGTCGGCCCGCATCTCGCCCGCGCTCTGATAGCGGTGGGCGGGGTCCTTGGCCATGGCCTTGAGCACGATCGCGTCGGCCCACGCGGGGATCTCCGGGTCGATCTGCGACGGCGGGATCGGCTCCTCGCGCACGTGCTGGTAGGCGATCGCGACAGGGGAGTCGCCGGTGAACGGCGGCTGGCCCGTCAGCAGCTCGTAGAGCACGCACCCGGTGGAGTAGATGTCGCTGCGCGCGTCGACCCGCTCGCCGCGGGCCTGCTCCGGCGACAGATACTGGGCGGTCCCTATCACCTGCGCGGTCTGCGTCATCGTCGCGGCCGAGTCGGCCATCGCGCGGGCGATGCCGAAGTCCATCACCTTGACGTCGCCGGCCCGGGTGATCATCACGTTGGCCGGCTTGATGTCGCGGTGCACGATGCCGCCGCGGTGGCTGTAGTCGAGGGCGCGCAGGATGCCGTCGACCAGCTCGACCGCGCGCTCGGGAAGCAGCCGGCGGTCGGCGCGCAGCAGGTCGCGCAGCGTCCGCCCGTCGACGTACTCCATGACGATGTAGGGCACGGGAGTGCCGTCCGTGACGTCCTCGCCCGTGTCGTAGACGGCCACGACCGCCGGGTGGTTCAGCGACGCCGCCGACTGCGCCTCACGGCGGAAACGGGCCTGGAAGGTGTGGTCACGAGCCAGATCCGACCGGAGGGTCTTGATCGCGACCACCCGGTCGAGCCGGATGTCCCGGGCGCGATACACCTCGGCCATGCCGCCGCGCCCGACGACACCGTCGAGCTCGTAACGACCTCCGAGTTGCCGAGGCTGAGTCATTTCCTGCACTGTCCCTTACCGTTCATCTTGGTGCCGGCCTGCGCGGGGGGCGGCCGCCGGTGTCCATCGTCGACCCGTTGGCACGTCACGTCTGCTCCTTCGTCGGGTTTGTCTCACCCGGGTCCGGTGTGGCCGACGTCGTCGGTGTCGGCGTGGGCGTCGGCGTCGGTGTGGGGGTCGGGGTTCGGGTGGTGGTCGGGGTCGGTTTCGGCGTCGGCGTCTTCGTCGGTGTTGCTGACTTGCTTACCGTAGCCGACCGCGAGGGTACCGGCTTCGTCGACTTCACCGTAACAACCGGGGGCCGCCGGGTCTCCTTCTTACCGGGCGACGGTTTCGGTTTCACCGGTGAGGCCGTCCGCGAGGCGGGCTCGGTGACCGGGGGCGGCGCCTGGACCGGGGCCCTGGCCGGGGTGAGCGCGAACGCGCCGATCCCCACCGCCGCCGCGCATCCGGCCCCCGCGACCAGCGCCAGCGCGCGGCTGCGCCGCCGCTTGGGGGCGCGCTCGTGCAGCACCGTCGACGGGCTCTCGCCCAGGCTGTCGGTGGTCCGCTCGTCCTCGGGGTCAGGCGGGCGCACCTTGAAGCCGGACGGGTCGGTCAGCATGCTCAGCTCCGCGCCGCCGTCGCCGCCGCCCGCCAGCGACTCGCGCAGCACGTACGCGCGGTCCGCGATCTCCAGCGCCGACCCGGGCCGCCGCGCCGGGTCCTTGGCCAGCAGCGCCATGACGAGCTCGCGCACCGGCGCGGGCACGTCGACGCCGAGCGGCGGCGGCGTCTCGTTCAGGTGCAGCAGCGCGATCGCCACCGCGCTGTCGGCCTGGAACGGGGTCCGGCCCGACAGGCACTCGTAGGCCACCACGCCCAGCGAGTAGAGGTCGGTCGCGGGCGTCAGCGGCAGGCCCTGCGCCTGCTCCGGGCTGACGTACTGGGCGGTGCCGAGCACGGTGCCGGTCTGCGTGACCGGCGCGGCCTCCAGCGCGCGGGCGATGCCGAAGTCGGTCACCTTGATGGCGCCCTCGGGCGTCACGAGCAGGTTGCCCGGCTTGACGTCGCGGTGGATGATCCCGGAGGCGTGCGCCGCGTGCAGCGCCCTGGCCGTCTGGTGCAGCACGTCGAGCGTCACCTCGGGGCCCAGCGAGCCGTTGCGCGCCAGGATGGCCGACAGCGGCTCGCCGTGCACCAGCTCCATCACCAGATAGGCGAGGTCGCTGTGCTCGCCGTAGTCGAAGATCTGGGCGATGCCGCTGTCGGCCAGGCCCGCGGTGATGCGCGCCTCGTTGCGGAAGCGCTCGCGGAAGGTGTGGTCGGCGTAGACGTGGCTGCGCAGCACCTTGACGGCGACCTCGCGGCCCAGCAGCTCGTCGCGGGCACGCCAGACCTCCCCCATGCCTCCGGTGGCGATGCGGGAGATCAGCAGATAGCGGTTACCGAGCCGCATGGTCCTGCACGTTACAGTCCCTCACTACTTCAGCACCGCCTCCATCACGGTCCGCGCGATCGGGGCGGCCGTGCCGCCGCCCGTCGCCTCGGCGCCGACCCTGGCGGCGCCGGACTCCACCAGCACCGCCATCGCGATCTGCGGGTCGTCGGCCGGCGCGAAGGAGATGAACCACGCGTGCGGCGCCTGCCCCTCAGCGGTCTCGGCCGTGCCGGTCTTGCCCGCTACTTGGACGCCTGAGACCTGAGCTTGGTTCGCGGTGCCGTTCTGCACGACGCTGACCATCATGTCGCGCAGCTTGCCCGCCGTCTCGGAACTGACCGCCTCGGTCAGCTCGTCGGGCTCGGCCTCGTCGATCGTGTCACCCTTGGCATCGGTGATCTTGTTCACGAGGTACGGCTTCATCACGGTGCCGTCGTTGGCGATGCCGGCCGCGATCATGGCCATCTGCAGCGGCGTCATCTGGTTGCTGCGCTGGCCGATCGAGGCCATGGCGACCGCCGACTGGTCCTCGCGGGGGCCGAAGTCGCTCTTGGCCACCGGCATCGGGACGCTGACGGGCACCCCCATGCCGAACCGCTCGGTCTGCTCGCGCATCTTGTCGTAGCCCAGGTCCATGCCCATCGAGCCGAACGGCGTGTTGCACGACCTCTCCAGCGCGTACACGAGCGTGACCTGGCCGGAGCCGCACGCCGCGCCGCCGTAGTTGGGCAGGCCGACCGTGGTGTTGGGCAGCTTGAGCACCTGCGGCGCGTCGACCACCGTCTGCCCGTCGCGGCTGGGGTCGTCCTCCAGGTACGCCGCCGCCGTCACGACCTTGAACGTCGAGCCGGGCGGGTAGGTGCGGTCGATGTTGCGGTTGAGCAGCGGCTGGTTCTTGTCCTTGGCGAGCTCGTCGTAGCGGGAGAACACCTGGCTCTTGTTGGTGCCGGACAGCTCGGCCGGGTCGTAGGTGGGCAGCGAGACCATCGCCAGGATCGCGCCGGTCTTCGGGTTGAGCGCGACCACGGCGCCGCGCTTGCCGCTCTGCCGCAGCGCGTCGTAGGCGGCCTGCTGGGCCTTCGGGTTGATCGTCAGGTCGACGTTCGCGCCGCGCGTCGGCTCGCCGGTGAACAGGTCGATGCCGCGCTGGAGCAGCAGGTCGGCGCTGGAGCCGTCGAGCAGGTCGTTGCGGTAGTGCTCGATGCCCGACTCGCTCTCGGGCGAGAAGAAGCCGGTCACGTGCGCGTACAGCTTGGCCTCGGGATACTGCCTGACGAACTTGAACTCGTTGCTGTCGGTCTCCTTCGACTGGGCGAGGATGACCTTGCCGCCCGTCGTGATGCGACCGCGCTGCACCGCGTAGCGCTCGTAGAAGTTGCGGGTGTTGCGGGCGTCGTCGCTCAGGTCCTTGGCGTTGACCGCCTGCAGCACGTTCACGTTGATCATCAGCAGCGCGAACATGGCCAGGCAAGCTACGGCCGCTCGCTTGATCGTTCCGTTCATCGCTGGAACACCTGCGTCATTCCCTCGTTCTGGATCGCCTGGGGCGGGGGGCGCCGAGCGGCATCAGACATGCGTACCAGGAGCGCGATAAGGATCCAGTTAGCCAGCAACGCCGAGCCACCCTGCGACATGAACGGGGTGACGAGGCCGGTCAGCGGGATGAGGTTGGTCACGCCGCCGACGATGATGAAGACCTGCCAGGCCAGCAGGAACGACAGGCCGCCGGCGAGCAGCTTGGAGAACGGGTCGCGGGCCGCGAGCGAGGTGCGCAGGCCGCGCTCGACCAGCAGCGCGTAGAGCATCAGCAGCGCCATCAGGCCGGTCAGGCCCAGCTCCTCGCCGGTGGCGGCGAAGATGAAGTCGGAGAAGGCCAGCGGGATCAGCTCCGGGTGGCCCTGGCCGAGGCCGGTGCCGAGGATGCCGCCCGAGCCCATGGCGAACAGGCCCTGCATGAGCTGCTCGCTGCCGCCGATCTTCTTGAAGAGCTCCGGGTCCTCGGGGTTGAGATAGACCTCGAACCGGGCCTGTACGTGGTCGAAGAGCATGCCGGCCAGCAGCGCGCCGCCGACGAAGAGCAGGATGCCGATGATGACCCAGGAGCTGCGCTGCGTGGCGATGTAGAGCATCACGATGAACGTGCCGAACAGCAGCAGCGACGAGCCCAGGTCCTTCTGCATGACCAGGATGCCCAGGCTGACGCCCCAGGTGATGAGCACCGGGCCGAGGTCGCGGGCACGCGGCAGGTCGATGAACAGCAGCCGCCGCCCGGCCAGGGCGAGCACGTCGCGCTTGGCCACCAGATAGCCGGCGAAGAACACGACCAGCGCGAGCTTGGCGAACTCGGCGGGCTGGAGCTGGCCGAGGCCGGGGATGCCGATCCAGATCCGGGCGCCGTTGAGCTCCTGGCCGAGGCCCGGGGTGAGCGGCGAGACGAGCAGCAGCAGCCCGAGCGCGCCCGCGGTGTAGGTGAGCCGCTGGAGCGCGCGGTGGTCGCGCATGAAGATCAGGGTGACGCTGAACAGCACGACGCCGACCAGGGTCCACAGGATCTGCGAGTTGGGCGAGGCCAGCGTGGCCGACGGCAGCTTCGACGGCGACTCGGACAACCGGAAGATCATCACGAGCCCGAGCCCGTTGATGACCGTGACCAGCGGCAGGATCAGCGGATCGGCCCACGGGGCGAACTTGGCGAGCACGAGGTAGGCGGCCAGCATCAGCCCGCCCAGGCTCAGGCCGTAGGTCAGCATCCCCGACGGGATCTCCCCGTTCATCGCCAGGCCGACGTTCGCGTAGGCGCCCATGGTGATGGCGACCGCGAACGCGAGCATGACCAGCTGGGCCAGGCGACGCTTGGCGGGCATGGGGACGGGGGAAGCGGCCACTTCGCTCATTTATTGGGGTTTCGTCTTCGTCGGCGTGGTGGATGGCGACGTGGTCGCCTCGGGCGTGCTGGTGGCCTTCTGGTCGGAGAAGTCAAGGCTGTTGATCTTGGTGAGGCCCTCGGCGACGTTGGTGACCTCGATGCCGTCCCTTATGAGGGCCTGGTCCGGGGGGGACAGCTCCGACAGCGAACGGCCGGTGCGCTCGGCGACCTTGAAGAACTGCAGCGGCCCGACCTCCTGCTGGATGCCCTGGAACACGACCACCTCGTCGTCCCAGGCGCCGACGAAGAAGTGGTCCTGCGTGTACTGCCAGCCGAAGTAGCCGCCGACGCCCACGATCGCGGCCACGGAGACCACCGAGGCCAGCACGGGCCACACGCGGCGGCGGCGCGGCCGGCCGGCCGCCCTGGCGACCGGCTCGTCGAAGTCCTCGTCGTCACCGATCACCGGCTGGGGCGCGGTGGCCGCGCCCGCTCCGCCCGGCGAGGTCTCCTCCGCCATCAGGCGGTTCATGCCCGCCGCGCCGACCACCGCGGCCTCCGTCACCGGCTGCGGCTCGTCGCCGATCTCCAGCACGTCGGCGAGCACGCAGGTGATGTTGTCCGGCCCGCCGCCCCGGTTGGCCAGGTCGATGAGCTGGCGCACCACCTCTTCGGGATCGTCGAGGTTGGTCAGCGTGGCGTGCAGCGTCTCCGCGCTCACCACGCCGGACAGGCCGTCGGAGCAGAGCAGGTAGCGGTCGCCGACCTGGGCCTCGCGCAGCGTCAGGTCGGGGTCGACCTCGCCGCTGCCGTCGAGCGCGCGCAGCAGGATCGACCGCTGCGGGTGCGTCGCCGCCTCCTCGGGCGTGATGCGGCCGTCGTCGACGAGCTGCTGCACCAGCGTGTGATCGTGGGTGATCTGGTAGAGCTCCCCGCGTCTGAGCAGGTAGGCGCGCGAGTCGCCGACGTGCACCAGCGCGACCTGGGTGCCGTTCCACAGCATGGCCGTGAGCGTGGTGCCCATGCCTTTGAGGCTGGGATCGCGACCCACCATCTCGTGCAGCTTGCGATTGGCGTCGCGGACGGCCGCCTCGATGGCGTTGAGCAGGTCACCCCCCTGCTGGGCCTCTTCGAGAGAGGCCATGGCGGCGATGGCGACGGAGCTCGCCACCTCGCCGTGTGCGTGCCCGCCCATGCCGTCGGCGACGGCGAGCAGGCGGCCGCTGGCGTACGCCGAGTCCTCGTTCCCTTCGCGGAGGAGGCCGACGTCCGAGCGGGCGGCGTAGCGGAGTGCGATGGTCATTTGCGCAATTCAATGACTGTCTTGCCGACGCGGATCGGAACACCGAGCGGCACCGGGGTCGGACGGGTGACTTTCGAGCGGTCGAGATACGTGCCGTTGGTTGAGCCGAGATCTTCCACGATCCACTGACCGTCCTGAGGGAAGAGCCGGGCATGGCGGCTGGATGCGTAGTCATCGCTGACGACCAGCGTCGCGTCGTTGGCCCGGCCAATGGTGATGGGCGTCTCCGTGAGGTTAATGGTGGTGCCTTGCAGTGGGCCACCTGTCACGATGAGCTGGCGTGGCTCGCCCTTCTTGCTCTTGGGCTTTGCCATGGGTTTGGCGGGTTTGACCCCCTTGCGCGGGCCGGCGGGAGCAGTGCGTGATCCGAACAAGTCCGTCCGGATCACGCCGACTGCGGCAATGACGAAGAACCACAGCACCGCCAGGAAAGCGAGCCGGATCAGCAGCAGCGTGAGCTCGGACATGGACCGTTTGTCTACCCCTAATCGCGCCGGAACACCAGAGTCGTACGCCCCAACGTCACTCGCGTGCCGTTCTGGAGCTCGATTCTGCGTACCGGCTGGCCATTGACGAAAGTGCCGTTCGTCGATCCGAGATCGACGAGGACGACCTGCTGACCCTCGACGCGCAACTCCGCGTGGTGACGCGAGACGCCGGGGTCGACGAGACGAAGGTCGCAGTCGGTGCCGCGGCCCAGCAAGGTCACCGGAGTGGTGAGCTCGTAGGAGCGGTCGCCCTGCGGGTCGTCCTGGGTGGAGACGAGCAGCCGGGGCCGCCCGCCGAAAGCGTTGGGCCGCGACGGGGGCAGGTCGCTCGCCGGCTGGCGGATCTCGTCCTGCTCGACGGTCGCGCCACGGATGACGCCGGACCTGATGCGGAACAGTCCCACCGCCAGATCGCCGGCAGTCTCGAATCGGACCCGGACCGGTCCCACGAAGGAGTAGCCCTGCTCCTTGGCGTACTCCCTGGCGAGGTTGGCCAGCTCGTGGCTGATGCTGTCGGCGTACACCTCAAGCCGCTCGCTGTCGGTCGTCGACAGCTCAACCACGAAGTCGTTGGGCACGAGAGTGCGACCCTGGGCGACGATCGCCGCCCGCTCGTCCATCTCCCGCTGCACCGCGCTGGCGACCTCGACCGGCTGAAGGTCAGATTTGAACGCCCGCGCAAAGGCCCCCTCAACCAAGCCTTCGAGCCGTCGCTCGAAGCGCTGAAGGACTCCCACCGGGTACCTCCCTTCCTCCGTGCATATGATCGCGGCCCCCAGACGCTCGTGGCGCCCGGTCTCCGCTCGTCCCACGGTCACGGCGATCCTGGCGCTCGTCGGCTGTCGCGCCCTGCTCATCCGCTCCCGTGTCTTATGCGATCGTATCCGGGTTCAGTACCAGTGGCTGTTCCGTGCTACTGTTTCTCCGCACCCACAAGGGCGGGTGGCGGAACGGCAGACGCGCACGGTTCAGGTCCGTGTGTCCGAAAGGACGTGAGGGTTCAAATCCCTCCTCGCCCACTTCGGTCTCACCGATGAAATCGGCAGACCCACACTGACGAAAGACAGCCCCGGTTGGCAAGAGCCGGGGCTACTTCTTTCTCACAGGCTGCCTGGCGCGGCCGCCTCCCGCAGGGATGACGCTAGATCTCCCCACTTTCAGATCACTTTCGGATGACTTGCGTGATTTAACGCACATTTCCGTACGCGCGATGCCCGGCCCCGGGAAATCCGGGGCCGGGCATCGTCGGTCAGGCCGCCAGGGCCCTCGTGTCGAGAAGCTGGCCGAGCAGGTCCGTGAGACTCACCATGCCGATGACGGCGCCACCGGCCCCGGTGACCAGCGCCAGGTGCGCGCGGGCCTCCTGGAGCGCCGTGACGGCCTCGGGGACCTGTGTGACGCACTCCAGGCGCGGCACCGGCCTGGCGAGCTCGGCCGCCGTGCGTCCGGGCTCCAGAAGCGCGTCACGGGCGTGCAGGACCCCCTCCACGCCGGCCGGCCCGCTCACGAGCAGCCTCAGGTGACCGCTGCGGGCGGCCGCCTCACGGATCTCCGCGGTGCCGGCGGCCGGGGCCACCCCGACGACCTGGCCGATCGGCACCATCAGGCGCTCGATGCCCTCGGCCTCGAACCGCAGCGCCCGCGTCAGCAGGTCGTGCTCCTCGCGGTCGAGCAGGCCCATCCGGCCCGACTCGCCGACCAGCATGGCGAGCTGGCGCGGCGTCCTGGTGGTGGCCAGCTCGTCCCGGGTCTGGACGCCGAACAGGCGCAGCATGACGTTCGTCACGCCGTTCAGCGTCGACAGCAGCGGCCGCATCACCCAGGTGAACGCCCGGAACGGCAGCGTCAGCAGCAGCGCCGCCCGCTCGGGATGGGTCAGCGCCCACGACTTGGGCGCCATCTCGCCCACCACCATGTGCAGGAACGTGACCAGCGCCAGCGACAGCGTCAGCGCGATCGGCATCCGCAGCGCCTCCGGGATGCCGATGGTGGCGAAGACCGGCTCCAGGTAGTGCTCGATGGCCGGCTCGGTGACCTGGCCGAGCCCCAGCGTGCACAGCGTGATGCCGAGCTGGGCGCCGGCCAGCATGAGCGAGAGCTGGCGGCTGCCGCCCACGGCGGACCTGGCGGCGATCCTGACCAGGCGGTTGCCGCCGCCCGCCATCTCCTCCAGCCGGTGCCGGCGCGAGGAGACGAAGGCGAACTCGGCGGCCACGAACAGCGCGTTGAAGGCCAGCAGCGCGAGGCTGACGAGAATCATCGTCATCGGGCCGCCTCCGCGTGCCGGACCGGGGCCAGGCGCACCCATTCGGGCACCCGGCGGTTGATCGACATCACGGTCAGCTCGGCCAGGGGCGGCTCGGCGTCCTCGGCGAACGGGTCGAGCTCGGGGACGATCTCGACCGTCACCGTGTCGCCCGCCTCCGGCATCCGGCCGAGCTTGGCCAGGATGAGCCCGCCGAGCGTGTCGTAGTCGTCGCTCTCGGGCAGCGCGACGCCGGTGGCGCGCTCGACCTCGTCCAGCCGGAGCCGTCCGGGCACGTCCCAGACGCCTTCGGCCTGCGCGACCGCGCCGACCGGGTCGGGGTCGTTCTCGTCGACGAGCTCGCCGACCAGCTCCTCGGCCAGGTCCTCGACGGTGACGACGCCCGCGAGGCCGCCGTACTCGTCGATGACGCAGGCGATGTCGTCCTTGGCCACCCGCATGCGGTCGAGCACGGCCGGCAGCGGCAGCGAGTCGGGGACCAGCAGCGGCGGGCGCGTGATGGCCGCGACGCGGCCCTCGTCGAGCCCGGAGGCGAGCAGCTCGCGCACGCCCGTCACGCCGAGCACGTCGCCGTCGGCGCCGAGCACCGGGTAGCGGGAGTGCCCGCACTCGCGCATGGTCTCCACGAGGTCGGAGATCGGCTGGGAGGAGCGCAACACGACCACCCGCGGGCGCGGCACCATGATCTCCTCAGCCGTGTGGTCGCCGAACTCCAGCGCCCGTTCGAGCAGCTCCGACAGGCGCGGCGGCAGCTCGCCGGCCTCGGTCGACTCCTCGATGATGCGCGAGAGCTCCTCGGGCGTGGCGCCCTGCTCCACTTCTTCGACCGGCTCGATGCCGACCTTCCTGAGCAGGCCGGTGGCCGCCGAGTCGAACAGCCGGATGACCGGGCCGACGACGGCCAGGTAGGCGAGGGTGGAGCCGGCCAGGAACTTGGCGACCGGCTCCGGCCTGGCGATGCCGAGGTTCTTGGGGGCGAGCTCGCCGAGCACCATCTGCACGATGGTCGCCACGAACACGCCGATGGCCACCGACAGGCCGGTGATCAGGCCGTCGGACAGCCCGGCCTCGGTGAGCCAGGGACGTACGAGGACCGCGATGGCGGGCTCGGCCAGGAAGCCGACCAGCAGCGCGGTGACGGTGATGCCGAGCTGCGCGCCCGACAGCATGAAGGACAGGCGGGAGGTGACCCGGAGCGCCTTTTCGGCGGCCGGGTCGCCGGCGGCGGCCTGCTCGCGCAGGACGCCCCGGTCGGCGGCGACGAAGGCGAACTCCTGGGCGACGAAGTAGCCGGTCGCGGCTGTGAGCAGGAAGAGGGCCAGAAGGCCCATATAGGCGCTCACCGTTGCGAGCTCTCAGGGGTACCCGTGCTCGTGCACGGGCCAATACTCCATGAGTCCGGAGCGGACACGATCTTCCCTTCGATAGAGGTCGTCCACAAACCTAACGACCGTGATGGCCGCTGTGTTTCCGGAGGGTCCGGGGAGCGCGTTCCGCGTACTTTTCCGTAGGAATTCCTTGGCGAGAAGTCTGCACTGGTAAGGCGATCGACGTAGCGTCTATGTCAAGCGAAGGGAAGAAGAAACCACGTGTCTGAGGACGACCGGACGCGGGCCATGCGCTCGCCGGGTGACGGCCGCCCGCTGCCTCCCCGCCATGACGACGGGCTGCGCGCGGCGGGGGCGCCGGCGCATCCGCAGCCGCAGGGGCGGCCGATCCCGGGCGCCGCCGAGGCGACCAGGATCAACCCCCCGCCGCAGGGCGAGCCCCGCAAGGGCGCCTCGCGGGTCTACGGCAAGCAGCGCTCGGGCAACAGCCCGATCAGGCCGCTCCGCAGCGGCGGTGGCGGTGACGGCGGCGGTGGGGCCGCCGCGCAGAGCCCGGCGGGGCCGAGGCGGCCGAGGAGGCCGCGCGGGCGTCTGATCGCCGGGATCATCGGCGCGTTCGTGGTGGTGCTGCTCGTCGGGGCCGCCGGGATGCTGTTCTGGATCGACGGCCGGCTGGCCGGCATCGACGGCGTGCTCGACGACTACGAGGGCCGCCCGGCCGACACGCCGGGCACCAACTGGCTGCTGGTCGGCTCCGACAGCCGCAAGGGCCTGACCGCCGCCCAGCGCCGCAAGCTCGCCACCGGCCGCAGCGCGGGCCAGCGCACCGACTCGATGATGCTGCTGCACCTGCCCGAGGGCAGCGACCGGCCCACGCTGGTCAGCCTGCCCCGCGACTCGGCCGTCACCATCCCCGGCCAGGGCCGCAACAAGCTCAACGCCGCCTACGCGATCGGCGGGCCCAGGATGCTCGTGCGGACCGTCGAGACCGTCACCGGCCTGCGCGTCGACAACTACATGGAGATCGGGTTCGCCGGCTTCGTGGACATCGTCGACGCCGTCGGCGGCGTGGAGATCAACGTACGCGCCGCCGTCAACGACCCGAAGGCGGGGCTGAAGCTCAAGAAGGGCACCCAGACGCTCACCGGCGGCCAGGCGCTCGGCTACGTCCGCACCCGCAAGGGCGGCGCGCTGCCCGACTTCGAGCGGACCAAGCGGCAGCGCCAGTTCCTCAGCGCGGTGGTCAAGAAGGCCGCCAGCCCCGGGGTGCTGATCAACCCGTTCACCTCGATCCCGCTGGCGGTCAGCGCCACCGACGCGGTCGAGGTCGACTCCGGCACCGGCGTGTTCGACATGCTGTCGCTGGGGCTGGCGATGGGCGACAGCCCCGTGACGACGGTGGTGCCGTTCGGCGGCAGCGAGATCGCGGGCGGCGGCACCGCCGTCAAGTGGGACCGGACCAAGGCGCTGGCGCTGTTCGACGCGCTCAAGGCGGACAAGCCGGTCCCTCAGGACGTCATCGACGCGAACTGACGGGTCAGCTCGCCGCCACGACGGCGCTCGTGGCGGCGGTGACCGCGATGGCCGCGTGGATCGCGGTGATCGTCTGGGCCACGGCCTCGGCCGCCCAGGTGCCCTCGGCGATCTCCTTGACCCGCGCCTTGTCGGCTCCGGGGAACGCCTTGCGGTCGAGCTTGGCGGCGTGCATGACGGCGATGAGCACGGCGGTGCGCGCCGTCGGGTCGGCGCCGCCGAGCGCGGAGGCGACGCGCTCGCGGACCTCCGCCTCGGTCCGGCCGTCGACCTCGGGCCAGCGGGTCGTGGGGAACAGCCCGAGCACCTTGGCGGGCTCCTCGGCCAGCACGCCGGCCCGGGCGAGGCGGGTGAGCAGGCGGGCGCGCAGCTTGACCGACTGGAGCTTCTGCACCCACCAGGCGGCCTTGCGCTCCTTGCCTTCGGCGATCGCGGCGAGCACGGCGTCGAGCTCCTCGTCGCCGAGCGGCGTGGGGTCGACGAGCTGGACCTTCTTGCCGTCCAGCGTCACCCGCTCGTTGACGGCCAGCTCGGCGAGCAGGGCGCCGGCGAGCGCGGGGTCGAGCTGGGTGGAGGGGATGAGGGGCTTGCCGTCATCTTCCTTGTGGGCGAGAAGGAGGATTTCCTCCGCAATCGTCACTTTCATGCTTCGACACTAACGTTTCGGCCATGACTATCTCCGAGAAGTTGCACGCGATCGGCCGGCCGCTGCTGGACGCCCAGCTCGCCCACCCCACGGTGGTGGGCATCGGGCGCGGCGACCTGCCGGAGCCGGTGTTCAGGTCGTGGCTGGAGCAGGACTACCTGTTCCTGATGGACTACACGCGGGTGTTCGCCCGGCTGGCCTGGCAGGCGCCCGACGGGCACCTGGGCGATCTGGTCGACCTGGCGCACGCGACCTTCCACGAGGAGCTCGACCTGCACCGGTCGCTGTCGGCCGGGTTCGGGGCCGACCTGGAAGGGGCGCGCAAGGGCCCGGCGTGCGCGGCCTACACGGCGTTCCTGCTGGAGTCGGCGGGCTCGTACGCCGAAGGACTGGCCGCCCTCTATCCGTGCATGTGGGGGTATTCGACGCTGGGGCAGATCCTGGCCGAGAACCCGCCCGCCGAGCCGCGCTACCGCGCGTGGGTCGACACGTACGCCGATCCGGGGTTCGCGGCGCTGGCGGCCAGGATCGCGCAGATGATCGACGAGGCCGATCCCGACCCGGCTCGGGCGGAGGCGATGTTCACCGAGGGCATGGCCCACGAGCTGGCGTTCTGGGACGTGCCGTAGCCGTCCACAGCCTGTGGACGGGGATCGTACCCTGGTGGCATGCCGGAACTTCCCGAAGTCGAATCGCTCGCCGCGTTCCTGCGGGAGCGGGCGGTGGGCCGCGCCGTGCTGGGCGTCGACGTGGTGGCCATCCAGGCGCTCAAGACGTTCGACCCGCCGGTCACCGCGCTCGGCGGGCTGACCATCACGGGCGTGTCGAGGCACGGCAAGTTCCTCGACTTCGACTGTGACGGGCTGCACCTGGTCATCCACCTGGCCCGGGCGGGCTGGCTGCGCTGGCGTGACGACCTGTCGGGCGCCAAGCCGGTGCGTCCGGGCAAGGGCCCGCTGGCCGTACGGGTGCGGCTGGCGCCCGACGAGCTGGGCCTGGCGCCCGGGTTCGAGCTGACCGAGGCGGGGACGCAGAAGCGCTTGGCCGTCTATGTGGTGAAAAATCCGGACGAGGTGCCCGGCGTCGCCGCCCTCGGCCCCGACCCGCTCGCCGACACCTTCACCATCGACGCGCTCAAGGCCATCGTGGGCGGCAACCGCACCCAGATCAAGGGCCTGCTCCGCGACCAGAAGGTCATCGCCGGCATCGGCAACGCCTACTCCGACGAGGTGCTGCACGCCGCCCGGATGTCGCCGTTCAAGATCGCGTCGTCGCTGACCGACGCCCAGATCGCCGACCTGCACGAGGCCATCGTCACGACGTTGCACGAGGCCGTCGAGCGGGCGCGCGGGCTGGCCGCCAAGGACCTCAAGGCCGAGAAGAAGTCCGGGCTGCGCGTGCACAACCGCACCGGCCAGCCGTGCGACGTGTGCGGCGACACGATCCGCGAGGTGTCGTTCGCCGACTCCTCGCTGCAGTACTGCCCGACCTGCCAGACAGGCGGCAAGCCGCTGGCCGACCGCCGCCTGTCCAAGCTGCTGAAGTAGCTCACGCCTCCACGGGCACCGGGGTCCGGCGGCGCAGCCCGGAGGCCACCACGACGACCGACACCAGCGTGGCCAGCACCGGCACCACCAGGGCCGCGCGCACGGCGTCGATGCCGCTCGCGCCGCCGTCGAGCGCCGCCACGTTCACCACGGTCACCATCGAGATCCCGAGTGCCGCGCCGAACTGGAACGACGAGGTGATCAGCCCGCCGGCCAGCCCCTGCTCGTGCTCGGCGATGCCCTCCGTCGCCACGATGGTCACGGGCCCGTACACGAAGGCGAACATCAGCCCGATCAGCAGCATCGACGGCACCATCGCGGCGTAGGTCCAGTCCATCCCGACGCCGAGGAACATCGCGAAGGCGACCACCCCCGACAGCAGCCCGCCGAGGATCACCCGCGCGTTGCCGTAGCGGTTGACCAGCACCGGCGTGAGCGTCGGCGCGAGCAGCACGTCGGCGGCGGCGATGAGCAGCGCGAGCCCGGTCTGGATGGGCGTCCAGCCGCGCAGCTCCTGGAGGTAGAGGGTGACGAGGAACTGGAAGCCCATGAACGAGGCGGTGAGCAGGGTGGCGACCACGTTCGCGCGCACGAGCGAGGCCGACCTGAACACGCCGAGGCGGACCAGCGGGTCGGCCGAGCGGCGTTCGATCGCGGTGAACGCCGCCAGCAGCGCGAACGCGCCGGCGAACGCGGCGACGGTCCAGCCCCAGCCCTCGCCTGGGTGCTCCAGCCGTACGACGCCGTAGACCAGCAGCATCATGCCGCCGGTCATCGTGACCGCGCCCGGCACGTCGAAGCGGCCACCGGCGGGACGCGGGACGGCCGGCTCCTTGATCAGCACGACGGCGGCGAGCAGGATGGCGGCGGCCAGGATCACCGGCGCGAAGAACACCCAGCGCCAGCCCACCGCCGTGAGCAGGCCGCCGATGACCAGGCCGAGCGCGAACCCGGCGGCGCCCGTCCCGGCGTAGACGAGCAGCGCCTTGTTGCGCTGCCTGCCCTCGGCGAACGACGTGGTGATCAACGAGAGCCCGGCAGGGGTCATGAACCCGGCGGCCACCCCGGTCACGAACCTGGCGACCAGCAGCACCCAGCCCTCGTTCGCGAACCCGCCGAGCCCGGAGAACACCAGGAACACCGTCAGCCAGAACAGGAACATGCGCCGCCTGCCCAGCAGGTCGGCCGCCCGGCCGCCGAGCAGCGTGAAACCGCCGTAGCCGAGCACGTACGCGGTGACCACGCCGCTCAGCACGCTCGTGGACACGCCGAGGTCGGCGCGGATGGCGGGCAGGGCGACGTTCAGCATGGCCACGTCGACGCCCTCAAGGAAGATCGTTCCGCACAGCACCAGCAGCACGCCCAGCGGGCGGCCTGTCAGCCGTTCGGATGCACGCATGATCAAACTCCAGTGGTTACGTTCTCGCATGTCGGTTATCTCTTGTAACCGTCAGAATCATGCGGCAGCATGGATCGACATGGAAGACGGCACTTTGAAGTCACCTGGTTACGTCGACAGCACCACCACCGACGCCGACTTCGACGTCCGCCACTGGGACGCCCGCGAGGGCTGCGAGGTCAGGCAGATCCTCGACCGCGTCGCCGACAAGTGGTCACTGCTGGTCATCGCCATGCTCGACTGCGAAAGCCTGCGCTTCTCCCAGCTCCGCCGCGAGATCGACGGCGTCAGCCAGCGCATGCTCAGCGTGACCCTGCGCAAGCTCGAACGCGACGGCCTGGTCAGCCGCACCGTCCACCCGGTGGTGCCGCCCCGGGTCGACTACGCGCTCACGCCGCTCGGCCGCACCCTGCACGAGACCATCAAGGCCCTGGTGACCTGGACCGAGACCCACCAGCAGGAGATCGCCGAAGCGCGTGCGGCCTACGACGCGAGGCACGGGATGATGGAGGCATGACGGTTCCAGAAGTCGAGGCACGCGATGTCCCAGAAGGCGCCTACCTGCTCGACGTGCGCGAGCAGAACGAATGGGACGCGGGCCACGCCCCCGAGGCGGTCCACATCCCGATGACGCAGATCCAGGCCCGCGTCGAGGAGGTCCCCGCCGACCGCCAGGTCTACGTCGTCTGCCGGGTGGGCGGCCGGTCGTTCCAGGTCGCCGCCTGGCTCAACCAGATCGGCCGCGACGCGGTCAACGTCGACGGCGGCATGCAGGCATGGGCTCACGACAAGCGCCCCATGGTCAGCGAAACAGGACAGACTCCCTTCGTAGCCTGAAAACTGGCATAATGCGCGGCGGAAAATTACACAACGCGGGAGCTCGGGGCGTACCGGGCTGAGAGGGTGACCGAAGCCGTCGCCGACCGCATGAACCTGTCCGGATGGTGCCGTCAGGGGCGGGTGCCGAGCTGCGTTGCAGGTCAAGGGCCACCCGCGCGGGTGCAGATGGCCCTTTCGTCGGCCGTACAGCTACGAAGTACAGCAGTAGGCGCCGTGAGGGCCGTTTTGAGCCCTAGCTCGGCCGTTCCGCTTCCACGGGTCCCGCCGCGCCGTCAAGGACGCCACCGAGCCTTCTGAGCGCTTCGCAGGTGGCTTCGTCTGTCGCGTCCGTGTAGACCTCCATGGTCATCTTGATGTTGCTGTGGCGAAGAATCCGCATGGCGACCCGCGGGTGTACGTCCAACGCGGCCAGCAGCGTGGCGCACGTGCCGCGGGTCCCATGGACAGTGATTCGGCGTATGCCCGCTCTGGCAATGCGGGCGTCGAACCGGCCGTTGAACTTGGTGGGGTCGAGGGCCTTGCCCGAGGGCGAGGTGAAGACCAAGCCCGACTCCTGCCAACGCTCGCCGGCCTCCTCCCGGTCGCGGTCCTGTTGCTGCTTTCGGAGTCGGAGGGCGGCGGTGCAGATTCCCGGCAGGGGTAGCGGCGCCTCGGAGTCTTCGGTCTTGACGACCCGTCGCAGGAGTTGGGCGCGGACCCGTTGGAGTTGCTCGCCAACGTAGAGTTCGCCGGCGTCCAGGTCCACATACTTCCAGTCGAGCCCAAGCACCTCACCCTTACGGAGCCCGAGGACGAGAATGAGCACGTACACGGCATAGAGCGGGTCGCTCTCATTCCGCGCGCTCTCCAGGAATTGCCGGGCTTCGTCCACCGACCACGCCTTGGCCTTGCGCCTTCGCAGGGCCGGCAGTCGCAGCGAGGCAGCGACGTTCTTCGTGATGAGTTCGTCGGTGATCGCGTTGGAGAGCAGGCTTCGGAGGATCTTAACCGCCTTCTGGACGGTGCTCTCGCTGAGCGTTTGGCCGCAGCACTGGCCGATGGCGCAGCAGTGCCGGCGGCGCTTCGGGTTCCAGTGCTTCTCCGGGCGGCGCGCGTCTCTGCCCTGGGCGCAGCACTGGCAAGCAGCGCGGAGTTTGTTCACCCATTCGCGCACGTCGCGCACCGTGAGCTTGTCCAGGCGCTTGGCTCCCAGGTGGGGGAGGATGTAGAGCCGCAGGTACGTCTCGTACGTCACCACGGCCAACGGCGCATAGTTCGGCTCTATGACCACCTCCTTGAGCCAATAGGCGGCACGCAGTTGGAGCGTGGGGACCTTCGTGGCTACCGACCCGCGCCGCGATTCGTTCTGTAGCCGGATGTACTTCTCGTGCACCTCTTCGCGGGACTTGCCGTACGCCCACTTCTTGGTCTTCTCACCAGCCGGTGTTGTGACCCAGACGTAGGCAGCCCATCCATTGCGGTAGGGGAAGATCGAGCCTTCCCCGTTGGCGCGCGTTCGCTTACGCGTCATTGAGCGGCTTCCTCCTCCAAGAGGGCGATGTACTCACGGATGGCAGAGGGCGGGATGAGCCTGGCGCGGCCCTGTCGGACGGACCGCAGACGGCCGGTACGGAGCTGTTCGTAGATGACTGTGCGGCTCATCCGCAGCATTCGCATGGCGTCGGGGATGCGGTAGAGCTCCAGGTCGTCGACGGGCCGGTGTAGGGCATTCGCGATGGCAACGGTCATGATGGTGATGCCTCTCTGAAGGGGTGCGGCCCTGCCGGTTTCTGCTTTGCCGGCGCTTCCGGCGGGGTCGCTTCAGGTCTCGGTGTCGGGAGACATGGGCACTTCGGGAGGGGAAGCCGTACCAGCCGTACCAGCCTCGTTTTGCCTGGTCAGGGCCGGTACGGCTTTTTCGGTGGTACGGCTTAAGCCGTACCAGGGATGCAAGCCTCATCGCTTTGACCTGCGATGTTGAGGCTGGTACGGCTGGTACGGCTCCCCTTGCCGAAGGGGAGGACTTCGCCGTTCTCGGGCGGCTCCACGTCGGGGCAGTAGCGCGCCCAGGCGTCGATGAAGTCGTCGCGTTGGTAGCCCTTGGCCTGCCCGATCGGGGCGGGAAACCGGATGGTGGCAGAGCGGATCTCGTACTCGCGCAGGATGACTCCGAGCTTCATGGCAGTGAGCCCGTTGGGGCCGTAGTCGGCCCAGGGCGCTTCGGGGTCGGCCTTGAGCCGTTCCAGCAGGGTCGCGGTGGGCAGAGCGGTGTCGGTGCGGAACGCGGTGCGGCAGTCGGTGAGGAGCCGGACACGGCTGGATGGCTGGTTGTTGTCGTCGGCTTCGGCGGTGAGGGCGAGGACGGCGGCGCGGGCGCGGTCGGGCCAGTGCCCGCCGGCGTGGTCGGCCACGGCGACGAGAGGTTCCCAGGTGTCGGCGGCGCGGTCTTCCACCGGCATGGCGGGTTCGGACTGTTCCAAGATGGCGAGGTCGGCGCGGAGCCAGGTGCGCAGCTCGGCGGCCAGCTGGCGTAGGGCGGGCCGGTCGCGTTTGTGGCGGTAGGGCGAGACGGTTTCGCCGGGGGCGCGGCGGCGCATGCGGATGACGACGGCGCGGTCTTCGATGGTGTCGGGCATGGCTCCGATGCCGGCGAGTGCGGCCATGGCGAAGGTGGGGATGCTCTCTACGCGGTGGGTGTTGGCGTCGTAGCGTTTGGCGGGCCGGTTGCGCTGGTGTCCGGCGTTGAGTAGCCCGCGTAGGTCTTCGTTGCCGTCGGATTTGGGGCCGAAGATGGTGTCGGCCTCATCCACGAGCATGGTGGGCGGGTCGTCGCTGATGGAGCGGTAGACGGCGGCGCTGCTGCTGTTGACGGTGATGAACGGCTCGTGACAGGTGGCCTCCACCACGTCCAGCAGCCGGGATTTGCCGCAGCGCTTCTCCGGAGCGCGGATGACCAGCCGCGGGGCGTGTGCCCAGGCGGGTTGCGCGTGGGTGGCGGCGATCCACAGCACGACGGCGTTGGCCGCCTCGGGACTCGGCAGGATGACGTATCGGGTGAGCGCGGCCAGCAGAGCGTCCAGCAGGGTCGCGCCGTGGGTGATGGGTTGGTTCACGAGATCAGTGCTCCCAGTGCGGTTATGCGGCGACGGTGCGGGGCCGTTGGGCGCCCGCGCGTAGGCCGGATGCGATGGTGGCTCGGGCTTCGGCCGGTGGTAGTCCGGCGTCGCCCCCTCCCTGTTCCAGCAGGGTTGTCACCTCGTGCTGGTCGAGCGCGCCGCCGGCCACGAGTTGGCCCAGGGCGATGGCTGCCAGGTAGAGCGCGCCGTTGCGCTGGCCTATCGGGGCGGTGGTGACGCGCTGGAGTTCGCGGGTGAGCGCGGCGTGCAGGTAGGCGCCGCGCCGCCCGTCCGGCAGCGTGAGGTGGACGGGCTGCGGGGCGGGTCGTCCGGCGGGTAGAAGCTGCTGGAACAGGAAAGGGGGGAGCGGGGCCGGGGTGGTGTTGTGCAGTACCTCGTAGGTTCCGGTGCCGTCCGGCAGGTCCACGTAGCTGCCGGGTCCGAGCACGTAGCCACCGTGGGCGCGGGTGTCGATCAGCCAGCCCAGCCCGCCGCGGTCGCCTTCGGTGTTGCGCAGCTCGGGGCCGTCGGGGGCGGCGTAGTAGAGGTGGGTGCCGCCGCGCCTGGTGCGAACCGTGAACGTCTCGAACGGCAGGGGTTGGCCGGCGCGTTCGCACAGCAGTGCCAGGACGTCGGCGCCTTCGTTGACGCCGGGGAGGTCCCAGGGGGGCGGGGGGCGAAGCCCCTCCATTCCGGGTTTCGGCTTGTCCAGGTCCACCACCACCAGACCGGACGGGCCGCACGCGATGCCGACGTTGTACGGCGCTCGCGCCCACCAACGGCGGATCAGATCAGGGTCGGTGGTGGCGTTGGCCTCCCAGTCGGTGAAGCCCTTGACCGGGGGCTTATCGCCAATGGCGGCCGGGAAGACGTGCCAGCCGCGGGCGGCGGCGGCCAAGGCGTAGCGGGTGCGGTCGTTCATGCCGCCTCCTTCTGCGGGTGGCTGAGCAGGGCGTGAGCGATGGCTTGGCCGATGTGCTGGGTGTAGGCGGGCGGGATGGCTTCGGCGATCTCACGGCGGACGTCGGTCCAGCCGATGCCCATGGCGGTCTGCCAGTCGGTGATGGAGCCCTTGCCGCCGCCGTCGCCATAGACGGCGACCATGTCGCCCTCGTAGAAGCGACCATGCCGCCAGCCGCGCACGCGGTGACCGTGGTGGGTCGGGTGATCAGGCTGTGGGATGGTCAGGCCGTGCAGCTCGAACTGTCGGTGCCGGAAGACCTTCAGGTCGAACATCAGCCCGCACAGCAGCAGGTCCCGCCGCATCCGGGCTTGTCCCATGGGCTGTTCGATCAGCCACGGGCGGCCGGTGGCCATCAGCGCGTCGCGGACGACGGCCAGCATGCTGCGGTGCAGGTGCCGACGGTCCTGGTTGGTGCCGGCGGTCAGAGTGCAGTCGGCTTGGCAGGGAGGGCTGACGTGGATGAGGTCGTATTCGTGGCCGTGGGCGCGGATGAAGGCGACGGCGTCGCCCTGGTGGAAGGTGAACGGGTAGTTGGGCTGTGGAGCGATGTCCACGCCGGTGACGTCGAATCCGGCCCGGTGGTAGCCCATGGCGGCTCCGCCGGCACAACAGCAGGCATCCAAGACACGCAGACCGTAGGTCATGATGGGTTCACCTCGTGCTCCTTGCGGGTGTCGGGGTGGCAGGGCGCGGCCACTGTTCTTGGCGGAGTGGAGGCCGCGCCCGGCTCGTTAGCGGCGGTCAGCGCGTCGTGGGCAGACACGCGGGATAGGCCATGGTGGGCCGTCGGGTGCAGGCGCGGATCTGGGCGGGTGTGGCGGACCGCCCGAAGGCTTGCGCGCGGTTGGCGATGCCGATCATCAGGACCTGGTCGTTCTTGGTGCCCATGACGAGTCCGGCGCGGTCGGTCTTGGACACGGGCGGCGGCGGTGGGTTGCCGCAGGCGGTGGTGGTCAGGGTGGCGGCCAGGGCGTAGCGCAGTCGCGCGGGCGGGGTCATGCGATCTCCTCAACGGTGAGGCTGGTGGTAGGCGTCGTTTCCGTCGGCGAGAACGCGTCCGGGATGGGTGGAGCCGTCGTGTGCGCCGGGGGAAGCGACGTATCGTTCCTGCGAACTCGACCCGTCGTGTCCAGCTGCAGGCGACGTGTCGTTTGGGGCCTGCTGCGACGCGTCGGGCGTGGCCATGGGCGACGGGTTCGGTGTGCGGGCGAAGGCTGCCCATGCGCGGGAGACGGCGCCGGAGCCGGGGAACAGGTCGTCGAAGGTGTCGCCGGGGGCGGCGCCGAGCAGCTCGAACAGCCAGCGGCAGAAGGCGGCGGGTTTGGCGCCGATGACCCTGTCAGGCAGGGTGGTCATTGCTGACACACCGTGCACGAGGGAGTCCACTCGTCGCGTACCTGGTCGCCGCGACGGGTCGGAGAGGCGGCCTCCGGTGTAGATGACGGGCTCCCAGGCGTTCAGCGGCCATCGGCTTGCGGTGGGACGTTCGCCGCGGTGCCAGGCGGCGACGCGCACGCCGGGCGGGCACAGCGCCAGGACGGAGGGCAGGGCGGCGGCGGAGGTGGACAGCGCCCAACCGTCGTAAGGGGTCAGGCGGCGGATCAGTGCGGCGTGGTCCACTTCGCCGGCGTAGTCGCGGTGCCCGCGATACAGCCGGGCGTTGCCGGGATAGGGCGGGTCGGCGTAGGCCAGCCGTAGCGGGCGGCCGGGATCGACGCTTCGCGGGGAGCTGCCCACGGTTCGGGTGAAGCGGTGCCGGGCCTGACGGCAGCGCACCGAACAGCACACGGCGTCTCGCCGGGCACGGGCTGGGATAGGAGCGCGGCACCAGGCGCACAGCCGTCGCGTGTCGGCGTGCTCGTGGGTGGGTGATGCGTCGGGTGCCACCGTGGTGGAACGCGACGCGTCGTGTGGTGCGGCCGTGGTACGCGACGCGTCGCCTCCTCCGGCGGAGGCGACGCGTAGGGTCGCGCCGGTGGCACGCGACGCTTCAAGCATGGTGGAGCGGTCCTTTCCGTTGGTTGTGGCTGGCGAGCTGGTCAGCTCGTTGGAGGCAGGCACGCGGGGTAGGCCATGGTGGGCCGTCGGGTGCAGGCCCGGATTTGGGCGGGTGTGGCGGATCGCTCGAAGGTTTCCGCGCGGTTGGCGATGCCGATCATCAGGACTTGGTCGTTCTTGGTGCCCATGACGAGTCCGGCGCGGTCGGTCTTGGACGCGGGAGGAGGCGGTGGGTTGCCGCATGCAGTGGTAGTCAGGGTGGCGGCCAGGAACACGGCTGCGAGCAGGGTGGACATCATGTGGGGCTCCCTTGTCGATGTGGTGGGGCCGGGTTAGCGGATGTTGAGCAGGCGGGCACCGAGGCGGGTCTTACGGCCGGTGCCGGTGCAGGTGGGGCAGTAGCCGAAGGAGTGCGCGAACAGGCGGCTACGACGCTCACCGGTGCCCTGGCAGGGGCGGCATTCGGTGTAGGGGTGGCGCTTGAGGCTGACCCGGTAGGAGGCCACGAGGATGAGCGTGGTCATCGCCAGGGCGGTCAGGCAGACGGCGATCGTCGCGAGCGTGGTGAAGATGGATGGAGTGGTCATCGCTGGTCCTGGTGGCTGTAGGGCTCGGCGTACCGACGGCCGAGGCTGGTAAGGGCGATTCGGTGGTCGGCGGGGGTGATCTCGATGTGTCCGAGGGCTTCAAGCTCGGTCAGGGTGTCGGGGTCGACGCCGGCGTCGTGCTGGAGCGTGGCGAGTGGGAGGGGGCCGTGGGCGCGCAGGTGATGCAGGGCGCGGTAGGGAGCGGCAAGTCGGTCAGCGGTGGTCTTGCCTGCTTTGGTCAGGTGGATGCGGAGCAGAGGGTTGTCAGCGGTCTGCATGCTGATCGGGTAGTTCTGCTGTGTCTTGTGGAGTCGGCCGGTGATGTATCGGAGGTCGGCCAGCAGCGCCAGGTCGGCGCGGTCGGCGCCGGTGTGCGTGCGGAGCTGCGTGGCTCGGAAGCCGACGCGGGTGGCGGTAGCGCTGTAGGTGGCCAGGTAGCGCAGGACGCGCCATCCGGTCGAGGGCAGTCGCAGTGGGTTCACGTTCAGGTTGCCCTTCCAGGTAGAGGGTGGGCAGGCTCGTGCGCACGGCTGCGCGTGGGATGCATCCGCGAAACTTTTTGATCTTGAATGGAGGGGGCCACGAGGGGGCCACGCCTCGGTGCAGTGGGGGGCCACGCAGGGGCCACAGAGGGGGCCACAGAGGGGGCCACAGAGGGGGCCACGGTGGGGGCCACGCGCCGTGGCCCCTGCTCTGAGCTGTAACTCTCTCCCCCAGCCCCCGCCCGTGGCCCCGCGAAGGGGGGCCACGAGATCTTGCGGGTCAGGGCAGTTCGGGCCGGGTCTCCATCAGGTAGCGCTGCCGGTCGTCGTCGTAGGCGCCGATGATGCCGGCCTCTGACAGCCGCTTCATCTGCTTCTGGAACCAGGCACGGGAGATGTCGGTGGTCTCCCACAACACCTTGAAGTCGCCGGTGCCGACGTCGCGGGCGCCGTCGTCCCACAGCTCGTGCAGGCGGTCCATGAGGGCCGCGCCGCGCTGTTCCGGGGTCATCTTGTGCTCGGGCGGGGCGAAGGTCAGCGGCGGTTCCCCTTCGGGGAAGTCGGTGATCTCGTCGTCCAGGCTGACGGTCACTTCGGGGTCGGGGTCGTCGGTGTTCAGGTACTCGCCTGCGACGTTGCGCACCTCCTCTTCGTCGTCGGGGTCGTCGTCGGCCGGATCGGCGGGGGCGCTGTCGTGGCTGGCAGGGAGCGGGGCGGGGGTGGCCAGCGCGCTGGCGGCCAGCCGGGACAGCCCGGCGGTCATGGGGTCGATCTGCTTGTGGATGGCGGGGAAGGCGGCGGCATGGGCGCGCATTTGCTCGTTGGCGCGTTCGTCGTCGAAGGCGCCGGTGGCGCTCATCCCCCAGGCGTAGGTTCGCATCGGCATCGTGATCCGGTCATCGGGAATGGACGGGGCATCGAGGTAGGCCATGCCGGGCTGCTTGTTGCTCCACAGCTCGGGGCGGCAGCCGGCGTCTTCCTGGGCCTCGGACAGGCCGAAGGTGGCATCGGCGGCCGAGTCGACGCCGAAGCACATCTTGGCCAGCTGGCCGCGGGCGATGGTGGGCATCTGGGTCCAGTCGCTGCGCTGCAACGACAGCACCACGGTGCCGCCCGCGCTGCGGATTGCCTTGATCAGTGACAGGAACTGCTCTTGCTGCTTGTCGGTCAGGGCGTCGTAGATGTCGGGGAACTCCTCCAGCCACAGCACCCAGTAGGTGAGCCCGCACCCTTCGGCCCACTTCTGCAGGCCCTTGGCCGACAGCAGGTCGGTGCGTGGCTTGATGTTGGCCTGCATCTCCGTCAGCAGGTCCTTGGCGCCTTCCTTGGTGGTCTCCAGCCGGTGCAGGGCGGCCTTGAGCGGGCCGAGGGTCTGCTCTCCCTTGGTGATGTCGATGGCGAACACGGCCACGTCCCGGCGGGTGACGATCTCTCCCAGCAGGTTCCAGGCGCCGCCGATGGACTTGCCGGCGCCGGTCTTGCCCATGATCTGTACGTGGTGGCCGACGATGACGTAGGCGACTTCGTCCAGGTCCTGCCACAGGCCGGGGCGTACCGGTTCAGCGATGGAAGCGCCGACGCGGGAGGGGCCGGGCCAGGGAATGGGCTGCTTCATCACCCGCGGATCGGAGATGACCACCTTGGCCTTGCTCGCGTCGTCGGGGTCGACGCTGGTCACGATGGAGCCGGGCGGCAGCCCGATCCCCGATTCGACGTAGGGCACCTTCTTTTGCAGGTCGTCGGCGATCTGGCGGCCTTCGGCGAGCTGGACTTCGCCGGTCACCTTGTGCGCGGATGCCTGGATGGTGCGGGCCTGCACCGAAGCCATGCCGGCCTTCTCGGCGCCGCGGCCGAACAGGAAGCCCAGCGGGTCGGCCACCGCGCCGTTGACGTCGATCTGCTTGGAGCGGATGACGGTGCGGATGTTGAACGACAGCGCGAACGCGACCCCGCCGATCAGGATCAACCGGCCGGTGACGGTGCTGGCGGGGCCGTTGATGGTGGCCGCGCACACCCACAGCCCGCCCGCGAGGGTGGTCAGCGTGGTGTGTGCCCGTCCGGTCAGGCTGCGGGCGTGCGACTGACGCCAGGTCAGCGCGGTCAGCACCAGCACGCACGTGATGATGAGCGCGGTGGTCCAGGCGATCGTCTGCGGGTCGTCGCTGGCCAGGGTGAAGTGGAAGGCGGCGCCGAGGCCGAACAGCAGCACGCCGACCAGCCAGGGCGGGAAGTACAGCAGCGCCTTGGACACCTCGCGGGTGGCCACCTGCTCCCACGATGAGGAGTCCGGGACCGCGGGCAGCGTCGCGGGCGTCGGCGGGGTGGTGGTCGTGCGGGCCATCAGGCTTCCTCCTTCCAGTTGAACTCCGGACGTCGGTTCTCGGGCTTGGCCGGAGGCAGCACCTCAACGAACTCCTTGCGGAACTGGGCGTGGAACTTCACCAGCTCCACCCCGGCGCCGCGCTGGAGCTCGGCGGCGCGCTTGAGCCGCTTGACCACGCGGCGGGCGCGGCGGCGCACGTCCGGGGCGCCGAAGACGCTCAGCACCGGGTGACCCTTGAAACTGCGGATCAGCACCGCGTACAGCTCATCGGAGCCGAGAGCGAACTCTTCACCGAGGTCACGGGCCAGGTTGCGGCCGACCTGGGCGTAGCGGGTGATCGCGGACGGGCCTTGCCACGGGATCGACGACAGCTCAGGAATGCGGTTGCGGCCGGGCTTGGCGGTGTTGTTGTCGGGAGTGCTCACGAAGGGTCTCCTTCAGCAGAAGAGGCATCGTCGTCCCGGTCGGCGGCATCGGTGGACCGGGCAGAGGACCGGGTTTCGCGTATGGCCTGGCGCAGCAGGGCGGCCAGATAGACCAGGCGGCGGGTGCCGAGCATGGCGGCCAGCAGCGCATCCAGCGCGCCGAACAGCAGTGCGGCGGATGCCCGTATACGGGTCAGCCGCGGCCAGACCAGCCAGCCGAGCACCGCGCCGGACAGCCACCATCGGCAGCCGTACGCCTCGGAGATCAGCCCGTACACCAGCAGCAGTGCGGCCACCGCCACGACGGTGCGCATCAGCACACCGAAGCGGCGTACGGGGCGGGTGTGCGTGGGGTCGGGGCACGCCGTACGGGGCGGGGCGTCGGTGATGACGTACACGGTGTGCGGTTCGGTCATGATGATCGCCGCCCCCGGTGCCGTGTACGGCCACGTGTACGGGTGCTGCCCGTACGCGTGGCCGTACGGGCGTCGGCCAGATGCGACAGCCGTACGGCCAGCACGGCGAGACAGGCCCGGATCAGCGGGGCGGCCATCAGCCCGGCGGTGCAGCCGGACAGCCACACCGCCACCGAGAGGGGCCACGGTGTCAGCTCAGCAGTCAGCAGTCCGACAGCGGCAGACAGCAGGGCCAGGGGGACCAGGTTCCCGACCAGCAGTTCCAGGAAGGTGCGGCGGCGGCTCACCGGGCCACCTCACTGTCACCGGCGCCGTGGCCGGCGTGCTCGTCAGCGTCTCGGGTGTGGGCGTCGTGGGTGCTGCTGGTCAAGGGCTCAGGTGTGGTCGGCAGGGCATGGGCGGCCAGCGCCCGCGCGTCCCGTACGGCCTTCTCACACCACGAGCGGCGATAGCCGGAACGGGCCTCCAGGTCGTCGTAGTCCGGTTCCCACCGGCTGCCGTCTGCTTCGGCCGTACGGATCTGCCGCGCCAGTTCGGCGACGAAGGCCGTACGGTCTGCACGCTCCGTACGGTCGGGAGTGCGGGCGGGCGTAGCGTCCTGCTTGGCCGTACGGTCAGCCCGTACGGTGGCCAGCGCCACCACTTCCGTACGGGCCGTACGGGCGGCGGCCACCGCACGCGGCGCCGCGCCTGTACCGGCCGTACGCGCCGCGTACGGCGCGCGGTCGGTGTCGTCCACCCGTACGGACTCCTGCCATACCGGCGCCGGGACTTCGGTCGGACGGGAGAAGTCCTCCGTACGGGTCGGGGTTGGGGCAGGTGCCGGTTCGGCCGGCGCGGGCTTGGCATGGGTGTCGTCGCGGGCGCACAGCGCCATCAGGTGAGCCAGCGCGCCGAGCGCCACCGGCGGCACCATGCTGACCGCCACCACCAGCACCCACCGGGAGCTGCCCAGGTGCAGGACACCAGCTTCCAGAGCGTGGTAGATGGCGTTGCCGATGATGGACACCACCACCGCGCCGACCGCGTGGATCAGCGCATGCCGGCGGGTCTCCGCGCTGTACTTGGCGTTGACGGTGATGCGGGTGGCCACCGCGCCGTAGGCGTCCACGCACAAGGGCAGCAGCCACGACAGCGAGATCTCGATGCCGCCGGGCAACGCCAGGGCGGCGTCCCATCCGGCCAGGTGCCCGAGTCCGGCTTGGGCGGTGAAGGAGGCGATGACCGCGGCGGCGGCCACGACGCCGACACCGCCGATCGTCCACCAGTCGCGCCGGGTGATGGTCTTCATGTGACCACCGCCGGGTGAACGGAGTAGTGGAGCACGACGGACTTGCCGCGCAAGTGCTCGGGGATGCGCTCCTTCAGCACGTGCGTCAGCAGCTCCCCGTGGCGCATGCCGACAGGGACGATCAGGTCGTGACTGCTGGTGGACACCTCCCCGTAGGCGGTCTGCACAGTGACAACCACGAACAGGCCGCGGGTGGCCCGCTCGGCGCCCGTGTTGTCGGACGGGGCGTTGCCGACGTTGCCGGCCGGGTTGCTGGTCATGCGGCGCTCCTTTCAGCGCAGTCGTTGCAGGTGCCGATGCGGCGGGCCAGCACGTAGCCCACGTCCCGCGTGCAGGCGGGGCAGGTGCGGCGGGCGGCCAGGGCCTTGCCCAGCGCGTCACGTTGCCGGGCGGTCGGGGTGCGCTTGGGCAGCGCCAATCGGACGTCGTACAGGTAGGCCGCGCGCACCTCACCGCGGGCGCGGTAGCGGCGCGAGGCCCACAGGACCTGTCCCTGCACCTCCTGACCACCGGGGCGAAGCCCTCGCGCGGCCAGCTGGCGCATCGTGAGCAGATGCGGCGGGGCCATCCGCCACGGCCAGGTAGGCAGGCTGTAGCGCTGGCCGGACGGGTCGAAGAAGCGAGCCCGGATGCGGCTCATCGCGTGCCCCCGTCCACGGTTCGCTGCATCTCGGCAAGCTCCTGGTTGACGAGGGCCAGCAGGTCTTCGGCAGCGGCCAGGCGGATGCGCCACTCCTGGCCGACCTGCCGAGCTGCGGCTTCGAGGGCGTTCATCACGCCACCCCCTGCACCGATTCGGGCGACACCGGCGCGGACATCGCTCGGAGCTCTTCGGGCGTCAGCCCCGCCCAGATCCCCGACGCCGGGCGCGCGTCCCGGGCGGAGAACAGGCACGAGGCCCAGACCGGGCATCCCGCGCACACCTCACGGGCCACCTGCTCACGCGCGGCCCGCTCGTCGTCGGGCTCGTCGGTGAAGGCGTCCGGACCGGTGTGCAACTCGGGGTCGAACCGGCATGCGGCCTCATCGGCCAGATGCCGCGGTATCCCCTCGGTCACGGTGGCCAGCAGCGTCAGCGCGGCGTGGCGCTCCGCCGACGGCGGCAGCTGTGACAGGGGCGTGTTGAGGTCGTAGGTCATGATGGTGGTGCTCCTTTGCGAAAGGGAGTCCCAGGGGGCGGCTCGGGTCTTGGCGGAATCGCGCCGCCCCCGTGGGAGATGAATGAGGCAGCGAGCGTCAGTAAGAGCCGTCCTGCTCAGGCATCACCGGCGGCTCTTGCGGCCGTTGGCGCGCAGGGTCCGCGCCAACTCGCGGTCGTACGCCTCTCGGGTGCGCGGGTTCTCCGTGCCCCAGTCCGGCGTCTGGTAGCTGCGCGAAGCGTCCCGGACCAGCCGAGCCTGAGCCTGGTCGTACTTCTTGTCACGGGGAGCCTGTGACATGCTGGATGTCCTCCTTCGTGGAGTTGGGGGCGGCTCGTGTCTTGGCGGATGAGGGCCGCCCCTGAGGGCTGTACGGATCAGCGCTGGCCGACGGGCTTGTCCAAGTCGCGGTGGTGCAAGGTGACCGACAGGCCATCGCGGCGCAGCCGGTTGGCCAGGTGCTGAGCGAAGACCGGGGCGCGGTGTCGGCCCCCAGCGCAGCCGTCGGCCACGGTGACGGGGCCGGCGCTCGGGCCGGACAGGAACGCGGCCACAGCGGCGGCGCTGGCCGCCAGCAGATCGGTGATGCCGGGCGTGCCCAGCACCGTGGTGCGCACCGGCTCGTCGTGGGCGGTCATGTAGCGCAGCTCGGGCGACACGTGCGGGTCCTTGAAGTGGTGCCGCAGGTCGATGGCCAGATGTGCGGGCGGCGGCTCACCGTGCAGGTAGCCGAACGACACGATTTCAACAACGGGCATCTGGCCGGGCCTAGCCGAGGTTGCCGGCGAAGGAGGCCAGAGCGTCAGCCACCGCCATCAGCCCGTTGAAGGCGTGGGTGGTGGCGATCGCGGCCTTGTCGGGCTGTCGCACGACAAACACCAGAGCGAAGCCGATGAGGACGAACAGCAGGAAGCGACGCAGAGGTTTGCGTTCGGAGTACACGAATGATCGTTCCCTTCGGATAGCAGCGAGGCGGAGGTGTACACCGCCACGGCCAGGGACTGGACGAAAGCGAGACAGGCGAAGGCGTTCGCTTGCTCAGGCCGCCTTTTCGGTGCGAGGCGGTAGCGCGGATTCAGTTCTCAAGTGATCAAGTGCCCAGCCCGTCGGCGCGCGGCGTGAGCCGCCTTCCCAGGTCTTCCAGCTGGTCAGAGGTGTGGTGTGCGTAGAAGCTGCTGCGTGACAGCAACTTCTAGCGCTAACTGTAGCGCCAAAAATAGCGCTGTCAATAGCGCAACAACTTAGCTACGCTCGTTTGGGTAAGGGGCTTCTAGATGTGGACTCGGAGGGGCTTGTGGGCGATTGGCGCGCCGTTGCGAAGGTGATCAACGAGCGGTTGACTTCGCTTGGCTGGACGCAGAAGAAGCTGGCGGATGTCTCGCGGGTGTCGACGGCAACGCTTCGGCAGATCCAGCAAGGACAGGACAAGAACCGGCAGCCGGCAGTCCTGACGGCCATCTCTCGTGCGCTTGAGCTGCCGGACGACTACCTTCAGAAGGTGGCCGACACGGGCCGGGAGCCTGCACTCGTGTCCGGGGAGTCCGGCGCCGTTGCAGAGCTCAGGGACGAGCTTGCGGAGCTTCGGGAGCGGGTTGCTGCCATCGAGTCCCGCCTGGAAGCAAGCTCGGGTTGACAGCGCATCTGTGAATGTCCTCACAGCACCTAGATTCACGGTCACACTTGGTGATTGCTAGATGACGGCAAGGACACGGAGGGACACGCGTCATGTCCGGAGAGCCCGGCCAGGGGATCAAGCGACTCGTGCCGAACAACGTGCTCATCGCCAAGCGGCAGGCCAAAGGGTGGAGCCGCAACCGGGTGGCTCGCGAGATGGAGCGTGCTGGGTTGCATCACGGACTCGGCAGCGTGCCGGACCTGGACGCCATCGAGAAGGCTGTCTACCGGCACGAGACCGGGCGGGCGGTCTGCCGTGATCCGCTCTATATGGAGCTGTACTGCCTCGTGTACGGCGCGACATCGCATGAACTGTTCGGCGATATCGGGCAGGCAACCCCCGACGCCGACACCTACGGGGTCCGATCCCACAAGTTCGTGTGTGCATACATCGGGGCCGACAGAGTGGCGGCGCTCGTCGAGCGTGGCGTAGTCAAGCAGGCCGATATGCAACTCGGAGTCGAGTGTCACGCAGGCACAGTCCTACCGTCGCCTGGTGCTTGCCAGCTACGTTTATGGCCATTCGGTGTTGCCGTCTTCCATATCCGCGAAGATGTGAAGTTTCCGAATATCGCAAGCCTCGCGGTCTGGCGCCGTAAGTCGTACGGTCAAAATCTCGACTGGGGTTCCAGGTATCTGTCTGATCTGACCGACGCGGATGTCAAAGCGTCTTACGTGCTCAGCCTTTATTGGCTCCATGAACCAATGTGGTCCGGAGCTGAGCTGGACACGGCAACGCGTATCATGTCCACACCCCGGGTTCTCCTGGAGCGCGATTCGGAAGAGAGTGAGTCTTCGCTCGGCCACGCCGAGCTTGTCGAGCGTGCGCTACTCGCAGAAGGTTTTGACCATGCAGAGATTGTTCCGTTCGGCATCAAAGGAATCTCCATCGGGCACGCGTCGTGGTCGGGAGTTGTCTATTGCCCTCTTGCTCCGCAACGCGCTCTTGCCGAAGATGAGCTTGTGGCGACGGAACTTGCCACGCAGGCGGTTTGGGCGTACTGCGAGCACATCAACAGCCAGATCGAGCAAGGTCGGGACCCGGATGTGCCGGAGCCGTATGGCTGGCGCTTTCTGCGGGGCGTTCGCTCTCGCCTGACCAATGCGCGTCCACAGGAGACCGGTCAGCATCGCTCTATGAGGGCCGCGATACTGGAAACGAGCGGCCTAGTCGATCACCTTACGCAAGCAATTGATGTTCTCCGCGAAACTAGCGAGAGGTAAGATTCATGTCCAAGTCGGCAGTTCTCGTTGTGGTTGACGTTCAAAACGGGTTCATTCGTGAGGCGTCGGCTCATGTGGTGCCCGTGATTGCGGACCTCGTCCAGCGCTGGCAGGCGACCGGTGGCGATGTGGTGTTCACGCGTTATCTGAACTATTCGGGCAGCAACTTCGAGAAACTTTTCGGTTGGTCCAAGCTTATGGACTCTCCGGAAACTGACATCGCGCAGGAGCTTGTGCCATATGCGGAAAAGGCGACGGCGGTCATAGACAAGACCATCTATAGCTTGTTCAGTGCGGAAGGTGCCAAGCTCGTACGTGAGCATGGTTGGACGGACCTATACGTATGTGGGATTGCCACTGAAAGCTGTGTGCTCAAGACAGTGGTGGACGCGTTTGAGCTGGATTTGACGCCGTGGCTCATTGAGGACGCGTCCGCTAGCCATGCCGGCCAGGTCGCTCATGACGCGGGGCTGCTCGTGACAGCCCGGTTCATTGGTCCCAAGCAGATCATCAGATCGGCGGACATCCCGACCGCAGTGCTTCCCGCCATGGCGTGATTTCCCCATCCGGCGGGCGAGTCGGCGCCGGATCGTACAGCCAAGAAGTACAGCAACCGGAGCGTACTTAGCTGTACTTCTGCGGACGTCAGCGGACTGTCTGTGGTGGCGCCTACAGCTCCGTCCGGACGCTGGCCGATCTCGGGCAAATGGTGCATCATAGGGGCGCTAGCTGGGCTGATCTCAGCTTTCCAATCAAGCCAACGCGGGAGCTCGGGGCGTACCGGGCTGAGAGGGCGACCGAGGCCGTCGCCGACCGCATGAACCTGTCCGGGTAATGCCGGCGTAGGGAGCAGTGCGATGGCGCATGACGTCCGCGACGACGAAGTCCCTCTCACTCTTGAAGGGGCCGCCCCCAAAACCCTCGGAGTCCTCGACCAGGGAGCCCTCTGGGCCAACCTGGCCGTCAGCCTCCTGGGGTTCTCGGGCGCCCTGTTCCTGCTCGACCCGCTGGGCAACGCACCGCTCAGCCTGACCGCCGCGCTGGCCGCCGCCGTCGTCGGCAGCCTGATCGGCACCGCGATGGTCGGCCTGTCGGCCATCCCCGGGACCCAGACCGGCCAGCCCGCGATGGTGCTGCTGCGCGGGCTGTTCGGGGCCCGGCTCTCGTACGTGCCGACCGTGCTCAACATCATCCAGATGATCGGCTGGGGGGCGTTCGAGCTCTGGGTCATCGCCCAGGGCGCGATGGCCGTCTTCGGCGACACCGTCCCGTACGCGGTGTGGGTGATCGTCGCCGGGGTGCTGACCACGGCCCTGACGATCTGGCCGCTCGGCGCCATCAGGCTGCTGCGGCGCTACATCACGGCCCTGGTGATCGTGGCGCTGATCTGGTTCACGTTCCAGTTCCTGGGCGACGCGCCCCCGCAGAGCGGCGGGTCCTGGACCGCGTTCGCGCCGGCCGTCGACTACGTGATCGCGCTGTCGGTGTCGTGGGTGCCGCTGGCCGCCGACTTCGCCAGGCACTCGCGCTCCAGCCGGGCCGCCTTCACCGGCGTCGTCGGCGGCTACACGCTCGCCCAGGTCGCCTGCCTGGGGCTGGGCGTCTACGCGGTGGCGATCGCCGGGGCCGCCGCCGTGCAGAACGACAGCACCGCCGTGTTCGGGCCGTTCGTGGCCGTGCCGCTGGGCGCGATGTTCTTCGGCATCCTGGTGCTGCGCGAGGCCGACCAGTCGTTCGCGAACGTCTACTCGACCACCGTCTCGCTGCAGAACCTCATGCCCCGGGTGGACCGGCGGATCCTCAGCGTCGCCATCGGCGTGCTGACCGTCGCGATCGCGCTGGTGGTCGACGTGACCTCCTACGGCGCGTTCCTGGGCGTGATCGGCGCGGTGTTCGTGCCGATGTTCGCGGTGCTGGCCGTGGACTACTTCCTGCTCGGCGGCGCCACCCGGTGGAACACCGCCGAGGACGCGCCGGCCCGCTGGTCCATGCTGGCGCCGTGGGCGCTCGGCTTCGCCGCCTACTGGCTGACGACCTCCACGCCCACGGTGGAGCAGTGGGACGGCATCTGGGCCGCCGCGCGCGAGGCGATCGGCTTCGAGCGGCAGCCGTGGATGAACGGCGCGCTCGGCGCCGCCCTCGTGGCGGCCCTGGTGACGCTGGCGCTCGGCGCGATCAGGCGGCGCGGCGCTCGACGTTGAGCAGGTGGCGCTTGGCGGCTTCGCCCCCGGCGTAGTCGCCGAGCCCGCCGTCGTCACGCACCACCCGGTGGCACGGCACCACCACGCACACCGGGTTGGCGCTGAGCGCGTTGCCGACCGCGCGCAGGGCGCGCGGCCTGCCGATCAGCTCGCCGATGCTCTCCAGCGTCGTGGTCGTCCCGTACGGCACCGCCATCGTCTTTTGCAGCACCGTGCGCGCGAAGGGGGTGGCGAGGGCCAGGTCGACCGGCGTGGCGAAGGCCCGCAGCCGCCCCGAGAAGTAGGCGTCGAGCTCGCGGCGCACCGGGTCGAGCCGTCTCGGGTTGGGGGCGATGTGCCGGCCCACGTGGTTGGTGACGCGCTCGTACACGTCCTGCTCGTCCTCGAAGCTGCACGAGATGATGCCGCGGCCCGTCACCGCGATGATCATCCGCCCGACCGCGCCGTCGTACGTGCCGAACGCGACATCGGGCGGCCCGTCGCCTCGATAGGTGGCGGAGGTCACCCGCAACAGGGCGTCGATGTCGTCCGACATGCCTTCACCCCCTGTTGGAAACGCCGTGACCGCAGCGTATCGGACGGATCGCCCGACAAGGCCGCCACGCCGGGGGCACTATGGAGTCGTGGGGGACGAATGGGCTGGGAGTGACGATGACATAGCCCGTGCCGTGCTCGACAGCTCGCCCAACGCCGTCGTGGTCCTCGACCGGGACCAGACCGTCCTGGTCTGGAACGCCGCGGCCGAGCGGCTCTTCGGCCTGACGGCGGCCACGATGCTGGGCCGCCGGGCGCCGATCGTGCCGGACGAGCTGACCGCCGAGCACCATGCGGTGCTGGAGCGGGTGCGCACCGGCGGGCAGGTCTCGCTGCGCACCAAGCGCGTGCGCGGCGACGGCGAGGTGCTGGACGTCCGGGTCGACATCAGCGCGCTGCGCATCGGCAGCGCCGTCGCCGGTTACGTGTGCGTCCACCACCTGGTGCAGGCCGACGACGCGGCCAAGAACCGGATGGCCCGCCGCGCCCGGCTGGTGCGGCGGCTGACCGACGTGGTCGGCGACATCAACGCCGAGCTGGAGCTGCCCGCCGTGCTCGACCGGATCTCGGCCAGCCTGACCGAGCTCACCGGGGCCGACGCGGGCGGGTTCGTGCTCATCGAGGGCGACCGGCTGCGGCTGGTCAGCACCTACCAGCTTCCCGACGTGCCCAAGGGCACCACCACCGACCTGCACAACAGCCTCGTCGGCAAGCTGCTGCGCACCGGCAAGACCGTGCTGCTGGAGTCGGAGGGGCTCGACAGCCTGGTCTGGTCCAGCCTCAAGGGCCTGCACACGGTCGCGCTCGGCCTGGCGGCCGTCGGCGGGCGGCCGTACGGGGCGCTCTACGCGCTGTTCGCCCGGCGCAAGCCCGGCCACCTGGAGCTGGAGCTGCTGGAGCTGCTGGCCGGGCACGCCGGCATCGCCGTCGGCAACGCGGTCGCCTACCAGGAGGCGGTGCGGCAGCGGGCCCACGAGCGGGCGGTGTTCGACGCCAGCGCCGACGGCATCGCCGTGCTCGACCGCGAGGGGCGGGTGCTGCGCTGGAACCCGGCCGCCGCCCGGCTGACCGCCGTCCCGGCCGAGGAGGCCGTGGGGCAGCCGCCGCCGTTCCCGCAGCCCGCCCCGGGCGAGAAGCTGACGGTCCAGCTCGCCGACGGGCGCTGGCTGGACGTGGTGGGCGCGCGCATCCAGGAGACCGGCGAGCTGGTCGTCGACTTCCGCGACGTGACCGCGGCCAAGGAGCTGGAAGAGGCCAAGGACCTGTTCCTGGCCACGACCAGCCACGAGCTGCGCACCCCGATCACGATCGTGCGCGGCTTCGCCAGCACGCTCGACTCCCGCTGGGACAAGCTGAGCGACGCCGAGCGCCGCTCCGCCGTGCACACGATCGCCGAGCGGTCCAGGTCGCTCGGGCAGCTCATGGACCACCTGCTGCTGGGCGCGCGGGCCGGCGCGGAGGAGCAGGTGGTCAGGGACGAGCCGTTCGACCTGGCCGAGCGGGTGCGCGCGGCCACGCTGGGCTTACCCGTGCTGTCCGACAGCCACCGGGTCGAGGTGAGCGTCGCCGACGGGCTGCCGCTCGCGATGGGCGACGCGCTTGCCACCGACATCGTGCTCGCGCAACTGCTGGAGAACGCGTTCAAGTACTCGCCGAAGGGCGGCCTGATCAGCGTCTCCGCCCGGCCCGAGAACGGCGCGCTGGTCGTGGTCGTCGACGACGAGGGCGTGGGCATCGCGCCGGCCGACCGGGAGCGGATCTTCGAACGGTTCGTGCAGGTCGACAGCGGTGACCGAAGACGGTTCGGCGGGGTCGGCTTAGGCCTCTACATCGTGCGGAGCCTGGCCAGGGCCCAGGGCGGCGAGGTGAGCGCCCATCCGGGGCCCGGCGGCGGCACCCGTATGAGACTCGTGCTCAAGCGTGCATCCCCTATCGGATCCGACACACCGATGCGGTAACGAGGTGGTCACGGTTGAGCTGATCTATCGTCCGATGTGTACAAGCTGTGATCGAGATGCGGTTTCTGGGATTGAGTAACGGGGCATTTCGGTCGTACCGGGGAGTGTTCCCGCGGGGGGCACTGGGAGCGGGGAGGTGGGTGTGTCAAGCGTGGTGCTGCTGCCGTACGCGCCGTCCAGCGTCGCCGTTGCCCGCCAGCGTCTGAGCACCGACCTGCAGGATTGCGGGGTGTTCACCGCCGCGATCGACGACGCCGTCCTCGTGGTGAGCGAGCTGCTGAGCAACGCGTTGAGGCATGCGCATCCGCTGCCGTCGGGCATGGTGAAAGTGACCTGGCTGCGCAGCGACGATCACATCGAGGTCGCCGTGAGCGACGGGGGAGCGGCGACCGAGCCGCGGGCGGGCCGGCCGGCGCTGTCGTCGCTGGGCGGCCGTGGGCTGGGCATCGTCGAGTACGTCGCGGAGAGCTGGGGGGTTCGCCACGACGGCGACACGACCACGGTGTGGGCGATCCTGCCCGCGCCCACGGGGACCGTGAACAACGGGCAGGTGCACGCGCTCAGAGAGGCCGGGTAGCCAGCACCGCGCGCTCTCCGGCCGTCCAGGCCGTCGACACGAGCAGGTAGAGCCCGGCGGCCAGGGGAAGCACCGCCGCGGCCAGCAGCGAGCCGAACGGCAGCAGCGGCATGATCCGGCGCATGAGCTCCGGCTGCTCCTCGGTCATCATGGCCGTGGTCTTGTGTGACATCCACCACGCCACCAGCGCCATCAGAGTGATGACGAGTGTAAAGACCAAAACCGGCACGCTGAACAGACCGTAATTCACCGTTATCGCGGCCACGTGCTGCCCGAGCGGCGCGCCGAACAGGTCGTGCCCCGCCAGCGCGGTCGGATGCGTCGCCACCCGGTACATCAGCCACATGAACGGCAACTGCGCCAGCCCCGGCAGGATCCCGGCGAACGGCGACGTGCCCTCCTTGGCGTAGAGCGCGCGCGTCTCGCCGGCCAGCTTCGCCGGATCGCGCCCATAGCGCTTCTGGAGCGCCCGCAGCCTGGGCGCGAGCCGTTCCCTGACCCGGGCGCTACGCGCCTGCTTGACGGCCAGAGGCAGCAACAGCAGCCGCACCGCCAGCGTGAACAGCACGATCCCGAGCGCGGCGTGGCCGCCGGACATGCCGATGACGAACGTGACAAGTGAGTCGATCATGAGCCCTTCCCATGGGAGAGAACCTCAGGGCCCGGATGAGCCCCGCTTACCGGAAAGCGGGGCGCGCCGATGGCGCTCGCGGCCGGGGCCGCCCGGCCGCGTCGGGATCGCGCTGGCGCTGGAAAGCCGTGCGCCGCGCGTAGACCAGCGGAAACCCGGACGGCTCACCGCCGAGGACAGGCAGCAGCCTGGCGGCCCAGGAGGCCAGCAACAGGACCGCGACCATGGTCACGGCGATGAGCCACGGATCGAACAGGAAGAGCGTCACCGTGCCGACGAGGACTTACCGACCATCGTGACCACGATGAACACCAGCACGGCCACGACGCCGATGATGAGAGCGACCTTCAGAAGCCCCAGAACCATCGGGACGATGAAGTTGAACAACACGAAGAGCGCAAGCAGTGCGCCCAGCACGAGCATGATTACTCGACCCATGAGGCCACCGTACGTCCTGCCGGGACGATCTGCGACCCTTACGAACCGATGACGCGGGTGCCGCCCGATCAGGTCCGCGCCGTACCGTGCAGGGGTGAGCACCCGAATCCTGGTGGTCGAGGATGATCCGACCGTGTCCGAGGTGGTCGCCCGCTACCTGGAGCGCGACGGGCACGAGGTCGAGTGCGTCGGCGACGGCGCCGAGGCACTGCGCCGCGCGCTGGCCAGCCCGCCCGACCTGATGGTGCTCGACCTGATGCTGCCCAAGCTCGACGGCCTCCAGGTGTGCAGGAAGCTCAGGGAGCGCTGGCCCGTGCCCGTGATCATGCTGACCGCGCTCGGCGAGGAGATCGACCGCGTGGCCGGGCTGGAGACCGGCGCCGACGACTACGTGACCAAGCCGTTCAGCCCCCGCGAGCTGGCGCTGCGCGTCCAGTCGGTGCTGCGCCGCGCCCGCGGCGCCGCCGTCACGGCCGGCACCGGCGTGCTCCGCGACGGCGACCTGGTCGTGGACGTGGGCGCGCACGAGGTCCGGCTCGGCGGCGCGCCGGTGATGCTGACCGCCCGCGAGTTCGACCTGCTCGCCTACCTGATGCGCAACCCCCGCCAGGCGTTCAGCCGCTCGGCGCTGCTCGACCAGGTGTGGGGCTGGTCGTTCGGCGACTCCTCCACCGTGACCGTGCACGTCAGGCGGCTGCGCGAGAAGATCGAGCCGGATCCGACCGAACCGCGAAGGATCGTCACGGTCTGGGGGGTCGGCTACCGCTACGAGCCGCTGGCATGACCGGCGACCTCGGCATGATCGTCGCCGTCACCGCCGGGCTCGGGCTCCTGGTGGCCGGGCTCGGCCTGGCCGTGATGGGCCGCCTGCGCACCCGCTCGATCGGCGTGATGCTGGCTGTCGTCGTGGTGGTCGCGGTCGTGGCGACCCTGGCCGGCGTGGTGGCGATCACCATGCGCATGATCCTCGAAGGCCCGGCGCGCGACATCGTGCTCAGCGTCGTCGCGGTGGGCGGCCTGGTGGGGCTCGGAGTCGCGTTCGTGCTGGCCAGGCGGGTGGTGGGGGAGAGCAGGCGGCTCGTCGCCGCCGTCCGCGAGGTCCCGTTCAGCGCGCCGCGCGGGCTGCCCGCCGAGCTCCAGACGATCGCCACCACCCTGGAGGAGGCGTACGCGCGCGAACGCGCCCTGGAGGGAGCCAGGCGCGAGCTCGTCGCCTGGGTCAGCCACGACCTGCGCACCCCGCTGGCCGGGATGCGCGCCATGGCCGAGGCGCTGGAGGACGGCGTGGTGTCCGATCCCGCGACCGTCGGCCGCTATCACGCCCAGATCCGGCTGGAGGTGGACCGGCTGTCGGCCATGGTCGACGACCTGTTCGAGCTGTCCAGGATCCACGCCGGGGCGCTGCGGCTGTCGCGCAGCGGGATCGGGCTGGCGGACCTGGTCGCCGACACGCTCGCCGGGGCCGAGCCGCTGGCCCGCGCCAAGGGCGTGCGGCTGACGGCCGAGGCGGGCGCGGCGCCGCCGGTCACGGCCGACGCCGGAGCCCTCGGCCGGGCGCTGCTCAACCTGGTGGCGAACGCGATCAGGCACACGCCGCCGGGGCGCGACGTCGTGCTGCGCGCCGGGCTCGACGACGGGCTGGCCTGCCTGTCGGTCTCCGACTGCTGTGGCGGGATCCCCGCAGAGGACCTGCCGCGGGTGTTCGACGTGGCGTTCAGGGGCGAGGCGGCGCGGACGCCGACCGCCGACGGCGGGGCCGGGCTCGGGCTGGCGATCGCCCGGGGCCTCGTCGAAGCGCACGACGGGACGATCGGCGTGGTCAACGAGGGGCCCGGGTGCCGGTTCGAGATCCGGCTCCCAGCGGGTTCGGCTACGGGTTCGGCTACGGCTGCGGCTGCGGCTTCGGTGGAGGGGGGAGGGCCCGCTCAGGGCGCCGTCAGGCGGGCTCCGTGAGGGGCCGGGGTGGGCGCCGTCAGGCCGACTCCGGGAGGGCGGACTCCGGAGGCGCGTTGAACGAGTCGGAAATAGCGCGGAATGTCGGGCAGGGCCAGCGCCACATGCAGCTCCGGCACCGCAGGATCGGATGCGCGGCGTCGCTGGTGATGCCCCCGGCGTCGCGCGGCTGGTGCAGGTCGAGCAGCCGGAGCCCCAGCTCCGAGAACCTCAGCAGGTCCTCCCGGGCGCCCGCCAGGAAGTCGAGGTCCACGCCCGCCAACCGGGTGCGGACCGGCACGTACCCCTCATGGTTGACCAGGCCGCGCAGGCGAGCGGCCTCGTCGTGCCACGAGGTGGCCTTCTCGGAGCGGATGAGGATGGCCTCCAGGTGTTCGCGGAGCCTCTGACGCTGCGGATCTTCGAGTCGGTCTGTGTTCATGGACGATCGGGCCCGCGGGTTCCAGCCCAGCCCCTCCTCCTGTGTGAAGTGGGGCCGTCGCCGGACCCCAAGGTTTCGCACCGTCAAGTTTCGCGTACTCTCCGTCGCCGTGGAGCCCAAACGGCGACTCTCGTACGACCTCGCGGCCGGCGGTCAAAGTCTCTCGCGAGCCTCGGCCAAGAACCCGTCGTTTCCCGGCGTCGCTCCATACCGGTCGTCGCCCTATCGGCGTGACAACGTGACCCGGGGCGCTCGCGCCGCTAGCCTGCCCATGTGGAGCTCAAGGTCTCGACTCGATCACATGCCGGCCACGCACTCGTCGTGATCGCCGGTGAAATCGACCTCTATACGGCACCCCACCTGCAGTCGGAGTTCACGCGACTGCTGCAGGAGGGGCCCAGCCGCGTGGTCATCGACATGTCCGCCGTGGATTTCTGCGACTCCACGGGGATGAACGTGCTGCTTTCGGCGCTCAAACGGATGAAGGAGCAGGGAGGCGCGCTCGACGTCGCCGCCCCGCGCCCCGCCGTGCGCAAGATCCTGCAGGTCACCGGGCTCGACTCGGTGTTCACCGTGCATGACGAGGTGCCGCAGGAGTTCCTCATCGCCGAGGGCTCATGACGGCCGACACGGCGGTGGTCGTCCCGGCCAAGAACGAGGCCGACCGCATCGGTCTCACCGTCGAGGCGGCGCTCGGCCTGCCCGGCGTCGACCTCGTCGTGGTCGTCGACGACGGCTCGACCGACCCGACGGGCCGGGTGGCGCGCGCGGCGGGGGCCAGGGTGGTCCGCCACAGCCGCAACCGCGGCAAGGCCGCCGCGATGGAGACGGGCGCCGAAGCCGTCCGGCTCCTCGACGGCGAGATCCCGCGCCACCTGCTGTTCCTCGACGCCGACCTGGCCGGCACCGCGCAGGCCGCGGCCCCGTTAATCGAACCCGTGCGCACCGGCGAGGCCGACATGACCATCGCGGTCTTCGCCACCAGGGTCAAGCTCGCCGGCCACGGCATCGTCGTCCGCGTCTCCCGCGACGGCATCCGCCGCGCGACCGGCTTCGAGGCCACCCAGCCGCTCAACGGGCAGCGCTGCCTCACCCGCGATGCCTTCGAGGCGGCCCGGCCGCTGGCGCACGGCTTCGGCGTGGAGACCGCGCTGACCATCGACCTGCTGCGCAAGGGCTTCCGCGTCCGCGAGGTGGAGGTGGAGATGGCCCACCGGGCGACCGGTTCCGACTGGCGGGCGCAGCTCCACCGGGCCCGGCAACTGCGTGACGTGGCGCTGGCCCTGGCCAGCCGCGAGCCGGTGGTCGCCGACAACCTCGCCAAGCTGCGGCGCTGACCGTCCCCGTCACGTTTTCCACAGGCTGGAGATCGGCGTCCGGGCGGGCGCGGCGAGTGTGCTGGAATTTGCGGGTGACTTCCGAGACCCGGAGTGCCGGGGCCGCCGCCGCGCCGGCCGCCACGCCGGTGGCCGTCCTGGCCACGGCGGCGATCGTCGCGTCGATCCTGCTGACGATCACCATCGGTCTTCTCGGCCCGTCCGCCCTGGTGCCCGCGCTGACCGGCGCGGCCTGGCATCCGCCGTTCTCGCTGTCCGCCGCGCCCGATCCGCACCTGGTCGTCGCGATGGCCGCCGCCGCGCTCGTCCTGGGCGCCGCCGGGCTGCTCGCCGGGCTGAGCGTCCTGCCCTCGCGCGGGGGCGTCGCCCGTCCTCTCGTCGCCCGCCGTCTCGTGGCGCTCGGCTGCGTGGCCGCCGGGGTGCTGGCGTTCCTGCCGCCGTCCGGCTCCGGTGACCATCTCAACTACGCCGCCTACGGGCGCATGCTCACGCTCGGCCTGAGCCCCTACTCCCACGGCGCGACCGACCTGCCCGGCGACCCGATCGCCGACGCGGTCGAGGAGCCGTGGCGGGAGGAGCCCAGCGTCTACGGGCCCGTCGCCACGTTCGTGCAGGCCCTGGCGAGCTTGGTGGGCGGCGACTCCCTGCGCCTCACGATCTTCGTTCTCGCGCTGGTCAACGCCGCCGCCTTCGTCGCGACCGGGCTCCTGATCGACCGCTTCACCCGGCACGACCCGGCCAGGCGCGTGCGCGCCGCGCTGCTGTGGACGGCCAACCCGCTGCTGCTCTACCAGCTCGTCGCGGGCATGCACGTCGACACGCTGGCCATCGCCTGCGTGGTGGCCGCCCTGCTGGCGAGCGGCCTGCCGTCCAGAGGAGGCGCCCTGGCCACCGGCGCGCTGCTGGGGCTGGGGGTCGCCGCCAAGGTCAACGTCGGCCTCGTGGCGCTCGGGCCCGCGTGGGAGATGCGGCGGCGGCCCGGCCGGCTGGCCCTCGTGGCCGGGATCGCGCTCGCGGTGGTGGTCGCCGGTTACGTCCTCGTCGGGGCCGAGGCCGTCGGGCCCGTGACCCGCACCAGCAAGTCGATCTCCCACGCCTCGCCGTGGAAGCTCGTCCAGGGCTGGCTGCAGGAGATCGTCGGCACCGGCAGCGCCTACCGGGGCGAGATCCAGATCGGCTCGCTGCTGCTGCTCGCGCTCATCGCCTGGTCGCTGTTCCGGGCGACCCGGGCGGCGCGCGGGCCCGCCGGCGAGAGCGCGGCGGTGGTGGCGCTGGTGCTGGTCGTCGCCTACCTGTTCGCCTCGCCCTACGTGCTGCCCTGGTACGACGGGCTGGCGTTCGGGGTGCTGGCCCTGGTCGCCGCGTCCACGCTCGACCGGTTCCTCGTCGCCCACCTGCTCGTGCTGTCGCTGGCCTACCTGCCGGCCCGGGTCTACGTGCTGCCCGACGACCTCGAATGGCTCAGGAGCGTCGTGCGCGGCCAGGTGACGCCGTGGGCGCTGCTGGCCCTGACGGCGGCCCTGCTGTGGTGGGCGCGGCGAGCTGCAAGGCCCTTACACACGCCGCGAGCGTGAGCGGCACCGCCACGGTCAGCGCCATGGCCGGGATGGCGATGCCCGAGTCGTTCATGAGGAAACCGATGAGCGCGCACGTCAGCGCGCCGAACAGCCCCGCACGCAGCGTGGGCGCCAGCGCGTACGCCTGGCCGAGCGCCGAGGCGCCCCACCGCGACGGCCGGTTCAGCACCAGGAAGAGGAAGGCCAGCGCGACCAGCGACAGGAGGGTCAGCGACCAGTTCCCCACCGTGACGCCCACCATCGCCCCGAACTTGCGGGCCACCACGGTCAACGCCTGACCGTCGATGATCTGCTGGACGAACGTGCCCAGATGCGTCCGCTGGCTGTCCGGGCGCAGCCAGTCGAACACCGCGATCGCGCCGATCAGCACCGCTCCGGCCAGGCCCACCAGCAGCAGCTTCACGACCGACACCCGGCGTCCCGACAGGAGGATGAGAAACACCGCCAGCCCCACCACGAACGCCGGCACCCCGCCGAAGTCGGCGCCCCACGACGGCCACCCGTCGGCGAACACCGCCAGCCCGCCGTACGCCGCGCACACCGCCATCACCACGACCCGCGGCGTCCCCCGGCCGTTCAGCCACTGCGCCACTCCGGCCAGGGCCAGGATCGTGCCCGTCGCGTAGATGGCGAACGCGATGTTGCTGAAGCCGTAGAAGCGGCCGCCGGTGACGGGCTCGTAGCCGGACACCGCGTTCACCTGGAGGGTGGAGCCGGTCATCACGTCCACCAGCATCGCCACCGACGTCACGGCCGCCACCACGGTCAGCGGGCCCAGCACGTGCGCCCGCCACGGGCCCGCGAACGCCAGACCGGTGATCAGGGCGGCGGTGGCCAGGATGGTGCCGATCAGCGCCGTCATCGGCGCCCCCAGGCTCCACCACGGGACCAGCTGGGCCAGGAACGTCGACACGGCGATGGCGCCACTCACGACGGACACCACCTGCACGGCCACCAGCAACCGTGAGGCACTGGCCACATCGATCCCCCCGGCCGCCCGGAGCCCACTGCCGGTGGCGTGGGCCGACCGCCCGCCCAGGGGCGCTCCCGGAGACGCCTGGCGGCCTGCGCCCCCGGCCTCTTCGGCTGGAGCTGGGTGGTCTGCGCCCCCGGCCTCTTCGGCATGGGCTGGGTGGTCTGCGGTTCCGGCCTCGTCGCCCTGGGCCAGGGGGCCTGCGGTCCCGGCCTCGTCGCCCGGGGGCAGGGGGACTGCGGTCCCGGTCTCTCTTACGTGGGCCGGCTGGTCTGCGGTGCCGAGTTCTTCGGTCCGGGCCTGGTCGGTCTGTGGGGTGGGGTGTCCGGCTTGTGTGGGGTGGCCCTCGAGGTTGGGGGTGCGGCGGCGGCGTAGGGCCAGGGCGGCGAAGGCGTAGAAGAGGAGCTGCACGGCGACGAAGACGGCGAAGAAGGGGCCGCGGACCTCGCGGAGGACCTGGCTGGCCAGGTCGGCGTCCGCCAGGCCGGTGACCGTTTCGGCCGGGGTGGCCGCGGCGCCGTTCGGTTGCCAGGGGCGGCCGACGACCTGGCGCGGGTGTTCGGCGCCGGTGAGCTGGATGGCTGTGGCCGTCAGGTCGGAGATGGTGACGAGGGCGTCCTGGCGGGTGGAGGTGGCGGTGAGGTGGCCGGGTCCGTACGGCCGGCCGGTGGGCGAGGGACCGGCGGCGATGGCGACGTGCAGGTGGGCGCTGGGGGTGACGTCCGAGATGCCCGCGACGAGGGTGGTGAAGCCGGGCGGGAGGGTGGCGAGGAACGCGCCGATCCGGGCGTCGGCCTTGGCCACGGCGGCGTGGCGGGTGGCGGCGGGCATGGCCGTGGGGACGCCGTACTGGTCGAGGGGGCGGTGGGACCAGGCGTCGGCGAGTTCGGGGGCGTCGAGGACGATCAGGGTGTAGGCGGACGGGTCCGGGAGGGCCTCGGGGGTGTCGGCGTATCGGGTGATATTTCCCGCCTTGTCGGCGGCGGCGAGGGCGGCTCCCGGCCCGATCGCGGCCGTCCTGCCCCCGGCGTCGGCCACGGACTGGCCGAGGGTGCCGAGTTGGGCGGCGTACCCGGTGTCGGCCTGGTGGGCGGACAGCTCGGCCCAGCCGGGGACCGTCGCGCCGCCGTCCGCGGTGGGCCGGGGGGCGGGGGTGGGCGGGCAGCCCTTGCCGGGGGTGCCCGCGCGCTGGCCCGCCGAGACGGTGAGCCAGCCGGCGACCGGGCAGGTGATGCCGCGGTCCGGGGGCGGGACGGCGCGGGTGGACATGGAGGCGGAGGCGCCCTGGGTGACGAGTTTCCACAGGTTGGGGGTGCGGGACTCGTCGAGGTCGCTCCACTCCAGGCCGGGGACGCCGATGAGCGCCACCCGGCCGGGTGCGGTGGTGGCCGAGGCGGGTGCTGCCAGGACGGTGGTGAGCATGAGGGTGAGCAGCAGGGCGGCCAGTGCGCCGAGGGCCGGTCGCCGTGCGCCTTGTGCGCCACTTCGCCGTACCCGTTGCGCCGACCTCCGCCGTACCGCGTACTCGCCGCACCGGCGCAGGGAGAGGTCGCGCCCGTGCCCGGGGAGGTCGCTCCGGGCGTCGGGGAGACCGCGCCCGTGTCCAGGGAAGTCGCGCCCGTGCTCGCGGAGGTCGCTCCCGTGCTCGGGGAGGGCGCGCTGGCGGCCGGGGAGCCTGCGCTGGTGCTCGGGGAGACCGGGCAGGCGCCCGGGGAGGTTGTGCTGGCCTTCCGGGAGGTCGCGCCCGTGCTTGGGGAGGGGGGAGGGCGCGCGGAAGGTGGCTTGCGGCATGTGCGGAACCCCCGGTGTTGGCGCGCTCGGTGAACAACAGCCACGGTAACGTGCCACACCGTGACGAGTGTCGAGGCGCCGTGGCGGCGGCAGTGGTGGGCGTGGGCCGTGGCGGTGCTGGTCGTCGCGGCGGCTGTGACGCCGCTGGTGCAGCACTGGCTGACGAACCCGGACGACCAGCGCCTGGTGGACCTCGACGTCTACCGTACCGGCGGGCGGATGCTGCTCGACGGGCGTCCGGTCTACGACTATTTCACCCCGGCGCCGCAGTTGCTGCCGTTCACGTACCCGCCGGTGGCGGCGATGATGGCGGCGGGCCTCGCGGCGATGTCGTGGGAGACGGCGCAGTGGGCGTGGACGGCGGGGATCTTCGTCACGCTGGCCGTGGCGGTGGGGTTCGCGTTCCGGCGGGTGCTGGGCGGCAGGTATGCGCCGTGGGTGTTCGCGTTCCTGATGGTGGCGTGCACGTACCTGATGCCGATCCGCGACCAGGTGCGGTTCGGGCAGGTGGACATCCTGCTGGTGGCGCTGTGCCTGGCCGACTGCGTGGCGCGGCGGCCGTGGTGGCCGCGCGGGTTCCTGATCGGGGTGGCGACGGCGGTCAAGCTGACGCCGGGCGTCTTCCTGATCTATCTGCTGGTGACGCGGCAGTGGCGGACGCTGTTCATGGCGTCGTTCGTGACGGCGTTGCTGACGTTGCTGCCGTTCGCGGTGGTGCCGCAGGACGCGGTGGACTTCTGGTTCGGGGCGCTGCTCGACTCCGAGCGGCTGGGCGCGAACGCCGCCACGACGAACCAGTCGATGCGCGGCATGCTGATCCGCCTGTACATGCCGGACGCGCTGACGACGGTGATCTGGCTGGCGTTGGTGGCGGTGGTCGGGTGGTACGGGTTCCGCGCCGCGCGTGAGGCGTACCGGGCGGGTGACGGGGTGCGCGCGGTGGCGCTCGTGGGGCTGATGGCGGTGCTGCTGTCGCCGGTCGCCTGGATCCACCATCTGGCCTGGGTGGTCGTGGTGCTGGGGGCGATCGTGGGCGACGGGCGCGATCCGGTGCGGCTGAGGGTGGCCGCGGGGGTGTGGCTGTACTACGTGGTGCCGGTCCCGTGGTGGGGGGTGTCGCTGAAGGCGGCGGAGATACCGGTGGTCAGCCCGGTGCTCGGCAAGATCGTGCAGAACGGTTTCGGGCTGGGGGCGCTGGCCCTGGTGTGGCTGCTGGGCTGGTGGCTGCCGAAACGGCGTTCCGAAATACCCGACGCGGCTCGTCAACCTGCGGATACCCTGTGAGTATGCCCAGACTCGCGTATCTCGGACCGGAGGGGACCTTCACCGAGGAGGCCCTGCGGCTGCTGGAGCCAGGGGCCGAGCGCCTGCCGTGCGCCACCGTGCCTGCCGCGCTCAACGCGGTGCGGAGCGGCGAGGCAGACGGGGCCGTGGTGCCGCTGGAGAACTCCCTTGAGGGCGGCATCACGACGACGCTCGACGAGTTCGCTTGGGGCGAGCCGTTGCTGATCACCGCCGAGCTGCTGCTGCCGGTGCGGTTCTCGCTGCTGGCCAGGCCCGACACCGAGCTGGTGCACATCAAGCGCGTCTACACGCATCCGGCGGCGATCACGCAGTGCCGGGCGTTCGTGTCGCGCGAGCTGCCCGACGCGGTCGTGGTGTCCGCGCCGTCGACCGCCGCGGCGGCCCAGGAGGTGTCGCTGCCGGGCTCGCCGTACGACGCGGCCATCGCGGCGCGCATCGCGGGCGAGCACTACGGCCTGGTCGAGCTGGTGGGCGACATCGGCGACCGGTCCGACACCGTGACCAGGTTCGTCAGGGTGAGCAGGCCGGGCCCGCTGCCCGAGCCGACCGGCTCCGACCGCACGACGCTGGTGGCTTTCCTGGCCGACGACCATCCGGGCGCGCTGCTGGAGATGCTGACCGAGTTCTCGGTGCGCGGCGTCAACCTGAGCCGGATCGAGTCGCGGCCCACCGGCAACGGCATCGGCCGCTACTTCTTCCACTTCGACTTCGAGGGTCACGTGGCCGACGCGCGGGTGGGGGAGGCGATCTCCGGGCTGCACCGCATCTGCGGCGAGGTGCGCTTCCTGGGCAGTTATCCGCGCGCGGACGGGGTGGCGCCGCAGATCAAGCGGGGCACCGCCGACGCGGAGTTCGCCGAGGCGGCGGGCTGGCTGGCCCGCGTCCGCGCCGGCGAGGTCTAATCCGGGAGCGGGTGAGGGGCCCGCGCCGGTAGCCTTTCCTTGTGATTGACCTGCGTACCCTTCGTGAGGATCCCGACCGGCTACGGGCGTCGCAGCGTGCCCGCGGTGAGGACGACTCCGTCGTCGACACGCTGCTCGCGCTCGATGAGCGCCGCCGATCCGCGCTGACCTCGTTCGAGGCCATGCGCGCCGAGCAGAAGAGCATGGGCAAGTCGGTCTCCAAGGCGCAGGGCGAGGAGAAGGCCGCGCTGCTCCAGCGGGCCAAGGAGCTCGCCTCGCAGGTCAAGTCCGCCGAGGCCGAGGCCGAAAAGCTGGCCGGCGAGCTCGACGAGGTCCTGCAGACGGTGCCCAACATCGTCGAGGAGGCCGCCCCGCCCGGCGGCGAGGACGACTACGTCGTGCTGGAGACGCACGGCGAGCCCCGGGTGTTCGACTTCGAGCCGAAGGACCATCTGGAGCTGGGCGAGCGGCTCGACGCCATCGACATGGAGCGCGGCGCCAAGGTGTCCGGCTCGCGGTTCTTCTTCCTCAAGGGCGTGGGCGCCAGGCTGCAGCTCGGCCTGCTCAACATGGCGATGCAGCACGCGATCGAGCGCGGGTTCACGCCGATGATCACGCCGGTGCTGGTCAAGCCGGAGACGATGCAGGGCACCGGGTTCCACGTGGCCCACGACAAGGAGATCTACCGTCTGCCCGACGACGACCTCTACCTGGTCGGCACGTCGGAGGTGTCGCTGGCGGGCTACCACGCGCACGAGATCATCGGCGGTGACGAGCTGCCGCTGCGCTACGCGGGCTGGTCGTCGTGCTTCCGCCGCGAGGCGGGCTCCTACGGCAAGGACACCCGGGGCATCATCCGCGTCCACCAGTTCGACAAGGTCGAGATGTTCTCCTACGTGCGTCCCGAGGACGCCGCCGCCGAGCACCAGCGGCTGCTTGAGTACGAGAAGGAGATGCTCGCCAAGATCGAGGTGCCGTATCGGATCATCGACACGGCGGCCGGCGACCTCGGCATGTCGGCGGCGCGCAAGTTCGACTGCGAGGCGTGGATCCCCACGCAGGGCCGCTACCGCGAGCTGACCTCGACCTCCAACTGCACCGAGTTCCAGGCGCGCCGGCTCGCCGTCCGCTACCGGGACAAGGACGGCAAGCCGCAGCATCTGGCCACGCTCAACGGCACGCTGGCCACGACCCGCTGGATCGTCGCCATCCTGGAGAACCACCAGCAGGCCGACGGCTCGGTCGTGGTGCCCGCCGCGCTGCGCCCGTACGTGGGCCTCGACGTGCTGGAGCCCGCCAAGTAGCCACCCGACCGGCTGACGGCCCGCGCGGGCCGTCAGCCGCGTCCTGGGAGCGTGTACGCGTCCGGCCGCGGCTCGGGTGCCTCCAGCAGGGCGCGTCTGCGCAGCGTGACGAGCCCGGCGGCGGCGGCGCCGACGCCGAGCAGGGCGGCGGTCGCCAGGGCGAGGCCGTAGTCGTCCACCAGGCCCACGCTCCACGCCCTGAACGGCGCCGCCACGCCCACCCCGACCGCCACGCCCACCGCGACCGCCCGCGACAGGCCGCGCCGGCCGAGGTGCGCGTCGGTGATCAGCGAGGTGGCCACGATCACGGCAGTGAGCAGCAACGCGCCGCCGAGTACCGAGGCCATCACCGGCGCCGGGTTGTTGCTGATGAGCACGTGCCGCTCCATCTCGGACCACTCGTCGTACGGCCACGGCCCCAGCAGCACCAGGCCGGCGCCGCCGAGGATGACGACGGCCAGGGGGCGGGTGCGCCGCAGCGGCCGTACCACCTGAATGGCAAGCCCGGCCAGGGCCGCCAGGACGGCGGCCAGCACGGCGACCCGCATCTCGCCGGAGGCGTCGGCGGGCCGGCTCAGCGGGATCGCAGCGGCGTCCGACAGCTCGCCCTGGGGCGTGAGGCCGAGCCGCCGCCAGGCCCCGTCGGCGTCCTTCACGGCCACGCCGTCGCGGCCGTTGGCCACGACGACCACGTGCCCGTCGCCGTGTTCCTGGACGGCCAGCGACCTCGACACGATGGGAGCGCCGTCGGAGAGGGCGCGTTCCAGCATCTTGGCGCGCCCCGGCGACACCTCCCAGCCGGGGTCCCACGTCGCGCCGCCGTCGCCGGAGCGCATGACCTTCATTGCGCCCTCGACGATCTGGTAGCAGTGCTCGCGCAGGCAGGCGGCGCGTTGGCCGGGGCCGAGCTCCTGCCCGTCCCACGCGGGGCCGATCGGCGGCTCGTCGCCTTCCAGAGCGGCCGACGCCCTCTCGCTCTCCCAGTCCGTCCACGTACGCCCGCCGTCGGAGGACGCCAGCGGGCCCATGGACTCGCCCGCGACCACGATGGAGTCGCCGCGCACCACGACGACGTGGGCGGCCGGGGGACCGAGCGCCGCCGAGGTGGCGGTGACGGCGAGCACGGCCAGCGGCATGGTGGTGATCACGAGCCAGCGCCGCGGGACGGCCGTGAGGCTGCGCCGCCGGATCCACCACGCCAGACCGAGCGCCGGCAGTGCCAGAAGATCCGTGGGATCGGCCAGGACGCGCGACGGGCCCGCCACGGCTGTCCAGACATGGGAGGCGGCCTCAGCGCCCGTCTCCGTCGTTTTCACGAGCGTGAAGAGCACACCGGTCAGGACCGTGGCCGCCAGATCGGCGCGGCGGCACAGCAGGAGGGCCACCAGAGGCGGCGCGACCACCAGTCCGGCCACGTCGCTGAGCTTGCCCGTGACAGGGCTTGACCAGGCGTGTTTGAGCAGGTGGTCGTTGAGAAGCAGAACGAGTGCCGCGACGAGCGTCGCGGGGTGCGATAACCACGCATGCCTCATATATGGCTTGATGTCGCGAAAGGCCGCGTGGTTCGGCGGCGATGTGAATCGAGTCACATCCGTGATCAGCCCGGGATCGGCACGGGATCGGCCGGGGCTCAGTCCGGAATGCGAAAGGCCGAGGCCCGCTGGAAGCGAACCCCGGCCTGTCTCGCTGCTACAGGTCAGATGGCACGGACCTGGGAGGCCTGCGGCCCCTTCTGTCCCTGCGTGATCTCGAACTCGACCCGCTGGCCGTCTTCAAGGCTGCGGTAGCCGTTGCCGACGATCTCGGAGAAGTGCACGAACACGTCCGGCGCACCGCCGTCCGGGGCGATGAAGCCGAAGCCCTTCTCAGCGTTGAACCACTTGACGGTTCCCTGAGCCATAAAAGCTCTCCCTCAGGATGTGAATCTATGGGACCCACACCTCGTGGGTCCCGGTGTGTCGTACAGCAAGCACCCGGGGTGGCTCAGACAATGTCATGCTGGTTTTCACTACGGGATCAGCTAATACAACGCCTCCACATCTAACACCATTCTGGCGCGTTGGTGTTCCCGTCGGTAGGAAGATTTCTGGCCGGTCGCATCACCGGGCAAACTGGAACCTGTTATGTACAGCCTTCCCGCGCCGCGTCTAGTGGCCACCGACCTGGACGGCACTGCCCTGCGTACCGACGGAACCGTGTCTCCCCGCACGGCTGCCGCGTTCGCCAAGGTGGAGGATGCCGGAGCCATGCTCGTGTTCGTGACCGGGCGGCCGCCCCGCTGGATGGGCGGCGTGGCGGGCGCGTTGCGCCACCGTGGCCTGGCCATCTGCGCCAACGGCGCGCTGATCTACGATCTGCATACCGAACGGATAGTTGAATCTCACCTCATCGACGCGGAGGTGCTGGAGGAAGTCGTCGCTCAGCTTCGAGCGAACGTGCCCGAACTCGCCTTTTCGGTCGAGTATGAAGGCGGTTTTGCGCACGAGTCAGATTTCCCGCTCGGGAGCTGGGACCGCAAGGCCGTCCAGGGGCTCGACGCCGGCTGCGAGACGCTCACCGGGCGCCCCTGCGCCAAGCTGCTGGCTCTGCACCCCGAGATGGACCCCGACACCCTCCACGCGACCGTCCAGGGCCTCGTGGGCCATCTGGTGACCGCCACCCACTCCAGCGGCCGGAGCCTCATCGAGATGAGCGCCCACGGCGTCACCAAGGCCACGGCGCTGGCCACGCTCGCCGAGCGGCACGAGATCAAGGCGTCGGAGGTCGTGGCGTTCGGCGACATGCCGAACGACCTGCCCATGCTGAGCTGGGCAGGCACGTCCTACGCGGTCGCCAACGCGCACCCCGGCGTGCTGGCGGCGGTCGACCATGTGACCGAGGCCAACGACGACGACGGCGTCGCGCGGGTGCTGGAGGAGCTTTACAGGTAGGGGCCGGAGCCGTGCGGCCGCGGCTGGTCCTCACCCTGCGGCACGCCGGGCAGCGCCCTGCGCATCTGCTCCAGCTGAGCCCTGGCGGCCATCTGCTGCGCGAACAGCGTCGTCTGGATGCCGTGGAAGAGCCCTTCGAGCCACCCCACGAGCTGGGCGTGCGCGATGCGCAGCTCGGCGTCGCTGGGAACCGCGCCGTTGTCTTCGGTGAAGGGCAGCGACAGCCGCTCCAGCTCCTCGACCAGCTCCGGCGCCAGGCCGTCCTCGAGCTCCTTGATGGAGGACTCGTGGATCTCCTTCAGCCGCTTGCGGCTGGCCTCGTCGAGAGGGGCCGCGCGCACCTCCTCCAGGAGCTGCCTGATCATGCTGCCGATGCGCATCACCTTGGCGGGCTGCTCGACCAGGTTGGTGACCGACCGCTCTTCCTCGCCGTTATCGCCCTGACCTTGGAAGTCGGGGCCCACCACCACGATGTGGGGGGTGTTGTTGTCCTCAGCATTCATACGTCTCACCGTACTAGCAGGATCTTCCCGACGTGCTCCCCGGAATCGACCATTCGATGCGCCTCGGCGGCGTCGGACATCGGCAGCTCGGCGTACACGACAGGGCGCACGGCCCCGGCACTGACCAGCGGCCATACGTTGTCGACGACGCTGCGGACGATGGCGCCCTTCTCGTCGACGGGCCGGGAACGCAGCGTGGTGCCGTGGACCGAGGCGCGCTTCGCCAGCAGCGCGCCCAGGTCGAGCTCGGCCTTGCGGCCGCCCTGGAGGCCGATGACGACGAGCCGCCCGCCCGTACGCAGCGCCCGGATATTTCCGGACAGGTACTTGGCGCCCATGATGTCGAGAATCACATCCGCCTCGACCTTGTCCGCGAAGTCCTCCTCGCGGTAGTTGACCACCTCGTCGGCGCCCAGCTCCCTGACCCGCTCGGCCTTGGCCGCCGACCCCACCGTCGCCGCCACCCGCGCGCCCAGCGCCTTGGCGAGCTGCACCGCGAACGTGCCGATCCCACTCGCCCCGCCGTGCACCAGCAGCGTCTCGCCGCGTCGCAGCCGCGCCGTCATGAACACGTTCGACCACACCGTGCACGCCACCTCCGGCAGCCCGGCGGCCTCCACCAGCCGCACGCCCTGCGGCACCGGCATGACCTGCTGCCACGGCACGCTCACGCGCTCGGCGTAGCCGCCCCCGGCCAGCAGCGCGCACACCTCGTCGCCGGCCTTGAACTGCTCCACGTCCGCGCCGACCTCGGCCACCACGCCGGACACCTCAAGCCCCGGGTAGGCCGGCGCGCCGGGCGGCGGATCGTAGCGGCCCATGCGCTGGTGCACGTCCGCCCGGTTGACCGCGGAGGCCGTCACCTCGACGAGCACGTCGCCGCGCCCCGGCCGCGGATCCGGCACCTCACGCCATTCCAGCACCTCTGGCCCGCCGCTGCGGGTGATCTCGATGGCTCGCATGCGATCCACGGTAACGGGGCAGAGAAGTTGTGGGTTGGCGGCGTTACCCTCCACTCTTGACGTTAACCTGCGAAGTATTTGCTGCCCCTTTAGACCCACAGGGGGAACACGGTGGCAAGGCACGATCGGGAAGAATCCCTCGAGGAACAGCTGGCCTGGCTCGACGCCATCAAGGAGACGGAAGACGCTCCGGTCAAGGTCAGCGCGTCGTCGGCGTCCGCCGACGACACCGCCGTCGTGTCGCCGTACCCGCAGGACCCGTGGCTCGCGGTGCCGCAGCACGACACGCCGCCCCCGCCGCTGTTCCGGGCCGCGGTCGACTCGGTGTACGGGGCCGCCACGGCTGAGGAGCCGCCGCCCGCGCCCTCGGCCGGGAGTGAGGCGGGGGAGTGGCCGGACCAGGCCGAGCCCGCCGCCGCCCGTACGGTGTCCGCCGACGAGGCGTTCATGGCGCCGCTGCGGCCGCTGCCCCGGCCCGAGGAGCCGGCGCCGGAGCGGGCCGAGGAGCAGACGGAGGAGAACCTGCCCTGGCCGGCGCCCCCGGCCTGGCGGCCCGCGTCCCGCGAGGACACCGCGCCCCAGCCGGCCGTCGCCGACACCCCGCCGTCCGACGACGCGGGCGAGCCGGACCCCGAGACCCATGACCGCCCGGTCTGGACCCCCGACCGGACCGAACCCGACCGCCCGGATCCGGCCGACAGCCCCGGTTGGGGCTCCGGCGAGCACGAGCGGCCCGAGAGGCTTGGTTGGGGCTCCGGCGAGCATCAGCAGCCCGAGGGGCCCGAGCGGGGTGGTTCGGGCGCTGGGGAGCGTGAGCTGCCCGATCGCGTCGGCTGGGGGGCCGCGGAGCAGGAGCGGGCGTCGGAGCCGATCCGGCTGCGGTGGGGCTCGGGCGAGCACGCGCGGCCCGAGTGGCCCTCCGAGGCCGCCGACCGCCCGTTCGGCGGCCAGGAGCGCCCAGAGCGCCCAGAGCGCCAGGAACGCCAGGAGCGTGCGCAGGAGGCCGTGGAGCCGCGGCACCGGCAGGCCCCCGAGTTCCAGCGCCCGGAGCCGCGCCGCCGCCCGGCCCCCGCGCCGGTCTTCAACGCGCCGCCGAAGCCGCCCGTCACCGGCAGGCCCACGGCCGACAGTCTCGACCCCGAGACCCTGCTGCGCGGCCGCCGCAACGCCCCGTCCAAGGGCTGGCGCCGCCTGATCTACAAGGCGTCAGGCGGCTGGATCAAGCCGGGCGAGCCCCCGGAGGTCAGGCGCCGCCGCGCGCTGATGGCCAGGGCCCGCACCCCCGTGGCCGCAGGTCACCACCGGGTGGCGGTGCTGAGCCTGAAGGGCGGCGTCGGCAAGACCACGACCACGGTCGGCCTGGGCGCGACGCTGGCGCAGATGCGCGGCGACCGGGTGATCGCCATCGACGCCAACCCCGACCGCGGCACCCTGTCGGACAAGCTGGAGCTGGAGACGTCCGCGACCGTGCGCGACCTGCTCAACGAGCGCGAGCAGGTCAAGCGTTACGTCGACATCAGGGCGTTCACGTCGCAGGCGCCGTCGCGGCTGGAGGTGCTGGCGTCCGACCGTGACCCGTCGGTGTCGGAGGCGTTCAGCGGCGCCGACTACCAGGCGGTCTCGCAGGTGCTGGAGAACTTCTACTCGATCTGCATCACCGACTGCGGCACCGGCCTGCTGCACTCGGCCATGGGCGGCGTGCTGGGCCTGGCCGACCAGATCGTGCTGGTCAGCTCGCCCTCGGTCGACGGCGCGCGGGCGGCCTCGGCGACGCTCGACTGGCTGGAGGCCCACCACTACGGCGGCCTGGTGCGCGAGGCGACGGTGGTGCTGTGCAGCGTGAGGCCGCGTTCGAAGTCGGCGGTCGACATCAAGAAGCTGGAGGCCCACTTCGCCGCCCGCTGCCGTGCCGTGATCCAGGTGCCCTACGACCCGCATCTGGAGGAGGGCGCCGAGATCGACCTGGACCGGCTGCAGGAGGACACGCGGGAGGCGTTTCTGCAGGTCGCGGCCAGCGTGGGCGACGGCTTCGCGGGCAGCCACGAGTAAGCGGAGGGTGTGGGATTCGAACCCACGAGGCCATCGCTGACCTGGCCGCTTTCAAGGCGGCTGCACTCGTCCACTATGCGAACCCTCCAGTGCGCACACCACGATAGCGGCTGCGGTGACGCCGGTGTACGTTCAGGAGGTGGCGGATCTCAGCGTCGAGGTGGAGCGCGGCGAGGGCGTCATTGTCGTGCGCCTGGCCGGCGACCTCGACAAGCTGACGGCCCCCCGGTTCAAGGAGCGGCTGGCCGACCTGCCCGCCGAGGGCCGGTTCGATCTGGTGGTGGACGCGCTCGGGCTGGAGTTCTGCGATTCGAGCGGCCTGTGGGTGCTGGTGGAGCTGCAGCGGGCGGTGGGCGCGCACGGTGGCGGGCTGCGCCTGACGGGCGTGCACGGGGTGCTGCGCCGGGTGCTCGACGTGACCGGGCTCAAGGCGGTCTTCGACGGGGTCCTACCTGCCCAGCTGTGAGAGCAGCCAGCGCGGCCCGGTGGTCTCGGCGCCGAGCTCGGTGACGCGGTCCTTCAGGGCCCGGTCGGCGGTGACGACGAGCATCCGCTCCCACCGTTTGGCCCGGGCCACCACGTCCACGATGGCGTCGTCGCCGCTGCCGGTGGCGGCGACCACCTGGATGCCGGGCATGTCGGGCACGCCCCTGGCGGCGCCCTCGACGACCGCCACCATGCGCGGGAACCACTGCGCCAGCACCGGATGGTCCAGCCGCAGCCCCGCCACGTCGTGCAGCAGCCGGGTGGCGGCGCCGAGCCGGTCGTTCCACCAGCCGTGCTCGTGGCGGGCGCCGACGATGTTGGCCACGTCGAGCACGACGGTCTCGGGGCTGATCGCGCCCTGGATGTCGTCCCACGTCTCGGCGAACCCGGGATGCAGCTTGCGCCCCGGCACCTCGGGCAGCGGCACCCAGCGCAGCTCGTCGCTCTCGCCGTTGGCGCACACGGCGGCCAGCCGCTCGGCCGACTCGGCGATCACGGTCTCGAACTGCCAGCCGCCGTGGTCGTCGAGGTAGACGCCCTGGACGCGCAGCCCGTCAGCGGCGAGCGCGGCTTCCTCGTGGGCCTCGCGCAGCGCGGACGCCACGGCGTCCTCGTGGCTGTCGCGGGCTCCGCCGGGCAGGCCCCAGGTGCCGCCGTGGTGGCTCCACCAGGACCGCTTCTGCATCAGCACGTGCGGGGTGCCGAGGTCGTCATGGTGCACGGCCAGGAGCCCGGAGGCGCCGTGGAGCCCCCAGTGCCGGTGGCCTCGTCCGCATTCGGTCCAGCCGTCGCCGTCCTTGTCCGCCATGTCGAAATTGTCGCAGCCTTCGCTTGAGATGACGTGGTGGTCATCATCCTACGTACCTTCTGACCTGCGGTAACCCTGGGCGCACCGTGCGTGACGGGCGCCGGGTCCGGGCTCAGCCGCCGCCCTTGCTGAAGTGCTGGTAGTCCTTGGTGCCGGACCAGTCGCCGCCCCACTCCCAGCCGACGGCCGCGAAGGCCCGTACGACCTTGTCGCCGGGGTTGATGACGCCTTTGCCCTTCATCGGGCGTTCGGTGTACTTCTCGGCGTTCGGGTGGGCGGTGTCGCCGCCGGCGGTGACGTACGGGTTCTCGCGCGGGTTGAGGTCGATGGCCTCGCCGTAGGCATGGTTGGACCAGCTCCCGGACCCGGTGGCGCGGCGGCAGTTGAAGGCCGAGGTGTTGTCGGCGTCGATGGAGTCGTAGTCGTCGCCCCGGTAGACGTCGACGAGCTCCATCCGCCGGATCGGCCACCGCCAGTCGTACAGCTTGCGGAAGACGGTGACGACGTCGTCGGTGACGGTCTTCCTGACGACGAGCTCGCCGGTGTGCGGTTTGTCGTCGAAGCCCCAGTAGGACATCGTGATCAGCCGCAGGTCGCGGTAGTGGACCGGGCAGCCGGAGCGCCATGAGTGCCGCAGGCGGTCACGGCTGATGGTGCTGACTTCGGCCTTGAACTCGGGCGGCTCGGTGGCGGTCGGGGTCGGCGTCGGGGCCGGGGTGGCGGGCGTCCGCGTCGTGGGTGCGGCCGGCGGGCTGGGCGCGGAGGACGCGACCGGCGCCTGCCCGCCGCACGCGACGGACGCGAGCATCACGAACGTCATGGCGGCAGCACGCTTCATCTGGCCACCATATGCGACGTCGTGCCAGGTCAGGGTGTACGGTCGCCGGTCGGCGAGCCGACGTGCCGCCCCCGGGTGAGCTCGCGCAGGGCGTCGGCCGCGTACACGACCAGGGCGAGGAACGAGACGCCGGCGAGCCCGCCGCCGATCCACAGGTCGTTGACGGTGACGTCGGTGTAGGCGACACCGGCGGGCTGGTAGCCGATCGCGAACGGCGCGGCCACCAGCCAGAGGCCGGTCAGGAACAGCAGGACGAGGGCGGAGACGCCCAGTTTGGCCTTCATCGGTTCTCCTCGGCGGTGACCAGGGTGACCGAGCCGTTCTGGCGGTTCGGGCGGGCGGTGTGGTTCAGGTCCTCGCGCAGCGCCTCGACGAGCGGCGCGAGGAGGGCGGCGAGCTCCGCGGATGAGGTCTGCGGCGCCGCCGGGGCGGGCTCGGGCTCCGGCTCGGCCTTGCGCTCGCGTACGGTCACGAGGCCGCGTGCGACGAGGTCCTCGTGGATGGCGGCGGCGAAGGCGGAGGCGCCGGCGAGCCCGATGACGGCCACGCCGAGGCCGGTGAAGAACTCGGCGGTGGTCGGATCGGTCCAGTCGGCGTTCGCCGGCTGGGTGCCCAGGGCGAACGGGGCGAGCATCAGCCACAGGCCGGCCAGGGCCGCCAGGACGGCCGTGACGGCGCCGATGAACTTGCGAATCATTGCGGGATCCCTCCAGTGACGAGGTCTTTGCGCGGCGGCGCGGCCTGCGCGAGCAGCGCGCGCGAGGTGGGGCGCAGCACGTTCTGCGCCACCGACCTGGCGCGTTCCGGCTCGGACCGGTCGTCGGGCGGAGCCATCCGCGCGACCGCGGTGAGCAGGGCGGACGGCCGCCCGTTGGTACGCTCCACCCGCTGGGCGACGAGCTCCAGCAGCAGCCCGGCCAGGACCATGTCGTCCTTGCCGAGCGGCGGGGCGGCGGGCTCAGGCGGGGCCGCGGAGCCGCGCAGCGGCAGCTCCTTGAGCAGGAGCGTGGCGACGAAGCCGAGCAGCGCGATGGGCACGCCGACGATGAACACGGTCTCCAGGCCGCGCGTGAACGCCTCCAGGATGATGTTCTTGATCGGCTCGGGCAGGTGCTGGATCTGGTCGGGGCTGCCGAGCGAGGCGGTGTCGGCGCTGGGCTTCATGCCCGCGGCGCGCAGCATGTCGGCCATCTCGCTGTTGAGGCGGTTGGTGAGGATGGCGCCGAACGCGGCCACGCCGACGGCGCCGCCGAGCGAGCGGAAGAACGACACGCCGGACGTGGTCGCGGCCATGTCGCGCAGCTCGGAGCCGTTCTGCGCGGCCAGGATCAGCATCTGCATGGACAGCCCGAGCCCGAGGCCCAGCACGGCCACGTCGAAGCCGATGAGCCATTCGCCGGAGTCGACGTGCAGCCGCGACAGCAGGAACAGCCCGACGGCCACGATGAGCAGGCCGGCGACGGGGAAGAGCTTCCACCTGCCGGTCCGGGTGACGATCTTGCCGGAGACCACGCCGGACACGAACAGCGCGAGCACCATCGGCAGCGTCATGAGCCCGGACGCGGTCGGCGACATGCCCTTGACGATCTGCAGGTACTGCGGCAGGTAGATCATCGCGCCGAACATCGCCATGCCGACGAACAGCGAGGCGAGGCTGGTCAGCACGAACGTGCGGTTGCGGAAAAGGCGGGGCGGCAGGATCGGGTTGCCGTGGGTGCGCTCGGCGACCACGGCCAGGGCCAGCATGAGCAGGCTGAGCGCGCCGAGGAAGTAGGTCCAGGGCGAGTTCCACGCGAACTGGTTGCCGCCGAAGGTCAGCAGCAGCATCAGCGCGCTCGCGCTGGCCGTGATGGTGGTGGCGCCCCAGATGTCGATCGTGGTGTCGCGCTTGACCGACGGCAGCTTGAGCACCTTCTGGATCACGAAGAAGGACACCAGCGCGAACGGCACGACCACGTAGAAGCACCAGCGCCAGCCGAGCCAGTCGGCGTCGACGATGAACCCGCCGAGCAGCGGCCCGGCGACGGTGGAGATGCCGAAGACGGCGCCCATGTAGCCGGAGTAGCGGCCGCGCTCGCGCGGCGAGACGATGTCGCCCAGGATGACCTGTGACAGGGCGGACAGGCCGCCGACGCCCAGTCCCTGCACGGCGCGGGCGGCGATGAGCTGGCCCATGTCCTGTGACAGGCCGGCGACGAGCGACGCCGCGACGAACAGCCCGAGGGCGGTCTGGAAGAGCAGCTTACGGCCGAACAGGTCCGACAGCTTGCCCCACAACGGCGTCGACACCGTCATCGTCAGCATGGTCGCCGACGCCACCCACGAGTACTGGTCCTGTCCGCCGAGTTCCCCCACGATCGTCGGCAGCGCGGTGCCCACCACGGAGGTCGAGATCATCGAGGTGAGCATGGCGAGCATGAGCCCCGACATGACCTCGAGAATCTCGCGGTGGGTGTAGTGCCGTCCCGCGGGGGTCGCGGTCTGTGTCCGGGCTACCAAGACACCACTTCCCCTCTTAAGTCCGCATTGGAGTATACGCCCGTTTACTAGCCGCTCGGCAAGTGGATATATTCCCGAGCATGGAAGATTCCGGTCTGTGACCGCAAGGGGCCCCATAACTCCGTAATACGGGTCGTTTGGTACGTGGCGGCCGACATACGCAGCGGTAACTTGACAGCACCCCCATCAAGGAGTGCACATGTTCGGTAAACGCTGTGCGCTGGCAGGAACCGCCCTCCTGGCCGCCTGCCTGGCCACTCCATTCACCCCCGCGCTGGCCGCCGAACCGGTCCCCCAAGCGGCACCAGCGGACACCCCGCCGGCCGTCATCGACGCACTCGAGCGCGACCTCGGCCTCACCGAGCAGCAGGTCGTCACCCGCCTCGCCAACGAACAGCGAGCCGCCGCGGTCGAAGCCACGCTGACCGCCTCGTTAGGCGACTCGTACGGCGGCGCCTGGCTGAACGCCGACGCGTCCAAGCTCATGGTCGCCACCACCGACGCGGCCGAGAAGCCGGCCATCGAGGCCAAGGGCGCCGAACCCGTCGTGGTGACCCGCACGCTGGCCCAGCTCGACGGCGTCAAGGCGAAGATCGACCAGGCCCCCCGCAAGGCCCGCTCCGGCGCCTCCCTCTGGTACGTCGACGTGACGACCAACAGCGTCGTCATCGTCGCCGGACAGCAGCAGGCCGCCGAGGCCCTGGCCGCGGCCGCGGGCGTCGACCGCAGCGCGGTCCAGCTCACCGTCAGCACCGAGAGCCCGCAGCTCTACCAGGACATCGTCGGCGGCGACCCCTACTACATCGGCTCCAGCCGGTGCAGCATCGGTTTCTCCGTCACCCGCGGCTCCACCCCCGGCTTCGTCACCGCGGGCCACTGCGGCCGCACCGGCGCCCGGACCAGCAGCCCGTCGGGCACCTTCCAGGGCTCCTCCTTCCCGGGCAACGACTACGCCTGGGTCGCCACGCCCGGCCACAACGCCACCCCGTACGTCCGCGGCGCCGGCGGCTCGCTCGTCGCCGTCCGCGGCTCCACGCAGGCGCCTGTGGGCTCGTCCATCTGCCGCTCCGGCTCCACCACCGGCTGGCGCTGCGGCACCATCCAGCAGCACAACGCCAGCGTCACCTACCCGCAGGGCACGGTCAGCGGCCTGACCCGCACCAGCGCGTGCGCCCAGCCGGGTGACTCCGGCGGTCCGTTCATCTCGAACGGCCAGGCCCAGGGCGTCACCTCGGGCGGCTCCGGCAACTGCAGCACCGGCGGGACCACGTACCACCAGCCGGTCAACGAGATCCTCAGCACGTACGGGCTGACGCTCAGGACGATCTGACCCGGGTCGGAGCCCGGCGGCGCGCCGCCGGGCTCCGATGAGTTTCGGCGGGCAGCCTGGTCTTCATGGGTGACAGCGACATCGACCCGCAAGGAGAGAGACCATGAAGCGGCCCGCACTTGACGGCATGCTCCTGGCCAGCGCCGATCCGCGCAGGCTCGCCACCTGGTACGAGACGGTCCTCGACGCCACCGAGACCGCCGACGTCGACGGCTACCGGGTGCTCACGTACGGGAGTTTTCACCTGATCATCGACCACCGGACGGACATCTCGGACAAGAACCCCGAGCCCGGCAGGATGATCCTCAACTTCGACGTCGACGACGCCCGCGCCGTGGCGAAGCGGGTGGAGAGCACCGGCGCCGCCTGGCTGGCCGAGCTGGAGGACCGCGACGGCAGCCTGTTCGCCACGGCCATCGACCCGGACGGCAACTACGTCCAGATCATCCAGCTCAGCGACGAGCACAGGGCGGCGATGTGATGTTCGGCACGACCAAGGCATTCAGCGGCTTCTCCGTCGACGACATCGCCACGGCCAAGGAGTTCTACGGCCGGACGCTCGGCATCAGGGTGTCGGAGGAGCACGGCATGCTCACCCTGCACATCGCGGGCGACCGCGACATCCTGGTCTACCCGAAGGAGGATCACGTGCCGGCCACGTACACGATCCTCAACTTCCCGGTCGACGACATCGAGCAGGCGGTGGACGAGCTGGCCCGCCGAGGGGTGCGCTTCGAGCGCTACCCGCACATGAAGACCGACGAGCGCGGGATCTTCCGGGGCGGCGGCCCGCTCATCGCTTGGTTCACCGACCCGGCGGGCAACGTGCTGTCCGTGCTGCAGGAGTAGTTCTGTCGGTGCCGGGCGGCACACTCGGGCGCATGGACGTGCGTTTGCGAGATGTCACCGAGGCCGACCTCGACACCTTCCACGAGCAGGAGTGCGACCCGGAGGCGGCCTCCCGGGCCCGCTGGCGGCCCCGGGAGCGCGAGGCCTTCATGGCCCACTGGAAGGCCAACGTCCTCGGCGACCCCGGCTGCCTCGTCCAGGCGGTGACCGTCGACGGCGCGCTCGCGGGCAACGTGGTGGCCTGGTGGCACGGCGAGCGGCGGTTCATCGGCTACTGGCTCGGCCGCGAGTTCTGGGGCAGGGGCGTCGGCACGCTGGCCCTGACCCGCTTCCTTGAGCTGGAGCGGGAGCGGCCGCTGCACGCCGACCCGCACGAGGGCAACGCCGGGTCCGTCCGGCTGCTGGAGCGGTGCGGCTTCCGGCGGACCGGCACCGACCCCGACGGCCACGTCATGCTGGTGCTGAGCTGACCGGCCTATAGTCGGGCCACATGGGCATCGAGGGGTCGTTCTGGCGGGCCATCGCGGTCTATCGCTTCGCCTCCCTGGGCTACGCCGCGCTGCTGCTGGCCAGTGCCGGCGGCTACGCGCGGCCCGTCGCCGGGTGGCTCGTCCTCGGCGTGATGGCCGGGTGGACCGTGGCCACCACCATCGCCTACACGACCTCGCGCAGCCGTGCCCTCCTGGTGATCGACGTCCTCGTCACGCTCGGCTGCATGGCCGCCTCGCCGTACGTCCAGGGGGCCTACGCCGGGCCGGGGGTGATGCCCGTCACGGCAACCTGGGTCGGCGGCCCGGTGCTCGCCTGGGCGGTCCACGGCGGGCGGCGCGCGGGCGCCGTCGCGGCGATCGTGCTGTCGCTCGCCGACCTGTGGCTGCGCGGACCGCACGGTTTCGACCTCTCCGTCCCGGTCAACGGCGCGGTGCTGCTCATCCTGGCCGGCACCGTCGTCGGCCACGTGGCCAGGCTCACCAAGCAGGCGGAGGAGCGGCTGCAACGGGCCGTCGAGCGGGAGGCCGCCGTGCGCGAGCGCGAACGGATCGCGCGCGGCATCCACGACTCGGTGCTGCAGGTGCTGGCGCTGGTGCAGCGGCGCGGCCTGGAGATCGGCGGAGAGGCCGCCGAGCTCGGCCGGCTCGCCGGCGAGCAGGAGGCCGCCGTGCGCGAGCTGATCCGCAGCGGCCCCGCCACGGCCGAGGACGACACCGGCCTGGTCGACGTGGGCGCCCGCTTACGCCGCTTCACCACGCCCACCGTGACCGTCTCGGCCCCGGCCACCCCGCTGCCACTGCCCGCCGCCCGCGCCCGCGAGGTCGAGGCGGCCGTCGGCGCGGCGCTCGACAACGTGCGCCGGCACTGCGGAGAGGACGCCCGCGCCTGGGTCTTCGCCGAGGACGACGCCGGATCGATCACCATCACCGTGCGCGACGAGGGCCCCGGCATCTCCGCAGGCCGCCTCGCCGAAGCCGAGGCCGAAGGCAGGCTCGGCGTCGCGCAGTCGATCCGCGGCCGGATCGCCGGCCTCGGCGGCACCGTCACCATCGCCTCCGTGCCCGGCCAGGGCACCGAGGTCGAGATTACAGTGACCAGATGACCAGTGCCCTGCGCGTGATGGTGGTGGACGACCACCCGATGTGGCGCGACGCCGTCGCCCGCGACCTGGAGAACGCCGCCTACGAGGTCGTGGCGACCGTCGGCGAGGGCCGCCAGGCGCTGCGCGTCGCCGGCGCCATCCGGCCCGACGTGGTCATCCTCGACCTGCAACTGCCCGACCTGCCCGGCGTCGAGGTCGCCCGCGGGCTCGCCGCCACCGAACAGCCGCCCCGCGTCCTGGTCCTGTCGGCCAGCGGCGAGCACGAGGACGTGCTGGAGGCGGTCAAGGCCGGAGCCTCCGGCTACCTGGTCAAGTCGGCGAGCCGGGAGGAGTTCCTCGACGCCGTCCGCCGCACCGCCGAAGGCGAACCCGTCTTCACCCCCGGCCTGGCCGGGCTCGTGCTCGGCGAATACCGCCGCCTCGCCACCCAGCGCCCCGCCGCCGACGGGCCCAGCCTCACCGACCGCGAGACCGAGGTGCTGCGCCTGGTCGCCAAGGGCCTGTCCTACAAGCAGATCGCCGAACGCCTCGTGCTCAGCCACCGCACCGTGCAGAACCACGTACAGAACACTCTGAACAAGCTGCAACTCCACAACCGCGTCGAACTCGTCCGCTACGCCATCGAACGCGGGCTCGACCAGGCCTGACGGTCAAAGACTGTCGACCTTGTACGGGTCGTGCTCGGTGAGCAGCTTGTCCAGGCGCGCCTGGTCGACCCGGCTGGACATGTGGGCGACCTCCTGCCGGTCACGGATGACCTTGGCCAGGCCGAACGCGGACGTCACCGTATACAGCACCGCGATCGCCAGGAACGCCCGCACCCAGGGGTCGATCGGCAGGAAGACGATGCCGAGCGCCGTGCTGCCGAGCGCCACGGCGAACGAGATGACACTCTGCGCGTAGTAGGCGGCGGTCATGGTGGGCTGGACTGGTTTGGTCATGCCCCCAGGGTCCGCCACCGGGCAGGCGAGCACATGAGTACGCGTACCTGAGTACGTGCCGCCGTTCTCAGTAGCGCCAGCCGGACCAGCGGGTCACGGCCACGACGATCACCGGACCCTCCGGGCGTCGGCCCGCGTACTGGTCGTACTTGGCCACCAGCGCGTCGAGCGCCTCGGCACGCTCGGCCTCGTCGGCGATCTGCGCGCTGCCGTCGGCACGCGCCCACCACAGGCGCGTCCAGTCGTCCTCGTAATGGTCGACGAGCAGCGAGACGTTCGGATTCGCGCGGATGTCGCGCAGCCGCCTCAGGTCGGCGGTGCGCTTCGGCTTGTGGTCGACAGCCGTCACGACCCGTTCGCCGAGCACGGCGAACGTCACGGGCACCACACGCGGCAACCCGTCGGAACCGGCGGTGCCCAGCCGGGCGACCCGCGCGGCCCCGAACAGCCGGCGCGCCGTCCCGGCATCCAATCGCACCGCCTGAGCGGTCCTACAGCTTGTACAGCTTGTGGAAAGGTGTCGTGATCCGCTCCTGCCGTGACCCGAAGTCGACGACGACGGCGATCTCGTCTTCCACTCCGATGACGACACCCAGGCCAAAACGGTCATGGGTGACCCGGTCGTTCAGGCTGAGCTGCTCGACCGGTGGAGCGGGAGGCGGGGGTTTGAAGGGACTGGTAGGCAGGTGGCGGCGGGGCGCGCCGCTAGCTGGCTTCACCCCTCCAGTATGTGCCGCCCAAGCCACTACCCGCGACCGGGGGTAGGTTACTTGTCCGTGGTGAACACTGTTCGCACCAGGCTGGAGAAGGCTTGTGGGGCCGAATCCCCCTCCGAATCCGCCTATGTCGTAGGCGTGAGACCCCGCTCCGGCCGGTCCGGCCAGATCCGCTGAGCACCGGCGCCACCGTCATCTCGAACCGGTCCTGACCCGGCTCACCCCAGGCGACCTCCAGCACCCGGTGCCCGCCCGGACGCCAGCAGGGTGTCGACGGGCCTCTGGATTGCCCGCCGTACGGTTCCTCGTCCGGGTCGCATGCCGCGCGGGATCGTACGGCTACGGGGTGAGGACGAGGCGGCCGCGGAGGGGGGTGGTGGCGAGGCGGTGGTGGGCGGCGGCCACCTGGTCGAGGGGGAGGGCGCCGGCGACGCGGAGGGTGAGGGCGCCCGCTTCGGCCAGGGCGGCCAGGCGCGACAGGTGGGCGCCGTCGGCGCGGATCCAGTGGTTGAAGACCCGGATGCCGCGCAGCGGGGGCGGCGCGCCTCCGGCGACCGCGACCACGCGGAGCCCGCGCGCGACGGCCAGCTGGACCGCGAACCCGCCGACGGCCCCGGCCGCCCCGGTCACCAGCAGCGTCTGCCCGTCGTCCAGCCCGAGCCCGTCGAGCGCCTGGGCGGCGGTCAGGCCGTTCAGGGGCAGCGTGGCGGCCTCCACGGGCGACAGGCCCGCGGGCGCGGCGGCGACCGCGTCGGCGTCGAGGACGACGTGTTCGGCCTGGGCGCCGAGGGGCACGTCGAGCCGGTCGCACAGCCCGATGACGCGGTCGCCGGGCTTGAACCCGGTGACGCCGGGCCCGATCTGGTCGACGGTCCCGGCGGCGTCCCAGCCGATGCCGATCACGTCGCGCGCCGGCAGCAGGCCCGCTCCGGTGAGCGCGCCGGACCGGGTGGCCAGGTCGACCGGGTTGACCGTCGCGGCCTCGACCCGGATGCGGACCTGCCCTTCCGCGGCGACCGGCGCCGGGACGTCGGCGATCCGCAGGACTTCGGCCCCGCCGAAGGCCCGGATGACAACGGCACGCATGAAGAATCGCCCCCAGTTCCGGATATTTCAGGAATCGCGGATTACCGTATGGAGAGCGGCTTTCTACCAGGAAGTACGCACTTCAAGGTGCCTTACGTACGCCCGGGTGCGACGATCGAGCCGAGACCGACCCCGTTCCGAAGGAGCGCGTCAAGCAGTGACGGACAAGCAAGATCTCCCCATCCTCGCCTTCGCCTCCCAGGCCGAGTTCGAGAAGTGGCTCGACGCCGAGCACGCCGTCTCGCCCGGCCTCTGGCTGAAGATCGCTAAGAAGGACTCCGGCATTCCGTCCGTCACGTACGCCGAGGCGCTGGACGTGGCGCTCTGCTTCGGCTGGATCGACGGGCAGAAGGTGAAGTTCGACGCCGAGCACTGGCTGCAGCGGTTCACCCCGCGCAAGCCGAGGAGCCGGTGGTCGAAGGTCAACTGCGGCAAGGTCGAACGGCTCATCGCCGCCGGGGCGATGCGCCCGGCCGGTCTCGCGCAGGTCGAGAAGGCGAAGGCCGACGGCCGGTGGGAGGCGGCCTACGAATCGTCGAGCACGGCGACCGTACCCGATGACCTTCAGGCGGCGCTCGACGCCGACCCCGTGGCGGCGGAGTTCTTCGCCACGCTCGACAGGGCCAACCGTTACGCGATCCTCTACCGCGTCGGCGACGCCAAGCGGCCCGCGACGCGGGCGGCGCGGATCGAGAAGTTCGTCGCGATGCTCCGGGAGCACCAGAAGATCTACCCGTGAGCACGCAGGCGTGCCGAGGACGGGTAAATGTCGCAATGGTGACGAACGGCTGAACATTGACTTCAGCGGCACCGAATCACCCCACGGCCTTGATCCAAATTGGTAAAAACGAGGCCGTGTCGACCGATGACCCGTCCTCCCAGGCCGGCACGGTGCCGCCGCCGCTGGTGAGCCCGTGCCCGCACACTCCCGCGTGCCCGCCACCGGTCTGCCTCCCGCCCACCGTGCGCGCGCAGTCGGCGCAGACCGTACAGGCGTCGTCCGCGCCGCCGCCGTCCGTCGCCGACCCCGGAGGCGGCACCCCCTCGGGCGGCTACGAGGTCGACGCCTGGTACGTGCGCAAGTTCGCCGGAACGATGGGCGACTCGGCCATCGGCGTCGACAGCGTCAAGCAGTGGACGCCCCGCTTCGAAGGCTGGCACCTGGCCCCGATGGCCGGCATTCCGATCGTCGGACTGATGTTCGTCAACCGGCTCAACACCATCGCCGACACCTGGCGGGACAGCGCCGGCATTCTCACCGAGGTGCTGCGCACCGACAGCGGCAAGATCTCCACCGCCGCCGCGAACTACGTCGCCGCCCAGAAGGCCAGCACCATCAAGTAGGAGGAACCCCGCGATGACCACCCCATCCGGCGAACCGCCGAAACTGATCGTGCCGGGTCAGACCACGCCTCCTGCCGGCGGCCAGCAGTTGCACGTCGCCAACGCCCGGGGCGCCGTGCAGCGCACCATCACCGTCTCGCCGCCGCAGCCGCGCACCGACCCCGGCTTCTACCGGCGGCTGATCTCGCAGCTCAACCCCCTGCGCCAGACCACCCGGAGCGCCATGGTCATCTCCGGCCTCGGCGTCGCGGCACTCGCGCTGGACGTGGCGGCCACCCTCAACATGGGCAACCCGTTCCTGTTCTACGACCGGCGCGAACAGTGGAAGGACATGGCCGGGCAGCTCGAAGGCAGCCGCTCCGACCTGTGGCGGTCGTTCTTCGACGACATCGCGCCCAACTGGAAGGGCCGCGCGGTCGAAACCCTGCAGCAGTACGTGCGATTCAACGTCAACGGCCTCTACAGCCAGCTCGGCAAGATCTCCGGCGAGATGAGCAGCACCATGCACAGCCAGTTCAAGGAGGTGCTGGAGTACGACCTGTCGGTGTTCAGCCTGTACGCCTCCTCCGCGCCCGTGCTGCGCACCATCGCCTCGCTCAGCGCCCACCCGGTCGGCAAGGTCGCGCTGTGGACCCAGGTGGGCGTGTTCATGAGCATGGCGGGGAACATGGTCAAGCAGTTCGCCGACGTGTACAACTCGTACGAAGGCGATCTCAACAAGCTCGAACTCAAGCTCAACGAGCTGCGAGGCGCCTTCTACAAGAGCGGCAACCCCGACATGGGGGCGCGCGACCTCAACCTCACGCCCGCGATCGCCGACCCCTTCCGGCTGAAGGAATACTGGGTCCCGGCCTCCCAGCCGCAACAGCCCCAGCAGCCCAAGCAGCCGCAGGCCACGACATGAGGCACGTGGAATCGTTCGCAGAAGGGCGGCCCGACAACCTCTCCGGGCTGCTGCGCGAGGCCGAGAGCTGGGCCGGCGCGCTGTCCGGGGCGATGAGCGACCTGCAGCAGGAACGCCTGGAAGGCACGGACCCGAGCGGGGCCGTACGCGCCGTGGTGTCCGGCGGCGGACGCCTGCGCGCCCTGACCATCGACCCGCGCCTCTCCCGCGACCTGGACCACCTGCGGCTCGCCCAGGCCGTGCTGGACGCGATCGCCGCCGCCCACGCCACGATGGGGGAGCGGCTGGAGGAGGTCATCGAGGGCCTGAGCGTCCCGGGCGCCGCCGGCAGCGCGGCCGACCCGCTGGAGGGCTACATCCGCAACGTGCTGAAGGGGGAGTGAACGCATGCAGGACGCGAACGCGCGCCTGGAGGAGCTGATCGCCGCCGCCGCACGAGCGGAGGCGCGGGTGGACGAGTGGAGCGCCGCCGAGTTCACCGGCCGGGCCGACGACGGCGGCATCGTTGCCGTCACCGACGCCCTCGGCGCCCTCACCCGCCTGGACATCTCCCCACGCACCCGACGACGCCTGGACGCCACCAACCTCGCCGCCGCCATCCTGCAGGCCATCAGCACGGCCGAGGAAGCCGCCACCGCCTCCAGGGACGCCCTGCTCACCGACCTGCACCCAGGACCCCGCCAGAAGCCCTGAAGGCTCATTCCGCCCCGACCACGAGCTGGGGCCTATGGGCGCGTTGCGCCCCTGTGTTCCCGTGCAGCTGCGGAATCACTCGCGGCGCGCAGGCGAGGGTGAAGGGTGAGCGCCAGGACCAGCAGCGCGAACACTACTGCGACCAGGAGAACGACCAGCGGAACACCGCCCAGGGCGAGGGCCACCACGCCGAACGTGAAGATGCCTGCCCAGGCGTAGAGAATGAGCACCGTCCGGGTGTGGGAGTGTCCGCTGTCCAGAATGACGTGGTGAAGGTGCCCCCGATCCGGGGCGAACGGGGATTTCCCGTGGGACGTCCTGCGTATGACGGCGCTCAAAAGGTCTATGAGAGGCACGGCGATCAGCGCAACGGGCAGGACAAGGGGAATGACCATCGGAAAGCGGTTCACCTCGGCAACCGCGTCCGGCGCGATATCCGATGTCACCAGCACCATGGAGGTCGCAAGCACCAGCCCCAGGAGCATGGAGCCTGTGTCGCCCATGAAAATCCGCGCGGGGTGAAAGTTGTGCGGCAGGAACCCTAGGCAGACGCCGATCAGAATGGCGGACATGATGGCGGTCACCTGAATGCGATCGCCGCTCAGATGCTGGGAAAGCATGATCGAATAAAGCCATACCCCGGCCGCGGCAATCGTTGTTATGCCCGCGGCCAGGCCGTCGAGCCCGTCGACGAAGTTCAGCGAATTGATGATGGCCACGACGATGCCGATGGTGACTATCGTGCTCAGCGTGCTGTCGAGTATGTACGTCGCCCCGTTGGGGAGCGGTATCCACGGTAGCCTGATTCCGAAGAAGGACAGCACTCCACCTGCGGCGATCTGCCCACAGAGCTTCGTGAGCGAGCCGAGACCCAGCCAGTCGTCAAGAAAGCCGAGAGCCACGATGACGACGCAGGAAATGACCAGCCCGTAAAGGAAATTGCTGTCCGCGAGCTTGGCGCCCGACTTGTCGAGCCGAGCGGCGATCAGAAGGGTCGTCACCAAACCCGCGCACATGGCCAGCCCGCCCAGCCGGGGCGTCGGGGTGGCATGCACGTCGCGCTCTCTGACCTCGGGCATCGCGCCTATGGAGACGGCGAATCTGCGAACGAGTGGCACGAGGATGTACGTCGCCACCGCTGCCGTGAGAACGAGGTACAGATATTCGCGCACGCCGTGGAGTGTTTCACGCCGGTCGCCTCCTAATCCTCAGTCGAGCTGCGGGCGTTGGCCGGAGGGGTCCCATTCGATGGTGACGAGTCCGCCGTATTGCTTGGCGATCCGGCGGCGTAAGCCCTGATCGAAGGCATTGGTCTGGAGGACGATCCGGTTGAGCTCCGGCCTGATTCCCATGCCCCACACTTCCGGTTCGTCGATCGGACCGCGTTCCGCCTCCATCAGCGCGGTGAGTTCCGCCTGGCTGTTCTCCGCCGGCCGGACCTGGGGCACGATCACGTACGGAACGGGTTTCCCGTCCGACCGGCTCACCCCGGAGATCGGGGGCGAGGCAAGCGCGCGTCCTCGCGCGGTGACGTAGGGCGCGACCAGCCGGTACGGCTCGTACAGGATGTACGGCGGAGCCAGATCGTGCGGGTGGAGCTCGGCCCGTCGCAGGGCGGCTTGCTGGGCGTCCTGGAAGGGCTCGATGCCCTCGTGTGACCGGAGCAGCACGGGTGAAACCGGGTGGTAGTAGACCTCGGCGGCGTCGCTCGTCGCGGGCTGCACGATCACCCGCCACCCGCCGGGCAGGAATTCAGGCGCCGCCGTGACGGCGTACACAGCGAACAGCGCCAAGATCGCCTTCAGTCGCATGCGCGCCGAGTGTAGGCCCGCCCTCACTCGGAAAAGGCTCCCCGGTGCGCTGACATAGTGGATCCTCAGGCTCTTACGCTGCGCCTCATGGACAACGGCGGAACACATCCCCAACTGGCGAACATCACTGCGGCGCTGGACACGGTGCTCACCACCATGCGAGCTGCTGGCGCCGACATCACCTACCGCCTGGGGGGCACGAGCGCGGCCCTTCTTCAGGGGGTTCACCTTCCTGTCGGTGACATCGACCTTCTGGTGGCGCGGCGGGAGGACGTCGACACGTTCGGCGCCGCGCTCGCCTCGTTTCCCTGCCTTTACGCTGCCTCGTGGATTGCGGAGTCCTCGCAATACTTCGCCAGGTACGAGGTGCGCGGGGTCAAGGTGGAGATGAGCACCGTTGAGAAACCGTTCGACTCCGACGGGATGGAATGCATCGGGCGCGGCCCGTGGCAGCACTACGTATGGGTCGCATGCGGCTCGCACCGGGTGCCCGCGGTCCGGCTGGAGCTACGGCTGGCGACGGAGCTCGTACGGGACAGAGCCGACCGGTACGAGCCCCTTCTCCGCCACCTGAGCGCGCACGGGTGTGAGGTGGACCTGCTGGATCGGGCCATGAGGGACCAGGGGCTGTCAGCGGAACGCCGGCGCTTCGCCTGGGATCGCCTCCACCGCTCTGCTCCCTCCGCCTGACAGCCGAGAATGTCGGGGCCGGATGGCAACATCATCGCCGTGACGAACCTGGACGACCTTCTTCAGCGGGTGCGGGCGAAGGCGTACGCGACCGCAGAGCAGCAGCTGCCTTCCCCTGCCACGGCCGTGGAGGTGGCGCAGGCGGAGAGCACCCTGGGGTTCAGCCTTCCCCCTCTGCTCGTCCGGCTCTACCGCGAGGTGGCCAACGGCGGCTTCGGCCCCGACTACCAGCTCCTTCCGCTCGTGGGCGAAGGCCGTACCGCGGTCAGTGTCTACCGCGAGGAACGCGAGGAGCTTGCGGACGGGGCTCCGCACTGGCCTGCGGACGTCCTGCCGGTCCTCGACTGGGGATGCGGCATGTTCGCCGCCGTGGACTGCCGCAGCGCCGAGGGCGCCGTGCTGCTCTTCGAGCCGAACGGCGTCGACGACGAGTGGTCCCAGGCGTGGTACGTCGACGCAGAAGGGCTGGCCGGCTGGCTGGAGACGTGGCTTTCGGGGACGGGCTGGTACGAGGAGGACGCCGGCGAAGACGGCGGGATGCGGCCGTGGGAGGCGGCCCGGCAACGACTTTCAGCGAGTAGCTGACCTGACCGGCTGTGCCTCGTCCTCATCGAACCGGCCGAAAGGACGATCCCGGACGCGCCGGATCCTGCTTTGGACCGGTGCCGTCCCCCGGGAGGCCGTACAGGATGAGGCCCCATGCCACGCGAAGACCTCCCCGAGGCCCCGTCCAGCCACCGCCTCCCGTCCCTGGGGCGGCCCCGGATCATCGCGCTCGACGTGCTGCGCGGGTTCGCGCTGTGCGAGATCCTGCTCGCCAACATCCAGCTCATAGCCACCGGCGCCTCCGCCGTCGTGGTGCAGCCCATGGGCGACTGGGACCCCTGGCTGGGGTTGCCGATCTTCTCGCTGCTGTTCGGCATCGGGTTCGCACTGCTGCTGAGCTCCGCCGCGAACCGCGCCCCCCGCCCCCGCCTGGTCCTGCTGCGCCAGCTGCTGGCGTTGCTCGCGATCGGTCTCGTACACATGCTGCTCTGGCCGGGCGAGATCCTCACCATCTACGCCATCGTCGGCATGCTGGTGCTGCTGCCCTCGACCTGGCTGCCGCGGTGGGCCATGGCCAGCCTCGCCGCGGCACTCATCCCGGCGGCGATAATTTTCGGCATGGGCGGGCCCCTGCTGATCGCCGGGCTCTTCGTCCTCGGCTCGGCCCTGGTCCGCTATGGCGTGATCGAGCGGATCGAGCAGTCCACCCGAGGGCCGCTCCTGCTGGGCCTGCTCTTCGCGGCGGCACTGGCCACCACCCTGTGGGCGAAGGCCGGCCTGCGGGCCGTGGGCGCCACGACGCACCTGCCCGCCGTGACGAGCCTCGCCGACCTGCTGCTCGTCGGCGTGTACGTGTGCGGCCTGCTGCTCCTGCTCCGAACGCCGCTGCGACCGGTGCTGCAGTTCGTCTTCGCGCCACTGGGCCGGATGGCGCTGACCAACTACCTGACCGCCACACTCCTCGTACTGGTTGCCAGTCGTGTCCTCGGCCTGCCGATCGGCCAGTCCTTGGAGACGGCGTACTGGACCGCGGGGGCCATCCTCCTGACCCAGTGGCTGTTCAGCGCACTATGGCTACGCCACTACCGCCAGGGGCCCCTGGAGTGGCTCTGGCGCTGGACCACCTGGCTGCACCGCCCACGCCTCAGCCGAACTAGGACGTCATGACACGGAGCCGTGGCCGGCGCCGACAGAGGGAATGCCTACCTTGGCCGCGAACTCAGCGGTGAAGACGACCATGACATCGTCGGTGCCCAGGCGGTAGGCCTCGGCTGGCGGCCATTCCGCCGGGCTCGCGACGGCTATCCACACGGCCTCCTCCCGCGAGCACAACCTGATCGCGTTCGGCGTCGGGAGGCCGCTCTCGGAGTCTGAGGACCAGGCGATATCGACGCTGGTGACTTTTCTGCCGACGAGGCCCGACCAGCGTGGGTGATCCGTCACGTCCACCGCCGCCGCCCCGCCGGGCTGCCCGATCATCCGCAGGTGAGCGGTCATCGGCTCAGGGAAGACTTCAAGCCCGAAGTGGTCGAAGCTGCTGCCCCACACAGCCGAGAAGCAAGCACCACAGTCGGTGAACAGTTCCACCCCCATGGTCGGCTGGTGCCACGTCCCGAAGTCCCACTCCTCGACGTCGCAACCGTCGTCGCCGCCCGTCAACGGGTAGTAGACGACCCTCTGAATACGCCGACCTCGCAACATGGCAGCCGTACGTTCGTACTCCGCCTGGGTCAGCAACCATGACGACATCGGTACAGCATCGCCCGATACGGGGATCATGGGCCAACGCATATCCGCTGCGCACGACTCGGCCGGCCAGTCACAGCACACGTCGAAAATCAAAAGGCCCTCTCCCCATCCAAGGGGCGAGGGCCTTTCACCTGCGGAGGATCGGGGATTTGAACCCCGGATGGTGTTGCCACCAAACCGCATTAGCAGTGCGGCGCCATAGACCTGACTAGGCGAATCCTCCTGGTAGCCACGTGGCTCAGGACAGCGTACCGGCCTTCTGGCAGTGCGGCAAAGCGGTTCCCGTCACGCGTCCCCGCGCGGCCGCCTCGTCGCTGTCCAATCAGTGTCCAGCGAGTTGTCCACACCCTGTGGGTAACGGGCTGTGGACAAAGCCCGCTCCTGGTCAGGAGCGGGCTCAGGGCTGTGGATAACCCCCCGCTGTGGACAACCGCGAAGCCTAGGCGGCAGCCGCCGGGTTCGCCTCGCCCTCGATCTCGACCTTGATCTTCTTGCCGACCAGAACGCCGCCCGTCTCCAGGGCCTGGTTCCAGGTGAGGCCGAAGTCCTCGCGGTCGAACTCGGTGTTGATGGAGAAGCCCCAGACGGCCTGGCCCCACGGGTTGGTGCCGGCGCCGCCGTACTCGACCGTGAGCTCGACCTCCTTGGTGACCTCGCGGATCGTGAGGTCACCGACGACGGTGAACTCGTCGCCCGAGTGGTCGGTGACGCGGGTGCTCTTGAAGGTGATCTCCGGGAACTTGTCCACGGCGAGGAAGTCGTCGCTGCGCAGGTGGCCGTCGCGGTCGGCCACGCCGGTGGAGATGCTCTCGGTCTTGATCGTGAGCTCGGCGGACGAGTCCAGCGGGTTCTCGGCGATCGTGACGGAACCGGAGAAGTTGGAGAAGCTGCCGCGTACCTTGCTGACCATCATGTGCTTGACCACGAAGCCGATGGTGGTGTGGGCGACGTCGAGCGTGTAGGTGCCGGCGGCGGGGACGGTCAGGCCGTTCCAGGTGCGCGTGCTCATGGGGTTCCCTCCGATGGAGCTTGTTGTGCGGACGTTTGCGCCAACAAATTTCTACACGAGGAATATTCCGCGCGTCAACCAACGTCCGTTAGGGTATGAGCGTGACGAACATTGACGACCCCAGGCTGACGGCCATGGGCCTGCTGGCGGAGGTGCATGCCGGGCTGACGGCCAGGATGCAGCCGGTGTTCAGCGCGGCCGGGCTGTCGGACGTCGACTTCGAGACCCTGGTCAGGCTGGGGCGTTCGCCGCGTCAGCAGCTCCGGATGACCGATCTGGCCGCGCAGACCGGTCTGTCCACGAGTGGCGTGACCCGCGTGATCGACCGTTTGGAACGTGACGGCCTGGTCTCCCGCGAGGCGTGCGCCACCGATCGGCGGGCCTCCTACGCCACGCTCACCGGGTCCGGCCGCGACAAGCTGGAAGAGGTGCTGCCCCGCCACCTGGAGGACATCGACGAGTGCCTGACCGGGCTGCTGAGCTCCGCCGAGCTGGAGACGTTCCTGGCCACGCTGCGCAAGATCCGGCAGGTCGTGCGGCCCTGCGCTACGGCCGGGGCAGACCCAGTTCACTCCTGAGCTTGGCCATGGCCCGCGACACCGTGCTCTTCACCGTGCCGACGCTGATCCCCAGCGCGCTGGCGATCTCCGGCTCGGTCATGTCCTCGTAGTAGCGCAGCACGATGGCCGCCCGCATCCGCTCGGGCAGCTTCTGCAGGGCCAGTTCGAGCCGCTCGTGCACGTCGCCGCAGGCTTCTGCCGGCGTAACCACCTCGGGCAACTCGTCGGACGGGTACTCTTCCAGCTTGCGCCGTCGCCACTGGGAGATGTTGATGTTGACCATCGCCCGACGCACGTACCCGTCGAGCGCCCCCCGGTCCTGGATGCGGTCCCATGCGAGGTATGTCTTGGTCAGTGCGCTCTGCAGGAGATCCTCCGCATCCAGAGGGTGTCCGGTCAGCTGCTTGGCGGCACGCAGCAGCGCAGGGCCGCGCGTCATCACGTACTCGCGGAACTCCTCGTCGAATCTCTGCATCCCGGCCAGAATCCCAGCCCGGGGCCGCATTCAGGCAGAACCGCAATTCAGGATTCGGCCCGCCGTGGATAAAGGTCAGTCAAGGTCGGTGGCAGTTTGTATGACGCCGGATGTCATCTCCTTCCCCGGGGGATGCGTATTTTGCTCCCGTGTGCGGTGGAAGGCCCTGGCCCAGCCGCATGCGTGTGACTCTGGTACCCGGGACGAGGGAGGGGCGGATGGGCTTTCCTGATGTTGAGCGTCGCCGGGTGCTGGCAGCGGCGGCGCTGGGGCGCGAGGCGACGACGCCGGGCCCGGGGCCGGAAGGGGGCGAGCCCCTGCGCGCGGTCACCGGCGAGATCCTCGACGTGAGCCCGCACATGATCGCCGTCGAGACTCCAGACGGGAGGCAGGAGCGCCTGGTCATCGCGCCGTGGGCGACCGCGTGGCACGGCGGCGACGTCGCCCCGGCCGACCTTCCGGTACGGGCCACCGTGCTGATGAGGGCGTTGCGCGAGGGCAAGGTTGTCGAGCGGATCTGGGCCGACACCGTACGCCTGACCGGCACCATCGTGTCGATCGAAGGCCGCAAGGACGTCACCGTGGAGCTCGACTGCGGCCCGCACCGGGGCCGCCGCACGATCGTGATCCCCTACCGCGCCACGGGCCGGCTGCGGGTGCGCCATCCCCAGTTCGAGCCCGGTTACCTGTTCGACGCGATCGGGGTCAGGAAGGACGGCGCCGCGCTGGCGCTGCTGCCCGCCACGTCGCAGCCCGCCTACCCGGCGCGGGCCGTGCCGCCGCCACCGCCGTCCTACGCCGGCGCCCAGGCGCGCATCGCGGGCACCATCACCTGGTCCGATGTGTTCGACGGCGAGGAGCGCGGCGCCGCGTACCCGATGGTGGAGCGCTCGGACGCGGGCTGCCCCGACGCGGGCGTGTCGTGCGCGGCGCTGCCGTACCTGGCGATCGGCTCGCTGCTGCAGATCCAGAACGTGTGCGCGAATCGGTCGGCGGTCGTGCCGATCGTCGCGTGCGGGTGCGTGGCCGGGCGGTTCTGCGACCGGTGTGTCGAGTGTGGCACCTCGCCACGCGGTCGGATCACCGAGCTCTCCCCGGCCAGCTACGTGGAGCTGGGCGGGGACCTGGTGAACGGGTGTTTCAACGCGCAGATCGGATTGGGGTGACACACGTGCTGGCTTCACAGGTGCCTGTCCTGATCGTCCTGCTCGTCCTGGGGACGGTGGCCAAGTTCTCCGTCGTCCGGTCGGGCCGGGAGCCGGGGGAGCTGGCCCGGCTGGGCCCGGCGGTCCTGATGCCGGGCCGGCTCCAGCAACCGGCCCTGCTGCTGTGCGGCGTCGTCGAGCTGGTGCTCGCCGCCGGGCTGCTGGTCTCGGCGCACCCGCTGTTCCGGTGGGGGACGGTCACGTTCTTCGCGCTGTCCACGTACGTGCTGCTGGAGCTGCGCAGGCGCCGGCCGGATGCCGGGTGCGGCTGCTTCGGCGAGGTGAGCTCGGCGCCGGTCGGGCTGCGTTCGATCGGCCGGACCGTGGTGCTGACCGGGATGGCGCTCATGGCGGTGTGGGCCGGGACGCCGGGCTGGACGGCGTTCGCCGAGCCGGCCTGGGGGTTCACGCTGGCCGGGGCGGCGGTGCTGGCGGTGCTGTCGCCGGAGATCGACGAGCTGGTCGACCGGGCCCGGCACCGGGCCCCGTGCGAGCAGCGGCGCGGCCCGCAGGAGGGGGTGTCGCTGGCGCGGCTCAAGTCGAGCGGCACGTGGCGGGCCCACGCGGCGCAACTGGCGGCCACCGAGCCCTATGACAGCTGGCGGGAGCTGTGCTGGCGCTTCTTCGCCTTCCAGAACCACGAGCGGGACGACGTGGTCTTCGCCGTGCACCTGGCGGGGCGGCGGCCCGCGGTGCGGGTCGCGGTGGTGAGCGCGGAGTCTCTGCCGGAATATACGACCGTATCGGCCTGACGGTAGACAGCCTTATAGAGCGCTCGATTGAACTCTATTGGGCTGTCTAGCTTCCCCACTAGACAGCCCAATAGAGGGCTAGGGGCGGTGCTCACACCGGTTGGGCACGCAGGAACCTCCCGAAATGCGGCACCGTGAACGCGATCAGGCCGCGCTCGGCACTGTAGATCAGGCCCTTCTTGATGAGGCTGTCGCGGGCAGGGGAGAGGCTGGAGGGCTTGCGGCCCAGCGCCTCGGCGACCTCGGCGGTGGGCACCGGCTCGTCGCCGATCTCCGCCATGGCGTGCATGTAGTCGCGCTCGGCGGGGGTGGCGCGCTCGTAGCGGCTGCCGAAGAAGCCCACGGCCAGCTCCTCCTCCGCCTCCGGGGCCGACACCTTGACGTCGTCGAGCGTGATCGGGCTGCGCAGCGCCAGGTCCCAGGCCACCTTGCCGTAGGCCTGGACGAAGTAGGGGTAGCCGTCGGCCGCCTCGTAGAGGGCGTCGAGCGCCTCCTGGGTGAACTCGACCTGCTCCTCGCGCGCGGGCAGGATGAGCGCCAGGTCGGCGGCCTCCCGGTCGAGCTTGTCGATGCGCGCGTAGCGGAACAGCCGCTCGCTGTAGCTCTTGCTGGCCGACAGCACGCTCGGCAGGTGCGGCAGCCCGGCCCCGACCACGATGAGCGGGCCGCCGGACTGTGACAGCTCGTGGCAGGCGGCGCAGAGCGCCGAGACGTCGGCGGCCTGCACGTCCTGCATCTCGTCGATGAACAGGGCGATGCCGACGCCCAGGTCGGTGGCCACGCCGGCGGCGTCGACGAACAGCTCGGTCAGATCGATCTCCAGGTCGCCGGAGTCGGCCCGGCCCCGGCTGGCCGGCACCTCGATGCCGGGCGACCAGTGCGAGGTGCCCTTGGCGGCGGCCGGGTCGCGCATCGCGAACGCCTTGAGCACGCCCAGGAACTCCTCGATGCGCTCGGGCGCGCGGTGGCGCGGAGCCAGCTCGCGGATCGCCATGTGCAGGGCGGCGGCGACGGGACGGCGGATCGACTGGTCGGGCCGGGCCTCGATCTTGCCCGTGCCCCACAGCCGCTGCATCGCCATGGACTTGAAGGTGTTGAGGAGCACGGTCTTGCCGACGCCGCGCAGGCCGGTGACGACCATGCTGCGCTCGGGACGGCCGCGGGCCACCCGCTCCAGCACGACCTCGAACTGCTGCAGCTCACGGTCGCGCCCGGCGAGCTCCGGCGGACGCTGTCCGGCTCCGGGGGCGTAGGGGTTGCGCACAGGGTCCACGCTCTCGGACTCTATTGCCGGATATAGCGGCCGTCTTAGATTTGGGAAGAAAGCGCTACGGCGTGTCCGGGCAGGGGCGAGCGCGAGCACCGTCACCGGACACACCCCCTCTCACCAGGCCGAACCCTTGTTCGATTCGAGTACCTAAGACTGTAGCGCGGACTCGAACAGGTGCGCGATGATTTCGGGTAAAGAAGTTTGCAACAGCCGAGCCCACCCCGGGCGTCATGGTGGTGTGGAGTTCGAGGATTTCGTCCGGGCCCGCGGGCCGGCCCTCCTGCGATACGGCTACGTTCTCACCGGCAACGCCGAGGACGCCGCCGATCTGGTGCAGGAGGCGCTGCTGCGGTTGAGCGACACCTGGCGGCGGGTGCGCAACAAGGACAATCCGGAGTCGTACGTCCGTACGATCATGGCCCGCCAGCACGTGAGCTGGTGGCGCAAGGTGCGGCGCGAGCGCCTGACGGGCGAGCTGCCCGAGGGCTCCTACACCGACATCCACTCCACCGGCGAGCTCTGGAGAGAGCTCGCCACGCTGCCGCGGCGGCAACGCGCCGTGCTGGTGCTGCGCTACTACGAGGACCTGTCCGACCAGGAGATCGCCGACATCCTCGGCATCTCCCGAGGAACGGTGCGAAGCCAGGCGTTCCGCGGGCTCAACACGCTCCGGGTCAGGCCGGCGATGCTCGAAAGGGGACGGGCGTGAGGACAGAGGACGAGCTGGTCACAGCGCTGCGGCAGGGCGCCGCGGACGCGCCGGAGCCGGACCTGCTGGCGGGGGTCGCCCGGCTGCGCAGGCGGCGGCGCGCCAGGAGAAGGGCGCAACTGCTGGCCGCGGCGGCCGTGGTGGCGGTCGCGGGCACCGGCACGGCGGTCTTCAGGGGCACCGCCGTCCAGGAGACCCCGCAGCCGCTGGCGACGGCCACGGCGTCGATCGCCCCGGTGCCCGTCGAGCCGGTGGAAGCGGTGGCGGCGGAGCTGTGGCCGGAGGCGGTGTTCACCATGCCGGCCAGGAACTCCGACGGCTGGCGCTACCGCCCCATCACCGCCATCAGCCCCACGGAGGTCCTGCTCAGCGCCGAGTCGTCGTTCGAGAAGGCCGGCAAGTTCGAGGTGTACGACTCGCGTACCGGAAAGGCCAGGCTCGTCGCCGAGGTGCCGAAGGACGACCGGCTGAAGAAGTACATCGTGCAGGGCGTGACCGTGGACGGCGCGAACGTCGCCTGGTTCGCGTACGGCGAGCAGGGCGACGGCGCGCAGATCCGTGACATCTGGACGGTCCCGCTGGCCGGCGGCGAGGCCAGGCTGGTGGCCAGCCGCGTGGGCCAGGACGCCGACCTCGACGCGATCGGCCTGGACGGCGACCACGTCGTCTGGTCGGAGGTCGACGGCGGCGTGTGGCGGCACCCGCTCGGCGGGATCGAGCCCGAGCGCGTCCCCGGCAGCGACGGCCTGCACCTCGTCCAGTGGCCCTGGGCCACCGACGTGGCCGGCCTGCCGGGGGACCTGGACCGCAACCAGCTCCGGCTGGTGAACCTGGAGGACGGCTCCAGCCGCACCGTGCAGCCGCCGCCGGGCGTGCAGGGCATGCGCTGCGGGCCGGTCTGGTGTTACGGCCGGGGGGAGCGCGGCACGGTCATCAGCCGCGTCGACGGCTCGCAGCCGCCCCGGGAGGTCGCGCGCGGCATCGGCATGGGCGTGGCGCGCTACCCGATCCTGGACCGGTTCCTGGCGGCGGGCAATGCGGTGTACGACCTGGCGACGAGCACGATGGTGAGCTTCGGCAACCCGGGCAACTGGTACGGGGCGGGCGTCTCGTCGGAACCGAGCACCGTCTTCTACTGGGGCGCCACCAAGGGGGACAAGCCGGACAAGTTCCGGGTGCTGAACTTGGCAGCGGTCCCACCGGCGCAATAGCGTTCCGCCTCATGCGGACCTTCGCGAACGTACAGGAACTCAAGGCTGCCGTCGGCGAGAAGTTCGGCCCCACTGAGTGGCGCACCGTCACCCAGGAACAGGTCAACCTCTTCGCCGACGCCACCGACGACCACCAGTGGATCCACGTCGACGTGGAGCGGGCCAAGGAGGGCCCGTTCGGCGGCACGATCGCGCACGGCTACCTGAGCCTGTCGCTGCTGCCGGCGTTCATGTTCGAGCTGGTGCGGGTCGAGGGCATCGCGATGGGCGTCAACTACGGCCTGAACAAGGTGCGCTTCCCCCGCCCGGTGCCGGTCGGGGCCAGGGTGCGGGCCACGGCCGAGCTGACCGACGTCAAGGGGACGCCGGCGGGCTACCTGTCCAACCTCAAGATGACCGTCGAGGTCGAGGGCGAGAAGCGCCCGGCGTGCATCGCCGAGACGCTCAGCCTTTACGTTCCTGCGGAGTAGCCGGGCCGCGGGCCCCCGCCCGCGGCCGGTTTCGTGGAAATTTCGTTACGAGGGAATTACCCAGGTCAGGGGTGTGTTGGACATTTCTGTACGCGGGTAAGACGCGACCGACTCTCGGGCGTCACGACCCACCGTCCATCACAGGGACCGACCTGTGACCGCTGAATCCGCTCACACGCGGAACCGGGGACCCATGTGTTCCACCGGGGTGAATCGGCACCGACATCGCCGTAGGGCAGCTTCCACGCCCGAACCCGTCAGCTAACCCGGTAAGCGGTATGGAAGCGAGGAGTTACCCTTAATGCGCCCCATCCGCACCCCCAAGATCAACGTGTCCAAGGCCGTCCTCGGCGCCGCGCTCGTCGCGACCGCGTTCGGCGCCCACGTGTCGGCGGACGCCAGCACCGCGACCACCGCCAACACCCAGCCGCAGGCCGCCCAGGCCCAGCAGGCCGCCACGAACCAGAACACCAGGGTCAACGTCTCCGCCTCGCAGGTCCTGGCCGTCGCCAAGGCCCAGGTCGGCACCTCCGAGAACGCCGCCGGCGGTGGCACCAAGTTCCAGCAGTGGTACGCCAACTCCCAGCGCGCCGCCGAGACCGTCCAGCGTGACGGCGGCAACCGCCAGGACTACCTGAACGCCGCCTGGTGCTCGATGTTCGTCTCCTGGGTCGGCGAGCAGACCGGCGCCCGCCCGCAGGTCGGCTGGGACGCCTACACCGTGACCCACGCCAAGTGGTTCGCCGCCAACGACCGCTGGGGCCAGGAGGCCAAGCCCGGCGCCGTGGTCTTCTTCTCCTGGAGCGGCAGCAAGGACATCAGCTCCATCGACCACGTCGGCTTCGTCGTCAAGGACAACGGTGACGGCACGATCTCCACGATCGAGGGCAACACCGGCAACGGCAAGGTCGAGGAGCGGGTCCGTCCCACCTCGCAGGTCGCCGGCTACGGCTACCCGTCGTACGCCGCCTGATCAGACCGCCTCGAAAGCGCGCGTCCCCTTCCGGGGGCGCGCGCTTTTCGCGTTTCGTGCAACGGTACGGCGTGCTGGAGGATCCCTGGATACGTGGACCACACAACCGAGTTCGACGAGTTCGTCCGGAGCCGGGGCGACGCGCTCCTCCGGTACGGCTACGTGCTGTCCGGCAACGCGGACGACGCGGCGGACCTCGTCCAGGAGGCCCTGGCCAGGCTGGGTGACGCCTGGTCACGTGTGCGCAAGAAGGACGACCCCGAGGGGTACGTGCGCACGACCATGGTCAGGCTGCACATCACCTCGTGGCGGCGCAGGCACCGGGAGGAACTGGTGTCCGTCGTGCCGGAGAAGGGGCGCTTCGACCGTTACGAGGACGCGGACCTGTGGGCGGACCTGCAACGGCTGCCGCCCAGGATGCGAGTGGTCCTCGTGCTGCGCTACTACGAGGACCTGCCCGACGCGGAGATCGCCGCGATCCTCGGCGTCTCGCGCGGCACCGTGCGCAGCCAGGCGGCGCGTGCCCTGGACAAGCTCCGGATCAAGCGAATGCTGCAGGAGGCACGATGAGAAGCGAAGAGGACCTGGTCCGTACCCTGCGTGCCGGGGCCGGGCACGTCACGCCGACCGGCGGGCTGGCGGCGGCCGTCGCGGCCCGGCGGCGGGCGCGGCGACGCCGGCAGTGGGCGGGCATGGCCCTGGCGGCCGCCTCGGTGGTGCTGGTTGCCGGAGGGACGATGGCGGTGTGGCGGGGGGAGCCTCGGGTGTCGGTGGAGCCGGCGGTCGCGGTGACCACGGTGTCGCCTGGGGAGGTGGCCAGTGCCGTCCCCAGGGTGGCGGAGGTGAAGCCGGTGGCCGAGGTGTGGCCGGAGGCGGTGTTCACGATGCCGGCGGCGGCCCCCGATGGTTGGAAATATCGCCCGGTGACCGGAATTTCCCCCACCGAGGTGCTGCTGACCGCCGAGTCCTCCTTCGAGAAGGCCGGCCGCCTGGAGATCTACGACACCACTGCCCGCACGACCAGGGTGGTGGGCGACATGCCCGCCCCCGAAGGCGTCAAGGGCTACTTCGTCCAGGACGTCGAGGTGGGAGAGCGGCACTTCGCCTGGTACGGCACCACGCCCAACGACAGGGACAAGTGGGCCGACTTCTGGATCATCCCCCGCGAGGGCGGCACCGCCCAGCGGGTCGGCGAGGTCACCGGCGACCTGGCGAACGTGGAGCGGATCGGCCTCACCGAGGACGCCCTGGTCTGGTCCGTACGCGACGGGGGTGTCCACCGGCTTCCGCTGTCCGGCGGCGAGCCCGAGAAGGTCGCCGGCTCCGACGGCCTCCACCTGGACTCCTGGCCGTACGCCGTCGGCTACGCGCCGGGCGAGCGCGGGCAGAAGAACCAGGACCGCAGGGTCGACCTGGTGACCGGCGAGAAGACCCCGCTCCCGGCCTCCGGCTCCGTCACGAAGCTGACCTGCGCCGCCGAGTGGTGCTACGGCGACGCCAAGGGCGGCGGGCTCCTGGTGCAGGGCCTCGACGGCTCCGACGCCACGCTGCTCCCGTCGCTCGGCTTCCACGGGGAGGTCCTGGGCGACCGGTTCGCCTCGGTCATGCCGGTCAGAGGTGACGCCGATCCGGCCAAGGAGTACGTCGCGCCCGTCGCGGTCTACGACCCGGCCACCGGCAAGATCGCCGGCGTGAACCGGGTGTCGCCCGACGGGTCCGCCAGTTACGGCAGCGGAACGTCGTCCTCGCCCACCACGATCATGTACTGGGGCAAGGGCCCCGAGGTCACCGTGATGAACCTGGCGGCCGTCACCAGAAGATGATCGCCGCCACCGCGAGCGCCGCCAGCAGCCCCAGGTAGGCCAGCACCAGCCGGGTGTCCCGGAGCAGGCACTTGCTCCGGGTCAGCCCGGCCCGCCGCGCCTTCCAGTAGCCCGCGAACCCCAGCCCGGCGAACGCCAGCAACGCCCACGGCCCGAACAGCCACGCCAGCAGCGCGACCGTGGCATAGACGCACAACCTCAGCGGATCGTACGGCTCGGCCTTCACGTGATCACCTCCAGCGGGAGCCGTACCCTCGGCTCGGCGGCCACCGCTGACAGCCGCTGGGCCGAGAGCTGCGGCCACGCCTGCACGGCGCAGAACGGCGCGCACTGGTCACGGTCGGACCGCGTGCCCACGTGCACGCAGCACTGCGTCAGCCGCTCCTCGATCATGGTCGACAGGTCCATGAACGGCTTGACCGTCACCCGCACCACCCGCTCGCCCAGCATCCGGCGCAGCTTCGCCCGCCTGCCCGGCAGCGCGGACGAGGCCAGCGCCAGCAGGGTGGAGACGCCGAGGTCGCAGTTCTCGCAGATGTTGCGCCACAGGTCGCCGATCCGGGGGTGCGACAGCGACGACTGCTCCGACAGCAGGCCGAGCAGCGACTCCTGGACGGCCAGCCGCAGCTCGCGCGGGATCTCGGAGTCGGCGATGCGGTTGGCGACCAGGCCCAGGTTCTCCTTGAGCCGGTCGTGGCCGATCAGCGCCACCAGCGAGCGCCACTGCCGGGAGTCGTCGCGGATCAGGTAGCCCACCGAGCAGCAGTGCGGGTGCGAGCACGGCAACGCGGTCAGGTCGCGCCAGGTCACCAGGCCGCCGGTCTGCGGGCCGAGCCGCTTGAGCACGCCGGTGTGGGTCAGTCGGTCCATCGGGTCGATGGCCCCCGACCGGCCCGAGCCGAACTGCGGCTGCAACGACACGCCGCCCACGTACGGGGTGTCGAGGGCCAGCTTGATCACGTCGCCGATCTCGCCGTCGTTGACGCCCAGGGCGGCGGTCATCACCAGCGTGGTGAAGATCTCCCGCTCCGACAGCCTCCGTACGGCGTCGGCCTTCAGCCTGCGCAGGTCACCGCCTCGGTGATGCCGGGAGGACTCGGCCGACGAGCCGTCGTACTGGAGGTAGACCTCGACCCGCTCGCGGTGCTCGGTGAGCAGGTCCAGCAGCGAGTCGTCGCGGGCGATCAGGACGCCGTTGGTGTTGATCAGGATGCGGGTGACGGGCCGGGCGGTCAGCTCGGCCAGGAGCGTCTTCAGCTCGGGATGCAGCGTGGGCTCGCCGCCGCTCAGCATGAGGACGTCCAGCCTGCCGTTCTCCCTGGCCAGCCGCTGGTCCACGTTGGCCAGCACCTCGGCGACAGGCACGATGCCGGACAGGTCGGGAGAGCTGCCGGCGAAGCAGGTGGGGCAGCGCAGGTTGCACGCCTCGGCGATGTCCTCCAGCAGGATGCAGGTGTGCTGCGTCTGCATCTCCGGAAGCCCTTGCAGGTACGCGCCCGGCACGGGGGCGAAGTTGCCCGACACGTCCGGGATGTGCTGCTTGGTGGGAGCGGTCCATTCCTCCAGATAGGCAAGAATCTCCGGGTCCTCGTCGTACAGCGTCCTGACCAGCCCGTGCTCGCGGCACCCGCGTTCGAGCCACACCCGGCCGTCCCGCTCCGCCAGGTAGCCGCTCAGCCGCTCCACCCGGGTGAGATCGGGCTCCTGACAGTGCGGGCAGAACGCGTTGACGTAGCGGAGGATGCGGTCGCCCCGCAGCTCCATGCCTGTGCTCACTGGTGCACCTTCCGGTCGAAGAGGGCATCGTAGTAGCCGCGCCGCCAGCCGTAGCCGACCCGGATGCCCAGCAGCAGCAGACCCGGCAGGAGGAAGCACTGCGGACCGGTCAGGCCGGACCACAGGATGTCGTTCACCCGGGTGAACTCCACCAGGAAACGGAACACCGCGTAGCCCGCCAGATAGAGCGTGAACAGCTCGCCCGGCCTGGTCAGCCGCTTGCGCGCCCACACCAGGGCGGCGAACGCGGCGAGCTGGAAGACGATCTCGTAGACGAACGACGGGTGCATCGCCTGGCCCGCCAGGCAGCCGGGGCAGTCCGGGGTCGTCGCCGGCGCGTGGATGCCCCACGGCAGCGAGGTCGGCCGCCCCGGGGCCTCGGTCAGATGGCAGCCGATCCGCCCGACCGCCATGCCCAGCGCCACCGCCGGCGCGAACAGGTCACCGGTGCGCTCTCGATAGCCGATCACCCGCTTGGCGACGAGCACGCCCACGTACGCGCCGGTCAATCCGCCCAGGACGCTGCGCGACCCGTACAGCCAGAGGCTCTGCAGGTCCAGCGTCTCCAGCCAGCCCGCCAGGCGCATGCCGATGGCGCCGCCGACCAGCGCCCCGGTGACCGCCACCAGCGACTGCTCGTTCAGCGCCCCCCGGCTGCGGGCCTCGCGGACGAACACCACCGAGGCCACCAGCACGCCGAGACCGACGAAGATCTCGTGCAGCGGCACGTCAGCCGCCGTAGAGGCTCGGGTTGAGACCCGTGCACAGTCCCGCCGTGACGATCGACCACAGCGCCCAGCCGATCATCAGCCCGAGCCCGGTGCCGATCGACCACGGCTTGCGCACCAGCAGCAGGCCGACGCCCACGCCGAGCCCCACCAGGGCGAGGAACGCGGCCGCCGCCCCGATCACGACCCCCGCCTGGTCGCCGCCCATGGCCGAGCCGGCGACCATGAGGACCCCGAACACGACCATGACGTTGATGACGCTGTAGATGGCCACCCCGGCGAGCGCGAGCCCGACCACGATCCCCGCCGAGCTGCCCTGCGGCTGCGGCGGAGGCGGAGGCGGCCACGGCCCGTGCTGTTGCCCGTACGGCGGCCACTGCTGTTGCCCGTGCTGTTGGCCTTGCTGTGGCCCGTGCTGTTGGCCTTGCTGTGGCCCGTGCTGTTGGCCTTGCTGTGGCCCGTGCGGCGGCGGCCCGTGCGGAGGCCCTTGCTGCGGCCCTTGTTGTGGCCCCTGCGGCGGTCCCTGGGGTGGCTGGCGCCACGCCGGGTCGTCCGGGCCCTGCGGCGGCGGCGGTGGTGTGGTCATTGGCTCTCCCCCCCTGGTCCGGCAAAGGTTAGGGGGCGACACTTTCACTTGGCTATACATACCGGCCGATATTGCTGCCCCGCGCCCGGCCCCACCCCCCAGCCCTGCCCAGGAAGAACCTCCTCAGACCGCCCTATAGCCCCTCCGAGTAATAGATCGCCGCCTGAACCCGGCTCTTCAGCCCCAGCTTGTTCAGCACCCTGCTGACGTGGGTCTTGGTCGTGGCCTCCGCCATGTCGAGCTCCCGGGCGATCTCCGCGTTGGACAGCCCGCGCCCGATGCAGGCCAGCACCTCCCGCTCGCGCGGCGTCAGCCCGGCCGGATCGACCGCCTCCTTGCGCACCGGCGGCGCCTGCTCGCCGAACGCCGTGATCAGCCGCCTCGTGACAGCCGGCGAGATCAGCCCGTCACCCCTGGCCACCAGCCGCACGGCCTCGACCAGCGAATCGGCGTCGGTGTTCTTCAACAGGAACCCGGCCGCCCCCGCCCGCAACGCCCCGAACACGTACTCGTCCACGTCGAACGTCGTCAAGATCAGCACATCGGCCACCCCGACCAGCTCCCTGGTGGCCGAGATGCCGTCCATCCGCGGCATCCGCACGTCCATCAGCACCACGTCCGGCCGCTTCTCCCTGGCCAGCGCCACGGCCTCCACCCCGTCGGCCGCCTCGCCCACGACCTCGATGTCGTCGGTGCCGTCGAGGATCAGCACGATCCCGGCCCGGACCGCCGCATGGTCGTCGGCCACCAGAACCCTGATGCTCATCCCGCGCTCCCGTCATCCTGTCCAGAGGTCGGCAACCGTGCCGTGACCCGCCACCCGTCGCCCTGCGGCCCGGCCTCGAACGTGCCGCCGACCAGCGCGGCCCGCTCCCGCATGCCCACCAGCCCGGCGCCCGCGCCCGGCAGCCGCGCGTCACGCCCGTTGACCGCGTTGTCCACGGTCACCGAGACCTGCCGCGCCTCGTAGCGGATGTGCACGCTCGCCGGCTGCTCGCCGTGTTTGAGCGCATTGGTCAATGCCTCCTGAAGAATCCGGAACGCGGCCAGATCGACCGGCGGGGGCAGCTCCCGGGGCTCGCCCTCGACACGCAACGACGTCTCCATCCCCGACCCGCGGGCCCGTTCGACCAGGCCCTCCGCGTCGGCCAGCCGTGGCCGCACCGCCTCGGCCTCCTCGCCCGCCTGCCGCAGCAACCCGATCATGGACCGCATCTCGGACAACCCCTTCACGCTGTTCTCACGTACGGACTCCATGATCTTTCGCACGGTGCCCTGATCCAGGTCCTTGCGGGACAGCACGGCCGTGGACTGGATGGCGATGGCGCTGAAATGGTTGGCGATCATGTCGTGCAGCTCGCGGGCCATCCGCGTGCGCTCGGCCGTGATCGCCGCCTGCCGGTCGAGCTCGGCCAGCCGCGCCACCTGCTCAGCCCGCGTCCGCTCGGCCACCGCCCGGTCGCGCTGCTGCCGCAGCACCTGGGCCGTCGTCACCGGCGACACCAGCACCAGCCCCAGCTGCACGCTGATCAGCGCCAGCACCCGCCAGTCGCTCGCCAGGAACCCGCCCACCGCCCCGGACACCACCGCGATCATCGTCGTGCCGATCAACAGCCACCGCGACGCCCTGGCCGGCCCGTAGAGCGCGGCCGCGTACAGATTGTCCGTGTAGACCAGCACCGTGCCCAGCGACGGCCCCACCACGGTGTCGAGCAGGATCCCGGTCGTGCCCAGCCCCAGCGAGGCCATCGGCGCCCGCGTGCGCCCCAGCGTGGCGAGGCACACCATCGCCAGCGGCACCGCCATCATCCACCGGGACGGCTGCCACGCGGGCGGGTCGCGGGGGATGTAGGCTCCAGCCGCGATCAGGAGCAGACCCACCGCGAAGGCCAGCCCCGCCAGCAGCGGCACGCGTTTCATGCCTCCTATCCCACCACCCCGGACCACCGGTTCCCTCCTTCGCGGGGCCGCCTGTGGATACACCCTTCGATGTATCCACAGGTTCCTTTTCCTGGCGGAGGAAACCGCCCAAAGCGCCCGCAAGACTGGACAGCGTGATTGTCGCCATCCTGATCGCGTGCGAGATCGGCTTCTGGGTCCTCCTCGGACTCGGCCTCGCCTGCCGCTATCTCTGGAAGCGCCGCCGCCTCAGCACGGCCCTGCTGGTCGGCGTCCCCCTCCTGGACGTCGTCCTCCTCACCGCCGCCGTGATCGACATGCGCGGCGGCGCCGTGGCCGACTTCAAGCACGGCCTCGCGGCCGCCTACCTCGCGTACTCCGTCGTCTTCGGCCACCGCACCCTGCGCTGGGCCGACGCCAAGTTCCACCACCGCTTCGCCGGCGGCCCCCCGCCCCCGAAACCCCCACCCGGAGGCAGGGCCCGCACCCTCTACGAATGGCGCTACTGGCTGCTCATCCTGCTGGCGTACGGGATCACCTGGGCCGTCGTCCTGCTCATGACCTGGCTCGTGGGCGACCCGGCGCGTACGGAGGAGCTTCGGATGTTCGCCCTGCAACTCGTCAGGGTGCCGGCGATCGCCCTGATCTGGCCGGTGAGCCACACGCTGTGGCCCAAGAAGGTGGAGACCGAAGACGCGCGATCGGCGTAACTGGTTCGAGGCATCGCTCCGGACCCGCTATGCTTGCTTACGCAGCGAGCGGCCGTAGCTCAATGGATAGAGCATCTGACTACGGATCAGAAGGTTGGGGTTTCGAGTACCTCCGGCCGCACAGCAGGTCAAAGGCCCTTCGGGATGATCCCGGAGGGCCTTTCGCATGGGCGTACAGCAACGGGCTCTACCGCCTTTCTCCGCTGGCCCTGACGGCGCGCCGGAGACGGTTCCTGGAAGCCCACGGATCAGCTGACCTTCGCGCGGAGGTACGTGACCCGCGCACACCGAAGCGGAAAGGCGCTCGCCCTTGACTGTGCGCTGCGTCCGGCTACTTTCTAATAAGAAGCTTTCCTAAGAGTGCACCACCTTCGGGGACCATCCGCGCACCAGCCAACCCTGCTGGAGGTCAGCACATGCACCTCAGAAAGCACGCCGCGGCCCTGTCCGCCACAGCTCTCCTCACCGCCTCCGCCCTCTTCGGCATGGCCTCTCCGGCGAACGCCGACCCCAACTGCACAACCGGCGTGGATAGTCCCAAGACCGCCTGGGCGATCTGCACCGGCTACGCCCGGTACGCCGTCCTCATCTATGTCAGCCACCCCAACCCCAACGCCGGCGTCGGTTCCTGGCACGAGGTCGGCACCTGCGTGTCCACCGGACAGCGCTCCGAGCACACGCCGTACCACAGCATCCCCTTCACCGTGGGAGTCGCCCTCATCTGCTGACGCCGGCTCCACACCCCGAAACGAAGGCCCGTGCTACCAGGGAAATCTGGGACGGGCCTTTCGGTTTGTTCGGGCAATCCCGGGATCTTGCAGACACGGACTCGTCGAGGGCATCGCCGGTCCCGAGGAGGCTGAAGAGCGTACCGCCTGGCTGGGGCCGTCGACGGGGCCGGTGGTGCGGTCGTGCTGGTCGTGGACTCGCACGGTGCGACGGGCGACGGGGCCGCTCTGTGCCGACGGCGGGAAGGTACGAGGTGCGTTCGCGCCCGCGGTCCGGCGGGACGGCTGACGGGGAGGGAACCCGCGCTCCCGGAAGGCGCTGGTCAGGAGGCTAGGGCGCTGTTGACGGCGTTGACGTAGCGGTAGAAGGCGCTGGTGCGGTTGGCCGGGTTCTCCACCCGGGCCCTGGACAGTTTGCCGCCCTTGAAGAAGCGTGCGCGCTGGCCCTTGCTGATCTCCAGTTGTACGCCCATGCGGCGCTTGTTCTTGTTGACGATGTTGCGGGGGCTGGTGCCGTTGATCCGGTCGGGGATCGTGGCCGCCACGGGGAAGCCGGCCTTCCTGAGGGCGGCGGTGACCTTGGCGACCAGGCGGGCGTCGCGGCCTCCGACGTAGGTGGTCGCGTGGGTGGCCGCGGCGGCGTGCCAGGAGACGGTGCGGTCGACGGCGGCGACGAGCTTGAGCGCGCGAGGTTCGTCGAAGCGGGTCGAGGTGATGTGGAGTTTGCTGTTGCCGCCGGGCTTGATGCCGACGAACGAGTAGAAGGCGTGCTTGGTGCCTGCCGCGTGGTCGGCGAGCTGGGTGGTGGGTGACTCGATCGCGCCGCCGTGGATGGCGATGTGCGCCACCTTGGCGCCCCGGGGGAGGCGGCGCAGGCGCAGGTAGTCGCGGCCTTCGACCTCCTTGGCGGCGAGGGTGGCGTAGTCGGGGTACGTGTCGGCGGCTGCGGCGTGGGCGGGGTGCGGGGCGACCGTGGGGACGAGCAGGGCCACGAGCCCGGCGGTGATGATCTTTCGCATGGCGCCCATCGTGTCATCTCGTCCCGGTATCAGGGGCCGTGTCAGGGCGGCGACGATCTGGTGTCAGGGCGGTGGGCGAAAGTTGGGGACATAAGCGGTTCGTCACTGCGAACCGCGCCACCCGGCCGACAGGCACCGTACAGCTCAGAAGGAGCGTCTCATGACCATCGCCATCTCCCTCACCGACCAGGACAAGCTCACCCTCCGCGTCGCCGCCTGGGGCGCCGTCTCGCTGATGTCCGCCGCCGGCGCCGCCGGTTCGGCGCACCGGGTGGCCACCGAGGGGTCCATCGCGCTGACCTCGGCGACCGGGCTCGTCGGGCACGTGCTGGCCAAGGCGCCCAAGGGCGTGAAGTACGGCAGGACGGTGGCCACGCTGGCCGACCAGGTGCTGCCCGCGCTGACGGAGTCGATGCGCCTGCTCAACCAGCAGGACCCGGCCGAGGCGGCCAACTTCCGCGGCACCGTCCTCGTCGCCGTGGACGCGGCGGCGCAGATCCACAAGGGCACGCCCAGCCCCGCCCTGGCGGACATGGCCCGCAAGATCACCGTGGCTCTCGACGCCGCCTGATCCATGCGGGTCCGGGCGAGAATCGTACGCACGGTCACGGGGTCCACGACGGGCCCCGTGACCCTGTGGCCCGGGAAACGGCTACGAGGCCGCCTGCTGCCGGCGCACCATCTCGCCGATCCAGATCGGCGCGTACGGCGACGTGCACCCCGGTGAGGTCGGGTAGTCCTTGAGCACCTCCAGCCGCTCCCCGATGGCCAGGGCGCGGGCGCGGTGTTCGGGGTGTTCGATCCCGATCTGGGCGAGGCAGGTGTTCATCGCCCACTGAAGCCGTTCCGGGGCGTCCTTCATCTCTTTCTCGACGAGGTCGAGCAGCCCGGCGAGGTCGATCCCCTCGGGCTTCTTCGTCACCCGTTCGGAGGTCAGCGCCCAGCCGGCGCTCGCGACCACCGGGTCGGGGTCGGCGAACCAGGCCACGCGCAGCTCCTCGGCGTGCGGGCTCTTCTTCACCACATAACTGACGAGCCAGTCGTGCACCTTGGGCGTGCGCGCCTCGCGCATCATGGCGTCGAGTTCGTCCCGCTCGTACGCCTTCGGGCGGCAGATCAGCATCGCCAGCAGCCTGGCGGCGGTGTCGCCCGTCTCCCAGAGCCGGCGCGCGAGGTCCTGCTGCGTCTTCAGCCGCTTGGCGAGGGCGCGCAGCTTGCCGAGGTTCACCCCGTGGTCGTCGCCGTGCTTCTCGTTCACCTCGCGGACCCTGGGGTCCTCGAGCTCGGCCAGTTCGGCCATCACCTCGGCCACCGTCGTCTCGGCCACGTCAGCCTCCCGTCCGTCACCTGCGGGTTCAGCGTACGCCCGACTCGGCGGCCGTTCACCGCGACGGCGTGAAGGACGAGACGGCCGCCCAGACGACGGCGACGGCGAGCACGACCCCCACGCCGAGCCGCCCCAGGCCGGTGGCCTGCACCGACGGCCGCCTCAGAACCCGGTCGCGCCCCCTGCGGACGAACCCGGCCGCCGGCACCAGCAGCCGCCAGTGGGAGTACGCGGTGGCCGCCAGCGCGACGAGGACGACCGGCAGCCCGATCACCCCGGCATCCACGGACCACTGGGTGAGATCATCCCAGAACGTCCCCCGCGTCCACACGTACACGGTGTGGAGCAGGCGCTCCTCGTGCACCACCGGCGTCAGGCGGTGGAACGCCGGCCCCCACGCCGCCGCCCCCACGGCCAGCAGCCACAGGACGATCCGGTACGGCCTCCGGGGCCGGGCTGAACGGGAGGCCGTGAGCAGCGCGGCGGCGGCGGCGACCGGGTAGCAGCCAATCAGGAGCCAGGGCGGTTCGGCGGCGCGTGCGAGCCCGGTGCACGGGTCGGGACCCGGCAGGAGGAACGCGGTGCCGAGCCCGTAGGCCAGCACGACCCCGACTGCGGCTACGGCGGCGAGCGTGGCGCGGCGCGACCCGCGCAGAAGCAGCCAGGCGACGGCGACCGGCAGCAGGAGGACGCCCCAGAACAGCAGCTCGCCCGGCAGGTGCGCGCCGCCGAGCGCGTAAGGGCCGTCCGGGGCGGTCGGGACGGTCAGGCTGGTCGGGCCGTCCGGCGCGGTCAGGACGGTCGGGGCGCAGAACCAGCCGGTGCCCGGTCTGCCGATCCCGAACGTCGTGAGGATCACCGGCCCGGACGCGGCCAGGACCGCGCCGGCGCGTAACGCTCCCGCCGCACGCTCGCGCACGGACATCACCCTCCCTGAGGCGACCGGATCAGGTGTTGCCCGAGTCCTCGGGGATGGGGGTGTTCTCGTCGCGGGTGTACTTCAGCAGGGCGGCCTCGGTGATGACCTCGTCGGCGGGCGGGGCGGTGACGGCGAGGCGGAACCCCCAGCCGGTGTAGCGCGTGTCGCTCCGCTTGACCAGGGGGTTCTTGCCCGTCCCGGCGGTGTCGTTGGTGACCAGGCGCTTGAGCAGCCCGTCGCGGCCCGTCCAGAGCTGCCAGGAGACCTTGCCCTTGCTCCGGGCGGTGATGGCCTTGCCGGACGACCAGTTGACCAGCGTGCCCTTGGTGTTCCGGAGCAGCTCCGCGTAGCTCATCGTGCCGCGGTAGAGGCGCCCGCCGGGGACGGCCTTGCTCGTCGAGCACTTCAGCAGGGCCTTCACCAGGGCCGGATCGTACACGTCGATGGGCTGGAGGCTGGCGTCCCCGGCCAGGTCGCGGCCGAAGCGGCCCCGGTGGCGGTCGGGGTAGATGATCCAGTTCTTGCCGGACGGGACCGGGCCGGACACGTGGCTGCGGCTGACGTACACGTCCTTGCGGACGCGGATCACCCGGTGGGACCTGGACTCGCCGAGGTCGCGCCAGGACAGGTCGGCGGCCACCGGGCCCGACGGGGAGAGCTGGACGCGGCCGGTGATCCGGGTCCCGGCAGGTTTGGCCTTCGTGCCGAAGGAGTAACGGGTGGTCTCGGTGACGCGGACGCCGTGCTCGTGCCGGAGCTGCCGCTTGAGCGCGCTCGCCGGGTCGGGGGCGGCGCCGGCGGCCTGGGCGGGGGCGACGGGGACGAAGGCGATCAGGAGGGCGGCGGCGAGGGTGACCCGTCGTCTCATGGAATCGGTCCTTGCTCGGGGGCGCTGTGAAGGCGGTCCCCAAGGGTATCGCGCGGCTTTCCGCCTGTCCCGTCCGAAAAGCGCGTCCGCAAAGGGCGCGTCCGGTGATAGCGGGTTCGTCCTGCGGTTTAGGGGTGGGGTGGCGGACGGGCGGCGGTCATCGTGGGTGTCATGAGGCATGCCGTCGTCATCGGAGCCAGCGTCTCCGGCCTGCTGGCCGCCGCCGCGCTGAGCAGGATCGCCGAGCGGGTCACCGTGCTCGACAGGGACCGGCTGCCCGGGGAGGACGTGCACCGGCGCGGCACGGCGCAGAGCCGGCACGCGCACGGCCTGCTGGCGCGCGGGCTGGAGGTGATGGAGCTGCTGCTTCCCGGCCTGACGGTGGAGCTGATGGAGCGGGGGGCGTTCGGCGGGGACCTGCAAGCGGACTGCCGGTGGATCAACGAGGGGCGGCGGCTGGCTCCGGCGCCGGGCCGCATGCCGGGGCTGCTGGTGAGCCGGCTGCTGCTGGAGGGGCAGATCCGGCGGCGGGTGAGCGCGCTGCCGGGGGTGGAGGTGGCCGGGGAGAGCCAGGTGGCCGACCTGACGCACAGCGGCGACTGGGTGACGGGGGTGCGGCTCGTCTCGGGGGAGACGGTCAGCGCGGGCCTGGTGGTGGACGCGTCGGGGCGGGGCTCGCGGATGCCGGCGTGGCTGGGGCAGCTCGGGTTCCCGGCGCCCGCCGAGGAGCGGGTGGAGATCGACCTGACGTACACGACGCGGGTGTTCCGCCGCAGGCCCGACGACCTGGCCGGGGACCCGGTGGTGATCATGGCGGCGACCAGGGCGGTGCCGCGCGCCGGGGTGGCGCTGGCGATGGAGGGCGACCGGTGGATCGTCACCATCGGCGGCTACGGCGACGCGCCGCCCGCCGATCTGGACAGCTTCGTCGCGTACGCGAGGTCGCTGCCCGCGCCCGACATCCACGAGCTGGTCTCCCGGGCGGAGCCGCTGGACGAGGGGACCCACCACCGGACCCCGGCCAGCGTGCGGCGGCGGTACGAGCGGCTGCCCCGCTTCCCGCGCGGGCTGGCGGTCGTGGGTGACGCGGTGTGCGCGTTCAACCCGATCTACGGCCAGGGCATGAGCGTGGCCGCCGTGGAGGCGCTGCGGCTGGGCGAGTGGGCCAGGCGCGACCGGCCCGCCCGCGAGCTGTTCCGGTCGATCGCCCGGGTCGTCGACGCGCCGTGGGACATCGTGGCCGCCAACGATCTGCGCCTGCCCGGGGTGCGCGGCCGGCGCACCGCGAAGATCAAGATGGTGAACGCCTATCTGGAGCGCTTCCACCGCGCCGCCGAGCACGACACCGAGCTCGGCCGTCGCTTCCTGCGGGTGGCCAACCTCCTCGATCCGCCGTCGGCGCTCCTGCGTCCGGCGTGCCTTTTCCGCGTGTTACGCGGGGGCTCGGACGTGGTGCGCGGCGATACTGGAGACGCGGTGCCGGCGGGGGAGCCGAGCTATCCGGCGCGGCACCAAAATTAAACGATTCGTTATCTTGTACCGTTCGCCTTTGCGTAGGTAAGTTTGGCGGCCATGACCGCACCGACCATCGCCGAGGAGCTGCGCGGGGCCGGCCTGCGGGTGACCGCCGCCCGCGTCGCCATGCTCCAGACCGTCCGGGACGGTGACCACCTCGGCGTCGAGGCGATCGCGTCCGGGGTGCGTGACCGTGTGGGACACATCTCCCTGCAAGCCGTGTACGAGGCGCTGCACGCCCTCACCGCGGCCGGGCTCGTACGCCGGCTCGAGCCCGCTGGCAGCGCCGCCCGCTACGAGGGCCGCGTGGGCGACAACCACCACCACATCGTCTGCCGGTCGTGCGGCGCCGTCGCCGACGTCGACTGCGCGGTCGGCCACGCGCCGTGCCTGAGCGCGGCCGACGACCACGGCTTCGCGATCGACGAGGCCGAGGTCATCTACTGGGGCCTGTGCCCCCGATGTTCCAGCTCCTGAGCAAGAAAATCCCGGAAGGATTCCATGTCCGAGAACCATGATGCAATCGTCACCGACCCGAAGACGGAGGCAACGGGAGGCTGTCCGGTCGCGCACGATCGCGCCCCGCACCCCACCCAGGGCGGCGGCAACCGCCAGTGGTGGCCGGAGCGGCTCAACCTGAGGATTCTCGCCAAGAACCCGGTCGTGGCCAACCCGTTCGGCGGGGACTTCGACTACGCCGAGGAGTTCAAGAGCCTCGACCTGGCGGCCGTGAAGCGGGACATCGCCGAGGTGCTGACGACCTCGCAGGACTGGTGGCCCGCCGACTTCGGCCACTACGGCCCGTTCATCATCCGGATGGCCTGGCACAGCGCGGGCACGTACCGGATCAGCGACGGCCGCGGCGGCGCCGGGGCCGGCCAGCAGCGCTTCGCGCCCCTCAACAGCTGGCCCGACAACGCCAACCTCGACAAGGCCCGCCGCCTGCTGTGGCCGGTCAAGAAGAAGTACGGCCGCAAGCTCTCCTGGGCCGACCTGCTGGTCCTGTCCGGCAACGTGGCGCTGGAGTCGATGGGCTTCCAGACGTTCGGCTTCGCCGGCGGCCGCGAGGACGTGTGGGAGGCCGACGAGGACGTCTACTGGGGCCCCGAGTCCACCTGGCTCGGCGACCAGCGCTACAGCGGCGACCGCGAGCTGGAGAACCCGCTGGCCGCCGTCCAGATGGGCCTCATCTACGTCAACCCCGAAGGCCCGAACGGCAACCCCGACCCGCTCGCCGCGGCCCGCGACATCCGCGAGACGTTCCGCCGGATGGCGATGAACGACGAGGAGACGGCCGCCCTGATCGTCGGCGGTCACACGTTCGGCAAGACGCACGGCGCCGGCCCGTCCGACCACGTCGGCCCCGACCCCGAGGCCGCCTCGATCGAGGAGCAGGGCCTCGGCTGGCGCAACAGCTTCGGCACCGGCAAGGGCGGCGACACGATCACCAGCGGCCTTGAGGGCATCTGGACCAACACCCCGACGACCTGGGACAACAGCTTCCTGGAGATCCTGTACGGGTACGAGTGGGAGCTGTTCAAGAGCCCGGCGGGGGCCCACCAGTGGCGGCCGAAGGACGGCGCCGGCGAGGGCACCGTGCCCGACGCGCACGACCCGTCGAAGAGCCACGCCCCGACGATGCTGACCACCGACCTGTCGCTGCGCTACGACCCGATCTACGAGCAGATCACCCGGCGCTGGCTGGAGCACCCCGACGAGCTGGCCGACGCCTTCGCCCGCGCGTGGTTCAAGCTGACCCACCGCGACATGGGCCCGGTCGCCCGCTACCTCGGCCCGGAGGTCCCGTCCGAGGTGCTGCTCTGGCAGGACCCGCTGCCCGCGGTGACGCACGAGCTGGTCGACGCCGCCGACGTGGCCGCGCTCAAGGAGCAGGTGCTGGCCTCGGGCCTGTCGGTGTCGGAGCTGGTGTCCACCGCGTGGGCGTCGGCCTCGTCGTTCCGCGGCAGCGACAAGCGCGGCGGCGCCAACGGCGCGCGCATCCGCCTCCAGCCGCAGATCGGGTGGGAGGTCAACGACCCCGACCGGCTCGCGACCGCGCTCGGCACCCTGGAGGGCATCCAGAAGGCGTTCAACGGCGCCCAGACCGGCGGCAAGCAGATCTCGCTCGCCGACCTGATCGTGCTCGCCGGCTGCGCGGGCGTCGAGAAGGCCGCCAAGGACGCCGGTTTCGCCGTCCAGGTCCCGTTCACGCCGGGCCGGGTGGACGCCTCCCAGGAGGAGACCGACACCGAGTCGTTCGCCGCCCTGGAGCCGACCGCCGACGGGTTCCGCAACTACCTGGGCAAGGGCAACCGCCTTCCGGCCGAATACCTGCTCATCGACCGGGCCAACCTGCTCACGCTCAGCGCCCCCGAGATGACGGTCCTGGTCGGCGGCCTGCGCGTGCTGGGCGCCAACTACCAGCGCTCGCAGCTCGGCGTCTTCACCACGACGCCCGGCGTGCTGACCAACGACTTCTTCGTCAACCTGCTCGACCTGGGCACGACCTGGAAGGCGACGTCCGGCGACGCGACCACGTTCGAGGGGCGCGACGCCGCCACGGGCGAGGTCAAGTGGACCGGCAGCCGCGCTGACCTGGTGTTCGGCTCCGACTCCGAGCTTCGTGCCGTCGCCGAGGTCTACGCCAGCGACGACGCCAAGGAGAAGTTCGTGACGGACTTCGTCGCGGCCTGGAACAAGGTCATGAACCTGGACCGGTTCGACCTGGCCTAGTCACGACGTCAGGGCCGGTCCGCGCCGGACCGGCCCTGATCCGTCACCGCCTCGGCCTGAAGTGGTGCTTCACCATGTAGGCGGTCACCTGCCTGCCGATCTTCGCGCCGGCCACGTCGGCCGCGCGGGTGTGGATGCCGCCCCAGATCCGGGCCTCGGTGACCTCGGCCAGCGCGTGCGAGAAGCCGCGGAAGTGCCTGGTCGTCCCGGCGTCGTGGCTGAACCCGCTGAACGGGATGTCGTCACGGCCGAAGAAGTGCGTCAGCGCCGACATGCCCGCCCCGCTGAAACACGTGTGCCCGGACGTGTAGTCCGGATGCGGCGGCGTGACCAGCAGCGGCGTCCAGCCGGGGTCGGCCGCCGTCTCCGGGTTGCCGTCGCCGTCGGCCTCCCGGATCGCGGTGACCGGCCGCCAGAACGCCCATCGCGCCTTCTCGTTGTAGCAGGCGATCGTCGCGTCGGCCTCGGCCATGCCGACCATCGCGAACATCCGCGCCGTCCGCAGCGTGCTCAGCCGCTGCGTCGTCGCGAGCTGCCGCTTGATCTCCCACTCGGCCAGGTGCCGGTCGTGCCACCAGATCGCGGCCTGCGTCTGGTCGGCCGTGCGCAGCGTGCTGTCCTTGCCGCCGACGGCCTTGACCTCGTTGAAGTCGCGCGCGTACTGCTCGCTGGTCAGCGCCGGCGGGCCCGAGGTGCGGAACATCGACGGGCGCGGGAGCATGAACGGCTTCAGCTCGCCCACCCAGGCGCCGTCCGACCCGAAGCCGGGCGGCGTCGGCCGCCACCGGCCCGGCTCCGTCCCCGTCGGCCACGTCTGATCCCCGAACGCCCCGTCGTCCCGCCGCGCCGCCACCATCGCCGCGGCCGCCCGCGCCCCGACCGCGATCCCGCGCCGCTTGGCCGCCCCGTCGGGGACCGCCGCCAGAGACTCGCCGTACTGCGCCTCCAGCCTCTCCCGCTGCTCCGGGAACAGCGCCCGCAGCACGCCGAACGCCGCCGACGCCACGGCCGCCTCCGTCGACGCGCTCCCGCCGGCCTTCGGCGCCACCAGATACGGCTCGTACGGGCTGCCGGCGATCGCGTTCACCGCGTCGTAGACGGCGCCGTGCACCATGGCGAAGCTGCGCGCCTGCACCTGCGGCTGCTGCCTGGCCACCTCCCAGATCGCCGTCTCGGCGTTCCTGTCCCACACGATGACGGCGTTCTCCGGCGCTCGCGCCTCGGCCGCGCTCGCGCCGGGCGCCCCGGCCACGACGACGAACGCCACCACTGCCCCGACGGTCTTGCGTAATGCGGACATGCAAGCAACGTACCTCCCGGAAGATCGCCCAGATAGGGGGCGCCTTCGACCGAGGGTGGAGGGTTCGCCCACCGGGCTTGCTGGTGGGCGGGGGCGCTGGGCGCGGGAAGTCTCCGGGGCCGGTGCAACGACACGCTTGAAGCCATGACTTCAACGGACGACGCGGTCGAGGCCGCGTCCTGGCGGGAACTGCTGGGCCCGCGCCATCTGGGTTCGGCGGTGGTGCTGGCGGGCGGCGTGCTCGTCGGCGCGATCAACATCTACCTGGCCTCCAGCCTGCTGCCCACGGCGGTGGCCGACATCGGGGGCGCCGGCTTCTACGCCTGGAACATGACGTTCTACCTCGTCGCCATGGTGATCGCGACGATGCTGGTCAGCCGGGTGCTGGCCCGGTGGGGGAACGTGGGCGCGTACCTGATGGGGTTCGGCGGGTTCGTGGCGGGGTCGCTGGCGTGCGCGGTGAGCCCGGCGATGCCGGTGCTGCTGGCTGGGCGGGGCGTGCAGGGGCCTGGCGGCTGGCGTTCGTGGCGATGGCGGTGATCGGGGCGGTGTGCGCTGGGATCGTGCCCCGGGTGGTGCCGCGCGGTGAGCGCGGGGGAGGGCGGACGCCGGTGCCGGTGGTGTCGCTGGTGCTGGTGACGGCCGCCACGGCGGCCGTGAGCCTGGCGGGGGTGCTGCCCGGGACGGCGGCGATGGCGGCCGGGGTCGCGGTGGCGCTGCTGCTGGTCGGCGGGTTCGTGGCGCATGAGCGGCGCAGCGGGAGGCGGGTGTTCCCCCGGACGACCTACACGGCGGGGTCGGCGCTGAAGTGGGTGTATCTGACGATCGGGCTGCTGACGTTCGGCGTGGCGGTCGAGACGTTCGTGCCGCTGTTCGCGCAGCGGCTGGGCGGGCTGCCTCCGGTGACGGCGGGGCTGCTGGGTGCGGCGGTCTCGCTCGGCTGGTCGCTGACGCAGCTCGGCAGCGCCTCGGCGGCAGGCGGGCGCGCGGTGCGGCGGCTGTGCGTGCTGGGGCCGTTGGTCCTGGCGCTGGGCTTCCTCGCGCAGGGCCTGCTGCTGAGGGACGCGGCGCCGGGCTGGCTGATGCTGGTGTGGGCTCCGGTGCTGGTCGTGGCCGGTTCGGGGATCGGGCTGGCGTATCCGCATCTGTCGGTGGCGGCGATGTCGAGCACGCCGGATCCGGCGGAGGGCCGTCAGGCGGCTGCCGCGATCGCCACGGTGACGAGCCTGTCGATCGCGTTCGGCACGGCGGTGGCCGGGGTGTTGCTCAACGCCGGGGGCGCGTCGATGCTGACCTCTGCCCGGTACGTGCTGTTCGGGTTCGCGCTCGTCTGCGCGGTGGGCGCCGTCACGGCCCGCGCCGCGAACCGGCGGGCCGGTGCGGAGACCCGATAGCGTCGGGTGCATGCGGCTTCATGTGGGTTGTGCGATGTGGACGCACGCGCCGTGGCAGGGTCGGTTCCTCCCCCATCCGCTCGCGCAGGGCGAGCGGCTGCGGGCGTACGCGACGTGGTGCAACGCGGTCGAGGGCAACACGACGTTCTACGCGACGCCGTCGAGGAGCACGGTGGAGACGTGGGCGGCCCAGACCGATCCGGGGTTCAGGTTCGTGGTGAAGCTGCCGAAGGCGATCACGCACATGCGCCGCCTGACGGGGGCGCAGGAGGAGTTGGGGGCGTTCCTGCACGCGATGGAGCCGCTGGGGCCCCGGGTGCACGCGCTGTGGGTGCAGGTGCCGGGGTCGTTCGGGCCGGGTGACCTGGGCGCGCTGGCCGCGTTCCTCCGCAGGCTGCCCGCGGGGCTGCGCCCGGCGGTGGAGGTGCGGCATCGGGCGTTCTTCGAGGACGAGCGGGCCGTGGGGCAGTTGGAGCGGGTGCTGGCGGGGGCGGGCGCGGAGTGGGTGCCGTTCGACACCACGACGCTGTTCGGCAGCCCGCCGACCAGCGACGCCGAGCGTGACGCGTGGACGAAGAAGCCGCGGGTCCCGCGCCGGGCGCGGGCGCTGACGGACCGGCCGATCGTCCGCTACCTGGGCAGGGACGACGTGGACCGGACGGTGGCGGGCTGGCAGGGCTGGGTCGGCACGGTGGCCGGGTGGCTGCGCGAGGGCCGTTCGCCGACGGTGTTCGTGCACACGCCGGACAACGCCGAGGCGCTGCCGCTCGCCCGGCGCTTCCACGACGAGGTACGGGCCCGGGTCCCCGGGCTGGAGCCGTTGCCCGAGCCGATGCCCGCCGAGCCGCCGACGCTGTTCTGAGCTCGGGATTTCGGCCGCCCGGAACGTGGCATGTACCGGGGGAGGGGCTCGGGAAGCGAGGAGAGGCATGAAAGCTGTCCAGTTGGCCGGCCAGGGGAGCATGCCCGAGGTCGTGACGGTGCCCGACCCCGAGCCGGCTCCCGGTGAGGTGCTGCTCCGGGTCAGGGCGTCCGGGATGTGCCATTCGGACATCGCGGTGATCGAGAACCCGCTGCTCGTCGGGGGCAGCCTGCCGCTGATCCTCGGCCACGAGGGCGCGGGCACGGTGGCGGCGCTCGGCGACGGGGTGACGGGCGTCGAGGTGGGCCAGGACGTGGTCGTGTACGGGCCGTGGGGGTGCGGCACCTGCCGCAACTGCTCCAGGGGCGCGGAGAACTACTGCACCCGGGCCCAGGACCTCGCCATCAAGCCGCCCGGCCTGGGCGCTCCCGGCGCCATGGCCGAGTACATGATCGTCGACGACGTCCGTCACCTGGTCCCGGTGGAGGGGCTGGACCTGGCGCAGGCGGCGCCGCTGACCGACGCGGGGCTCACGCCCTACCACGCGATCAAGCGGAGCCTGGCCAAGCTGGTGCCGGGCAGCACGGCGGTGGTCATCGGGACGGGCGGGCTGGGCCACATGGCGGTCCAGATCCTGCGGGCGATGAGCGCGACGCGGGTGATCGCGCTCGACATCAGCGAGGAGAAGCTGGAGCTGGCCAGGGAGATCGGCGCGCACGAGACCGTGATCTCCGACGAGGCCGCCGCCGGCCGGGTGCGGGAGCTGACCGGCGGGCTGGGCGCCGACCTGGTGCTGGACTTCGTCGGCATCCAGCCCACCGTGACGCTGGCGGGCGCGTGCGCGGGGGTGTGCTCGGACGTGACGATCGTCGGGGTGGCCGACGGCCGCCTGCCCGTCGGGTTCGGCAGCGGCCCGTACGAGATGGCGGTTTCGGTCCCCTACTGGGGCGGCCGGGACGAGCTCATCGAGGTGCTGGCGCTGGCCCGGTCGGGCGCCATCGGCGTGCGCGTGGAGCCGCACTCGCTCGACGAGGCGCCGCGCACGTACCAGCGCCTGCACGACAACGAGATCGTCGGCCGGGCCGTCATCGTCCCGTGAGGTCGCGCAGCTCGTGGCTGATCCGCATCGAGCAGAACCTGGGCCCGCACATCGAGCAGAAGTGCGCGTTCTTGGCGGGTTCGGCGGGCAGCGTCTCGTCGTGGAAGGCCCGCGCGGTGGCCGGGTCGAGCGACAGGTCGAACTGGTCCTCCCAGCGGAACTCGAACCGGGCGTCCGACAGCGCGTCGTCCCACGCCTGGGCCTGCGGGTGGCCCTTGGCGAGGTCGGCGGCGTGCGCGGCGATCTTGTACGTGATCACGCCGGTCTTGACGTCGTCCCTGTTGGGCAGGCCGAGGTGCTCCTTGGGGGTGACGTAGCAGAGCATCGCGGTGCCGTACCAGCCGATCATGGCGGCGCCGATGCCCGAGGTGATGTGGTCGTAGCCGGGCGCGATGTCGGTGACCAGCGGGCCGAGCGTGTAGAAGGGGGCGTCGTCGCAGATCTCGCGCTGGAGGTCGACGTTCTCCTTGATCTTGTGCATGGGCACGTGGCCGGGGCCCTCGATCATCACCTGGACGTCGTGGTCGCGGGCGATCCTGGTCAGCTCGCCCAGCGTGCGCAGCTCGGCGAACTGGGCCTCGTCGTTGGCGTCGGCGATCGAGCCGGGGCGCAGGCCGTCGCCCAGCGAGAACGACACGTCGTAGGCGGCGAAGATCTCGCACATGTCGGCGAAGCGCTCGTACAGGAAGCTCTCGCGCCCGTGGGCCACGCACCAGGCGGCCATGATCGAGCCGCCCCGGGAGACGATGCCGGTCTTGCGCCCGGCGGTCAGCGGGACGAACGCGCGGCGCACGCCGGCGTGCACGGTCATGTAGTCGACGCCCTGCTCGCACTGCTCGATCAGCGTCTCGCGGAACACCTCCCACGACAGCTCGGCCGCCTGCCCGCCGACCTTCTCCAGCGCCTGGTAGAGCGGCACGGTGCCGACCGGGACGGGGGAGTTGCGGATGATCCGCTCGCGGGTGGCGTGGATGTCGCGGCCGGTCGACAGGTCCATGATCGTGTCGGCGCCCCACCGGGTGGCCCAGGTCATCTTCTCGACCTCCTCGGCGATCGAGGAGGTGACCGCCGAGTTGCCGATGTTGGCGTTGATCTTCACGAGGAAGTTGCGGCCGATGATCATCGGTTCGGACTCGGGGTGGTTGACGTTGGCGGGGATGATGGCCCGGCCCGCGGCGACCTCCTGCCGGACGAACTCCGGCTCGACGCCCTCCCGGACCGCCACGAACTCCATCTCGGGCGTGATCGTCCCGGCCCGCGCGCAGCCCACCTGCGTGACGGGCCCGCCGGCGCGGGCCCGGATCCACTCCGCGCGCCTCGGCGCCAGCCCCCGGGCCAGGTCGACGGTGACCTCCGGGTCGGTGTACGGGCCCGAGGTGTCGTACAGGCGGACGCGCTCGCCGTTGGACAGTCTGATCTCGCGCATCGGCACGCGGAGATCCCCGGTGTAGACCTTGGAAAAACGCGCGTCGCTCATCGCGCAACTCCCTTCGCCGGCATTACCCGGAGCAGGTTCTGGCGGTCGGCGGCTGGGCAGCCGTCCTCTCAGCCCGGTCGCACCGGGCTCCCGCGTTGGACCCGGTCAACGTAACCCGGCGAAGAAAGTCATGCAAGATCGGCCGAATTAGTGGCGGCCGTTTATGGCTCAGTCGAGGCCGAGTTCGCGGCGGGCGCGGGCGTAGCGGCGGCCGGGGGTGAGCGAGCCGGCCGACCAGGGCAGGATCTCCGGGACGCGGCGGCCGGCGTTCATGAGCAGGCTCTGGGCGCGCGCGTGGTGGCCGCCGTAGTAGAAGGCGGCGCCGAACAGGTGCATCGCCTCCACGGACCGGGGGTGCGGCCGGGGCCTGGCGTGCCAGGTGTCGACGGCGTCGATCAGCTCCTCGGCCACGTACGGGTCGCGGAAGTGCGCTTCGAGCACCTCCTGGGCGTCGCGGCCCGAGGCGGCGATCTCGCTCCAGGCGACCTCGAAGTGGGCCAGCGGCAGCATCGCGGTGACGAGGTCGCCGGGGCCTGCGGTGGCCGCGGCGGTGCGGGCGAAGGCCAGCACCTCCTCGTCGGAGCCGTGCCACTTGCCGCACAGCGCCTGAGCGCGGGTGTAGTGCCCGGCGAACAGGCGGGGCGCGCGGCTGGCCAGCTCCTCCCACAGGCGGTCCAGCTCGTCCCGGTCGCCCAGGCCCATGGCCTGCCACTGCAGGACGTCCCACGGCACCGGGTCGGCGGGGTCCGCCTCGGCGGCCCGGCGCAGCGGCTCGGCTGCGGTGGCGAGCTGCTCGTGGAAGCGGCCGGTGAGGTCGTCGCGCAGCTCCCAGGCGTGCTGCACCCGGGCCGCGCCCAGCCACAGCAGCGCGTCGGGGTCGTCGCCGGCCAGCCGCTCCAGCGCGTCGAGGTGCGCCTCGGCGGCCGTGGCGAGCTCGGTGACGCGCAGGGCACGCAGCTCGTGGTCGTCGCGGGCCTGCCTGATCAGGTCCAGGCCGCGCTCCAGCCGCCCGGCGCGGACGCGGCGCAGGGCCACGTCCAGCGCGGGGTCGTGCCACGCCCTGCCCACCTGCATGCGGGAGGTCTTCTCCAGGACGAACGCGGCGGCGCGAAACACCTTGACCGGGATCACGGCTGATGAATATCGCGAAGTGTCGTGCCGGCGCAATGAGAAATACGCCATGTCGGATCATTGAGCTTATTAAGCTGCGATTATATGGCACGACAATTGCTCTGGCCATTTTCAGCTTATCTCGGTGAGGCCCGGAGGTATCCCGATGTGCGGTGAACCGCTGATGCCGGCTCCGGTGGCCGCCGCACTCGCCGAGTACCGGAGGCTGCGCGACAGGCACGGGCCGTGCTGGGGCGAGGAGCCGCTGGCGTACGTGACCCAGGCCCGGGCCACGGTCTTCCTCGACCGGCGCCACGACTACTGGGGCCCGGCGCTGCGCCAGCTCGCCGAGCGCTTCCCGGGGGAGGACCCGGCGCACCGGCTCGGCGAGGTGGACGGGTACGGCGGCGATCTGCGCGTGCACCTCAACTGGATGGGCGAGGAGCCGGCCGAGCGACCACCTCGACCTGTACGAACGCGCCAGGGAGGTGTATCGGAGCCGGCTCCCCTGAACTGTGCATTTTTGCCTGGAACGCTTACGCAGATCATGTCGATGATCGGGCATGGACGGTGTTCTGCTCGGCAACAGCCCGCTGTTCGCCAGCTCGGATCTCGACGAGGTGCGGGAGCAGGTCGGACGGGTGTTCTGCCCGCACCGGCTGGACGTGACCGGCGACGCCGGGCTGCTGGCCGCCCGCTTCAACTCCGCGCAGCTCGGCTCCGTGCGCGTCAGCTACCTCGACTACGGCGCCGAGGTGCGCATCGAGCCGGGCGAGCTGGAGTCGTTCTACCTGGTGCAGATCCCGATCGCCGGGCGCAGCCTGATCCGGTGCGGCGGCCAGGAGATCGTCTCGACGCCGGGGCTGGCCTCGCTGCCGTCGCCGACCGAGCGCCTGGACATGCGCTGGGGCGCGGGCTGCCCGCAGCTCATCGTCAAGTTCGACCGGCAGGCCGTGGAAGGCGCGGTCGAGCAGTTGCTCGGCGAGCCGGTCGCCGAGCCGGTGGTGTTCGACCTGGGCGTGGACCTGACCGGCGCGTGGGGGCAGGGCTGGCGGGCGATGGCCGGGCTGCTCGTCGGCGCCGCCGAGACCGGAGGCGCGCAGCCGCTGGCCGCCGCCCATCTGGAGAACGCCCTGCTGTTCAGCCTCGTCACCACGCAGCCGTCCAACTACCTGGGCCGGCTGATCGCGCCCCGGCCCGCGGCGGTGCCCAAGGTGGTGCGCCGGGCGATGGCGTTCATCGACGAGCACGCCCACCTGCCGATCACCACCGGCGACGTGGCGCGGGCCGTGGCCGTGAGCGTCCGCTCGCTCCAGGAGGGCTTCCGCGCCCACCTCGGGATCACCCCGATGGCGCACCTGCGCGACGTGCGGATGGCCCGGGTGCACGCCGAGCTGCTGGCGGGCGACCCGGCCCGGTGCACGGTGACCACGGTCGCCGCCCGGTGGGGTTTCCTCCACCAGGGCCGTTTCGCCGCCGCCTACCGCGACAGGTACGGCCGCGCGCCCTCGGCCACGCTGCGGCTGAGCTGACTTCGCGTCCAGCGGACGGGATCCGCGCTCAGCGGATGGCTCGGCCGGGGGGCCGGAAAATACCGTTCCCGGTATGCGAAAGATTCTGATCGTCGGCGCCGGGCAGTCTGGACTGCACCTGGCGCTCGGGCTGCTGAAGAACGGTTACGACGTCACCGTGGTCTCCAACCGGACCCCGGACGACATCCGCGACGGCCGGGTCATGTCGAGCCAGGCCATGTTCGGCACCACGCTGGGCCACGAGCGCGCGCTCGGCCTGGACCACTGGCCGCACTGCCCGCCCATCGACGGCATCCGGTTCGCCGTCGCGGGGCCCGACGGCGGCCAGGCGATCGGCTGGGCGGCCCGGCTGCGCGAGCCCGCCCGCAGCGTCGACCAGCGGGTCAAGATGCCCGCCTGGCTGGCCGAGGTGGAGGAGCTGGGCGGCCGGGTCGAGATCCGCGACGTGACGCCCGCCGACCTGGAGGCCTACGCCGCCACGCACGACCTGGTCCTGGTGGCCGCCGGCAAGGGCAAGATCGCTTCGCTGTTCGAGCGGGACGCCGCAAGGTCCCCCTACGACGCGCCGCAGCGGGCGCTCGCGCTCACCTACGTCACCGGCCTGACGCCCAGGCCGGAGCACTCGGCGGTGTGCTTCAACGTGATCCCGGGCGTGGGCGAGTACTTCGTCTTCCCCGCGCTGACCGTGGCCGGCCCGTGCGAGATCATGGTGTTCGAGGGCGTCCCGGGCGGCCCGATGGACTGCTGGGGCGAGGTGCGCACCCCCGCCGAGCACCTGGCCACGAGCCGGTCGATCCTGGAGACGTTCCTGCCGTGGGAGGCCGCCCGGTGCGACGGGATCGAGCTGACCGACGCGATGGGCACGCTGACCGGCCGGTTCGCGCCGACCGTGCGGCGGCCGGTCGCGGTGCTGCCCACCGGCGCCCCGGTGCTGGGCGTCGCCGACGTGGTGGTGCTCAACGACCCCATCACCGGCCAGGGCGCGGGCAACGCGGCCCGGTGCGCCGCCGCCTACCTCCAGGCGATCCTGGAGCACGGCGACCGGCCGTTCGACCAGGCGTGGATGGAGCGCACGTTCGAGCGGTTCTGGGAGCAGGCGCGGCACGTCACCGACTGGACCAACGCGCTGCTCGCCCCGCCCCCGCCGCACGTGCTGGAGATCCTCGGCGCGGCCGGGTCGCTGCCCGAGGTGGCCTCGCGCTTCGTCAACGGCTTCGACGACCCGACGGACTTCGCCGAGTGGTTCATGGACCCGGACAGCGCCCGGCGCTATCTGGCCGAGGTGTCGTCATGAGGGCGCTGCGTGACGCGCTCGGCCGCTACGCCACCGGGGTGGCCGTGGTGACCACCGCCCTGCCCGGCGAGCGCGCCGGGCTCACGGTGAACTCCTTCGCCTCGGTGTCGCTGGACCCGGCCCTGGTGCTGTGGTGCCTGTCGAGCCGGGCGCCGAGCGCGCCCGCGTTCCTGCGGGCCGGCCGGTTCGGGGTGAACGTGCTGGCCGCCGGGCAGGAGGAGCTGTCGCGGCGGTTCAGCAGGCCGGCTCCGGACAAGTTCGACGGGGTGGCGACGCGGCTGACGCCCACGGGGCTGCCGGCGCTGGCGGGCGCGCTGGCGTTCTTCGCCTGTCGTACGGTGAGCGCGCAGGAGGCGGGCGACCATCTGGTGATGGTGGGGGAGATCGAGCACTTCGAGTGGCAGGAGGGCGACCCGCTGGTCTTCCACGCGGGCCGCTATCGGGAGCTGTGCGCCAGGGACGGCGCGCTGGCGCGGATCGGCGCCTGAACGGTCAGACGGCGCACAGCTCCGGCTCGACGGGGGAGGGGTCGTCGAGCCCGTGGAGCAGGATCGCGGCCAGCTCGCGGCGCTGGACGCTGGTGAGCGTCATGGGGAGCACGATCGGCATCAGCTCGATCGCCCCGGCGGGCAGCTCCCGGACATGGCAGGGCAGGAGGGAGAAGGTGTGAACCACCCGCTCACTATCGCAGGCCCCACCGACAAGATCAGCCCGTTTTACCGGCCTCTGACGACAGGCGCTCGTGGAAGGGGCGGCGCCTGAGCGCGTCGGCGGCGGCCTGGAGGACGTCGGTGAGCGGCATGGGCAGCTCGGCGTCCAGGGCGCGTACGGCGCGCTCGGTGGCGGCCCACTCGGCCTCGATGGCGGGCAGCGCCCGGCGGGTCTGGTCGGTCAGGTGGACGATGCGGCGGCGGGCGTCGCTCCCCTTGGCGAGGGTGACCCAGCCGGCGCGGCGCATCTGCTCGACGGTCTGGCTGGCGGCGGAGTGGGTGACGCCGGTGGCCTCGGCGAGGTCGCGGATCGCCATCGGCCCGGCGGCTGCCAGGGCGCGGACGGCGGGGGAGAAGCGCGGCCGATATCCCTCCAGGCCCTGCTCGGCGTAGGTGGCGGCGATGGCGGAGTCCATCAGGTCGTGAAGGTGGCGCAGCAGCGTGCCGAGGCTCGCGGTCATGGGGTTAATATAACAGCGCTGTTAGATCTGAGCCCCATCGGGAGGAGCGCGACCATGTATCCGCGAATTGACCCGTACGACCAGGGAATGCTCGACGTGGGCGACGGCAACCTCGTCCACTGGGAGGTGAGCGGCAACCCCGACGGCAAGCCCGCCGTCATCGTGCACGGCGGGCCGGGGTCCGGGGCCGGGCCGCGCTGGCGTGAATACTTCGACCCGGAGCGCTATCGGCTGGTCCTGTTCGACCAGCGCGGGTGCGGGCGCAGCACGCCCGACGCCGCCGACCCTGACACCGACCTGTCCGTCAACACGACCGACCACCTGCTGGCCGACATGGAGCTGCTGCGCGAGCACCTGGGCATCGACCGCTGGCAGCTCTTCGGCGGCTCCTGGGGCACCACGCTGGGCCTGGCCTACGCCGTGCGCCACCCGGACCGGGTCACCGAGGTGATCATGTCGGGGGTCGCCACCACGCGCAGGCACGAGGTCGACTGGATCACCAGGGGCGTCGGGCGCTACTTCCCCGAGGAGTGGGAACGCTTCCGCGACGGCGTGCCGGAGAAGGACCGCGACGGCGACCTCGCCGACGCCTACGCGCGCCTGCTCGCCGACCCCGACCCGGCCGTGCGCGATCGTGCGGCCCGCGAGTGGTGCCGCTGGGAGGACTCCCACGTACGGGTGAACGCCGACCACAAGCCCGATCCGACGTTCGAGGACCCGGTGTTCCGGATGCGGTTCGTCCGGCTGGTGACCCACTACTGGCGCAACGCCGCCTGGCTGCCCGACGACGAGATCATCACCGGCGTCGAGCGCCTGGGGCACGTGCCCGGGGTCCTGGTGCACGGCCGGCTCGACATCAGCACGCCCCTCCAGACGGCCTGGGACCTGTCGCGGGCGTGGCCGGGCTGCGAGCTGATCGTGGTCGAGGGCGCGGGGCACTCCAACGCCTACGCGGGCGTCAGGGAGGCCCTGCTGGCCGCCACCGACCGGTTCGCCCGTTAACGGTCGTCGTCCTCGTCGACCAGGGTGTCGAGGGCGCGGGTGACGGCGTCGCCCAGCGGCCGGAACGCCTCGGTAAGGGCCTCGGCCAGCGGCGCGAAGATCTCGGTGACCTCGCGCAGGAGGTCGTCGCCCTTGTTCTCGGGAGGCGCCCAGCGCATCGCGTCGGCGCTCAGCGTCTCCCACTCGTCGACGACGCCGTCGATGGCGTCGAGCACGTGGTCGGGATCTCTCGGCATGACGTTCTCCAAGAGAAGGAAACTGGTCCTCCCACGGTAACCCGCTAGCCGGGGATCGACACCCCGACCCCGCCCCGGGTCTGCCCGCCGTATCGGGCCCGGTCGGCGGCCAGGTCCAGCGGCCGGATGCTGGACCGGGCCGCGAGCAGGGCCTCGTCGACGAACGCGGCGGGCACCAGCCAGGAGACCTCGAACTCCAGGCCGTCGGGGTCGCGTGCGTACAGGGCCTTGGTGGTGGCGTGGTCGGAGGCGCCGACGAGCGCGCCGAGCTCGCTCAGCCTGGCGGAGATGCGCTCCAGCTCGTCGAGCGTGTCGACCTCCCACGCCAGGTGGTAGAGGCCGACGGCGGTGCGTCCGGCGGGTGACGGGCCGGCGTCCTGGCCGATCTGGAACAGGCCGAGGTCGTGGTCGTTGGTCGAGCCGGGCGCCTGGAGGAAGGCCGCGCCCGGCATGCCCATGACGACCTCGAAGCCGAGCGCCTCGCGGTAGAAGGCGACGCTGCGCTCGACGTCCCGGACGTACAGGACGGCGTGGTTGAGTCGCTGGACAGGCATGACGGGCCCCTTTCGTTTTGTTCAAATTTATATGAGGCGTCAACTAAGCCGACGCGAGAGCCGGAGCGCGAAAACTGTCGCCGGCACCCCGTAAGGTCTACGGCGGTAGCCGAGTGAGGAGACGGGATGCGTGAGACGGAAGAGGCGCTGTTCAGGGTGGTCCACTCGATCGCGGGGCGGCTGGCCGGCCAGCCCGTGCCCGTGGTGATGGACGCGCTGGCCCGGCAGCTCCCTCCGGCCCCCGGCATCAACCTGGCGGAGATCCGGCGCATCGCCGAGGAGATCAGCGTCGGCCGCGACCCGTCAGGCCTCTGACGGCACCTGCTCCCGCATCCGCCACGGCGACCCGTACTCCTCCAGCAGGTCCAGGAACGGGCGGGCCGGAAACGCCTCGGGGCCGAGCACGCCGGTGCCCTTCCACGCGCCGGTGGCCAGCAGCTCCAGCGCGACGACCGGGTTGACGGCGGTCTGCCACACGACCGCCTGGGAGCCGTACTCGCTCATCGACCACTGGTTGTCGACCACGTGATAGAGGTAGACCTCGCGCGGTGACCCGCCGCTGACGCCCTTCACCCAGGTGCCGGCGCAGGTCTTGCCGCGCATCCTGGCGCCCAGCCCGGCGGGGTCGGGCAGCACGGCGGCCAGCAGGTCGCGCGGCGAGACGCGGGCCGGGCCCTCCTCGGTCGGCACGGTCACCGGGTCGGTGCGGTCGAGGCCGAGCGCGCGCAGGGTCTTGAGCTTGGCGATGAAGTCCTCGCCGAGCCCGTACTTGAAGGTGACCCGGCCGGCGTCGACCCAGCGGGGCACCAGCAGCACCTCCTCGTGCTCGACGTTCACGCACTCCACCGGGCCGATGCCCTCGGGGAAGTCGAAGACCTCCGGCTCGCTGAACGGCTCGGTGGTGTACCAGCCGCGGTCCTGCTCGTAGATGAGCGGCGGGTTGAGGCACTCCTCGATCGTCGTCCAGATGGAGAACGACGGCGCGAACTCGTAGCCGTCCACGGTCAGGTTGGCGCCGTCGCGGATGCCGATCTCCTCGATCTCGTCGAAGAGCTCGTCGGCGGCGTAGCGGGCGAAGACGTCGGCGAGGCCCGGCTCGACGCCCATCCCGACGAGCGCGAGCCGCCCGGCGTCCGTCCACGCGCCGGCGCGGGCGAACTGCTCGTCGCCGAGCTTGACCCCGGCCTTCTCGTACGGCCGCTCGGGGTGCGGCCTGGACATGGACATGGCCATGTCCAGATAGTCGGCCCCGGCCGCGAGCGCCGCCTCGAACAGCGGCATCACGAAGCGCGGGTCGGTGGCGTTGAGCAGCACGTCGCAACGGTGCTCGCGGAGCAGGTCGGTGACCGCGGCCTGGTCGGATGCGTCGGCGCGCACGGCGGTGAAGCGGCGCGGGTCCAGCGGCGCCACGGCCGCCTCGGCACGGGACAGGTCGTAGTCAGCGACCACCATATGGTCGAAGAACGAGCGGCGGGTGGCGATGCGGGTGACGGCGGTGCCCACACCGCCGGCGCCCATGAGCAGAACACGCATGACAACTCTCCCCAAATCGGTGTTCTCCCAGGAAAGGCCAGTAGGCTCGTCAACGTCAATGGTGTTGGCATAAGGGGTGACATGGCCAAGCGAGTGGTTCCCGACGCGGCACGCCAGCGGCGCCGCCGCACCAAGGAAGGTCAGGTGCTCACCCACGACCTCATCGTGGAGACCGCCCTGCGCATGCTGCGCGAGCACGGCGCCGCCGGGCTCACCGCCCGCCGCCTCGGCCTGGCCCTGGGCGCCGACGCGAGCACGATCTACCGCTACTTCCGCGGCATGGACGACCTCACGCTGGCCATCGCCGACGAGCTGTTCGCGCACGCCCTGACCGGCTGGCGGGCCACCGGCGAGTGGCGTGCCGACCTGCGCAGTCTCGGCCTCAGCATCTACGACGCCTACCTGGCCCACCCGCAGGCGGCGGTGCTGACGGCCAGCCGGGTGGCGGGCCGGCCGCACGAGGTGGCGGTGGACGAGACGATCCTGGCGATCCTGCGCACGGCGGGCTTCCCCGACCCCGACGCGGTCCGGATCTACCACGCCTTCATCGACCAGGCGCTCGGCTTCGCCGTCCTGGACGCGGCCACGCTCGCCCTGCCCCCGGCCACGCGGGCGGCCGACGAGCAGGTCTGGCAGGCCACCTACGCCCGCCTGCCCGCCGCCACGCACCCGCACATCGCCGCCACGGCCCACCTGCTGGTGGCCAACATGAACGACAGCGCCTACCCGGCCGCCCTGGACCTGCTCCTGGCCAGTGCCACGGCGCAACTGGCCGCCCTCTAGGGGGCGCCTCAGGGACGGGTAGGGGGGAGGCCCGGATGCGCCGGGGCCCCTCCGGGCGAAGGATGGCCCCATGTCCGCAGTCAAGAAGGCCTATCCGCTCATCGCGTGCGCCGCGATCGTGTTCGCGGTGTCCGGGGTGGTCGTGGGGCAGTTCGGCCCCGACCCGTACCTGGACCCGCTGAACGTGACCGTCAGCGAGTACGCCGTGGCCGACCGCGGGGGCGTCACGGAGGTCGCGATGGCGGTCATGGCCCTGGGGTCGCTGGCGCTGCTGGCGGGGCTGCGGGCGGCGGGGGCGCCGGTCAGGGGGATGCCGGAGCGGCTGATGTTGGTGTGGTCGGGGGCGCTGTTCGTCGCGGCCGTCATCCCGACCACGCCGCTCGGCGCGGACCTGGACGTGGCCGCGCAGGTTCACCGGTACGTGTCGGTGGCGGCGTTCGTGGCGCTGCCCGCGGCGGGGGCGCTGCTGGTGCCGAGGCTGGCCGCCGACCCGGCGTGGAAGCCGGTGGCCAGGACGGTGGAGTGGCTGGCGCTGGCGGGCGGGCTGGGGCTGCTGGCGATCACGTACGTGGCCCTGCCGGGGGAGCGGGTGATGATCGGGCTGGTCGAGCGGGTGCTGCTGGGGGCGGAGGTGGCCCTGCTTGCGGTGCTGGCCGCCTGGCTGGTACGAGTGGTGTGGATGGGGAAGGCGGTGAATTTCCCGACATGTCACAGATTTATCGCTAGTCGATCTTAAAACCGTGTCTTTCGGTGATATTGTCTCCCGCGATCTTCTATCCGGGAGCGGGTGTCATGGCATCGGGCAGATCCATCAGATTCAAGATCTCGACGCTGCTCATCATCCCGTTGATCTCCCTGGTGGCACTCTGGGGCTTCGCCGCGAGCACCACGTCGAGAGAGGCGCTCAACCTCCTCAAGGTCGAGACCTTCTGGAACGGGATCATCAACCACGCCGACACCCTGATCGTCCAGCTCCAGGCCGAACGCCTGGCCTCCGCCGAGCTGATGTCCGGCGTCACCACCGACACCCGCAAGCTGGCCGACATCCGGGCCACGTCCGACGAGGTCAGGAAGCGGCTCAAGGACAGCGCGCTGGCCGAGGACACCCAGGAGTCGCTCACCGAGGACATGAAGGTCCAGCTCCAGGCCGCGCTCAAGGCCGTCGACGGGCTGTCGGAGATCCGCCGCCAGGTCGACGAGCGGGCGCTGTCCCCGCACGACCTGGTCAACCGGTACGCCGCCATCCCCGACGCCATCGACCGCCTCTACGCGGCCTTCACCGTCAGCACCGACGTCGAGCTGTCACGCCAGTCTCAGGGCCTCATCGCCGTCCAGCAGGTGCGCGAACTGCTCAGCCGTGAGCACGCGCTCATCGTCGCGGGCAACGGCGGCGACGACGAGCCGACCAAGTGGACGATGGCCGAGGTGCACATGCTGGCTGGCCTCGACGGGGCCAGGACCTACCTGTTCCCCAAGGCCCTGGCCAACCTCGACGCCGAGATGCGCGCCCCGCTGGAGCGGGTCGCCGCCTCCCCCCGCCACGCCACGATGGAACGGGCGCTGCAGACCTACGTCGCCGGCGACAAGGTCGACCTCCAGCTCTGGCGCGGCACCGTCGACCCCGTGCTGAAGGACTACACCGAGGCCGTCAACGCCGCCGGCGGCATCCTGCTGAGCCGGATGGAGCCCGCCGGCATGGTCGTCATCGTGCGGGCCGCCGTGGCCGGCGCGCTCGGCCTCATCGCCGTCGTCTTCTCCGTGTTCGTCTCGATCCGCGTCGGCCGGCGCGTCTCCCGCGAGCTGGCCGAGCTCCGCCACACCGCGCTCGACCTCGCCGAGATCCGGCTGCCCGAGGTCGTCGCCAAGCTGCGCTCCGGCGAGCAGGTGGACATCGCCGCCGAGGCGCCGCCCCTCACCGTGGCCGAGGGCGCGACCAGCGAGGTCGCCGACCTGGCCACCGCCTTCGACAGCGTCCAGCACACCGCCGTGGACGCCGCCGTGGAGCAGGCCAGGCTCCGCGAGGGCGTCGCCGAGGCGCTGCGCAACCTGGCCCGGCGCAGCCAGTCGCTGGTGCAGCGGCAGCTCAAGCTGCTCGACGAGATGCAGCGCCAGACCGAGGAGCCCGAGGCGCTGGAGCGGCTGTTCAAGCTCGACCACCTGACCACCCGCATGCGCCGCCACGCCGAGGGCCTGGTGCTGCTCTCCGGCGGCAGCGCCGGGCGCAGGTGGCGCGGCGTCATCCCGGTCGAGGACGTGCTCAGCGGCGCAGCCGGCCAGGTCGAGGACTACACCCGGGTCCGCGTCTATCCGATGCCCGAGTGCGGCATCGCCGGCGCGGCCGTGGCCGACCTCATGCATCTGTTCGCCGAGCTGATCGAGAACGCCGCCACGTTCTCCTCCCCGGGCAACGAGGTGTCCGTCCGCGGCGAGCTGGTCGGCAAGGGGTTCGCCGTCGAGGTGGAGGACCGCGGGCTCGGCATGTCGGACGCCGACCGCGACGCCGTCAACCGCCGCCTGTCCAGCCCGCCCGACTTCGACCCGGCGCAGACCGAACGACTCGGCTTCGCCGTCGTCGGCATGCTCGCCGCCCGCCACGGCATCAGCGTGACGCTCAAGCCCTCCCCGTACGGGGGCACCACGGCCATCGTGCTCGTGCCGGGCTCCCTGGTGCAGCCGATGCCGTCGCCCCAGCCGATGCAGCAGCTCGAATCCGTCTCGGTCTCGGTCGTGAGCAACGACACCGGGCCGGGAGAGCTGCCCCGCCGCGTCCGTACCAACAGGCGGAGCATCGAGCCGCGGCAGGAGGCGGGGCTGCCCAGGCGCGTCCGGCAGGCCAACCTGCCGCAGCAGCTCAGGCAACCGCAGGAACCCGCCGAGCCCGTCGAGGAGCGCTCACCAGAGGAGGCCAGGGCCCTGCTCTCCTCGCTCCAGTCGGGCTGGCAGCGCGGGCGTCAGGATACCGACCAGGATGGGGGAGCGTGATCGTGAGCCGCGAGCACGAGTGGGTTGACGACGAGGCCGGGCCCGTGGTCCGGCCGTACGCGGTGGCGCGGGGGCGCACCAAGGCCACCGCATCGCTCGACCTGCTGGCGACCGTGGCCCCGACGGGGCAGCAGGCGCCCGCGCACGCCGATCTCGGCACGCAGCACCGGCGGCTGCTCGCCTGCGTGGCCGCCCAGGCGCGGCCGGTCGCGGAGGTGGCCTCCGAGCTCAACCTGCCGGTGCAGGTCGCCCGGGTGCTCCTCGGCGACCTGCTCGGCTACGGCCTGGTGGCGGTGCGCGCGCCGATCTCCAAGGGGTCCTCCCCGACGGAGAGCCTCCTCAGAGAGGTGATCAACGGCCTGCGGGCGCTCTAGCCGGCGGCGGTCAGCGTCCGCAGCGAGTGCTCGACCAGGGTGATCATGACTTCCTTGGCCGAGGCGCGCCGCCGCACGTCGCACAGCATCACGGGCACCCCGTCGTCGAGGTCGAGCGCGATCCGCACGTCGTCGACGCTGTGCTGGTCGGCGCCGTCGAAGCAGTTGACCGCCACCACGAACGGGGTCCCGCGCTGCTCGAAGTAGTCGACCGACGGGAAGCAGTCGGTCAGCCGCCGGGTGTCGGCGATGACGACGGCGCCCAGCGCCCCGTAGGACAGCTCGTCCCACATGAACCAGAACCGCTCCTGGCCGGGCGTGCCGAACAGGTAGACGACCAGCCCCTCGCGGATCGTGATGCGGCCGAAGTCCATCGCGACGGTCGTGGTGGTCTTGGCCTCCACGCCGTCGAGATCGTCCACGCCGATCCCGCGGTCGGAGAGCACCTCCTCCGTGCGCAGCGGTTTGATCTCGCTGATCGAGCCGACCAGCGTGGTCTTGCCCACGCCGAACCCCCCGGCGATGAGGATCTTCAACGCGACGGGGTCCTCAGAGAGCACGGAGTCCATTGATCACTTCCTTGAGAATGCCCTCATTCGGGCGCGACCCAGCCGCTGCGGGGGCCGACACAGAGATGAGGCCGTGGTCACGCAGGTCGCCGAGCATCACCCGGACGACGCCGACAGGCAGGTCGAGCTCGACGGCCACGTCGGCCACCGAGATCGGATGACGTGCGACACGCAGGATGAGCGCCTGTTCGGGGCCGAGGTCTGCGGGAGGTTCCCCGACGGCGCTCACGGTGGCGATGAGATCGAGATTGTCCCCCGAGGACCTCGTGCGGCCGCGGATGAGGGCGTAGGGCCGGACGACCGGCCCCGCGTCCTCGTCCAGCCACCGCGGGGTCTCGCTCACGGTGTTGCTCGCGGATTGGTGGTGATGTGCTGGCCCACCCGCTTGACCAGCATCGCCATCTCGTAGGCGATGTGCCCGACGTCCACGTTGGCGTCGGCCAGCACCGCCAGGCAGGTGCCCTGCCCGGCCGCCGTCACGAACAGGAACGCCGACTCCATCTCCACGATGGTCTGGCGCACGTCGCCGCCGCCGAAATGCCGCCCGGTGCCGCGCGCCAGGCTCTGGAAACCGGCCGCCACGGCTGACAGGTGTTCGGCGTCCTCCCGGCTCAGGCCCTTGGAATGGCCGACGGCCAGGCCGTCGGTCGACAGGATGACGGCCTGCCTGACCGCGCCCACCCTGGTCGTCAGGTCGTCAAGCAGCCAGTTCAGCTCACCGGTGTTGGTCGTCGGCACACTCATGCCTCCCCCTCCTCGTTCACATCTTCTCGGGCACGTTGGGTTCCCCGCTGGAACGCGGAGAACAGGTCGCGTACCTCGTCGGGAGAGCGTTCGTTCTTCCGCTCAGGTCCCGGCTCGGACCGCTGGAGCCGGGATGAAAGGTTGGCCTGCCTGACCCGCCTTGGCAACCCCGCGTGCGTGCCGCCGCTCACGACGGCGAGGGCCTTCTTCCGGGTACGGCTGGGCAGGGCGGGCAGTTCGTCACCGGAGGCGGTCAGCTCCTCCTGGTCGGTGACGAGCGGGCGCGGCACCAGCAGGATGGCGGTGGTGCCGCCGAAGGGGGAGCGGCGCAGCACAACCTTGATGCCGTGCCGCTCCGCGAGCCTGGCGACCACGAACAGGCCGAGCCTGTCGCTGTCGGCCAGGTCGAACTCGGGTGGGTCGACCAGCAACGCGTTGTACGCGGCGTACTCGTTGGCCGACAGCCCCAGCCCGCGGTCCTCGACCTCGATCGAGTAGCCGTTGCTCACCCGGTCGCCGCGGACTTCGACGGCGGTGTCGGGCGGGGAGTAGATGGTGGCGTTCTCGACCAGCTCGGCGACCAGGTGGGTGAGGTCGGCGGCGGCCGCGCCGTCGATCGCGCCCGGGGGCATGGTGGCGACCGTGACGCGGGTGTAGTCCTCGACCTCGGCGACGGCGGCGCGCACGATGTCGACCACCGGCACCGGCTTGCGCCAGGCCCGGCCGGGCGCGGCCCCGGACAGGATGATCAGGCTCTCGGCGTGCCGCCGCATGCGGGTGGTCAGGTGGTCCAGGCGGAAGAGCTCCTCCAGCCGGTCCGGGTCGTGGGTGCGGCGCTGCATGCTGTCGAGCAGCGAGAGCTGGCGGTGCAGCAGCCCCTGCTTGCGCCGGGCGAGGTTGAGGAAGACCTGGCCGACGCCGCGCCGCAGCGCCGCCTGGCCGACGGCGGCGTGCACGGCCGTGCGCTGCACCGAGCCGAACGCCCTGGCCACGTCGGTGATCTCGGCCGAGCCGCTGACCTTGATCGGCTTGGCCTCCTTCTTGACGTTGACCTCCTCGCCGGTGCGCAGCCGCTCGACCAGGCCGGGCAGGCGCCGCTCCGACAGCTCGACGGCCGCCGAGCGCAGCCCGGCCAGCTCGGCGCCGAGCCGCCGGCCGAAGCGCACGGAGATGATGATGGAGGCGAGCACCGCGAGCAGTCCGACGCCGCCGGCCACGCCGATCTCGATCTTGGTAGTGGTCGCCCCGGAGGCCGCCCGCGAGGCCAGCGTGAGCGCCGACTCCGAGCCGATCCGGTCCAGCTCGGCCATCAGCCTGTCGGCCGCCGCCGCCCAGGACGGCGCGTCGGGGGGCGGCGCGCCGGTGCGGATGATCCGCGCCTCCATCGTGGCGAACGACTGGAACGTCTGGCTCTTGAACAGCTCCTCGTACGGGGCGCGGAACTGGACGTCGAGCCCGGCCTGGCCGCGCGCGTGCAGGAACTTGCGCGAGGACACGTACTCGGTGAAGGCCGCCGCCTCCGGCTCGGTGAGCTGCCGGTCGAGGAGGGCCGCCTTGATCAGCGCCCGCTCCCTGGAGAGGAACTCGCGGGCGTTGCCCATCGTCTGCAGGGCGGAGGCCTGCTGGTAGATCGTCAGGTCGGGGATCGGGGTCAGGTGGTCGTAGAACCGGAACACCGCGTCGAGCACCCGGTTGTACTCGGTGAGCCCGGTCAGCCGCGAGCTGTAGCCGTCGTCGATGCCGTCGCGGATGGGGCCCAGCCGGCGCAGCTCGGCGTCGAGGGCGTCGATCTGGCCGCGCAGCTCGGGGCTGACCGCGCCGCCGGCCTCGGTGACGGCCTGGCGGAACTCGCCGAGCGCCTGGTCGGTCTGGGCGCGCTGGGCGCCGAGGTCCTCGGTGAGCTTACGGGTGGTGACCGCGACCATGGACCGCTCCCGTTCGGCCTGAAGCTGAAGCCCCAGGTCGGTGGAGGCGATGCCGATCGTCTGGTAGAGGGTGTCGCCGCGGAGGAGGGCCTGGCCGTCGCTCACGGTGAGGTTGAGCACGAAACCCCAGAGCGCGCTCAAGGACAGGAGGGGTAGCAGTAACAATAAAAAGATCTTGAACCGAATTGACCGGTTTTGCGAGCCCATGTCCCAACCTCGGAGTCGAGGGCATTTCACACCTTCGTGTAAATACACCTCCGGAAGATCGCACAGGAGACTAGCACCGATTATGCGTCTGGCGCAGGGGGAGCAAGGGGATGTTCAACGCGATTACCCGGCGAGGAGTTCCGTCACGGCGCGGTGTGCCGCGCTGATGGCCGCGTCGGCCCGCGCGCCCGGCATGGCGTCGGATCCGGCGATCGCGATCCGGCCGAACCGCCGCCGCGCGGCCTCCGCCGGCGACGGCCCGTCCGGATGGAACGGGTGCCACGGCCGGCAGTACTCCGGCGCGAACCCGTGCCCCCACCGGTAGACGGTGATCGCCTCGACGTCCCCCGCCGGGTCGAACCCGCTCCCGAGCAGCCGCCCGAGCTGGTCGCGCACGCCCTGCTCCAGCGCCGCGTAGGACGTCCTGAAGAGCTCCCGCCGCCCCGCCGCGGCCCCCTCCGCCGGGCCGAGCTCCGAGCGGCACGGCGCCGCCACCAGGTGCGCCCGCGTGCCGTCCACCTCCGTCGCCGTCCAGTACGCCCCCGTCCAGCGGGCCCGGCCCCGCCACTCCTGCGGGCGGCGCAGCCGTACCACGGCCTCCACCAGCGGCATCTTGACCGCCTGCCGCAACGCCGCGCGCTGCTCGTCCGGCAGGTCCGGCACCAGGTACGGGATGACCATGTGCCAGCAGGCCAGGATCGCCGCCCCGGCGCGCACGGTCCTGACGGCGTGCCCGTCGAAGTAGCCCACGACCACCCCGGCCCCGTCGTCGCGCACCGACACCACCGGGCTCGACAGCCGGAACCGCGCCCCCGGCATGCGCCCGGCCATCCGCGCCACCAGCGACCGCACACCCCCGGTCAGCCGGTACGCGGGCCGCTCCCACTCCTGCTTGACCGTGGGCGAGTTGAACCGCGACGGCTTGCCCCGGTCCAGCCCGAGCCCGCCGAACCCCGGGTACGCGCTCGCCCAGGCGTCGATCGCGCCGAAGGCCCGCGTCCCGTAGCCCCAGGCCGCGCTGGACATCGTCCGGCAGAACCGCTCCACGTCCGGATGCGCCCGGCACACCTCCAGCAGGAACGCCGAGTACGTCAGGCCCGCCAGCCGTTCCTCCTTCTCCTCCTGCGACAGCCCGGGGAACCAGTCCGGCGGGTCCCGGTGCAGCCGCACCAGGTCCCGCCTGGCCTGCCCGGCGATCGGCAGCCGCCCGGCCCACGCCTCGACGTCGCCGTCCTGCCCGACCAGCACGTCGGACCCGAAGCTCTCCCGGTCGCACATCACGCTGTCGTACGCCCGCGTCCTGACCGTCGTCCCGGTGGACTCGGCGGGGACGCCGAGCTCCTCGACGAGCGCCCTGGCCTCGGGCGTGCGGATCACGGCCCCGGGCCAGCCGCCCGGCCGCAGCTCCTCGCCGCGCGTGTGGCCGCCGAGCTCGTCGTGGTTGTCCAGCACGAGCACCCGCGCCCCGGGCTCGTGGCGCAGCCACGCGTAGGCCGCGCTGACGCCGCTGACGCCGCCGCCGACCACCACCAGGTCGTACTCCTCGCCGGTGGGGGAGCCGGGGTCCGCGTACTGCCAGAACCGGCCGTCACGCAGCGCGTGCGGCACGCTGAGCGCCTGCGCGGTGTCGCCCCGCAGCCCGCCGGCATGCCCGCTCAGCCCGGCCGGTCCGGTCAGGTCCGCCGGGCCGCCGGCGGCGAGGGCCGCGTCCGGTGACGCCAGCACCGCGGCGCCCGCCGTCACGGCGACGCCGTCGAAGAAGTCGCGGCGCGAAATGGACGGTCCGGTGAAGTCACTCATCCCGCGATCATCGAAACTCCGGTACGAATGCCGCGTCATGCCGCGCAGAAGGCCGGGCAACATTTTGCAGGACCTGGTACCGGAAATTCCCCTTTGCCGCGCCGCAAAGGGCTCACTGACCAGGGCTTACGCGACAAAGCCTCACAATTTCGCGTTGCCCGGCTCCGGCACTCGGACTTCCCTTAGCGTTTATCCAATGCCGTGCCGACGAATGGAGCGACCATGCTCAGGGCCCTTTCCGCAATATGTCTCACCATGACCGCCGTGACCGCCATGACCGGCTGTTCCGCCGACGAGCCCCCCGCCCAGAGCAAGCCCGAGGCCGCCCCGCCCGCCGCCTCCACCGCGCCCCAGGCAGGCAAGCTCCGCACCGCCCTGCTCCCCGCCCCCAAGGGCATGCGCGTCGCGTACGGGCCCGAGATCGGCACCTTCGGCAGCCTGAAGTCCGTCAAGGAGGGCCTGGCCGCCGTCCGCCAGACCAAGCTCGACCGCCCCGAATGCGCCGGCGCCACCCAGCTCGACCCGGCCAAGCCCGAGATCGCCGGCGCCCCGGCCGCCGTCATCGCCTTCGCCTCGCCGCGCGGCTCCATCACCCAGGCCGTCGTCGAGCTCCCGCGCGGCGCCTTCCCGGTCGCCCTCCCCAAGCAGTGCACCGCCTACCACGCCGACGTGCAGGGCACCAAGGTCACCTACCGCACCCAGCACCTCGCCATGCCGCGCCAGGGCGACGAGTCGCGCGCCTACCTGACCACCGCCACCGGCGGCGACCGCAACGCCCAGATCGGCTCGGTCGTCATCCGCCGGGGCAACGTCGTGATGAGCCTCATGGTCGTCGGCCAGAAGGTCAAGCGCGCCGGCCTCATGGAGCTCGGCCGCCTCGCCGACCACAACCTCTCCCGCGCCACCGCCTGACCAGACCCGAACGGGGTGAGGGCCGGGCGGGTCAGGGGTGCCAGCCCTGTTCGACCGATCGGCGGCAGCGGTCGGGGGTGTCGCCGGCGCTGACGAAGAGGGCGGTCAGCAGGGGGACGCCGTGCGCAAGGGTCTGCGGCGGCAGGGGGCCGGTGGCGACCAGTGACGCCAGGCCGTGTCCGATCATCCAGCTCTGCGTGGCCAGCTCCAGCGGGTCGACGCCGGCGCGGAAGCGGCCGGCCGCCCGGGCGCGGTCGACGCCGGTGACGAGGCAGTGCAGGGTGTCGTCCGCGGCGGCTGCGTCCGCCAGCTCGAAGCGGGCGTCGAACATCACGCGATACAGGTCGGGGCAGGCCAGGGCGTTCGAGAGGTAGGCCGCGCCGAGTGCCGCGAGGTCGCGTACGGGGTCGTCCGTGGGGGTGACGGCGGCGAGGCGGGCGGCGAGCCGGGTGAAGCCTTCCTGACGCATCGCGGTCCACAGGCCGTCCATGCCGTCGAAGTACGTGTAGACGGCCATGGTCGACACGCCGGTGCCGGCGACCAGGGAGCGGAGCGTGACGGGCTCCCGGGCGGCGAGCATCTGGGCCGCCCGGTCGATGAGCAGGGAGCGGATCGCCGGGTCCTTCGTTCGCGCCATGTCCCCACAATACATAGCGCTGCTATGTTATGAGCGGACGCCCGACGAGCGAAGGAGCAGGGATGAGCGTGACGCTGGTCAACCCGGACGGGTTGCCGAAGCCGGAGGTCTACCGCCAGTTGTCGATCGCCAGCGGGTCGAGGCTGGTGTTCCTGGCCGGGCAGGTGGCGCGTGACGCCGACGGGACGCCGGTGGGCGCGGGGGACCTGGCGGCCCAGGTCGAGCAGGCGTACCTCAACATCGGCACGGCGATGGCCGCGATCGGCGGGTCCTTCGACGACGTGGCCAAGCTGACCGTCTACGTCGTCGACTGGACTCCCGACAAGATGCCGCTGCTGGGTGAGGGCGTCGCCAGGGCGGCGGCCAGGCTGGGCGTCGACCCGGTCAAGCCGATCACGCTGCTGGGCGTGGCGGCGCTGGGCGAGCCCGACCTGCTGGTGGAGGTGGAGGCCACCGCCGTCCTCGACTAGCCCGTAAACGGGCGTGCCAGGACGTGCTAGGACTGCCGGATGTGGGCCAGGAGCAGGGCCAGGGGGCGCGGCACGCGGTCGAGGTCCAGGGCGTCGACGAGCAGGCTGGAGTAGCGGATCTTGCGGCCGCTGCCCGACCCCATGAACCGGCGGAGCTGGTCGTGCGTGTTGCCCGCGCGCCAGGCGGGCTGCCGCTGGAGCGTGCGGAACGAGCCGAGGTCGCCCTCGGCGTCGATGACCCGCTCGACGGCGTCGGTCCCGAGCGCGCGGATGAGCTCGTCCTCCAGGTCGGCGACGCAGACGAAGAACCCGAGCGCCTCCAGCCCGTCGCGGCCGAGGTCGGCGCCGAGCCCGGCGCGCTCCAGGGCCTTGCGGAAGTCGCCTTCCTCCCCGGCGTCGCACAGACCGGCCAGGCGGAGGCCGAGCCCGGCGGGGCCGTACTTGCCGACGTAGGCGCCGATGTTCGTGGCGCCGCCCATCGCCACCGGGGAGACGCCCTCGGCGGCCAGGTCGAGGCCGTGGCGCCGGGCCAGCGCCTCGACCGCCGCCCTGTCGCTCTCGCCCTCAAGAAGGATCACGGTACGCGTGTTGCTCACGGGCCCAGCCTCGCACCGGACCCGGAGGGATTCATCCCCTTTATCAGATGAGCACGTGGTCGTCCGGCCGCCCGACGAAGGAGAACTGCGCGTTGCGGGTCAGCTTGATGTGGTCCGCCTGCCAGGTGTGCATGGAGGCGTCGGCGCTGCGCCAGTAGACGAAGTTGAACCGGTCGGCCGAGTAGATCTTGACCCCGTCCTCCTTGAGGCGGCGGACCAGGTGGGTGTCCTCGCCCCTGGTCAGGTCGGGGAACTGGTAGGAGCGGAACATGTCGGCCTTGCCGAGGAACGAGCCGCCCTGCACCAGGAACGAGTAGCGGTGCTCCAGGCCGGGCAGGCGGAGCATCGTGGTGTTGGTGCCCTCGAAGTAGGAGTAGTGGGCGCCCTTGCCGGTCAGCTCGGCGTCGGTGTAGTCGAAGGAGCGGGCCAGGTCCGACAGGTAGTGCTCGCCGTACAGGTTGTCGTCGTCCATCTTGGCGATCAGCTCGCCCTCGGCGGCGTCGATGCCCAGGTTCATGCAGGCGCCGAGCGACAGCTCGGGGGCGGCGGGCAGGACGACGACGTCGGTGATGCCGGCCATGCGGGCCTTGTCGGCCACCACGACGGGGTCGATGTCGAGGCCGTGCAGCACCATGACGAGCTGGAGCGGCCGGTGGATCTGCTTGGCCACCGAGGAGATCGCGTGCTCGATCTGCGAGGCGCGGTTGGTGGGCAGCACGACGGAGATCGACCGGGTGCGCGGGGTGACGGGGCGGCCGAGAAGCTGGAGGATCTGGTCCACCCGGTGCGAGAACAGGTGCTTGTCGAACACCTCGCGCATCGCCAGGTGCCCCATCCGGGCGCGCAGCTCGGGGCTGTTGATCAGGTGCAGGACCTGGTTGTACGACTCGATCGGCTCGCGGGCGATGGGGACGAGGTCGCCGAACGTCTCCTCGATGGCCCGGGACCAGCCGGAGACGACCGGGGTGGCGCAGGCCGACAGCTCGAAGACGCGCCGCGCGCACATGGTGGGCGAGTCCAGCACCGAGTTGACGTTGAGGAAGACCTTGTACATCCGGTACGCGGCGAGCATCTGGTCGTAGGGGAGCTCGCCGACGATGTGCGGGCGGTACTTCTCCGGCCAGGCGTACTTCTCGTCCACCTCGCCGTTGCGGGCGAAGATGTGCAGGCCGAGCTCGCGGACGGGGTCGAGGACGATCTCCATCTGCTCGCGGCGCTCGGGGTGCTTGTCGCGGAAGTACATGCCGCCGAAGACGACGTCGTGCAGGCGGCCCTGCTTCTGCTGGATCGGGTTGTGCACGCGCGGCTGCGCTGCGAACTGCAACACATCAACCCGATCATGTCCCAATATTTCGCGATATTTCGGCACCATGTCGCCGTCGCACGTGAACACGTAGTCGAACAGCTTGGCCGTGTCGATGAAGAAGTCGAAGTTGGGCGGATCTTCCTTGTTCCAGAAGACCGTGGGAATGCCCTCCGCCTTGCACCAGGCGACCAGCTCCCGCAGCGGCTCCTTGGGCGCGTTGGTCCCGGTCATCTGGTAGCGCCAGCGCCCCTGGTTGCCGTGCCAGGCCGACTCGCAGAACAGCAGGTCGGGCCGCCGCTCGGCGAAGATCTCCGGCCAGTCCTTGAGCCCGAACTCGATCTGGTCCCATTCGTAGCGGAACGCCATCCTGGAGAAGTCGTCCAGGATCACGGCCACCTTCAGGTCCGGCCGGTTGACCGGGCCGAGCGGCCACTTGACCGGCGGGATCTCGACCCGGGGCGGCCGCTTCCCGGCGGCCTCGACGACCTCGGTGACCGGGACGGGCGGCTTGGGGGCGCGCTCGCGGGAGCGGACGGCGTCGAGCACCCTGCCGGGGCTCTTGGACCCGATCGCCTCGCCGAGCTTGAACGTCCGCTTGGCCTGGGTGGCCTCCAGCTTCCAGGTGGCGTAGGCGGCCTTGGCCTCGGCGATCTCCAGCCGCCTGCGCAGCTCCACGACCTCCGCCTCGTAGCGCTCGACGACCTTGCGCTCCTCAGGCAGCCAGTTGACGGGACCGAGCCGCTGGAACGCGGGCTCTTCTGGGGTTTCGGCCATGAGGTATCGCCTATCGCTCTGCGGAGGATTGTCATAGTACGGCGGACACCGTACGAAATGGGGGTTTTACTCGGATCGGGTCCCCTGGGCGGCGGGCGAGAGGTTGTCCCCCTTCAGCCAGGCCGAGATCACCCGGGCGATGCGCGGCCCGGCGGCGCCGTCCCACAGCGGCGGCAGCTCGCCCGAGGGCGTGACCGCCCCGTCGGCCAGCGCCTTCTCGGCGGCGGCCGGCAGCAGGGCCGGGGTGACCAGCCGGTTGGTGCCGTGCGTGATCGTGACCGGGCGCTCGGTGTTGGGCCGCACGGTCAGGCAGGGCACGCCCAGCATGGTCGTCTCCTCCTGCACGCCGCCGGAGTCGGTGACGACCAGCGCGGCGCCCCGTACGAGTGAGAGAAAGTCCACATAGCCCAGCGGGTCGACCACCTTGATCGACGGGCCGTCCACGAGCCCCGCCTCGGCCAGCCGGGTGCGGCCGCGCGGGTGGATCGGCACCACGATCTGGATCTGCCGCGACACCTCCAGCACGGCCGAGACCAGCTCACGGGCCGCCTCGGGGGTGTCGACGTTGGCCGGGCGGTGCAGCGTCGCCACGGCGTAGCGGCCGGTCAGGCCCAGCCGCTCGACGACCGGAGCCGGGTCCAGCGACGGCAGCGCCGAGAACAGGCTGTCGATCATCGGGTTGCCGACCAGGTGCACCTTGGAAGCGGGCACGCCCTCGGCCGCCAGGTGCGACAGCGCGTCAGGGGAGGTGGCGAACAGCAGGTCGGACAGGGAGTCGGTGACGATCCTGTTGACCTCTTCCGGCATGCCGCGGTCGAACGAGCGCAGCCCCGCCTCGACGTGCGCGGTGCGGATGCCGAGCTTGGCGCAGACGAGGATGGCGGCCAGCGTCGAGTTCACGTCGCCGTAGACGACCACCAGGTCGGGCTGCTGCTGCTCGAACGTCTCCTCCAGGCCGACGAGCAGCGCGGCGGTCTGCTTGGCGTGGCTGCCGGAGCCGACGCCCAGATTGGCCACCGGGTCGGGCAGGCCGAGGTCGGCGAAGAACACGTCCGACATCAGGGCGTCGTAGTGCTGACCGGTGTGGATGATGCCCTGCCGCACGCCGAGCTCGCCGAGTGCTCGCACCACCGGGGCCGCTTTCACGAAATTGGGACGAGCGCCCAGAACGTGCAGGACCAGGGGGTTCTCCCTCATTGACCTCGCCTTTCATAGCGGAAGGGAAAAAACGCTGCCTATGGTACGGTCACCGCGTGGCATCCGACGCCAGTCGTCAAGACTCCTCAAAAGTTTCCGCTGGGGTTTCCGCGAAGTCTGCCCGTGCCGGCGTCGGTGGACTTCTCAAGGGCTTCATCCAGCATCCGATCATCGTGACCCGCGTCGTCGTGACGAAGGTGCGGGCCGATCCGGTCAGGGCCGCCCAGGCGGCGGCAGACGCCATGCCGCCGCGCCTGCGTCCGGTCGTGGGCAGCGTCGCCTGGCCCGCCGCGCGCAAGGCCCGGCACATCGCCCGCAAGCTCGGCATGCGCATGGTCCGCGCGCCCTGGGACGAGGCCAAGGAGCACTGGAACACCGGCCGCGTCAGCCAGGCCGGTGACGTGCTGGAGCCGTTCATCAAGTACCCGTTCGTCAAGCGCCGCTACCAGTACTACCGGGGCGAGCTGGCGGCGATCAGCCCCGACCCGATCCCGCCGGGCCCCAAGGTGGCGATCCTGGAGCGAGTGGCCGGGCGGGTGGTCCACCTGGTCACCAACGCGCTGCCCTACACGCAGGCCGGCTACACGGTCCGCACCCACCGCATCGTCACCGCGCAGAAGGCCGCCGGCCTCGACCCGCACGTGGTCACGAGCTGGGGCTGGCCCATGCTCCAGGGCCACGCCGACGCCGCCCCGTACGAGGAGATCGACGGCATCCCCTACTACCGCCACATGCCCGACGGGCACGGCGAGGTGCCGTTCGAGATGCACGGCCGCATGGTGCGGGGCGCCGACGCCGTCACCACGCTGGTCGCCCAGCTCCGGCCGCAGGTGCTGCACGCCGCCACCGACCACCGCAACGGCTCGGTGGCCCACGCGGTGCGCGAGCGCACCGGCACGCCGTTCGTGTACGAGGTGCGCGGGTTCCTGGAGGAGACCTGGGCCTCGCGTGACCCGGTCCGCATCGGCAGCCAGCGCCACGTGCTCCAGCGCGAGCGCGAGGCGTTCCTGATGAACGAGGCCGACGCGGTCGTCACGCTGGCCGAGACGATGGCGGCGGAGATCGTCGAGCGGGGCGTGCCCCGCGAGCGCATCCACCTGGCCCCCAACGCGGTCGACGACGCGCTGCTGACCGCCCACTACGACGGGGCGTCGTTCCGCCGCGAGATGGGCATCGGCGACAAGGAGATCGTCGTCGGCTCGGTGTCCAGCATCGTCGCCTACGAGGGATTCGCCACACTGCTGCGCGCGGCGGCGCTGCTGCGCGACGAGGGCGCCCCGGTGCGGGTGCTGCTCGTCGGCGACGGCACCGAGCGGGCCAACCTGCTGGAGCTCGTCGAGGAGCTGAACCTGACCACGGCGATCCTGCCCGGCCGGGTCGGCCCCGACGAGGCGCTGCAGGCCCAGGACGCCATCGACATCTTCGTCTGCCCCCGCGAGGACCTGCGGGTCACCCGGCTCGTCACGCCGCTCAAGCCGGTCGAGGCGATGGCGCTGGGCAAGCCCGTGGTGCTCAGCGACCTGCCGGCGCTGTCCGAGCTCGTCGGCTCCGACGGGGCGGGCATGCTGGTGCCGCCCGGCGACCCGGAGGCGCTGGCCAAGGCGCTGGCGGGGCTCGCCCAGGACCCGGCCAAGCGCGCCGAGATGGGCGAGGCGGGCCGGGCGGAAGTCGCGGCGAAGCGCACGTGGAGCCGCGTTGCCGAGACATATCAGGCTCTCTACCGATCGCTTGCCGAATGATGACCTACGGATTGGCTGTCTGTTGTGACGGGTTCGGTCGCATTAGGCGTGAGCTAGGTGGACTTGAGATAACCTTTGCGACCATGAAGTGTTGTTTCCGGCTCTCCAAGGCACTGCTGTGACAGAAATCGACTTGGCTGTCATCGGTCTGGGCTACGTCGGCATGCCTCTCGCCAAAGAGGCTGTGGCCGCCGGGCTGCGGGTCGTCGGCGTGGACGTCGACCCCCGGAAGATCGACGCGCTCAACGCCGGGCAGTCCTACATCGATGACCTGACCGACGCCGACCTCGAGCACATGCTGGCCAACGGTTTCCGCGCCACGCTCGACGAGTCCGTACTGGCCCGGAGCAACACGATCGTCATCTGCGTGCCGACGCCGCTGGATGAGGATCACCGCCCCGACCTGTCCGCGGTCGAGGGCGCCACCCAGACCGTCGCGCGCAACCTCACCAAGGACACGCTCGTCGTCCTGGAGTCCACCACCTGGCCCGGCACCACCGACGAGGTGGCCCGCCCGCTGCTCGAAGCCTCCGGCCTCGTCGCCGGCGAGGACTTCCACCTGGCCTTCTCGCCCGAGCGCATCGACCCGGGCAACCCCAAGTACGGCCTGCGCAACACCCCCAAGGTCGTCGGCGGCTACACGCTGACCTGCCGCGACCGGGCCACGGCCTTCTACGGCCAGTTCATCGAGCAGGTCGTCCCGGTCAGCGGCACCCGCGAGGCCGAAATGGCCAAGCTGCTGGAGAACACCTACCGGCACGTCAACATCGCGCTCGTCAACGAGATGGCGATCTTCTGCGACGAGCTCGGCGTCGACCTGTGGGAAGCGATCGAGGCGGCGGCGACCAAGCCGTTCGGGTTCCACAAGTTCCTGCCGGGGCCGGGCGTCGGCGGGCACTGCATCCCCGTCGACCCGTCCTACCTGTCCTACACGGTCCGCAAGCTCGGCTACCCGTTCCGGTTCGTCGAGCTGGCCCAGGAGATCAACGAGCGGATGCCGTCGTACGTGGTGGCCCGCGTGCAGCGCCTGCTCAACAGGCACAAGAAGGCAGTCAACGGCGCCCGGGTGGTCCTGCTCGGCGTAACCTACAAGCCGGACATCGCCGACGAGCGTGAAACCCCGGCCCTGCCCGTGGCGCGTGCGCTGCTGGAGCTGGGGGCCGAGCTCACGTTCGCGGACCCGTACGTCAAGGAGTGGTCGGTAGACGGCACGCCCGTCGGGCGTGAGGAAGATCTGGCCCAGGCCGTGGCCGACGCCGACGTGACGCTGCTGTTGCAGCAGCACGCCGCGTTCGACCTCGGCATGGTCGAGGCTAAGGCCCGGCTCGTGCTCGACACCCGCGGTGTTCTCACCGAGGGTGAACGCGTCGAGCGGCTGTAGCGACGGAAGGCTGCGCGCAGTGCACGTGCTCGTCATGACGGTGGTGCATAACCCCGAGGACGCGAGAATTCTGCATAGGCAGATTCGCGCACTCGTGGATGCCGGTCATGAGGTCACGTACGCCGCCCCCTTCACCGCCCACGGCGTGGTGCCGAGGCCGTGGGTGAACGGCGCCGACCTCCCGAGGGCCGTCCAGCGCAAGAGGCTGTCGGCCACCTGGCAGGCCCGCAGGCTGTTCAAGCGGATGCGCGGCAAGGTCGACCTGGTGCTGATCCACGACCCTGAGCTGCTGTTCGCCGTCTGGGGCGTGCGCAACAGGCCGCCGGTCGTGTGGGACGTGCACGAGGACACCCCGGCGACGCTGTCGCTCAAGCCGTGGCTGCCCGCGCCGCTGCGCCCGCCGGCGCGCTTCCTGGCCCGCATGCTGGAGGGCGCCGCCGAGAGCAACCTGCACCTGCTGCTGGCCGAGACGGCCTACGCGGGGCGGTTCAAGCACGCCCACCTGATCGTGCCGAACGAGACGTGGGTGCCCGACTCGGTGACGCCGCCGGGCGACGACCGGGTGGTCTACCTCGGCTGGCTGTCCAGGGCCCGCGGGGTGATGGAGTCGATCGAGGTCGCCAAGCTGCTCCAGCCGTACCGGGTGACGGTCGAGCTGATCGGCTACGCCGACCCGCAGAGCCGGCCGCTGCTCAACCAGGCGGTCGCCGACGGGCTGCTGGAGTGGCGCGACTTCATGCCGAACGACGAGGCGCTCAAGCGGCTCGACGGCGCGCTGGCCGGCCTGTCGCTGCTGCACGACGAGCCGAACTACCGCCACTCGATGCCCACGAAGATCGTGGAGTACATGGCGCACGGCATCCCGGTGATCACCACGCCGTCCCCGCGCGCGGTCGAGCTCGTGGAGCGCTACGAGAGCGGCGTCGTGGTGCCCTGGGAGGACCCGAAGGCCGTGGCCCAGGCGGTGCTGACCTTGAGGGACGACGTGCGCGAGCGCCGGGCGCAGGGCGCGCGCGGCTACGCGGCGGCACGCGCGAACCACCACTGGCCCAACTCCGCCAAGCGGTTCGTCTCGCAGCTCGAAGCCTGGGCCGGCGTCAAGCGATAAGCGTTTATCCCGGGCAGATCATGAGGGCGGTAGGTTCCTGAACGTGCGCTGGCTCTTCGTACTCCTGGGGGCAGCGATCCTGGCCGCGGTGGGGGCCGTGATCGTGGTGCTGCCCGACGACGAACCCGTCAGGACCGCCACCCGCACCGCGCGCCCGACGCCGAGCGAGACCGAGCGGACCCCGTCGGTCCCCGGCTTCACCGACCCGTGCGGAACGTTCGACACCGGCGAGAAGGCCCCGTACGCCGTCACCGGCTACTGGGTGACCCCCCGGTCCAACCCGTGCACCTGGCGCCGCCAGTTCCAGGAGATCCACCAGGTCGGCGGCGACACCGTCATCAGGATCGGCTACGGCCTGCAGTACCGCACGGTCGACGACGACGGCTTCGTCCAGGCCAAGGACGGCACCGTCGACGCCCGCTACGAGGACTGCGTCGAGGACGGCCTGTCCTGCCACGCCGCCGCCGTGCGCGACCTGAAGGCGGCCAACCCGGACAACCGCATCGGGCGCACGTACGTCTACCGCACCGACGAGTCGTTCGGCCCCGGCCTGTTCAGGTGCGCGCCGATGGAGCGCACGATCCGGGGCGGCAAGCACCTCTACTTCCGCGTCCTGGCCCCGATGGACGGCTCCGACGACCCGACCTGCGACTTCAGCCGGGCCAGGACGTACGACCTGATCCTGATCGCGGGCGCGCCCGAGGACAGCCTGACCGAGCTGCTCGACCTGGGTGACCGGTTCGGCGTGCGGGTGTTCCCGGCGTTGCCGCTGGCGCCGCGCGACCCGAAGGTGCAGATCAGGGCCAACCCGGAGCATCTGGGCACGCTGACCACGCTCACCCGGCGCATCCTCCAGGACTACGGCGCGCGCTTCGCCGACCGCGGGTCGCTCGGCGGCGTCTACCAGCCGTTCGAGGTGCAGATGAGCGAGTCGCTGACCGACGAGCACCCGACCCTCCAGGTGTACGCCGACCAGCACAAGATCGTCCAGCAGGAGCTGCCGGAGAAGCCCATCCTGATCAGCCCCTACCTCGACGCGCGCAAGCGGGTCGCCTTCGGCCAGACGCCCGCCCAGGTCGCCGCCGCGTTCAAGGCGCTGACCAGGACCGGGGTCGGCATCATCGCCCCGCAGGACAGCCGCGGCACCGGCAAGGTGGGCCTGTTCTGGCCCGACCAGCGTGACGAGGAGGTGGACGAGCGGCTGCGCTCCATCGTCGGCGAGACCACGTACGGCATCGCCTACCACGGCTCCACCCGCGACTACTACCGCGAGATGGCGACCGCCCGCGAGGAGATGCTGGAGGCCGGCTTCAACGTGCAGCTCTGGGCGAACGTGGAGGCGTTCGAGCCGTCCGGCGACAAGCCGTGCGCCCCCCAGGGCACCCGGGGCAAGACCGACAAGAAGCGCCTCGACCAGGCCGTCACCATGGCCGGCCGCTACGTGCAGAAGATCGTCTCCTACATGTGGAGCGACTACATGACCTGCGGCACGCCGTCGCTGGAGAGCGAGCTCAAGAAGGACTGGCAGCGGCCCATCGCCGTCGACGCCATCAGGCGCGCCCGCGCCCCCCAGGACGGCGTCGAGGTGCGCGGCTACAACCTCAAGGACGGCACCGTCAGCATCGAATGGTCCGGCGGCTCCAGGGAGATCGTCGTCGCCGAGGCCGGCTGGCTGGACCTCGACCCGCTGGAGGAGCTGCCCGAGCACATGGTCACGGCCTGGGTGCCGTTCGACTGGACGCTGGTCCCGGCCGGGGAATGGGTCAGGATCCGCGTCAGGACCGCGGCGGGCCAGGAGACCACCGAGCCGCTGCACGTCCGCATCGCGGCCTGACCGGCGCCGGGGCCGTGTAACGTGCCTGGCATGGTTCCGAGCATCCCGGTCAGCGTCGACCTGGTCGTGCTCACCGTACGACACCAGGCGTTGAGCGCGCTCGTGTGGCGGCGCGACAACCCGCCGTTCCTGCGCCGCTGGTCGCTTTCGGGCGGGTTCATCCAGCTCGACGAGGACCTGCCGGCCGCGGCCCACCGCATCCTCGCCGAGCGCGCCGGCCTCCCGGGCGCCCCCGTCCACCTGGAGCAGCTCCAGACCTACGGCTACCCCGACCGCGACCCCCGCCAGCGCGTCCTCAGCGTCGCCTACCTCGGCCTGGCCCCCGACCTGCCCGCCTCGGAGAAGGCCCACATGAGCTGGCAGCCGGTCGACACGCTGACCGTCATGGCCTTCGACCACCGCCGCATCATGCTCGACGGCGTCGAGCGGGCCCGCAGCAAGCTCGAATACACCGCGCTCGGCGCCGCCTTCTGCCCGCCGGAGTTCACGGTCGCCGACCTGCGCCGCGTGTACGAGATCGTCTGGGGCCGGACGCTCGACCCGCGCAACTTCCACCGCAAGGTCACCAAGGCCGAGGGCTTCCTCGTCGAGACCGGCGCCACCACCACCCGCGACGGCGGCCGCCCGGCCAAGCTCTACCGCCGCGGCCCCGCCGAGCTGCTGCATCCCCCGATGCTGCGCTCCCTCAAGGAGTGACCGGGAAGGCCCCCGACCGGCTGCCATAAGGTAAGGCCATGCCTCGTTTCCGCACGATTCTGGACACGATGCCCGCCTACAAGCCGGGCAAGGCCGTCACCACCCCCGACGGCCGGTCGTACAAGCTGTCCTCCAACGAGTCGCCCTACGACCCGCTGCCTTCGGTGGTGGAGGCGATCGCCGAGGGGGCACGGCAGGTCAACCGCTATCCCGACCCCGGCGCGATCAAGCTGACCGAGGCGATCGCGGAGCGGTTCGGGGTGCCGTTCGAGCACATCGCGCTGGGCGCCGGGTCCGTGACGGTGGCGCAGCAGCTGTTCGAGACCGTGGGCGAGCCGGGCGCGGAGGTCGTCTACGCGTGGCGGTCGTTCGAGGCGTACCCGCTGCTGGCCGACCTGTCCGGCACCACGTCCGTACGGGTGCCGCTGGCCGACGAGCAGCACGACCTCGACGCCATGGCGGAGGCGATCACGCCCGAGACCCGCATGGTGTTCGTGTGCAACCCGAACAACCCGACCGGCACGGCGGTCCGCGAGCGCGAGCTGGTGGCGTTCCTCGACCGGGTGCCGCAGGACGTGCTGGTGGTGCTGGACGAGGCCTACCGGGAGTACGTGCGCGACGAGTCGGTGCCCGACGGCCTGACCCTCTACCGCGACCGGCCCAACGTGTGCGTGCTGCGCACGTTCTCCAAGGCGTACGGGCTGGCGGGGCTGCGGGTCGGCTATCTGGTCGGGCACGAGCCGGTGGCGACGGCGGTGCGCAAGACGATCATCCCGTTCGCGGTCAACCACCTGGCGCAGATCGCCGCGATCGCCTCGCTGAAGGCCGAGGACGAGCTGCTCGAACGGGTCGACGCGGTGGTCAAGGAGCGCACCCGGGTGCGCGAGACGCTCATCGCCCAGGGCTGGACGGTGCCGCCCACGGAGGCGAACTTCGTCTGGCTGCGCACCGGCGAGCGCACGATGGACTTCGCCGCCGCCTGCGCGGTGGAGGGCGTGGCGGTGCGGCCGTTCGCGGGCGAGGGCGCCCGGGTCTCGATCGGCGACCCGGAGGCCAACGACGCCTTCCTGAAGGCCGCGGGCGCGTTCCTGAAGGGCTAGGGCCTGTCCCGAGGGGTCAGACCTTCACCGCCTCCCCTTCGGCCTTCCTGGACGCTCTGGAGCGTCGCTCGGTGGACACCACGAGGGCGACGCCCACCAGGATGACCAGACCGCCCAGCACGATCTGCCCGGTCACCTGCTCGTCGAGCACCAGCATGCCGAGGAGCACCGCCACGACCGGGTTGACGTAGGCGTACGTCGACACGAGCGAGATGGGCGCGTTGCCGAGCAGCCAGCTGTAGGCGGTGAAGCCGATCAGCGAGCCCACGAGCACCAGGTAGGCCAGCGCCGCCCACGAACGGCCGGAGACCGCGGCGAGGTCGAGCCGCTCGCCGGCCGTCAGGCCCACGGCGATCATGCCGGCGCCGCCGACCACCATCTCGATCGTGCTGGCGGCGAACGGGTTGGCGGGCATCTGGATGCGGCCCGACAGGAACGAGCCGATCGACCAGGACGCGGACGCCACCAGGATCACCACGACGCCGGCCGTGTCGCCGGTCGCGCCGCCGCTCAGCGACACCGCGGCGACCCCGGCGAAGCCGACGAGCACCCCGGCGAGGGTGAGCACGCCGGGCCGGTCCCTGGCCGCGATGCGGAAGACCACCAGCCACAGCGGCACCGAGGCGACGAGCAGGGCGGCCAGGCCGCTGGAGATGTGCTGCTCGGCCACCGCGACCATGCCGTTGCCGCCGGTCAGCAGCAGCAGGCCGACGAGCGCGGCGCCGCCGAACTGCCGGCGCGTCATCCGGAACGCCGCCGTGCCCTTGCGCACCAGCAGGATCCCGCCGAGCAGCACCGAGGCGGTGATGAAGCGCAGCGCCCCGCTGAGCATGGGCGGCATCGTCTCGATGACGATGGCGATGCCGAGGTAGGTGGAGCCCCAGACCACGTAGACGATGGCCAGCGCTCCCCACACGAGGAGCGAGGATCGCCGGTCAGTGGTGTCACGTGTCATGACTCATGACAATAGACCCCGGCTCCGACAGCTTCCCGGCGGGTACCGGACGAGGAAATCTGGCGAGATCTTATCGATAGTCGGCATTCGTGCCACTTCTCCGCCGGCGCGCGGGCTGACAACATCGAACCCGTCCCCGACCTGCGAGGAAACGAGAAAAACCATGCCCGTTGCGTCCGTCGTGACTGCCGTGCCCGCCGCCGACACCCCGGCCGCGCTCGCCCACTTCGCCGCCCGCCTGGCCTTCGAGACCGACGTCTCCGACGTGGCCGCCGACCTGGCCGCCGGGGTCACGGGCCTGGTCGTCGTCGACTCGCGCGACGAGAGGAGCTGGGACCAGGGCCACATCCCCGGCGCGCTCCACCTGCCCACCGCCGAGATCGCCGCCCGCGCCCCCGGCCTCGTGCCGCCGGACGCCACCGTCGTGACCTACTGCTGGGGGCCCGGCTGCAACGGCTCCACCCGGGCCGCGCTGGAGTTCGCCAAGCTGGGCTACAAGGTCAAGGAGATGATCGGCGGCTTCGAATACTGGGCCCGTGAGGGGCTGGCCGTTGACTCGATCGACGGGCCCGCCGGTCGCCCGGTGGACCCGCTCACGTGCGCCTGCTGACGGAGAGCGGCGGAGGCTTTTGGTGCCCCCGTCCGAATCCTGTCGATCGGGGGCGTCGCCATTCATACCCGTGTTCCGGCGCGGCCAACCCCTGAATCTCACCCAGAGTGAAGACGACCCACCCCTCACTCGGTGAAGAGGTCCGCTGCCGTACACCCCTCACCCGGTGAAGAGGCCCGCCGCCGTCAGAGGGGGAAGGGATGACGGCGGGCCCGTACCTGGAGGAGAAGCGTCAGCGCGGGCCGAGCTTCTCCACGATGAGCCGGTAGAGCTGGCGCGGGCGCCCCGGCTGCGGCGTGCGGTTCGGCGGCAGCGGCCACGCGAGTCCCTCGTCAACCAGCGTGCGCAGCAACCGCCGAGCCGTACGCGGCGTCACCCCCAGCATCTTCCCGGCGCCCTCGGCGTCCACCACGGTGTCGCCGCCCTCCAGCTTGGCAGCCAGCCGGGCCAGCACCTCGACCCCCTTCGGCTTGAGCGCCGTGGACCCCGTCGGCGGCATCCGGGGCGCGGGGATGAGCGCCCGCCCCTCCCGGTCCACCGCGAACCCCTGGGCCTGCTTGCCCGCCTGCGTGCGCGCCAGCGCGGCCCGTGCGTGCGACTCGGCGTCGTGCGTCGTGCGGCCCATGCCCACGCCCACCTCGACCGCCAGCCCCAGCTCGTCGCGGATCCTGGCCGCGAACGGCAGCACCCGGAACCCGTCGGTGGCCGAGGCGATCGAGCCCCGGGTCGCGGTGACCAGGTAGCTGTGGTCGTCGATCGGCCACACCGTGGCGTTGATCCGGTTGGCCTCCTGGACGAGCAGCCGGTGCAGCGACAGCCGCAGCTCGTCCCGCCAGTAGCGGGGAGCCGCGCGCCGTACCGGCTCGCGCAGCGTCGGCACCTCCACCAGCACGACCGTGAGCTGTGACTCCTCAAGCCGGTGATGCGCGCCCAGCAGCGCGGCCGTGTGCAGCGCGGTGCGCACCGCCGCCGACGTCGGCCGCACCCGGATGACCGGAACGCCCGCCGCCTGCAACCGCTCCGCCACCGCCGGCAGGCACGTCAGCGCCCCCGTCGTGGCACCCTGGCGCGACAGCCGCTCGTGGAAGGCGGCGATCGTCCCGGTCGCGCCGGGCTCGTCACGGCTGTGCACGTCCGCCGCCGGAATCCCGAGATCGGTGTACGCCTCCTCGACGTCGGCCCGGCTGACCACGTCCACGCTGACCCGTTGCGGGTCGACGCGCGGATCCAGCGCCGCCTTGGCCAGTGCCGCCACCAGTGCCGCCCCGCCCAGCTGGACGTACGTGGCGGGCATCGTCAGCACGCCGGAACGCCTCGCCAGGTCGTACGGGACCGGGCTGGCGAACAGACACGCGTCGACGCCCGGGCCGAGCCGGGTCACCTTGTCGGGCGCCTCCTGCTCGTCACGGTAGGCGGCCGCCACGAGACGGCACGGCAGCGGTGCCGCCGCGTGCCCCATGAGCATGACCCGCTCGACCAGATCATGGGGCCCGACCACGCCAATAGTGAGGTCCGGTGTCATGGCGCCCGGGCGTGACACTCGGGGTGTTTCTTCGGCCCTCTCGACCAATGTTCGTCCCATCCTGCGATCCGATGCAGTGCTCTCTTTTGGAACGATCGCTCGCGGGGGCCGTAATGTCACGCCCGACTTTTCCGGAAAGACGTTCTGGTTGACCGTCCGTCAAGGTGTTTTAGCAGCTCAACGGGGTTTTCCAGGCTCTTTTCAGTCTTCGGAAATCTCTCGTGTAATGTCCGCGCCGAGTGCCCGCATTCGCACGGCGAGATCTGCGTGGCCGCGATCGATCAGGTAACCCGAGTCGATGACGGTCTCGCCTTTGGCCGCCAGTCCGGCGAGAACCAGGGCAATACCGGAGCGCAGATCATGGGCGGTTACTCGGGCGCCGGCGAGAGGCGTGGCGCCGCGCACGATCGCCCGGCTGCCGTCGACCTCCACGTTGGCGCCCATCTTGTTCAGCTCGCCGGCCAGGGCGAAGCGCCCGTCGAAGATCCGCTCGTGGATGTAGCTGGTGCCGTCGGCCAGCGCGGCCACCGTCATCATCGGCGACTGCAGGTCGGTGGCGAAGCCCGGGTAGGTGTCGGTGATGATGTTGATCGGGCGCAGCGGCCGGTCGCAGCGCACGTGCAGCACCGCGCCCTGGCGGGCGAAGTCGACGCCCATCTGCTCCAGCTTGTAGCGGACGACGCCCAGGTCGAGGCCGGTGCCGACGAGGCTGAGCTCGCCCTGCGTGATGGCCGCGGCCATCGCGAACACCCCGGCGTCGAGCCGGTCGGGCATCACCGTGTGCTCGACGGCGTGCAGCTCCTCGACGCCCTCGACGGTGATGAAGCCGGTGCCGCCGCCGCTGATCCGGGCGCCCATCTTGGTGAGCATGTCGATGACGTCGAGCACCTCGGGCTCCAGCGCCGCGTTCTCGATCACGGTGGTGCCCTTGGCCAGGGCGGCGGCCATGATCAGGTTCTCGGTGCCGGTGTGGGACGGGGTGTCGAGGTAGAGCGTGGCGCCGGTCAGGCCGGACGCCTTGACGTGGATGACGGTCTCGCCCTCGTCCACCACGGCGCCCAGCCGCTTGTAGCCCAGGTAGTGGAAGTCGAGGTTGCGGCTGCCGAGGTTGCAGCCGCCGACGCCCTCGACGATGGCCTCGCCCAGCCGGTGCAGCAGGGCGGGCGTGAACAGCACGGAGCCGCGGAAGCGCCGGGCGATCTCGGCGGGCAGCACCGGCCTGTTCAGGCGGGAGGCGTCGATCACCAGCGTGCGCTCGGACTCGTGCAGCTCGACGTAGGCGCCGACGCACTCGGCCAGCTCGACGGCGCGGCGCACGTCCTCGATGATCGGCACGTTGCGCAGGACGGTGCGGCCCTTGGCGGCCAGCAGGGCCGCGCCGATCATCGGCAGCACGGCGTTCTTCGCGCCCTGGATGAAGGCGGTTCCACGCAGTGCGTTGCCACCGCGCACGCGGTAACGGACCATTCCTGCGGCTCCTTGCAAATTATCGGTGGGGCTAGATCCGGCCAACAGTAGCCGCTATCACCACGTGACCCGGCCGAATCATCCGGTAAAGGAAGTGCCCGTAAGGCGCTCGTAGGCGTCGAGATAGCGCTGCCGGGTGCGCTCGACCACGTGGTCAGGAAGGCGCGGTGGGGGGTTTCCGGAGTTTTTGTCCCATCCGGATTCGGGCGACGTTAGCCAATCCCGGACATACTGCTTGTCGAATGACGGCTGAGAACGCCCCGGCTGCCACTCGTCGGCCGGCCAGAAGCGCGAGGAGTCGGGCGTGAGCACCTCGTCCCCCAGCGTCAGCACCCCGTCGGAGTCCCAGCCGAGCTCGATCTTCGTGTCGGCCACGATGATGCCGCGCTCGCGGGCGATCTCGGCGCCCCGCGCGTAGACGGCCAGCGTGATCCGGCGCAGCTCCTCGGCCGTCTCCGCGCCGACCTCGGCCACCACCCGCTCGAAGGCGATCGGCTCGTCGTGCTGCCCCATCGGCGCCTTCGTCGACGGCGTGAAGATCGGCTCAGGCAGCCGCGAGCCGTCCTCCAGCCCGGCCGGCAGCGCCACTCCCGACACCGTGCCGGTCTCCCGGTATTCGGCCAGCCCGCCGCCCGTCAGATAGCCCCGGGCCACGCACTCCACCTGGACCATCTCCAGCGGGCGCACCAGCACACCACGCGGCTCGGCCCCCCGCGCCACCACGTGGTTGGGCACCACGTCACGCAACTGCTCGAACCACCACAGTGACATCTGCGTGAGGATCGCCCCCTTGTCGGGGATGTCGGGCTCCAGCACGTAGTCGAACGCCGAGATCCGGTCGGAGGCCACCATCAGCAGCAGCCCGTCGTCCGTCTGGTAGAGATCGCGAACCTTGCCGGAATGCAGGTGCTTCATCGGGCGATGTCCGTCCGGTAGTGGGAGCCGCGCAGCTCGACGCGCGAGACCAGCTCGTAGGCGTTGCGCCGGGCGCTGTCCTGGTCGGGACCGGTGCCCACGACGGTCAGCACCCGCCCGCCGGCCGACACGATCCCGCCGTCGCCGTCGCTCGCCGTGCCCGCGTGGAGCACGTACGCGCCGGGCGTCGGCTCCAGCCCGCCGATCACGTCACCCTTGACCGGCGCCTCCGGGTAGCCCTCCGACGCGATCACCACCGCTACCGCCGCGCCGTCGCGGAACACCGGGTCGGGCCCCAGCTCACCGGTCGCGCACGCCATCAGCAGCCCGCCCAGCGGCGTCTCCAGCCGGTCGAGCACCACCTGCGTCTCCGGGTCGCCGAAACGCGCGTTGAACTCGATCACCTTCGGGCCCTTCGACGTCAGGGCCAGCCCCACGTACAGCACGCCCTGGAAAGGCAGCCCGCGCCGGCTCAGCTCCCCGATCGTCGGATGCACGACCTCGCGCATCACCTGGTCGGTCAGGCCCTCGGGAGCCCACGGCAGCGGCGTGTAGGCGCCCATCCCGCCGGTGTTGGGCCCGGCGTCGCCGTCGTGGGCCCGCTTGAAGTCCTGCGCCGGCTGCAGGGCCACCGCCGTGCTGCCGTCGCACAGCGCGAACAGCGACACCTCGGGCCCGTCGAGGAACTCCTCGATCACCACCCGGCCGCACGCCCGCGCGTGCTCCAGCGCCGCGTCGCGGTCGCCGGTCACCACGACGCCCTTGCCCGCCGCCAGCCCGTCGTCCTTGACCACGTACGGGGTGCCGAACTCGTCGAGCGCCGCCGCGGCCTCCTCCGGCGTCACGCACACCCGGGACCGCGCCGTCGGCACGTCGGCCGCGCGCATGATCTCCTTGGCGAACGCCTTGGAGCCCTCGATCATCGCCGCCTCCCGGGACGGCCCGAAGCACGCGATGCCCGCCTCGCGGACCGCGTCGGCCACGCCGGCCACCAGCGGCGCCTCCGGCCCGACGACGACCAGATCCACCCCCAGCCGCCCGGCCAGCCCCGCGACCTCCTGCGGGTCGAGCGGATCGACGCGGTGCAGGGTCGCGACCTCCCCGATCCCCGGGTTGCCGGGGGCACAATGAAGCTCGCCGACCTGCGGGTCGAGGCGGAGCGAACGGCACAGGGCGTGCTCACGCCCACCGGATCCAATGACTAGAACGCGCACCCGCCCATTCTCGCAGCCCACCGCCCCGAACCGGCCCCGCCCCCGGGAAGCCGCCGGAACCGGTGCCGAGTTCGTCGGCGTGTACGCGGCGCTTGACTGGCGCTCCTGTGGTAAGTTAGGGCGGCTTTCTGGCGTCCCCACGCGATTGGAGGTGGTCCGGGATGAATCCTGGTGATCCCAGCAGTACGTGCTCACCCACGTACTCCCCGAATACCCCCGACCACTCCAATCCGGCAGCCTGATCGTGCCTCCACGCATGCGTGTTGATTGAGGTGACTTTTCGTCGCGCGTGGAGCGTGCCAGGTCGGGCGGAAAGGGACTGCCATGCGCTCGTCCACGCTTTTCCGTCGCATCAACCGTCACCCTGTGCAGCCGCACGCCCCGCGTCAGCGCCCGCAGCCGGTGCGTGAAGCCTGCGTGCCCCCTGTTGACTCCATCGTCGAGTACGGCGCGTACATCGACGGCAAGAAGGCTCCCGCCACCGGCATAGCCGAGTCCGTCGAGCTGGTCCGCGCCCACAACCGCGTGGCCTCGGCCGGGCCCCGGGCGTTCGTCTGGGTCGGGCTGCACGAGCCCGCCGCGCCCGAGGTCGAGTGGCTCGCCGAGGTGTTCGGCCTGCACCCGCTGGCCGTGGAGGACGCGGTCAAGGCCCACCAGCGTCCCAAGGTCGAGCGCTACGGCGATTCGCTGTTCATGGTCCTCAAGACGATCGCGTACCTGGACCACGACGAGCTGACCGCCACGAGCGAGATCATCGGCGCGGGCGAGATCATGGTGTTCCTCGGCGTCGACTTCGTGGTGACGGTGCGTCACGGCGAGCACTGCCCGCTGGCTGAGGTGCGCGAGCGGATCGAGACCAAGCCGGAGCTGCTGGAGCGCGGCCCGGCGGGCGTGCTGCACGCGATCTCCGACCACGTGGTCGACCGCTACCTCCAGGTGGCCGACCTGATGCAGCTGGAGCTGGAGGAGGTCGAGGCGACGGTGTTCGCCGACGTGAGCTCCCGCGACATCAACCGGATCTACCAGCTCAAGCGGGAGATGCTGGAGCTCAAGCGGGCGGTGACGCCGCTCCAGGCGCCGCTGGCGGCGCTGCCCCAGCGGCGGGTGATCCCGTCGGAGATGCGCGAATACTTCCGTGACGTGGGCGACCACCTGTCGAGGGTGTGCGAGCAGGTCGACTCGTCGAACGAGCTGTGCAGCTCGATCCTCCAGGCGGCGCTGGCCCGCTCGAACGCGCTGGCCAACGAGGACATGCGCAAGATCTCGTCGTGGGTGGCGATCCTGGCGGTGCCGACGATGATCGCCGGCATCTACGGCATGAACTTCGACTTCATGCCGGAGACCAAGCAGGTGTGGGGCTATCCGGCGGTCCTCGCGGTGATGATCACCGCCTGTGTGCTGCTGCACCGCGGTTTCCGCCGCAACGGCTGGCTCTGACTAGACGCCGACGGGCTTGAGCGGCTCGACGGGGTCGGGCAGCTCCAGGCCCCGTTCGGCCCACACGGCGCGCATGCGGTCGGGATAGTCGGTGACGATCCCGGCCGCGCCGAGGTCGAGCATGCGGGCGGCGAGCGCGGCGTCGTTGACGGTCCACACGGCCACGTCGAGCCCGGCGCGCGACGCCTGCGCCATCAGCTTCTCGTCGACCATCACGTGCTCGGGGGAGAGCGTGGTCGCCCCGGCGTCGCGGGCGGCGGCGGGGATGTCGTCGCCGAGCGGGCCGTTCCAGCCGAGCGTGGCGCGTTCGACGAGCGCGAAGCGGCGCGTGTCGGGCGCGAGCTTGGCGGCGTAGCCGATGATGCGCCAGTCGAAGCTGAGAATCGCGGCGTTGCGCAGCCTGTTGTGCCGGTCGAGCTCGTCGACCACCATCTCGGTGTAGAGCTCGGGGTCGGGCGTGAGCGCGGGCCTGGTGGGGTCGGACTTGAGCTCGACGTGCACCCGTACGCTCTCGGCCGCGTAGGCGTTGACCAGGCCGAGCACGGCGCCGAGCGTGGGCATCCGGGTCTCGGGCATCGCGACCTGGGTGAGCGCGAACGGGTCGTCGGGGTGGCGCGGCAGCCGCACGCCCACGTCGAGCGTGCGCAGTTGCGCGAGCGTCAGCGCGTTGATCGGCTTGCCGACGTACGGGAAGGCGGGGTCGCCGGGCGTGACCGGGCGGGTGTCGGTGCTGGTCACGGCCGAGACCGTGAGGTCGTGCGTCAGCACGAGGCGCCGGTCGGCGGTGAGCGCCACGTCGAGCTCCAGCGCGTGGACGCCGAGCTCCATCGTGCGGCTCATGCCGGGCAGCGTGTTTTCGGGCCAGAGGCCTCTCGCACCCCGATGACCATGTATCTCAACGCGCACACCGGGGACCCTACCTGGCCCGGCGTGCCTTCACGCGCCGCCACGCCGTGCCCATTTTGTACGGTTACGGGCTTTGTTCGTAGGTCCATGAGTAGACGACCTGGTCCCATTCCGGCGAACCGCCCGCGCTTTCGTACGTGGCCTGGGCCGGTTCGTTGTCCTCGCCGGTGGCCGTCCACAGCCCGTAGCAGCCCCGCTCGCGCGCCAGCCTGCCGAGCGCCAGCACCAGCGCCCTGGCGATGCCCTGGCCGCGGTACGCCTCGTCGACGCCGAGCTCGTACAGGAACATCTCGGTGCCCTTGTCGGGGTGGGTCATCTCGACCCCGGTGACCATGCCCGCGGGGACGTCGTCCACGTAGGCGACGAGCAGGTGGTGCCTGTCGTCGGCGAGGAACCTCTCGGTGGCCTCGCGCTCGGGCGCCGCGTCGAAGAGCCGGCCGGCCGCCTCGACGGCCTCGGAGCGGGTGACGCGTCGGATGTCCATGAGGGGGAGAGTAGGCAGCTCATCCCGATGATCGCACCCGAATTTAACGCGATAAATGCAACAGTCTTGCAATAAGATGCACAACCATGACGGGGGCTCTCAAAACTACCCAAATAGACACGGTCAGGGCATGGGTCGACGGGTGGGTGATCTCCCGCGACACCCCGCCCCCCGTGCCCGAGCCCTGGGGCTACCGCGTGGACGTCGGCCTGCCCGGCCACCTCGTCCGCCACGTCCTGCCCGCCCCGACACCGGCCCTCATCCAGCACCTGACCGGTACGATCACCGTCCCCGGCACCTGGCTCAAGCTCTGCGCCCCGGCCGACCTGATCGCGCCCTGGCTGCCCGCCGGCTGGGACATCGAGCCGCCCGAGTTCATGATGACCGCCGCGCTGCGCCCCGAGCCCGTCAAGGCGCCCGCCGGCTACACGGCGGCCGTCACCACCCGCTCCGGCGTCACCGTCGCCCGCCTCCTCACGACGGCGGGCGAGATGGCCGCACGCGGCCAACTGGCCGTCGCCGGCCGCACCGCCGTCGTCGACCGGGTCGAGACCGCCCCCGGCCACCGGCGGCGCGGCCTCGGCAGCGTCGTCATGCGCACGCTGACAGCCGCCGCCCACGCGGCGGGCGCCACCGGCGGCGTGCTGGTGGCCACCCCCGAGGGCCGGGCGCTCTACGAACGCCTCGGCTGGCGGCTGCACTCGCCGATGACGGCGGCCGTGCTCAGATCAGCGAGCGGATGACCAGCGTCTGGTCACGGCCCGGGCCGACGCCGATCGCCGAGATCGGCGCGCCGCTCATCTCCTCCAGCGTGCGCACGTAAGCCTGGGCGTTCGGCGGCAGGTCCTCGAACGTCTTGGCTCCCGTGATGTCCTCCTGCCAGCCGGGGAACTCCTCGTAGATCGGCTTGGCGTGGTGGAAGTCCGTCTGCGTCATCGGGATCTCGTCATGCCGCGTGCCGTCCACGTCGTACGCGACGCACACCGGGATGCGCTCCAGGCCCGACAGCACGTCGAGCTTGGTGAGGAAGAAGTCCGTGACGCCGTTGATGCGGGTCGCGTACCGGGCGATGACCGCGTCGAACCAGCCGCAGCGGCGGTTGCGGCCGGTCGTGACGCCGTACTCGCCGCCCGTCTGGCGCAGCCACTCGCCCATCTCGTCCTCCAGCTCCGTGGGGAACGGGCCGGAGCCGACGCGGGTCGTGTAGGCCTTGAGGATGCCGATCACCCGCGTCAGCCGCGTCGGCGGGATGCCCGAGCCGGCGCAGGCTCCGCCCGAGGTGGGCGAGGACGACGTGACGAACGGGTAGGTGCCGTGGTCGATGTCGAGCAGCGTGCCCTGCCCGCCCTCCAGCAGCACGAACTTGCCCTCGTCCAGCGCCTTGCTCAGCACCAGCGAGGTGTCGGCGATGTGCGGCTTGAGCCGCTCGGCGTAGCCGAGGTACTCCTCCAGGACGGCCTCGGGCTCCAGGCCCCGCCGGTTGTAGAGCTTGGTCAGCACCTGGTTCTTCTCGCCCAGCGCGACCTCGATCTTCTTGGCCAGGATGCCCGGGTCGAGCAGGTCCTGGACCCGGATGCCCACGCGGTAGATCTTGTCGCCGTAGGCGGGGCCGATGCCCCGGCCGGTGGTGCCGATCTTGGCCTTGCCCAGATAGCGCTCCGTGACCTTGTCCAGCGCCTTGTGGTGCGGCATGATCAGGTGCGCGTTGGCGGAGATGAGCAGCCGCTCCGCGGAGATGCCCCGCTCGGCCAGGCCGTCGATCTCCCCCAGCAGCACGCCGGGGTCGATGACGACCCCGTTGCCGATCACCGGGACCACCTCCGGCGACAGGATGCCCGTAGGCAGCAGGTGAAGCGCGTATTTCTGGTCACCGATGACCACGGTGTGACCCGCGTTGTTGCCACCCTGGTAACGGACGACGTAGTCGACGTCGCCACCGAGCAGATCGGTGGCCTTGCCCTTGCCCTCATCGCCCCACTGGGCGCCCACGAGAACGGCAGCCGGCATTGTTCAGTCTCCCGAGCACAAAACGAAACCCCTGGCGCAAGCGCGACAGGGGCTCTTGCGTAGAGAGACTACCCGAACGTGCGCATTCGTCCCAAGGGCTAGCCCTTGGTCAGCGCGTCGTAACCCGTCTGGGTGCTGTCCCTGAGGAACTGCGCGCACCGCTCGGCCTCGTCCTTCTCGCCGATCGCCTGAGCCGCCCGCGACAGCGCGTACAGGCAGCGCAGGAACCCCCGGTTCGGCTCGTGCTCCCACGGGATCGGCCCGTGTCCCTTCCAGCCGCTGCGGCGCAACTGGTCGAGGCCCCGGTGATAGCCGGTGCGGGCGAACGCGTAAGAGGTGACGGCGTGACCCTGCGCGAAGTATTCCTCTGCGAGCGCGGCCCAGGCCGCCGGGAAAGCGGGGAAGCGGGCGGCCACGTCCGAGGCCTTGGCGCCGGATTCCAGGGCCTCCCGAGCCTCGGGCAGGTCCGGCAGGTGAGTCGGGGGTGGCCCGGCGAGAAGGTTATCCATAGGACAAGTCATACCCGCCGGGCCGCGTACGTGGCTAGGAGATCTTCGTCCCACTGGACTTCAGGTGCTCGCACGCCTCGGCCACCCGGGCCGCCATGCCCGCCTCGGCCGCCTTGCCGTAGGAGCGCGGGTCGTACGCCTTCTTGTTGCCCACGTCGCCGTCGACCTTGAGCACGCCGTCGTAGTTGCGGAACATGTGGTCGGCCACCGGCCGGGTGAACGCGTACTGCGTGTCGGTGTCGACGTTCATCTTGACGACGCCGTACGAGATCGCCTCGTGAATCTCCTCCAGCAGCGAGCCGGAGCCGCCGTGGAAGACCAGGTCGAACGGCTTGTCCTTGCCGTACTTGGCGCCCACCGCGTCCTGGATCTCCTTCAGCACGCTCGGCCGCAGCTTGACGTGACCCGGCTTGTAGACGCCGTGCACGTTGCCGAACGTGGCCGCCAGCATGTAGCGGCCCTTCTCGCCCAGGCCGACGGCCTCGGCCGTGGCCAGCGCGTCACCGGCGGTCGTGTAGAGCTTCTCGTTCATCTCGCCGACGACGCCGTCCTCCTCGCCGCCGACGACGCCGATCTCCATCTCCATGATGATGTTGGCGCGGGCGCACTTGTCGAGGAGCTCCTTGGCGATCTCCAGGTTCTCCTCCAGCTCCACGGCCGAGCCGTCCCACATGTGGGACTGGAACAGCGGGTCGAGGCCCTTCGACACCCGCTCCAGCGAGATGTCGATCAGCGGCCGCATGAAGCCGTCGAGCTTGTCCTTGGGGCAGTGGTCGGTGTGCAGCGCCACCGTGACCGGATACTTGGCGGCCACCACCCTGGCGTACTCGGCCAGCGCGGTCGCGCCCGTCACCATGTCCTTGACCGTGGCCCCGGACAGGAACTCGGCGCCACCGGTGGACACCTGGACGATGCCGTCGCTCTCCGCCTCCGCGAAGCCGCGCAGCGCCGCGTTAAGGGTCTGGGACGAGGTCACGTTGATCGCCGGATAGGCGAACCCGCCGGCCTTGGCACGGTCGAGCATCTCGGCGTAGACCTCTGGAGTCGCGATAGGCATGAGTCATCTCCCTGAGAAGTAACGGCTTCGCGCAGCCAGTATCCCGGTCTGTTACCCGCCGTGGTAGAGACAACGCCCGCGCGATCTTTCGCGACCATCCGGAACGGAGCGTTACCACCGGGTACTCTCCCCACTGTGGGACGCCACAGGTCGGATCCGATGGGCCTCGCCCGCATGGCACTCGCCGTGCTGGCCGTCATCGCCGTGGTGGCGCTGCTGGTCATCGGCGTGCGGGCACTGCTCAGCTCGCTCGACACCACGGCGCCGCCCGGCCGCGCCCACACCTCAGGCACGCCGTCGAGCGGCGGCCGGGTGCCCACCGTGCGCATCGAATGCCTGGCCGACACCTGCCCGATGGTCACCGTCCGGGTTCCCGGCGGCGACGTGCTCCAGCACCGCGACATGACCCGCGGCGAGGAGGTCAGCTACTACGAGCCGGAGCTCGACGTGGTGCTGACCGACGCCGGCACCGTACGGGTCACCGAGAACGGCAGCACCAGGCCCCGCGGCGACGCGGGCGAGCAGGAGGAGTTCACCGTCACCGGCCCCGGCGAGTGAGTCAGAGCCCCAGGTCGGCGAGCGTGAAGGCGGTGCGGTAGTCGAGGCCCTCCTCGGCCATCCGCGCGGCGGCGCCCCGGTCGACGATCGTCGCCACGGCCACCACCTCGGCGCCCGCCTCGCGCAGCGCCTCCACGGCGGTCAGCGGCGACGAGCCCGTCGTCGAGGTGTCCTCCACCGCCAGCACCCGGCGGCCCTTGACCTCCGGGCCCTCGATCCGGCGCTGCATGCCGTGGGCCTTCTGCGCCTTGCGCACCACGAACGCGTCGAGCGAGCGCCCCTGCGCCGCCGCCGCGTGCAGCATGGCGGTCGCCACCGGGTCGGCGCCCAGCGTCAGCCCGCCCACGGCGTCGAACTCCAGGTCGGCCGTCAGCTCCAGCATCACCCTGCCGACCAGCGGCGCGGCGACCCCGTCGAGCGTGATGCGGCGCAGGTCGAGGTAGAAGTCGGCCTCCCGCCCGGAGGAGAGCACCACCCGGCCGTGCACGACGGCCTTCTTCTTGATCTCGGCCAGCAGGCTGTCGCGGTCACTCATGTCCCCAGCTTAGGACCACCGCTCCGGGGGCCTGACGCAGGCAAAGACACGCGATCGGTTTAACCACGGGGGTGGGTGCGGAATGACTCCCGGGGCAACGGTTCGTAACCGTGAGGTCACTATGAGTGCCGAAACATCCCAGAGCGACGCAGAACTCATCCAAGCCGTCCGAGGAGGCGACGCCACCGCATACGGACGGCTCTACGAACGCCACGTCGCCGCCGCCCGCGTCCTGGCCCGCCGGCTGGTGCCCGACGACGAGGCCGAGGACGTGGTGGCCGAGGCGTTCACCCGCGTTCTCGACGTGATGGGCCGAGGCGACGGCCCCGAGGCCGCCTTCCGCACCCACCTCCTCACCGTCGTCCGGCGCACCGCCGACCACCGCACCCGCCTGTCCACCGGCCCCGAGACGGCGGACGACGAGCCCGTGCGCGCCCCGGCCGCCGTCGCCTACCAGTCGCTGCCCGAGCGCTGGCGGGCCGTCCTGTGGCACGTCGAGGTCGAGGGCGCCCGGCCTGCCGAGGTCGCGCCGCTGCTCGGGCTGTCGGCCAACGGCGCGGCCGCGCTCGCCTACCGCGCCCGCGAGGGACTGCGCCAGGCCTACCTGCAGACCCGGCTCACCGCCTCGCCGCCCCTGGAGTGCCGCCCGGTGCTCGGAAAGCTCGGCGCGTACGTCAAGGGCGGGCTGACCAGGCGCGAGTCCAAGCCCGTCGACGAGCACGTACGCGGCTGCGACGCCTGCCGGACCGTCCTGGCCGAGCTGACCGACGTGCGCCGCGCCCTGCGCACCGTCGTCGCACCGCTCCTGCTCGGCCCCGCCGCCGGCGGCTACGTCGCCGCCATGTCCTCGCCCGTCAGGCTCCGCGTCCGCCGCACCCTCGCCTGGGTCCGCGCCCTGCCCGGCCGCCAGCACGTCGTGGTCGCCACCGGGGCGCTCACCGTCATGGCCGTCGCCGCCGCCTTCGCCCTCGTCTCCGCCGACCGGCCCGAGACCGCGCCGGTCTCCCAGCCGCTGCCCATCGAGCCGTCGCACGCCGAGCCGCCGTCGTCCCGGCCGCGCCCCGCCCCGCCGTCGCGCGTCCCTGCCCCGCCGTCGCGCGTCCCAGCCCGCGAATCCGCCGGCCCGCCTGCCGGAACCCCCGCCAAGGCCCGTCTGACGGCCACGATCAGCGCCATGGGCGCCCTGGTCCGCGACCGCCCCGGCATCGTCGCCATGCGCCTGCGCAACACCGGCAAGAAGGCGACCGCCCCGGTCTACGCCGCCATCGACCTCCCGCCGGGCGTCACCCCCGTGCCCCCGGGCACCCGCCCGTCCGGCGTCACCTCCTCGGCCCGTACGTCCCCCGCCACGCACGGCCGGGCCGCCCCGGTCGGCGCGGTCGACGGCTGGTCCTGCCGGCTGGCCGGGCGCGGCGTCAGGTGCGCCAGGCGGCCGCTCGGGGCGGGCGAGGCCACGGCGGTGTTCCTGCGCGTCCAGGTCGCCGCCTCCGCCCCGGGCGGCGAGGGGCCGATTCTCAGGGTCGAGGCAGGCCCCCTCCGCGCGCGGGCCGAGTCGGCGGCGGGCGTGCGCGCCTCCGGCGCCCCCGCCAGGTTCGCGGCGGACGGCAAGATCACCGTACGGGCCACGGGCAACTCGTTCGTCGACTGCCCGGACGGCCACGACGAATGCGCGATGGCCCGGCGACGCCACGGCGACCAGCGCGACAACGACCTGTGGCCGATGCGCCCGCAGGACCAGGACGACGAGCCTGACACGCCCGTCTCCAGCGCGGCCCGGCTCGCCCTGCCCAAGGGCGCCCGCGCCGTCTGGGCGGGCCTCTACTGGTCGGCGGGCGCCCCGGAGGCCGACGAACCCCAGGAGGTCGCGCCCGTCAGGCTCAGGGCCCCGGGCCGCAAGCGTTACGTGGAGATCCGGCCGACCCACGTCGACTGGGCGGAGCTGCCGTCAGGCCCCGCCTACCAGGCGTTCGCCGAGGTCACCAGCCTGGTCAACGCCGTCAACAGGTCCGGCACGTGGTGGGCCGCCGCCCCGCCCGCGGAACTGCCCGGGCATGCCGGCTGGAGCCTGGTGGTCGTCGTCTCCGCCCCGGACGTCCCGTACAGCAGGGCCGTCGTCCTCGACGGCGCCGCCGTGGTCGGCGGCGAGCACGATCTCGTACGGATGCCGCTCGGCGGGCTGGGACGCGGGGCGGCCGACGCCAGGGCGCAGGTCGTCGTCTGGGAGGGCGACGCCGATCTGAAGGGGGACAAGGTGTCGCTCGGCACGGGTCCGCTCACGCCGTCGGGCGGCGACCGCGACCGGGACAACGTCTTCGACGGCTCGTCCGGCGGTGCCGGCGGGATGACGTTCGGGGTCGACGTGGACACGATCACCGGGCGGCTCGGATCGCGGCCGTGGGTGTCGATCGCCTCGGAGCGGGACGCGGTGATGTTCGGGGTCGCGGCCGTGAGCGTGCGCGCAGAGCCGTGACCAATAACGGGACAAAATGGTACCGTGCGGCTTGTTGGTCAGGCATAACGTCGGCGGCGGGGCGAATCGTCGGGATTAACCCTCGCGCGATCACTTGCTTTCATTACCCTGGGACAGGGCCGCCGAGTCCGGCTCTCACGGTGCGGAGCCAGCAAGTCGGACCACCAGGAAAGGGGCCGTGTCAGTGGATCGCTGCGCGCTGTTCGTGGACGCCGGCTATCTGCTGGCTGACGGGGCGATGGCCGTGCATGGGACTCGCCATCGCGAAGCCGTCTCCTGGGACTATCCGGGGCTGTTGCAGCTCATGTCGAGCCTGTCGCGCGAACGCACCGGCCTGCCGCTGCTGCGCTGCTACTGGTACGAGGCGACGGTCGAGGGCCGGCACACCCCCGAGCACGACGCGCTCGCCGACATCCCCGGCCTCAAGCTCAGGCTGTCGCGCATCCGGCCGGGCCGCCGCGAGGGCGTCGACGCCCAGGTGCACCGCGACCTGATGACGCTGGCCCGCAACAACGCCATCTGCGACGCGGTCGTGGTCAGCGGCGACGAGGACCTGACCCAGGTCGTGTGCGACGCCCAGGACCTCGGCATCCGCGTCACCGTCGTCAACATCGCCGCCGAGGCCAGCTCCGCGAGCTGGGCCGTCTCGCGCACGCTCCGGCAGGAGAGCGACGACCTCATCGAGCTCGGCGGCGCCCACCTGCGCCCGTACGTCACGCTCGTCACCGGCGCGACCGAGGCGTCCAACGGCCACCACCACCAGCCGCTCGGCAACGGCCAGGGCGCCCATTCGCTCCCGGCCGCCGCGCTCCCGCCGTCGCTGCCGTCGGCCCCTACCAGCACCGGCAGCCACGCCGTCCCGCAGCCCGGTCCGAGCACCCCGCCGCCCGCCCAGCCGTCACCCCAGCCGTCCTCGGGGTCGTCGCCGGGCCGCGCCCAGCCGCCGCCCGCGCTGCCCACCTACACCTTCCAGGCAGACCCGGCCCCGGCCCCTGCGTCTTCGCCCCCGCCGTCGCCGTCACCCGCCCCGGCCACGGGCCCCGTCCCCCAGCAGCAACAGCAACCGCAGCAGCAGTCGCCGACGACCGGCCAGTTCTCCTCGCCGTCCAGCGCCGGCGCCTACCCGTCGCAGCTCGGCACCTCCTACACCGGCCCCCAGGCCGCCCCGGTGTCACCCCCGTCGGCCGCCACGGCCGGAGCCACCACGCTCGCCGACGCGGTCAAGTCCGCCCACCGCGAGGGCCACGACTTCGGCGAGTCGGTCGCCCGCGACGCCCCGGCCCTCTGGCTCGAAGCCGTCCTCGCCCGCAAACCGCGCATGCCCTCCGACCTGGAGGCCCGGCTGCTGCAGGGCTCGTCGCTGCCCATCGACTTCCTCCTGCACGACGAGGTCCGCCACGCCCTGCGCCGAGGCTTCTGGGACGCCCTCGAACGCGCCCGCCACTGACCCACAACCCCAGCCCGCCCACGTCGGAAGTTCTGGGGGGCATCAAAGCCCAGGAGTTATCGGGCGTCTTGGTCCTCGCCGAGGACGCGCACCATCCATTCCAGGGAGCCGGTGCGGAGAGCCTCATCGGCCAGGCACTTGGCGGATGCGGTCGTGAGGGCGGCAAGGGAGGTGTCGATCCACGGTTGTACGTTCTGATGCCCCTGCTCGCGATACTCGATCGCCTGGATCAGGCACTCCAGCTTGTCGGCGTCCCGGGCGCAGATGGCCTCCAGGCTGGTCCTGTCCTCATACTCGCCGACCGCGCCGCTGACCACCCGGGCCACGGCCTCGGGGACACCGCGCATCTGGTCGGAGGTGACCTGCTCGTTCGAGACGGCCTTCAGGTAGCGCTTGCCGATGTAGGGGATGTCGGTGACGCGCGTCTCCTGGGTGTCGTGGAACAGGCTCATGAACGCCGCGCGTTCAGGGTTGCCGCCCTCCATGGCGGTGATCACGGCAGCGATGATCGCGGTACGGAAGGAGTGGTCGGCGATGCTCTCGGGGGCCTGGACGCCCGCGACCAGCCATCCGGTGCGCTTGTACCGCTTGAGCAGGCCGATCTCGTACAGCAGACCGGTCACCCTGGCCAGTTCCTCCGCCATGGAAGTCCCTTCTCATCCTCGGTGGATCATGCGCAGAGCGTAGATGATCGCCTCAAGTTCCCGCTGCGACTGCACCGACACGGTGTCCTCCTCCAGCGTGCGCGTAGCGGCCTGCCTGAGATCGTCGGCGGTGTGCGGGTCCAGTGTCGACGGGCGCAACATGACCAGCGCCCACAGCGTGTGCGCGACCACGTCGACGTAAGGGTTGGTGGAGTACAGCTTGCCGACCAGGTGCCGCAGCAGCTCGGTCCCGCGCCAGGCGTGCGGGTCCAGCTCGACCATGAAGGTGTCCGCTGACTGCGGCTCGCTGACCTCGCCGAGCCAGTAGGCCCAGTAGTTGAGATTGGCGATCTCACAGACCTCCTCGGCCAGGCGCGTCCGGATGAAGTGCTGCAAGGCTTCGCGGTCGCCGAAGCGCGCCAGGGAATGGGCTCCGGACCGTAGGACCGCCCATGACGGCGTCCACTGGTCAGCTCGGCGCGTCCGGCGTTCCTCAGCGCGCTGCATGGTCGCCAGCCAGTCAGGGGTGTCATCGCCGTCGTCGAACCCGGCCACGTAATGCGCCTGGCGGCGGAGCAGCATGCCGTCCACCCTGTCGGCGTCGGCGTTCTCGGTTGCGGCTCGCAGATGCGTGAAGAAGTGCGCACGCTCATCCGGCAGCAGAGAGGGGGCTGTGGCGACCGGCCCGCGGCGGCCGGTCATTCGTGTCGCTCCGGCCAGGCCGGATGGGACGGTTGCCGTGAACGGCCATGCCACGAGATCGGTGAACGGACGCGTAATCACCCATGATGCGAGCGGATGGTCTACGGCTGAGGGATTGTCGGCCTTGGCGCTGAGCACGTAACCGACGAACCGGTCCGCCTCAAGGGCCATGTCGAGTTGCATCAGCAACCGGAATTGTGCGCCGAGCCGCAACAGTGCATGCCGTAGCGACAGGTAAGCACCTGTGGAGATCGCCATCAGCGGGCGGCGTCCGGACTCCCACCCCTGAATCGTCGTGATGTCGACGGCCATACGCTCGGCGAACCGCTCCTGAGTGAGCCCCGCTGACTCGCGGATGATCTTGAGTGCGTAGCCGGAGATGCGGCCTTCGCGGGCATGGTCGCCATTACCCCGACCCCCGGTCATGGTTGTCGCTCCACGAGAGGTTATCACAGATGGTCACCGCCGTCGGTACTCGTACTTCCGGTCAGTTCTGCGGCATCCGCATGGTTCCTAGCGTTGCTACCAGCACGGACAAGCCCATCCAGCCTATCCCGCAGGGGCTTGGGGAGACCGACTGATCAGGTGGGAGCAATGGAATCGCCACCCGGAACACCGATCGTCAGAGGCGCGGTCGACGGCTCGGTCTGTCTTCCGCCCTGGACGGCTTCTGCTGAGCGGTTGGCGTCGGCCCTGCGTGATCTCGGCGTCGCCGGCGATGTTCACGAGGGAGAGGGCATCGCACTGGTGTCGGTATGGGCGGACCTCGTCGTATGGACTGATGGCCACTGCTATCGGTGGTGGACTGGGCAGAACTCGGAGAAGACCGGTCGGCGCCTCTACCGGGTCTACGGCACCGGCAACCCGGACACAGTGGCGCGGGCCGTCGCACTGCGCTGCACCGAACTCCAGGAAACCCGCCTGCTGGTGCAGCCGGTCGTGGAGAGCGCTTCGTGATCGCGCTGGAGGGTGAGTGCCTCAGCCCGCACGTGGCCATGGCGCGGCGGGGTCACATCCGACTCGACTGGCGGACGCCGTCCCGGACGCTGGAACGGATACGACCGATGGCTTGGACGTGCGTGTGCCGGGCCACGGTCTACGAGCTGTGCCAGGGCGGGGGACAGGCGTTCATCCGGAGGACCGTGCAACTCGATGGCACACCGGAGATCCACGAGACTCCGCGCTGGCCGGCCAACGAAGCTCGGGTGATCTGGGCGGCGTTGCTGTCGGGAAGAGCCCGGTAGGACGGGCGTGGAGGCCTCACGTCTGCGGCGTCCAGAGGAAGCTGACGGCCAGCACGCCGCCGTCCGGCCCGTACGGCCCGATCGGGCAGGCGTACGGGCCGCGACGGGCAGGTCGGGTGGGTCAGGACAGGGCGTCGAAGCCGGCGCGCAGGTGGAGGACGCGCTCGGCGAGGTCGCTCAGCGGCCCCGCCAGCGTGGGGTCCTGGGCCTTGCGGGCCAGCTCCCGCACCCGAGCCAGCTCGTCCTCGACGGCCGTCAGGCGGCGGGAGAGCTCCGGCAGGACGCTCCCGTCGGGGGTGTCCGGCGGCAGCTCGCCGGCCAGCCGCTCACGCAGCATCGACGCCTGCTCGGCCAGCCGCTTGTGCATGTTGTACAGCTCGGCGAACACCGACACCTTGGCCCGCAGCACCCACGGGTCGAACGGCTTGGTCAGATAGTCGACCGCGCCCGCCGCATAGCTGCGGAAGGCGTAATCGGGCGCGCTGTCGACCACCGTCAGGAAGATGATCGGGATGTTACGGGTGCGCTCCCGCCGCTTGATGTGCGCGGCGGTCTCGAACCCGTCCATGCCGGGCATCCGCACGTCGAGCAGGATGAGCGCGAACTCGGTGTTGAGCAGCGCCTTGAGCGCCTCCTCACCCGACCTGGCGCGTACCGGCACCAGGTCGAGCGAGCTGAGGATGGCCTCGAGCGCGATGAGGTTCTCCTCGCGGTCGTCGACCAGCAGGATCTTGGCCCGATCCGCCATGGATCACGACCCTTCCGGGGAGGAGGATTCGGGTGCGGCGGCGCGGCCGCGGCTCAGCCAGCCGCGCAGCCGTTCGAGCAGGCGGTCGACGTCGACCGGCTTGGGCACGTAGTCGGAGGCGCCGGAGGCGATGCTCTTCTCCCGGTCGCCGCGCATGACCTTGGCCGTGAGCGCGATGATCGGCAGGTCGGCGAACTGCGGCATGCGCCGGATGGCCGAGGTGGTGGCCCACCCGTCCATTTCCGGCATCATGATGTCCATCAGCACGAGTGCGACGTCCTCGTTCCGTTCGAGCTGCTCGATCCCCTCACGACCGTTTTCAGCGTAGACGACCGTGGAGCCGTGCCGTTCGAGCACGCTGGTCAGCGCGAACACGTTGCGGATGTCGTCGTCGACGATGAGGATCTTGGCGCCGTTCAGCGGGTCCTCGCCCTGCCACTGGCTGGTCTCGACCGGGGCCTCCACCAGCTCGGGCAGCGGCAGGTCGAGCGGCAGCGGCGGCTCCGGCGAGGTCGACTCGGGCTCCTCGATCGAGGCGGTCATGAGCTGCCTGCGCGGCGCGCCGCCGTCGGTCGCGGCCAGCGGGCCCGTGTAGGAGGCCGGCAGGTAGAGGGTGAACGTGCTGCCCTTGCCCAGCTCGCTGTCGACGTGGATCTCGCCGCCCAGCAGGCGGGCGATGTCGCGGCAGATGGCCAGGCCCAGGCCGGTGCCGCCGTACTTGCGGCTGGTGGTGCCGTCGGCCTGCCGGAACGCCTCGAAGATGACCTCGCGCTTGTCGGGCGCGATGCCGATGCCGGTGTCGATCACCTGGAAGGCGAGCAGGTCGGGCGCGGCGTGCAGGGTCTCGTCGTCGAAGTCGACGTCGGTCGGCGCGGGCGCCACCCGCAGCTTGACCTCGCCCTTCGGGGTGAACTTGACCGCGTTGGACAGCAGGTTGCGCAGCACCTGCTGCAGGCGCTGCTCGTCGGCGCGCAGCTCCTGCGGCACGTCCGGGTCGACGTCGACGGCGAACGCCAGCCCCTTGTCGGCCGCCAGCGGCGCGAACGCGGCCTCCAGCAGGTCGACCATCTTCGGCAGCGACACCTGTATCGGGTGGATGTCCATCCGGCCCGCCTCGACCTTGGACAGGTCGAGCATGTCGTTGATGAGCTGGAGCAGCGCCGACCCGGCGCCGTGGATCGTCCGGGCGAACTCGACCTGCTGCGACGTCAGGTTGCCCTCGGCGTTCTCCGTCAGCAGCTTGGCCAGCACGAGCAGGCTGTTGAGCGGCGTGCGCAGCTCGTGCGACATGTTGGCGAGGAACTCGTTCTTGTAGCGCGAGGACACCGCGAGCTGCTCGGCGCGCTCCTCCAGGGTGCGGCGGGCCTGCTCGATCTGGAAGTTCTGGATCTCGATGGCGCGGTTCTGCTTGGCCAGCAGCGCCGCCTTGTCCTCCAGCTCGGCGTTGGACCGGCGCAGCTCCTCCTGCTGGCGCTGCAGCTCGTCGGAGCGTTCCTGCAGCTCGCGCGTCAGCCGCTGGGACTCGGTCAGCAGGTCCTCGGTGCGCGAGTTGGCGATGATCGTGTTCATCGTGACGCCGATCGTCTCCACGAGCTGCGTCAGGAAGTCGAGGTGCACCTCGCCGAACGGCGTGAACGAGGCCAGCTCCAGCACACCGAGCACGCGGCTCTCGAACAGGACCGGCAGCACCACGATCTGCGCCGGCGTCGACTGGCTGAGCCCGCTGTCGATCGTGATGAACTTCGGCGGCACGTCGTCGAGGATGATGTGGCGCCCTTCGGCGGCGGCCTGCCCGACGATGCCCTCGCCGAACGCGAACCGCTGACGCGGACCCCGATCCGGCCGCACCCCGTAGCCGCCGATCAGCAGCAGCTCGTGCTCGCCCTCGGGATCGACGCCGTAGAAGGCGCCGTAGCGGGCCGACACCAGCGGCGTCAGCTCGCTCATCGTCAGCTTGGCCACCTCGAACAGGTCACGGTGGCCCTGCATGAGCCGGGAGATGCGGGCCAGGTTGGACTTGAGCCAGTCCTGCTCCTGGTTGGCCTGGGTGGTCTCGCGGAGGTTGGCCACCATCGAGTTGATGTTGTCCTTCAGCTCCGCCAGCTCGCCCTGCGCCTCGACGGCGATCGACCGGGTCAGGTCGCCGCGCGCCACGGCGCTGGTCACGGTGGCGATGGCGCGCACCTGCGTGGTGAGGTTGCCCGCCAGCTCGTTGACGCTCTCGGTGAGCCGCTTCCAGGTGCCCTCGACGCCCTCGACCCGGGCCTGGCCGCCGAGCTGCCCCTCCGAGCCCACCTCGCGGGCCACGCGGGTGACCTCGGAGGCGAACGACGAGAGCTGGTCGACCATCCGGTTGATGGTGGTCTTCAGGGCCAGGATCTCGCCCTGGGCGTCGACGTCGATCTTGCGGGTGAGGTCGCCGTTGGCGACCGCGGTGGTGACCTCGGCGATGTTACGCACCTGCGAGGTCAGGTTGTTGGCCATGAAGTTGACGTTGTCGGTGAGGTCCTTCCACACGCCCGACACGCCGCCCACCCGTGCCTGGCCGCCGAGCTGCCCCTGGGTGCCGACCTCGCGGGCCACCCGGGTCACCTCGTCGGCGAACGACGAGAGCTGGTCGACCATCGTGTTGAGGGTGTCCTTGAGCTGCAGGATCTCGCCCTGCGCATCGACGGTGATCTTCTTCGACAGGTTGCCCTGCGCCACCGCCGACGACACCGCCGCGATCTGCCGCACCTGAGAGGTCAGGTTGTTGGCCATCGAGTTGACGTTGTCGGTGAGGTCCTTCCACACGCCCGACACGCCGCGCACCTGCGCCTGGCCGCCGAGCTGGCCCTCCGTGCCGACCTCGCGCGCCACGCGGGTGACCTCGGAGGCGAACGAGGACAGCTGGTCGACCATCGTGTTCATGGTCGACTTGAGCTCCAGGATCTCGCCCTGGGCGTCGACGTCGATCTTGCGGGTGAGGTCGCCGTTGGCCACGGCCGTCGTCACCTGGGCGATGTTACGCACCTGGTAGGTGAGGTTGTTGGCCATCGAGTTGACGTTGTCGGTGAGGTCCTTCCAGACACCCGACACGCCCTTCACCTCGGCGCGCCCGCCCAGCTTGCCCTCGGTGCCCACCTCGCGGGCCACCCGGGTCACCTCGTCGGCGAACGACGAGAGCTGGTCGACCATCGTGTTGAGGGTGTCCTTGAGCTGCAGGATCTCACCCTGCGCGTCAACGGTGATCTTCTTCGACAGGTTGCCCTGAGCCACCGCCGTCGCCACGGTCGCGATGCTGCGCACCTGGTAGGTGAGGTTGTTGGCCATCGAGTTGACGTTCTCCGTCAGGTCCTTCCAGACCCCGGACACGCCCGTCACCTGCGCCTGACCGCCGAGCTGCCCCTCGGTGCCCACCTCGCGGGCCACCCGGGTCACCTCCTCGGCGAAGCCCGAAAGCTGGTCGACCATCGTGTTGACGGTGTTCTTCAACTCGAACATCTCGCCCACGGCGTCGACCGTGACCTTGCGGCTCAGGTCGCCCTTGGCCACCGCCGTCGTCACCACCGCGATGTCACGCACCTGCGCGGCCACGCGGGACGACATCGTGTTGACCGCCTCGGTGAGGTCACGCCAGCTCCCGGACATGCCGCGCAGATTGGCGCTGCCGCCCAGCCGGCCCTCGGTGCCGGCCTCCCGCGCGACCCTCGTCACCTCGGAGTTGAACAACGCGAGCTGGTCGACCATGCCGTTGATCGCCTTGCCCAGGCGGCGCACCTCGCCCCGGGCCGACCGGTCCAGATCGATCCGGCGCGACAGGTCACCCTTGGCCACCGCGTCGATGACGTCGGCCGCCCCGCTCACCGGGCTCACCAGCGCGTCGATCAGCATGTTGACCGACTCCACGCTCTCCGCCCAGGCCCCCACGCCCGGCCCGGGCGTCAGCCGCTCGCCGAACCGGCCCTCCTTGACAACTTCCTTGCGCACCCGGACCAGCTCGTTGGCGAGGTGCTCGCGACGGTCCGCGACCTCGTTGAGCAGCAACCGCACCTCGCTGAGGATTCCCGGGGGCGCGTACGGGACCCGCCGCCGGAAGTCGCCGTCACGCCAGGAGAACAACGTCTCCAGGATCGGCACGAGATCCGACTCGGTATAGGTCCTCTCCTCAGGACTTGGCGCGGCCTTGGCCGTTGTCATGGGGCCTCCTTCACCCACCGGTGACTCCGGCGAGTGATTCAAGTCTGTCACGATGAGTAGCTCGTAGTCCTGTCCTTGGATTTACCCCAAGTCAGCGGGAAGTGTGGTAGGCACGTACGGATGACTGCTTCTCCCCATGCGGTGCTCGCCGCGACCTTCGCACCAGGCGAGACGGCCGTGACGGACGCGATGAGGTTCACGCGCGAGGTGATGACCGCGTGGGCCACCGGAGGCATGCTCCACATCGCCGAGCAGGTCGCGGGCGATCTCGCCGAGCAGGTGGTCGACGAACCGTTCGAGGTCATCTGGAAGCACCTGGGCGGCGCTGTCCAGGTCGAGTTGAAGCAGCGAAGCACATCATCGGGCGATCCGAAAGCTCCCTCCGTCACCGTCGAAGAGTGGGGGATCACCTTCGCGGGCGATTCCCGTGTCCATTGGGCTAGGCTCACGCTACCCGGCGCAAAGGGCGCAGAGTCCTCCGAATGGCTGGAGCAGACCTCCCGCGGCCCCCACTGGCTCGGCTTCCTCGCCGACGCGAGCGACCTGCTGGCCGGCACCCTCGACCCCGACATGGTGCCTGCCATCATCGCCCAGATCGTGGTGCCGCGCCTGAGCAGCTGGTGCGGCGTCTACACCGCCGAGAGCGAGGCCGGGCCGCAGCGCCTGGTCTACCTGTGGCACGCCGACGAGGCCCGCATCGACGCCCTGCGCGAACAGCTCGACGAGATGGACGTCACCGCCGTCGGCTCCCGCGCCACCTCCACCTTCCACCTGCCCGACGCCAACGTGCTCGCCGTCCCGCTGACCGCCCGCGGGCGCAGCCTCGGCGTCATGTGCCTCGGCCGCGCCGACCGCTTCCCCGACGAGGTCATCCAGCTCGCCGAGGACATCGGCAGGCGCGCCGCGCTCGCCATGGACAACGCGCGCGTCTACGCCCAGCAGGCCGCCGCCAACCGCGCCCTGCAGCGCAGCCTCCTCCCGCCCAACGAGCCCGAGGTGCCCGGCCTCGACTACGGCGTCGTGTACGAGCCCGCCGGCGAGGTCAACGAGGTCGGCGGCGACTTCTACGACCTGTTCAAGGCCGGCGACGACTCCTGGCGGTTCGCGATCGGCGACGTCTGCGGCACCGGGCCCGAGGCCGCCGCCGTCACCGGCCTGGCCCGCCACACCCTCCGGCTGCTGGCCCGCGAGGGCTACGGCGTCGCCGCCGTGCTCGGGCGGCTCAACCAGGCCATCCTCGAAGAGGGGGAGCGGGCGCGGTTCCTGACGCTGCTGCACGGCGACATCTCGCCCGCCGACAAGGGGCTGGAGGTGCGGCTGGTCTCCGCCGGGCACCCCGAGGCGCTGCGCCTCAAGCCCAACGGCGTCGTCGAGGGCGTGACCACGCCGCAGTCGCTGCTCGGCGTCTTCCCCGAGGTCGTCTTCGAGGCCGACACCATCCACCTCGACCCGGGCGACGTCCTGCTCGCCGTCACCGACGGCGTCACCGAACGACGCTCCGGCGGGCGGCTCCTCGACGACGACGGCGGCCTGGCCAAGATGCTCGCCGAATGCGCCGGCCTGTCGGCCCGCGCCGTCGCCGAACGCATCCGCCGCGGCGCCGCCGACTTCGCCGCCGGGCCGAGCGCGGACGACCTCGCCATCCTCGTCCTCCGCGCCCGCTGACGCACCATCCAGGGAGACCCACTTCAGAGCGCCCCACCCTTAAGGGGAGGGCCGCTCCCACCGTGTTGGCTCCCACCCACCTCAGGGGACGCCCCCGGGAAGCGCCACGCCTTCCAGACAGACGGGGCGTCCCGCCTCAGGGGCATTCGGCCTCGGGGCGTTCTGTCCCTAAGGCGCCCGCCTCCTCCAGGGCCTGGGGTGCTCAGCCCGAGGGGGCGCTACCCCAGGGAGCTCCCTTCCCGAGAGGGCGCCCGCTTCCGTCAGGGGACGTGGAGGTGTTTGCGGGCGAAGTCGAGCTGCAGGGCCATCTGGGTGATGCGCTCGGCGACGACGAGGGTGCCGCGGACGGAGCTGTACGTGTACAGCTCGTGCTCGCAGCCGCGTTCGGCGAGCTGGTCGACGTACATGCGCACCTGCCGCAGCGGGCTGCGCATGTCGTCCTCGCAGGCGAGGATGAGCACCGGGCTCTTGACCTGGTCGACGTACGTGATGGGCGAGCTGGCGGCGTAGCGCTCCGGCTGTTCGTCGGGGGAGCCGCCGAGCAGCGCGCGGTGGTAGGCGCGCAGGCTCTCGCCCTCGTCCTCGTAGGCCGTCTGGTGGCAGGCGATGGGCAGGGCGGCGATGCCGGCGGCCCAGAGGCCGGGCTGGGTGCCGAGGCCGAGGAGCGTGAGGTAGCCGCCCCAGCCGGTGCCCGACAGGAGGATGCGGTGGGGGTCGGCGATGCCGCGGGCGGCGACGTACTGGCGGACGGCGGCGACGTCGGCGAGTTCGATGTGGCCGACGTCGAGGCGGAGGGCGTCGCGCCAGGCGGATCCGTAGCCGGTGGAGCCGCGGTAGTTGACGCGGATGACGGCGAAGCCGGCGTCGACCCAGGCGGCGACCTCGGGGGAGAAGGAGTCCTGGTCGTGTTCGGCGGGCCCGCCGTGGAGCATGAAGACGGCGGGGAACGGCGCGGAGCCGGTCTCGGGCCGGTTGACGAGGGCGTGGATGCGCCCGCCGGGGCCGTCCACGTCGAGGTCTTCGACGGGGACGCTGGGCGGGGCGGCGGGGCCGCCGGCGTTCATCACGACCTGGCCGGTGCTGGAGCGGATGACGGGCGGCCGGGAGGCGCTGGACCAGGAGTATTCGACGTGGCCGCCGGGGCGGGGGATGGCGTCGTCGATGACGCCGTGGGGTGTGTCGATGAGGGTGAGGCCGCCGCCGGCGAGGTCGTAGCGGTGCAGGTGGCTGCGGGCGCGGTCGCCGCGCAGGATGAGCAGGCCGCGGCCGTCGTGGTACCAGTCGGCGGTGAGGTCGCCGGAGTCCTTCAGCCAGATCTCGCGCTGTTCGCCGGTGACGGGGTCCCAGACGAGGGGTTCGTGGCGGTTGCGGCGTTCGTGCAGGGCGAGCAGCCGGCGGTCGCCGGGCACGGGGGCGAAGGTGAGGCCGTGGATGCCTTTGCCGGGGCCGTCGTAGAGCTCGCTCACGGTGGCGCCGTTCTGGCGGATGACGCGGAGCGCGGGGTGGCGGAAGCCGCCGTATTCGCCGTGGTTGATGGCGATGAGCTCGCCGTCGAGCGACATGTCGGTCACCCAGGCGGCGTCGGGGTGCTCGTACAGCAGGCGGCTGGGCTCGCCGGCGCGGGCCAGGTGGATGCGGAAGGCGCCTTCGCTGGCGAGGGTGAGCGCGACGAGGCCGGTGGTGGACAGCGCGATGCCGCCGGGCTGGCCGGGCGGCAGGTCGGGGGCGACGGGCTCGGCGGGGCCGCCGGAGAACGGCTGGCGGAACCATCGGCCGAATTCGTCGCCGTCGGTGTCGGCGAACCAGTAGACCCATTGGCCGTTGGGGTCGATGGCGGCGTAGGAGGTGCCGCCGGGGCGTTCGGTGACCTGGCGGGTGGCGCCGGTCGCCCGGTCCCAGGCGTAGACCTCCCAGGTGCCGGTGACGTTGGAGCGGTAGATGGAGCGGCTCGGCGCTCGTCGGGCCCAGGTGGGCAGCGACATGCGCGACGCGCGGAACCTGGCCTGCCAGCGTTCCTCCGCCTTCATCCGGCGAGCCCCCTCCCTCTGTGGCCCGTGCCGTCCCGGCGCGGGTTGCCGTCCAGTATTACGCCTGTGTCGCGGAAATACTCCGGGAATGTGGGGGAATTTCGGACTAAATGCCCCATCAGTAACACCTGTCCCACTCATCCGTCAAGGAACGGGTCTTGCGTAAGGTGTCACTTCGAAGGTAGATAGAGAAAACGCCGCCTTCACGACTACTTTTCCCCGCTTTTTCGTGACTCTGGGGGAGAAATAGCTCGAAATTCTCTCCTCCAGCTCCGCCGTCCCCGTGTGCCACGCGCTCGGTCCCATCCCCACGACCTGGAGCACGTCGGCCGGCCCCAGCTCCATCTCGAAGGCGACCTCCTGCCGCGCGGTCTCGGTGAACCCCTCCAGGCTCCGGGCCACCCGCCGCTCCTTGTCGGCGTCGACGGAGAGCAGCCCCAGCTCCTCGACCAGCGGGCTCAGGTGGTCGCCCGTCGGCGTCACGACCACGACCGCCCCGCCCGGCCGCAGGATCCGGCGGAACTCCGGCCCGTTGCGCGGCGCGAACACGTTGATCACCACATCGGCGGCTCCGTCGCGGATGGGCAGCGTGCGCCAGACGTCCGCCACGAACGCCCCCGCCCGGGGATGCGCCCGCGCGGCTCGCCGTACAGCATGTTTGGACACATCGAAGGCCATCCCAACGCCACGCCCCGCAGCCGTGAGCACCGCCGAAAGGTAATAGCCGGTCCCCGCACCGGCGTCAACGATCACCGGCCGGTCCGCAAGCGCTTGCGGTGCCGGGCCGGAACCCATTTCGGCACTACCGTACGCCTTCGCGGCCTCTCCGTCAGGCAAGTGTGAGAACGATTCGGTATGACTGAGAACGCTCCCACCGAGCGCCCTGGCGAGCGGCGCGTAATGCCCCGCTTCGAGGAAGCTCGAACGCGCCGCGACCATCTCCGCGCTGTCGGCGGTCCCGGGCGGGCGGGAGCCGACCAGCAGGCTCACGTAGCCCTGCTTGGCCACGTCGAAGGAGTGCCCCCGGGCGCACCGCAGCGCGTCGGCGTCGAGCCGCACCGGCTCCCGGCAGACCGGGCAGGCCAGGTGTCCGACGATGTCAGCCAGCATCAGGCCATTGTGGCCGAGGTCAGGAACGCCGCGTTGGAGGGGGTGTCGCGCAGCTTGCCGACGAGCATCTCCATCGCCTGCTGCCGGTCCAGGCCGCTCAGGCTGCGGCGCAGCCGCCACACGATCTGCCGCTCGCGGTCGGGCAGCAGGATCTCCTCGCGGCGGGTGCCGGAGGCGTCCAGGTTGACGGCCGGGTAGAGGCGCCGCTCGGCCAGGTCGCGGGCCAGGTGCAGCTCCATGTTGCCGGTGCCCTTGAACTCCTCGTACAGGCTGTCGTCCATCCGCGAGCCGGTCTCGACGAGCGTGGTGGCGAGGATGGTCAGCGAGCCGCCGCCCTCGACGTTGCGGGCGGCGCCGAAGAAGCGCTTGGGCGGGTAGAGCGCGGCGGCGTCGAGGCCGCCGGTGAGGGTCTTGCCGCCGCCGGGCGCCAGGTTGTTGTAGGCGCGGGCCAGCCGGGTCAGCGAGTCGAGCAGCAGCACGACGTCCTGACCGGCCTCGACCAGGCGCTTGGCGCGTTCGATGGCGAGCTCGGCGATCGCGGTGTGGTCGCGGTCGGGGTGGTCGAAGGTGGAGGAGAAGATCTCGCCGCGCACCGTGGCGCGCATGTCGGTGACCTCCTCGGGCCGCTCGCCGACGAGCAGCGTCATGAGGTGGACCTCGGGGTGGTTGCGCGTGACGGCGTCGGCGAGCGCCTGGAGGACCATGGTCTTGCCGGCCTTGGGCGGGGCGACGATGAGCCCGCGCTGGCCCTTGCCGATGGGCGCGAACAGGTCGATGACCCGGGTGCTGAGCGATTCGGTCTCCAGGTGGAGACGCTCCTGCGGGTGTACGGGGGTCAGCTCGGCGAAACGCGGCCGGTTCCGCCAGTCGGCGTGGCCGTTGACGGTCTCGACGCTGGCGAGCTTGCCGTCCGACGCCTCGGCGACGACGTGGTCGCCGGGACGCAGGCCGTACTGCTGGATCTGGGCCGGGCTCAGGCGCAGGTCGCCGGGGCCGGGCAGGTGGTCGATGCGGATGTAGGCGGCCTTTTCCCGTACGTCGAGAAGGCCCTTGTGAACAGACATGGTGAACCCCTTGAGGGTGCGCCGAACGAAGGAGAACGCCGGCGGGAAATGAGAAGACCGGCCCCGCGAAGAAGGGGGCGGTGAGATCAGCGGAGCTTGAAGCTCAACGCTGGGGGCAACGTATCACACGTCGCTGTCCATGCAACGCCTAGTCCTGTTGGGCTATTCCCGGGGGATTCCTCGTGTCCCGGCGCGCGTTCGGGGCAGCGGAACGTAACAATGTTCTTCTCCGCTCCCTCTGCGTCCGAGCAAGCGAGCTGCAGGACCTTTGCAATGCGCCGAAGGTTCCATGGAGAAGAGAACCCTAGGGGGATGAGATGAACAGCACCCGCTGCCCGCGCTGCCACAGCGAGCTCGACGAGGGCCCGATCATGTACCGGTGCGCGACCTGCTGCCGCGCCGTCTACGCGGCCGACCTGGAGAACGAGTACGTGCCGCGCGAGCCCGTGGCCGCCTAAGCTGGGCGCGTGCCGCACGAATCGAAGATCGTTTCAGGCGTCGAGGTCACGCCGCTCTGCGACGCCGTGGGCGCGATGGGCGAGGCGATCCGCCGCCCGCTGCCGGAGATGTTTCCCGGCTCGGCGCTGCCCGACGAGCCGTGGGTGCTCCACTTCCACTGCTACCTGCTCCGCGACCGGGCCGGACGCCTGACGCTGGTCGACACCGGCATCGGCGGCCCCGGCTCGCTCGCGTCGAGCTGGGCGCCCGTTCCCGGCACGCTGCCCGGCGAGCTGGCCGCCGTCGGCGTCGCGCCCGCCGACGTCGACACGGTGATCCTCACCCACCTGCACAGCGACCACGCGAGCGGCGCCGTCTCCGACGACGGCCGGCCGATCTTCGAGAACGCCCGGTACGTGCTCCAGCAGGCCGAGCTCGACGCCGCCGAGAGCGCGACGCTCGACCGGGTGGTCACCCCGCTCAAGGCCCAGTTGCACGTCGTCGACGGCGACACCGAGGCCGCGCCCGGCGTGCGCGTCCACCTGACGCCCGGCCACACGCCGGGCCACCAGATCGCCCGCGTCGGCGACCTGGCCGTGACCGGCGACCTGGTCCTGCATCCCGCGCAGCTCGCCGACCCGGCCGTGCGCTACGTCTACGACGACGACCAGGAGCGGGCCGCCGCCACCCGCGCCGCCGTGCTCGCCGAGCTGCGCGCCGCCCGCGCGCTGCTCGCCACGGCGCACTTCGCCGACCCGTTCGTGCGGCTTTGACCGGCTCTGGCCAGGCTCTGACCGGCTAGGCGCCCGTGAGCGCGGGCTGGTCGGCCAGCAGAGACGCCGGCAGCGACACCCTGGCCGTCAGGCCGCCGTACGGCGACGCGGTCAGGGCGACCTTGATGCCGTGCCTGGCCGCCAGCCGGCCGACCACGAACAGCCCGAGCCGGTCGCTCTGCGCCAGGTCGAACTCGGGCTTCTCGGCCAGGCGGGTGTTGAGCTCGTCGAGCTCGGCCCGCGACAGACCCAGCCCGCGGTCCTCCACCTCCACGATCAGCCCGTACGGGGTCGCCGTGGTGCGCAGGTCGACCCGGGTGCGCGGCGGCGAGAACAGCGTGGCGTTCTCGATCAGCTCGGCCATCAGGTGGGCCACGTCGGTGACCGCCGAGCCGGTCAGCGCGACGGGCGGCGCCTGCAGCACCTCGACCCGCTGATACTCCTCCACCTCGGCCACGGCGGCGCGCAGCACGTCCAGGATCGGCACCGGGTTGCGCCAGCCGCGGCCCGGCGTCTGGTCGGACAGGATGATCAGGCTCTCCGCGTGGCGGCGCATGCGCGTCGTCAGGTGGTCGAGCTTGAACAGGTCCTCCAGCTCCTCGGGGTCCTCGGTGCCGCGTTCCATGCCGTCGAGCTGCAGGAGCTGGCGGTGCAGCAGCGACTGGTTGCGCCTGGCCAGGTTGACGAACACCTGGTTGACGCCGTGCCGGAGGCGGGCCTGGGTGACCGCGGCCTCGACGGCCGTGGACTGCACGCGGTTGAACGCCTGCACGATGTCGCGCACCTCGGACGTCTCCGCCTTGATCTCCAGCGGGGGGAGCTCGGCCGCGGAGGGCGGCTGGGTGCTCGTGCGCAGCCGCTTGACCAGGTCGCGCAGGTGCACGTCGGCCAGTTCGGTGGCGGCGTCGCGGAGGCCGGCGAGCTCGCGTACCAACCGCTTGCGGAAGCGCAGCGACAGCAGGATGGAGGCGATCACGGCGAGCAGCCCGATGCCGCCCGCGACGCCGATCTTGGTGAGGATGCCGGTGGCCGCGGGCGTGACCCGCTCGGTGATGGCCTTGGCGGTGACGCGCTGGGCGCGCTCGGCGGCCTTCCACAGGTTGGTGGCGTCCACCGGCCAGGTGGCGGCGTCGGCGGGCAGGCCGTTGATGATGGCCTGCCCCCTGATGGCGTCCTCGGCCTCGGTGAACTCCGTGTACATCGGGGAGGCCATGAGCTGCTGGTACGGCTTGCGCAGCCCGTCGTCGAGGTGGGACATGGCCTGGGCGTGGAGCAGCCGCCGGGTGGCCGTCCAGTCGGCGAACGCCTCGCGCTCGGCGGGCGTCACCCGGCCCCGGCTCAGCACCACGGCGATCATCGCGCGCTCGCGTGACAGCAGCTCCTTGGCCTCGCCCAGCATGGTCAGCGCGCGGGCGTTGCGGTAGAGCGTCATGTCGGGGACCAGCACCATCGCGTCGTACATGCGGAAGGAGGCGTCCACGATCTGGCTGTAGCCGTTGATCAGGTCGAGGGGGGCCGCGCCGGTGGCGTCGACATCGCGCCGGACCTGCGCGAGCTGGTCGAGCCGCCGGTTCAGAGTGGTGAGCTGGGCGGTCATCTCCGGGCTGAGGCCGCGCCGGCTCGCCGCCAGCGCACGGAACCGCTTGGCCGCCGCGTCGGTCTGCGAGCGCTGGATCTTCAGGGTCTCGGCATTGCGCCTGGCGGCCACGTACTGGATCGAGGACAGCCGCTCGTTCTGCAGGTGGGTGGTGAGTTCCTCGGAGGGTTCGGCCAGGTTCGTCGCCAGCTCGTCGATCTCCAGCATGCGCAGCCCGTCGCCTGCCGTCAGAGCGGCGGCGAACGCCCACAGGCCGACCAGGGAGGTCAGCGGGACGAGCAGGAGGATGAGGAGTTTGATCGCGATGGGACGGCCACGTGTGGGGGGCATGCGACCTCCGGGTGCATGATGAGCGCGCAACGCAGATTACACCCGTCATGCGAAGTATCGCCGCGAATCACCGGTGCGGGGCCACCCCGCCACCCCGCACCGGTGAGGTCACCGCGCGCGCTCCTCACGGCCGGCGACCAGCCGGTCATCGGCGTGCCCGTCAGCGTGCCCGTCGGTGCGGCCGTCAGCGCGGCCCGCGATCGGCTTGCTTGCGGCGGCGTGCTCGCGTTCGAGCTTCCGCTCCAGCTCGCGCTTCTCGTCCTCCAGCCGCGCCACCTTGTCGGAGGCGTCGGCGCGTACGTGAGCCAGCCGGCGGCGACGGCGGGCGGACCGGCGCGAACCGGCGGCGATCAGCCAGAAGCCGAGCACCATCACCGCGGCCGCCGCCGCGCCCGCGAGGAACATCTCCACGTGGTCGGGCTGGAACGTGTAACCGAACAGGATGTACCGGGCGCTCTCCTCCGTGATGGCCACGACGGCCGCCGCGCCGGCGAGCAGGACCAGTAACAGACCCAGAAAGATCATTTCGTCTCACTCCTCGTCGTCAGAGCGAGATCCCCCTGCCCATCATCCGGCGCGGTATGCCCTGCCCACACGGGCTCGCAGGTCATGATGGCGGTCATGAGACCCGAACCAGGACAGGTGCTGCACTTCTCCGAGGACCCCACCATCGAGCGGTTCGTCCCGCACGTCGCACCCACCTCACGGCAGAGCGAGCCGTACGTCTGGGCGGTCGACGGCGAACGCTGTCCCTCCTACTGGTTCCCCCGCGCCTGCCCCCGCGCGATGGCGTGGCCCGGATCGCGCACCACGCGGGAGGACGCCGACCGGATCATCGGCGCGGGCTGCGGCGAGCGGGTGCACGCGATCGAGTACGGGTGGCTGAAGGCGATGATGGACGTGCGCCTGTTCGCCTACAGGCTGCCCGCCGACGTCTTCACGCCGCTCGGCGACCCGCCCGCCGCGGTCGTGGCGACCGTGCCGGTGCTGCCGCTCGGCCCGCCCGAGCCGGTCCGCGACCTGTTCGAGCTGCACGAGGAGGCCGGGATCCAGCTCCGCGTGCTGGACAATTTGTGGCGGTTCTGGAACGAGGTGACGGCCAGCACGCTGGAGTTCAGCGGGATCCGGCTCCGGAACGCTCGGCGATGAGCGCCATCAGCGTCTCCAGCGGCATCGAGCCAGGCTCGCGGCGCTCCCTGGCGAACCGGTTGGCCTCCCGCTGGAGCACCTCGTTGGCCGGGGTGGCGATCCCGAGCTCGCGGGCCAGCAGCACGATCTCGCCGTTGAGGTAATCTGCCTCGATCGACCCGGTCGCCCTGGTCAGGCTCTGCCACGACGAGCCGCCGCCGCGCATGCTGCCGCCGATCGGCAGCAGGTCCACCTGGTCGCGGCGCAGCTCGCGCTCCTCGCGCGGCGTGGAGTAGCAGATGCCGGCCTCCTCCAGCACGTGGGTGCCCTCGCACCTGGCCAGCTCCAGCACCTCCTCCACGCCCGGTTCGTGGCCGACGAGCGCCTCGACGGCGTTGGCCAGGTTGGCGAGCAGCTTGCCGTACTTCCAGCGCATCACCTCGGCCGACGGCAGCGCGACGAACCTGCTGCGGTCGAGGTCGATGGCGATCTGCTTGGCCAGCTCGTCGGAGCCGTGCGGGTAGCAGCCGACGTGCAGCAGCCCCGAGCGCGGCGAGCCGTAGGCGGCCACGGTGCCGGGCTCGGTGTGCAGCGCGGGCAGCCACACGCACATCCCGTAGACCCGCTCGAACCTGCGCAGCGCGGTGCGCTCGTTCTCGACGCCGTTCTGCGCGCACACCACCGGCAGGTGGGTCGGCCACGGGGCGAGCGCGGTCACGGTGTCCTGCGACTTGGTGGCGACGATCAGCACGTCGTCGTCGCGGCACGCCACCGGGCCGTCGGCCGCCGGGATGTCGAGGAGGTCGTCGGAGTAGGGCGTGAGGAGGCGCAGGCCGCGGTTCTTCAGCGTCTCGTAGTGGGCGCCCCGGGCGACCAGGAGCACGTCGTGCCCGCCCTGGAACAGCCGGGCGCCGATCGTGCCGCCTACGGCCCCCGCTCCGATCACGATGTAACGCATGCTTCCGAGCATGTCATCCGCTCGCTCACGAGCGCCACCGAGGTGCCCGAGTCGGCTCGCTAGACGCGCGCCTCTGCGGCCCTGGCCAGGATCTCGTCCACCGTCTGCGCCGGCGTCTGCGCGGAGGTGTCGAGCCACAGCCCCAGGCGGGGCGTGTCGCGGCGCAGCGCCGCGTCGAGCTCGGCGACCGTCCACGCCCCGTAGCCGGTCTTGGCCCGCTCGCGCTCGCGCCGCTCGACGACGGCCGCGCTCGGGGCCAGCACCACCACGTGCAGCGGGCGGGTGCGGATCAGCCCGGCGAACAGCTTCAGGTCCGCGCCGAGCACCACGTCCTGGACGACCGCGGTGAACCCCTCGCCGGCATACAGGTCGGCCGCCGCCGCCGCGATCCGGTAGCGCAGGCGGAGCTGGCGTACGGCCTCCTCCGGCTGGTCGGGCGTCATGCCGACGCCGCCGCTGACCACCATCCGCCGGAAGGCGTCGCCGCGTACGTGCGCCGCCTTCGGCAGCCGCTCGGCCAGCGCCTGCGCCACCGTGGACTTGCCCGACGCGGAGATCCCGGTGATCAGGAACGCGGTCACGCCCCGACCAGCTTCCGCACCCGGTCGGCCCCCACCGCCATCAGCAGCGTGGGCAGCCTGGGCCCGGTGTCGCGGCCCACCAGCAGCCGGTAGAGCAGCGCGAAGAAGGCCCGCTGGGCCGCCTTCACCTCGGGCGTCGGCTTTGCGTCGGGGTCCAGGCCCGCCTGGCGCTTCGGCACCCCGTACACCAGCGTGGTCAGCCCGTCGAGCGACCAGTGCGCGTCGAGGCCGTCGACCAGCATGGCCAGGGCCTCGCGTTCGGCCTCGCCGAGCGAGTCCAGCAGCTCGGCGTCGGGGGCCTCGCGCACGCGGGTGCGCTGCTCGGCAGGCACCTGCGTGTCGATCCACCGCTGCGCCCGGTCGAGCCGGGGCCGCGCCTCCTCCAGCGAGCCGATCGCGTCGACGTCGCCGAGGATGCGCAGGATCTGCGCGGAGTCGCCGGTCGTGACGTCGGCGATGGAGGCCAGCGTGCGGTAGGCGACCGGTCGCGGCGTCACCGGCAGCGGCCCGGCCGCCGTGCGCACCGCCCGGCCGTGCGCCGCCAGCTCGGCGGGCTGCGCCTCGCCGCCGGCGACCTTGCGGCCGAGCGCGTCCCACTCGTCGTAGAGCCGCTGGATCTCCTGGTCGAAGGCGATCTTGAAGGACTGCGAGGGCTTGCGGCGCGCGTACAGCCAGCGCAGCACCGGCGCCTCCATGATCTCCAGCGCGTCGGCCGGAGTCGGCACGTCACCCTTGGAGCTGCTCATCTTCGCCATGCCGGTGATGCCGACGAACGCGTACATCGGCCCGATCGGCTGCTCGCCGCCGAACACCTCGCCGACGATCTGCCCGCCGACGATCCACGCCGACCCGGGCGAGTGGTGGTCGACGCCGGACGGCTCGAACACCACCCCCTCGTACGCCCACCGCATCGGCCAGTCGACCTTCCACACCAGCTTGCCCCGGTCGTGCTCGGCCAGCCGCACCGTCTCGCCGAACCCGCACTCGCACGTGTAGGCCAGCTCCGTGCTGTCGTCGTCGTAGGCGGTCACCGTGGTCAGGTCGCGCTCGCACAGCTCGCAGTAGGGCTTGTACGGGAAATAGCCCTCGCGCTGCTGCGACCGGTAGCGGGCCAGGACGGCGTCGATCCGCTCCCGCTCGCGCATCGCCAGCAGGATCTGCTCCCGGTAGGCGCCCGAGGTGTACTGCTCGGTCTGGCTGATGCCCCGGTATTCGACGCCCAGCTCGGCCAGCGCGGCCTCCATCGGCGCCTTGAAGTGCTCGGCCCAGGACCCGTACGGGCTGCCGGGAGGCGCGGGCACCGAGCTCAGCGGCTTGCCGATGTGCTCGGCCCACGACGGGTCGACCCCCGCGGGGACGCGGCGGAAGCGGTCGTAGTCGTCCCACGACAGCAGGTGGACGCACGCGTGGCCGCGCCGCCTGATCTCGTCGGCCACCAGGTGCGGGGTCATCACCTCGCGCAGGTTGCCCAGGTGGATGGGCCCCGACGGGCTCAGCCCCGAGGCGCACACGATCGGTTTGCCCGGCGCGCGACGCTCCGCCTCGGAGATGACCTCGTCCGCGAATCGGGAGACCCAGTCGGCCTCCGTGCTGTCAGCAGCGCTCATCGCGCCATTCTTGCGGCTCGGCGGCCCGGCCGCCAACGCGTTCGCCCCCGTCAGGTCAGTTGCACGCGCCCGAGCGGGCTCTCCAGCACTGCGTGGAGCGCCACCGGCGCCCCCGCCTCGACGTCCAGCTCCACGTCCAGGGCGCGCAGCCGGGCCAGCAGCAGCGGCGGCTCCGGCACGGTCGCCCTGAAGGCCGTCAGCTTCACCTGCGGAAGCCCCGACGCGGCCGGATGCGGCGTGGCGCCCCAGTCGATGAGGAACGGCACCGGATCCACCCGCCCCGGCTCGTCCCAGCGGGTCAGCCGCCACTCCAGCAGCCGCCCGTCGGGGGTCCGGCGCGACATCGGCTCCACGTCGCCCGGGTCGTACCCCCGCGCCCGCGCCTGCCGTACGGCCGCCCCGATGTCGTCGGGGTGCACCGCCCACCCCGCCAGCCGGGGCACGTCGAGCAGCTCCAGCTCGGCCGCCCGCCGCCGCGTCGCCGGGTCGGCCGCCGGGTCCGGCCCGATGATCTCCAGGTACGCGGACGGTCCCAGTCCGACCAGGTAGTTCGCGGTGCCGCCCGGATGGCTGCCGCCCGCCACCGGGGTCACGCCGGTCCTGTCACCGAACTCGGCCACGGCCGCGGTCAGATCGGGCACCGCGTACAGCAGATGGTCCAGTCGACGATCGATCAAGGTCGGCCCCTCCCATGTCGGCGTAGAGCCATCCAAGTCCGGCATGGGCGGCGCGGCAATCACCGCCGCGCTACTCGCCGGTCACGCCGTCGATGCGCTCGCGCAGCAGGTCGGCATGGCCGTTGTGGCGCGCGTACTCCTGGATCAGGTGAACCAGGATGCGCCGGTGCGACACCTCGTTGCCGTCGCGCCGCCGCTTGGCGATCGCGTCCAGCGGCAGCGCCGCCGACACCTGCCGGGCCCGCTCGATCTCCGCCCGCCAGGTGGCGAACGCCTCCTCGGCCGAGGCGTCGTCCACGTCCTCGAAGTCGGCGTCCTGGCGCTCCTGCTTGCCGTAGAGCAGCGGCACGTCCTCGTCGTCGATCATCCGCCGGAACCAGGCCCGCTCCACGTGCGCCATGTGCCGCACCAGCCCCAGCAGCGACATCCCCGACGGCGGCACCGCGCGCCGCCTGAGCTGCTCCTCCGACAGGCCCGCGCACTTGGCGGCCAGCGTCTCACGATGCCAGTCGAGCCAGCTGTAGAGGATCGCGCGCTCGTCACCGTCGAAGATCGGAGGAGTCCTGGTCTCTGCCATGGACGCCCACCCTACCGAGTGGTGATCACCAGGTACGGGACGGTCCCCGAGCCCAGGCCGCCGATCGCCGTGCCCACCCCGCCCGACTCCGCCAGCCCCACGCTCGCCGGGCCGCCGACCTTCGGCCGGAAGTAGCCGGTGAGGTTCAGCTTCACCCAGGCGCCGTTCACGCCCACTGCCGGGAACTCGCCGAGCTGCGCCCCGAGCTGCGGGCGCGTGTCGAAGGTGACCCCGGCGTTCCAGCCGTTGCCCATCGCGTACGCCATCGCCGCGCCCTGAGTGTCGACCGAGTCGTCGACCCGCATGTGCGCGTGCAGCACGACGGAGGCGATCCGGTCCGGCTTGACCTTGACCCGGCTGAGGTCGAAGCGGAAGTACGTCTCGCGGTAGAAGCCCGGGTTGCCGTTCTTGACCTTGCAGACCTGGCAGGCGGGGAACGACTTGGCGGAGTAGCCGCCGCCCCGGACCATGTTCGTCAGCGTGGCGGGCACCCGCAGCGTCCGGGGGCCGCTCTCCGGCTCGGCCTCCGGCTCCGGGGTCGCCTTGGACCCGACCGTCAGGGGGAGCGCGGCCACCTTGGCCGAGCCGTTCATCGTCACCTTGACCGTGATGCGGACCCGGCCCTCCTTCAGCACCGTCACCTGGCCGTCGGGGCTGACGGTGGCCACGCGCGGGTCGGCGCTGTGGAAGTCCAGGTCCGCGCGGGCCAGGCGGGCCGGGCGGCCGTTCGACAGGCGGCCGGTCACCTTGAGGCGGAACGTCTGGCCCGGCGCGTGGACCTTCGCGTCTGTCGAGAGGGAGACCTTGGCGAGGGTGGGCTTGCCGGCCTTCGCCGACGGCTCGGACGAGGCCGAGCTCGACGCGGGCACGACGGGCTCGGTCGCGGTGGCGACGGCGAGGGCGCCGGGCGTGACGGTGGCGGTGGGCACCGCCGTCGCGGGGGCGAACCCGCCGGTCAGATGGACGGCGGCCACGGCGGCGGCCGACGCGGTGACCACGGCGGCCCCCGCGACCACCCAGCGCCGCGACGACCTGCGGCTCGGCCTGGTGTGGAGCGGTTGGTCCTGATGGGCGTACGACGGCGGGCCGGGCATCCCGGGCACCGGCCCGCTGCCGGGGGCCTGCGGTGCGCTGCCGGGAACGTGTGGCGCGCTGACCGGTGTCTGCGGGCCGGGTGGGGGCGGGCCGTGCGGCGTGGGGCCGAGGGTCTGCGGGGTGGGGCCGACGGGGTGTGGTGGTGCGGGGGCTGGCGGCGGGACGGCGGTCGCCGGCTCGGTCACCGGGAGCGCGAGCGCCCGCTGCACCTGCTGCAACTCCCGGACGAAGGCCCAGGCGTCCTGCGGCCGGCCGCCCGGGTCCTTGGACATCGCCCGCTCGACCAGGGCGCGCAGCGGCGCGGGAACGGCGTGCTCCGGCAGCGGCGGCAACGGCTGCCTGAGCACCCTGAGCAGCAACGGCGCCACCCCGGCATCGGCCGGATCATGGTAGGCGGGCCGCCCGGCCAGCAACTGGTAGAGCGTCGACCCGAGCGCGTACACGTCCGAGCGCACGTTCTGCGGCGAGCCGTTGAGCACCTCCGGCGCCGCGTGGTGCGGGGTGAACGTGAGCGTGTTGGACGAGAGCTGCCCCACGTCCAGCATGCGGGCCACGCCGAAGTCGGCCAGCGCGGGCTCGCCGTACTTGGAGACGAGGATGTTCTGCGGCTTGATGTCGCCGTGGAAGACCCCGGCGTCGTGCACGGCCGCGAGCGCGCCCGCCACCTTGACGCCGATCCGCAGCACCTCGTGCGGCGGGAGCGCTCCCGCCCGGCTGTGGAGGCTGCCGCCTTCGTGGAAGTCCATGACGATGTACGGCCGGCCGGCGGCGGTCGTGCCGGTGTCGAGCGCGGCCACGATGTTCGGATGGTCGCTCAGCCGCCCCATGACCTCCAGCTCCCGCCGGAAGTTGCGCAGCGCCCGCTCGTCCACGTCGGCCACCGACAGGATCTTCACGGCGACCACCCGGCCGACCCGCTCGTGCAGGGCGCGGTAGACCACGGCGAAACCGCCCTGGCCCACGGGCTCGATGAGCTGGTAGCCGGGAATCTGCTCCCGAGGATCCCCCATTGTCACCCGACAGATAGTGGCATATCGGAAAATCTTTGTCAGGGATCCCGCGCCCTCAGGCGCGTCATTGAATTCCGTCGGCAGCCCGGCAAGGGCGGAATAAAGGAAAAAGCAAGCTTGCGTTTTACGGGTGGTCAGTCCTCGGCCACTGCCTGCTTGACGATCCGGGCGATGCGGGCCTCGTCGTCCGGGGTCAGGTCGGTCAGGGCGAAGGCGGTGGCCCACATGTTGCCGTCGTCCAGCCGCGCGTCGTCGTTGAAGCCGAGCGTCGCGTACCTCGACTTGAACTTCTGCGCGCTCTGGAAGAAGCAGACGATCTTGCCGTTCCTGGCGTACGCCGGCATCCCGTACCACAGCTTGGGGGTGAGGGCGGGGGCGTTGGTCTTGACGAGGTCGTGGATGCGCTCGGCCAGGAAGCGGTCGGAGTCCTGCATTTCGGCGATCTTGGCGAGGACGTCGCTCTCGCCGTCGGCCTTGGTGGCGCGCGAGCCGCGGCGGGCGGCCTTCTTGAGCTCCTGGGCGTGCTCCTTCATCGCGGCCCGCTCCTCGTCCGAGAAGCCCTCGAACCCGGTGCCGCCGGTCTTGTCCTTGGTGTCATTGGTGTTCGCCATTGCGAGGTTCCTCCCGTACATGTCCTTCTGGGTGACTCTCATGTTAGGGAGGCAGGGAGACGGGCCGCTTCTCGAAAACTGATCGATGACCGCCTCGCCTCGGACCGCCTGCGTCAGCGCCGGCGCCCGCCCCTGCGGCTCATCAGCGCGCCGATCAGCATCCCGATGCCCACGCACACCACCAGCGTGATCCACAACGGCGCGGTCACCACGATCATGAACAACTGGATCGCCGCATCCTGCCGGTTCTGCAGGATGAACACGATCGCCAGCACCAGGAGCGCCAACGCCACCCACACCCGAGGCGGCACCGACCCCAACGGGCTCGTCGGCCTCTGCTCTGTCATGATGTCCCCCGAACTGTGAAGCCCCTCCACGCAGGCCATACCCGCATTGCCCCGGCCTCGACCACGAGCCTCGTGGGTCAGGGGCGTTCGCGCTCCCACTGGTCGAGGAGCTTGGGGAACTCGCGGCCCATGAAGCCGTACAGGTCGCGCATCCGCTCCAGCCTGGCCCGGCTCGCGGGGTTGTCCCCGGCCACGGCCAGGCCCTGCTCGGCGAGTTGGGCGAACGCGGAGAACTCCGCCATCTTCGCCCGGAACGCGCGCCCGAACACGTCCTCCGTCAGCCGGTAGTGGTCGCGGCGGCCCCGGGGCGGCCGGAAGCGTTCGACGAGCCCGCCGCGTTCGAGCTGGCCGAGGGCCACGCTCATGCTGCTCTTGGCCACGCCGAGCCGGTCGCACAGCCCTGGGGCGTCGGCGGAGTCGTCCGGATCGACCAGCAGCACGCCGATGACCCGCCCCGCCGTGCGGCTGAGCCCCAGCCGCTCGAAGTAAAGCCCCGCACTCTCCACGAACTCCTCAGCACCGGCCACCCCTCGATTCTATTCTGTTCGGATCGTTCCGAACAGAATAGAATCCCCGGCATGCTGTCCATCGCCATCACCGGCGCCAACTCCGGGATCGGCCTGCGCGCCGCCCGCACCCTCGCCGCCGGCGGCCACCACGTGCTGGCGCTCTGTCGGGACCTCGACCGAGGCCGCGCCGCGCTGGCCGAGATCAACGCCCACGCCGCGCACCCGGCCACCCTCGTCCAGGCGGACCTGTCGTCCCCGGACTCCATCGAGGCCGCCGCCGACCAGCTCACCCGGACCGCCGGCCACCTCGACGTGCTCGTCAACAACGCCGCCGTCTTCGACCAGACGCTGCGCGAGCCCCGCTTCACCGCCGACGGCCACGAGCTGTTCTGGGCCACCAACCACCTGGGCCCCTTCCTGCTCACCGCCCGCCTCAGCCCGCTGCTCGCCGCCGCCGCCCGCCCGCGGGTGATCAACGTGGCCAGCAAGGGGCTGCTCTCGATGCCGCGCATCCGCATCCGGTTCGACCAGCTCGACGATCCGAGCTGGTTCACCCCGACCCGCGCGTACTACCACGCCAAACTCGCCCAGATCATGACAACCATGACCCTGGCCGAGAGGGCGGAGAAGGCCGAGAAGGAGGAGAAGGCCGAGAGGGCACAAAAGGGTGCGGGTCGCCTGGAGGTCACCTGCGTGCGCGTTCCCGCCGTCCGGCTCGACGCCGGCCGGGTGGCCGCCATGCCGTGGCTGCTGCGCACCCTGTACGCGCCGAAGAACCGCATGGCCGTCCCCGCCGAGCGCCTCGGCGACACCTACGCCCGCCTGGCCACCGGCGACGGACCCCTGCCCGGCCCGTACGTGGACGAGGACCTGCGCCCGGTCCGCGCGCCGGCCTTCGCCTACGACGAGCCGGCCCGCGAGCGGCTGTGGGCGGCCTCCCAGGCCGCCACCGGCAACCCCGCCTGGGCCTGGTGACCCCGCCTGGGCCTGGTGACCCCCGGCTACCAGTGGGCGGGCCGGTACGCCGCGCCCCAGCCGGTCGCCTGCCAGGTGCCGGCGTGCGGTCGCAGGCGTGAGCTGTGGTCCTCCCAGGTCGTCGGCTCGCGCGTCCAGGCCCGTTCCGCCGCGGCCGGGAGGCGGGGGAGCAGCAGGAACGCCAGGTCGTCGAAGCCGTCGACGGTCTCCGACCAGATCGCCGCCTCCACGCCGGCGATGCGCACGTCCAGCCCCGCCACCAGCGATTCGGGGGTCCAGTCGAACATCTGCCGGAGGGTCTTGGCCGGGTAGTCGCGGAAGCCGAGCCGGGCCCGGCGCGCCTCCCCGTCGGCGTCGGCGGCGGGTTCCGCGTAGGGGCGGTCGAGGTAGAGCACGTCGCTGGACGAGAGGAGCACCGGCAGCCCGGCGGCCGCGGCGGCGGGGCCGTCGCCGGGCGCGAGCGCGAACAGCTCCACCATCTGGTCGACGAACCGGTGCGCGGACTCCGGCAGCTCGGCCTTCTTCGCGTCGGCGTCGATGCTCGTCTCCGCGCCGATCCACAGCTGCACGAGGTCGCCGGGGCCGAGCGCGCCGGCGCGTACCGCCTCCTGCCAGGCGACCACCCGGCTGCCGGCCGCGTGCGCCGCCCGCACGGCGAGGCCGACCGCCCGCGTGTACGCCTCGAACGGCATGCCGAACGGCTCGTCGCCGCCGATGTGGACGAACCGGGCGCGGGACGCCTGGACGAACTCGGTGACGGTGTCGGCGATGAACGACTCGGCCCCCGGCGCCGCGGGGTCCACGTAGCCCAGCCTGGCGGCCATCCCGCCGTCGGTGAGCTCCGGATAGGCGCGGGTGGCGGCGAGCGAGTGGCCGGGCAGGTCGACCTCGGGCAGGATCGTCACCCCGCGCGTCTCGGCGAACGCCGTCAGCTCGTCCAGGTCGCGCAGGGTGATCAGCTCGCCGGGCGAGGTCGCGTCCAGCCCCGGGCGGGCCGCGGACTGCAGCCGCCAGCCGTCGGAGTCGGTGAGGTGCAGGTGCAGCACGTTCAGCTTGTAGCGGGTCAGCAGGTCGACGACGCGGCGGATCTCGTCCACGCCGAACGGGTGCCGTACGACGTCGACCATCAGCCCGCGCCACGCCAGGCGGGGCCCGTCGGCGATCCGGCCCACGGGCAGCCGGCCGGCCAAGCCCTCCGCGAGCTGGACGAGCGTCGCGGCGCCGCGCAGGACCGCCTGGGGGGTCGGCCCGGTCACCGTGACCTCGCCGGGGGCGATCGTGATCGTGTGCCGCTCGTCGGGCGCGGCCTCGTCCGGGGCGATGCCGTCGGCGGGCGGCACGTCGGCGGGGGCCGCCCCGAGCTGGAGCGTGATGCGCAGCGGCGGCGCGTCGCCGGTCCCGGCGGTGCGGGCGAGCTCGGCCCGGAGCCAGTCGCGGGCCGCCTCCAGCGGGGCCTCCGCCTCGATGACGACACGGGCGGGGTCGAGGACCGTCGTCGTGGTGTCGTCGAGCGTGACCGCGTGCGGCCACGGCACCAGCGCAGGCGGGGTCATCGGCGGCCCCCCAGCAGCCCGGCCAGCGCCGGAATGCCGGCCACGGTGTCCTGGAAGCGCCGGGCGATGAGGCCCAGCCCCTCCTCGGTCGGGTGCAGGCCGTCGCCCAGCAGCCCGGCGTCGTCCTCGCCCAGCAGCGTACGGCCGTCCACCAGGTGCAGGTGGGAGTCGTCGCGGTCGGCGTGCGCCCGTTCGAGGATGCGCCGGGTCCCGGCCAGCGTGAGGGCGCCGTCGTCGCTCTCCAGGGCCCGGACCGCGCCCGCGGCCCGGCCGTCGCGGTCGACCGTCGGCCCCGGCGTGTGCTCGTGCGCCGGGCAGGCGATCGCGGTGACGAGGACGATCGGCGTGTCCGGATGGCCGTCACGGATCAGGTCGAGGAAGCCGTGCACGGCGGGCAGCATCGCCCGGGCGCGCATCGAGTCGACGTTCACGAGGTTGATCCCCACTTTCAGGGTGATCAGGTCGGCGGGGGCGTCCCTGATCATGCGGGCGACGAACGGGTCCAGTTGCGCGTTGCCGCCGAAGGACAGGTTGCGCAGCCGCCAGCCGGTGGCGAGGGCGACCCGCGCCGGCCAGGTGCGGTCGGGGGCGGACGCCTCCAGCCCGTGGCTGATGGAGCTGCCGTAGTGGATCCAGCGCGGCGCGCCGTCGGGCGGCGCGGGCGTGACCGGCGCGTCGGCGTCCAGGCTGACGACCTCGACCGCGCAGTCGTGCGGCAGCAGGATCTCGACGTGCTTCTCCCGGCCGTCGGGGACCAGAGCCATCGACACGTCGGACGGGCCCCGGCGCTCGGCTCCGGCGATCCGGTGGCCGGCGTCCATGATGACGACGTCGCCTTCGGGGATCGCCACGTGCTCGGCCACCACGCCGTCGACGACCAGCGCGAGCAGGTGCGGCCGAGCGGGCTCGACCCCGGCCGGCCGGACCGACCGGGTGTGCAGGCGCAGGGTCAGCAGGGTCGCGCTGGTCGTGAACCGGAGCGAGACGCCGGTGGGCGCCTGCTCCATGAGCTCGAACCAGGTGTCGTCGTGCTGGGCGCGCGCCCACGGCGGCAGCCGGCGCGGACGCAGCCCGCCGTGGTGCCCCGGGTCGAGCGCCGCCGCGCCCTCGATGAGCCGGGCCAGCTCGGTCACGACGCGGCCCCCTGGCGGAGGGTCGCCTCCGGGTCGCGGACGAGCCGCGCGTACCAGCGGGCGCTGGGCTTGACCGTACGCCGGAACGTGGTCCGGTCGACCGAGACGAGGCCGAAGGTCGGCTCCCACGAGCCCCACTCGTAGTTGTCCAGGAGCGACCAGTGCAGGTAGCCGCGCACGTCGATGCCGTCGGCCAGCGCGTGGGCCAGGCCCAGCACGGCCTCGCCCGTGTACGCGATCCGCTCGTCGTCGTCGCCGGTCGCGATGCCGTTCTCGGTGACGAGCAGCGGCGTCGAGCCGCCGAGCCGGGCGGCGGTGTGGCGGACGGTGTCCTCCAGGGCGCGGGGGTAGTACTCCCAGCCCATCATCGTGCGCCGGTCGTCCGGGCCGGGGACGATCAGGCCCTGCTCGCCCGCGCGCATGCGGCTGTAGGCCTGCACGCCGAGGAAGTCGTCGCCCTTGGCCACGTCGATGTACTGGTCGTCGATCAGGTAGGACATCTCGGCGGTGCGGTCGGGGCCGGCGCCGTGGTCCTGGACGTTCTGGTTCGCCACCGTCCATCCGGATCTGAGCCCGGGGACGGACGCGAGCAGTTCGCGGGCCGCCTCGTGCGCGCGGGTCAGCGCGGCGGTCACGCCGGGGTCGGGCACGACGAACGCGGGCACCTCCCCCTCGGCGGCGTGCCTGCGGCGGGCGACCATCATGGCGACCATGTTGGGCTCGTTGATCGTGCAGACCCAGCGGACGCCGTCGAGGATCGGCAGCACGGCCCGGACGTACTCGGTGAAGTGCGTGAGCGCCTCGCCGGAGGTCCAGCCGCCCTCGGCGCGCAGCCAGGCGGGGTTGGTGAAGTGGTGGAGCGTCACGACGGGAGTCAGGCCGCGCTCGGCGCATCCTTCGATGACGCGGCGGTAGTGGTCCAGCATCGCCGCCGAGGGGTGGCCGGGCGCGGGGACCACGCGGGCCCACTCGACGCTGAACCGGTAGGCGTTGAGGCCGAGGTCGCGGGCGATGTCGAGGTCTTCCGGCCAGCGGTGGAAGCTGTCGCAGGCGTCTCCGGACCGGTCGCGCAGGGCTCCCGATCCGTCGTTCTCCGCGTGCCAGAGGTCGCTGCCGACGTTGTTGCCCTCCACCTGGTGCGCAGCCGTCGAGGCCCCCCAGAGGAAGCCGTCCGGGAAGGCCACCGGGTGCGGGGTCGCCATGTTCACTCCTGTCGGGGATGTCGTCATTTGAGGCCCATCGTGGCGATGCCCTGCACGAAGTAGCGCTGCAGGGACACGAACAGGGCCAGGATCGGGGTGATGATCAGTACGGCGCCGGCGAGCAGCGTGCCGTAGTCGGTCGCGTACTGACCGGTCGAATAGAGCGAGAGCGCGACCGGCAGCGTGTACATCTCCTCGGTCTGGCTGGCCACGAGCGGCCAGAGGAAGTTGTTCCACGAGCCGAGGAAGGTGAGGATGCCGAGCGTCGCCAGCGCGGGCCCGCACAGCGGGAGCACGATGCGGGTGAAGATCCGCAGCTCGGACGCGCCGTCGATGCGTGCCGCCTCCAGCAGCGAGTCCGGGATGTCCAGCATGAACTGGCGCATCAGGAAGACGCCCACCGGCTGGGTGAGGAACGGCAGGACCAGGGCCGCGTACGAGTCGAGGATGCCCATCTTGGCGACGATCACGAACAGCGGGACGAAGGTCACCACGCCCGGCACCATGATCGTCACCAGGACGACGCCGAGCAGGATCCGCTTGCCGGCGAAGTCCATCTTGGCCAGCGCGTAGCCGACCATCGAGCAGAACAGCAGGTTGCCGAGCACGGTGATCACCGCGACGACCAGGCTGTTGGTGAAGAACGTGCCGAAGTTCAGCTCGGTCAGCCAGCGGGTGAAGTTGCCTCCGGTGGGGGACTGCGGCCACCACGTCGGCGGGTCGGCGAAGATCTCGTCCTGCGTCTTGAACGAGCCCAGCACCATCCAGGCGAACGGCGCGAGCCACGCCACCAGGCCGGCGGTCAGCACGACGTACGTGAGGGCCCGGGCTGACAGGAGTTTGGTCATGTCGATCTCCTGAGCAGGCGGAACTGCAGGATGCTGACCGCCGCGATGACGACGAACATGATGTAGCTCGCCGCGGACGCCTTGGCGAAGTCGCCGAAGCCGAAGGTGTTGAACGTGTAGTACGTCATGGAGAGCGTGGAGCTGAGCGGGCCGCCCTGCGTCATCACGAAGGCTTCCTCGAAGAACTGCAGGTAGCCGACCGAGATGAGCACGCTGCCCAGCAGCATCGTGGGCCGCAGCAGCGGCAGCGTGACGCTGCGCAGGCGGCGCCAGCGCCCGGCGCCGTCCATCTCCGCGGCCTCCCTGACGTCGGTCGGGATGGCCTGGAGCCCCGCCAGGAAGATGATCATCAGGGTGCCGGTGTTGCGCCAGACGGCCATCAGGATCAGCGACGGCAGCGCCCAGGTGGTGCTGTTCAGCCAGTCGGGACCCTCGACGCCGACCAGGGCGAGGACCATGTTCAGCAGGCCGTCGCGGGCCAGGATGTAGCGCCAGATGACCGAGACGGCGACGACGCTCGTGACCACCGGCGCGTAGAAGGCGACGCGGTAGATCGGCCGCAGCCGCCGGATGCCGGAGTTGAGCGCCAGCGCCAGCCCCAGCCCGAGCGCCACGGTCACGGGGATGCCGACGATCACGAACAGCGCGGTCACCCAGGCGGCGTTCTGGAACTCGGGGTCGGAGAGCACGTTCGCGTACTGCTCGAACCCCACGAAGTCGACGTTGAACGGCGACTGGATGTCCTGCGCCGTCATGTCGGTGAACGAGAAGCCGATCGAGCTGGCGATCGGCAGGATCATGAACACCGCGAAGACGACCACGAAGGGCGCGGTGAACAGCCAGGCGATCAGCGTCTGCCGGCGGCGGCGCTCGGAGTTCGCCCCGCCGGCCCGGCGGGCGCGCACGTCATGGGACGCGCGCACCCGTCCGGGCGCTGTCGAAGGTGTGGATCGCGACACTGCTCAGGACACCCCGATGCCGTCGGCCTGCTTCTGGAGCTGCCGCAGCGCGTCGGACACCGGCTTGCCGCCCTTGACGATCTGCTCGATCGCGGCGTCGCCCGCCGCGCCGACCTTGTCGAAGCTGACGACCTGCGGCGGCGCCTTGGCGGTCTTGAGCTGCTCGGCGAACGCGGCGAGCGTCGGGTCGGAGACGAGGGCCGGGTCCTTCCAGGCGCTCTCGATCGACGGCAGGTCGCCGCTGACTTTGTACCAGGCGGCCTGGGTGTCGGCCTGGCTGAGCCACTGCACCAGCTTCCAAGCGGAGTCCGGGTTCTTGGCGCCCTTGAAGACCACCAGGTTCGCGCCGCCGACGAACGAGGTCGAGCTCTTGCCGGCCGGCAGGGGCACGGTCGTGTACATGCTCGCGAACTTCTCGCCGCCGGCCTGAGCGATGGCGCCGCGCAGGAACGGGCCGGCGACGAGCATGGGCGTCGCGCCCGTCATGAAGTCCTTCACCGCGGCGGCGGGAGCCGTGTCGGCGTTCGGGTCGGCGATGCCCTTCTCGAAGTACGAGGCCAGGTACTCGAAGGCGGAGGCGAACTCCTGGGTGTCGAGCGTCCAGGCGCTGCGGTCGGCGTTCATGAGCTCGGCGCCGCTGGACCACGCCATCCAGAGCGCCGACTGGAACGACCCGGTCGTGCCCGCGGGCAGCCGGATGCCCCACTTGGCCCCGGCCTTCTTCTGCAGGTCGGCGGCCATCTGCTGGAGCTCTTCCCAGGTGGCCGGCGGCTTGTCCCAGCCTGCCTTCTCGGCCAGGTCCGTCCGGTAGTAGAGCGCACGCACGTCGACGTACCAGGGCACTTCGAGGAGCTTCCCGTCGATCGTGCCCGTCGAGACGGACCCCGGGTACATGCCGGAGGTGTCGATGGCGTCGGGCACGGGCGCGAAGGCGTCCTTGAAGACCGGCAGGCCGGGCATCATCGCCAGGTCTGGAACGTTCCCGGCGGCGATGGCGGTCTGGAACTTCTGGTAGGCCGAGTCCCACGGCATGGCCGTCACGTCCACGGTGACGCCCGGGTTGTCGGCCTCGAACTTCTTGACGAACTCGGGCAGGAGCTCGCCCTCGTTGCCCATCGCCCACATGGTGATCTTGCCGGTCGCCTTGGCCGCGACGGTGGACGACGGCTGGGCCTGCCCGCCGCCGGCCTCTTCGGCGCGGCCACAACCGGTGAGCGCCGTCGCCGCGACGATCGCGGCCAGGGCGGCCACTGTCGATCTGTATCGCACGGCCAGTTCCTTCCTGTTGACCTGCATGCCTCCCCCGAGTGGATGCGAATTTATGCGCTTAACAAGCCAAGAAGCCAGCCCCATTGCGCAATCGAGATAAAACTCTTCAGCGACACCCGCAGCTACGGCCGATCACCGTGCGCGTCGGAAGCACGTACGACGTGGGGTGGGAGAGCCCGGCGGCCGTGTCGGTCAGGATGCGCACGGCCAGCCGCCCCATCGACGCGAACGGCTGCCTGACCGTGGTCAGCGTCGGGTCGGAGAGCCGGCCGGCGATGATCCCGTCGAAGCCCGTGACCGCGACGTCGTCGGGCACCCGGATGTCGTGGCGGGCCAGCAGGTCGATCACCGTGAGCGCGAGCTGGTCGGTGGCGCACACCAGCGCGTCGGGCAGGTCGCCGGCCGTGATCGCCGCGCGCAGCGAGCGCAGGCTGTCGCGGGTCAGCGCCGTCGTGTCGAACGGCTCGTCCGGGACCGGCAGCCCGTGCGCGGCCAGCGCCGCCTGGAACCCGGCGAACCGGGCGCCGATGTCGGGGGCGGCCAGCTCGCCCAGGAACACCAGCGTCCGATGGCCGTGCTGCCCGATCAGGTGGTCGACGAGCTCGCGCACGGCGTCCTCGTTGGAGACCGTGATGTGGTGCAGCGGGTCGTGCATGGGCGGGCTGCTGAAGATCACCACCGGGACGCCGCGACCGACGTGTTCCAGCAGGTCACGCGCCGCGCCGCCGGGGAAGATCGCCAGCCCGTCGACGCTGCCCGCCAGGTCGATGCTGCCCAGCGAGTCGCGGCTGGCCCCCGACCCGAGCATCACCGAACGGCCCAGCCGCCGCGCCTCCAGCTCGAAGCCGCGCTGGATCTCGTCCACGTAGAGAGGGAAGCGCCGCACGTCGCCGAGGCCGTCGAGCTCCTTGGCCACCAGGGTGTCGAGATCCAGGGCCGGGGCGCTGAGGTCGGACGGCAGGAACATGTCGAAGGCGTACAGGCCGAGCGCCTGCGAACGGCCCTTCGCCAGCCCGCGCGCGCTGCCGCTCGGCACGTAGCCGAGGACCCGCGCGGCCTGGAGGACCAGCTCCCGCGTCTCCGGACGGACCCGCTCCGGCTGCCGGAACGTGTGCGAGACCGTCGCGATGGAGACGCCCGCGCGCTCGGCGACGTCGTAGACGGTCGTCCTCTGCGCCACCGGACCATCACCCGCCTCTCGCTTGCGATCCGATCGTATCCGCTCGGGCAGATCTTGACGCTGCGGGCTCCGTATGGCAAAACTTACCGCCTGGTAGGAAACTGCGGTCCGCCGCCTCCTGCCCTCACCCCCCGTCCAGTGAAGGTGGCCATGCTCGCAACCAGCCGACGGCTCAGGAACACCGCCCTCGTGATCGCCCCAGCACTCGCGGCAGCACTCGCCTCGGCGGTCGTCGCGGCACCGCCCGCGCACGCCGCCACCGGCCATTACGTGGCCCTCGGCGACTCCTACACCGCGGGCCCCGGAATCCCGAACCAGACGGACGCGAACTGCGGCCGGTCCGACCGGAACTACCCCACGCTGACGGCGGCCGGGTTACCCGCGGCCGCGTTCACCGACGCGAGCTGCGCCGGGGCCACCACGGCGCACATGACCGCCTCGCAGGGCACCGCGCCGCCCCAGCTCGACGCGCTCCGGCCGGACACCGGCCTGGTCACGCTGGGGATCGGCGGCAACGACATCGACGTCAGCGGCATCATCGCCCGCTGCGTCATCCTCGGGAAGCTCAACCCGTGGGGCTCGCCGTGCAAGACCAGCTACACCGTGGCCGGCATCGACCCGATCGGCGGGCGGATCGCCGCCACGGGCGACAAGGTCGACGCCGTGCTCCAGGAGATCAAGCGCCGCTCCCCGGCCGCCGACGTCCTCGTCGTCGGCTACCCGGTGATCATGCCGGACGACGGGAGCAACTGCTACTCGACCGTCCCCATCGCCAAGGGTGACGCGCCCTGGCTGCGGGACGTGGAGAAGCGCCTCAACGCCATGCTCGCCGCCCGCGCCGCCGCCAACGGCGCCACGTACGTCGACACCTACGCCGGCTCGGTGGGCCACGACCTGTGCAAGCCGCTCGGCGTGCGGTGGATGGAGCCGATGGAGGGCGTCGACTCGGTCGGCCTCCACCCCAACGCCGCAGGCCACGAGGCCATGGCCGCCGCCGTCCAGGCCACCGCCGCCCAGGCCGGAGCCGCCCGGACCGCGGCCGTGCAGGAGGCCGCCCAGTAGGGCGTCAGCGGGGCTCGCCCGCGCCGAGCGGGTCCCGGTCCGCGCCGGCCCCGGGCACCGTGCCGCGGCCGGCCGCGATCGAGACGATCACCTGGCCGGTCGCGGCGACGCACATCAGCGCGAGCGGCGCCTCCCACCCGGAGCTGACGGTGTGCAGCAGCCCGAAGACCACCGGGCCCGCCGCCGCCACCAGGTAGCCGATCGACTGCGCCATCGCCGACAGCTCGCCCGCGCCGGTCGCGTCGTGGGCGCGCAGGCTGAGGAAGGCCAGCGCGAGCACCAGGCACGCGCCACCGGCCAGCCCCAGGACGACCGTCCACGCCAGCACCCAGCCGGGCGCCACCAGCAGCCCGGCATAGCCGGTCAGCAACGCCGCCGAGCTCACGGCGGCCACCGCGCGCTGGTCGCGCGCCCACCGCAGCGCGATCGGCACCGCCAGGCTGGTCACCAGCGCGACCGCCTGGTAGAGGAACAGCAGCCACCCGGCCGTCGCCGCGCCGACCCCGCTGTCCTGGAACACCTGGGGCAGCCACGTCACGGCGACGTAGAAGCCCAGCGACTGCAGGCCCATGAACGCCGTGACCGCCCAGGCGAGCGGCGAGCGCCACGGCAGCCGCCGCCGGCGGACCGTCCCGTCGGCCGGCCGCGCGGCGCGCACCTGCGGGAACCACAGCGCCACGGCCACCAGCGCGGGCACGATCCAGCAGCCCAGCGCGGTGTACCAGCCGCCCGGGGCGGCCTCGGCGATCGGCACCGCGACGCCGGAGGCCACCGCGGCGACACCGCCCATCACCGTGGCGTACGCGCTGGTCAGCAGCCCCACCCTGTCCGGGAAGTCGCGCTTGATCAGGCTCGGCAGGATCACGTTGCCCACGGCGATCCCCGCGCCGATCAGCACGGTCCCGGCGAACAGGGCGCCGGCCGACGGGATCCACCGCACGGCGATGCCGAGCGTCATCACCAGGAGCGCGCCCCAGAGCAGCCGCTCGGGCCCCCACCGCGCGGCCATGCGCGGGACCACCGGCGACACCGCCGCGAACGCCAGCAGCGGCAGCGTCGTCAGCAGCCCCGCCACGGCCGGAGCCAGCCCCAGATCGGCCTGGACGCGATCCAGCAGCGGCCCGACGCCGGTCAGGCTCGGCCGCAGGTTCGCGGCCACCACCAGCAGTCCCCACACCAGGAGCGCCTGGCCGGACCGTCCCGCCGCCCGTTTCGACATGATGCCGACCTTTCCTGCATAATCGGAATAAGGATTCCGGATTCCGTACGGAAGTCTAGTCAGGGGATCGTTCGAGATGTCAACACCGCAGGCCCGCCGCAAGCCGCGCACCGACGCCGAGCGCAACCGCGACCGCGTCCTGGAAGCGGCACGCGCGTTGTTCGCCGAGAGCGGCCACGACGTGCAGATGTCGGAGGTCGCGCGGGCGGCGGGCGTCGGCGTCGGGACCCTCTACCGCAAGTTCCCCACCCGGGAGGCCCTGATCGAGGCCGTCGCCGACCACCGGGCCGCCGAACTCGCCGAGGCCGCGCGCCGGTTCGCCGGCGACCCGGACCTCGGGCTGGCCCGCTACCTGCGCCACGTGGGCGAGGTGCTGGCCGGCGACCGCGGCATGTCCGAGGTGATCGAGCGGGCGATGGGCTCGGCCGAGCCGCGCGGAGAGACCCGCGAGGAGCTGCTCGCCGCCATCGCGGAGCTGATCGGCCTGGCCCGCGAACGCGGCACGGTCGGGTCCGAGGTGACCGCCGCGGACGTCAACATGGTCATCTGCGGCCTGGCGGCGGTGATCCGCAACGCCGCGGGCGACTGGCGGCGCTACGTCGAGGTCTCCCTCGGCGGGCTGCGCCCCCGCTGAGGCTTTTCGCAATCCATGCCCTTCTTCGCGTTGTGCTTGTCGGGCCCGGGCGCAGGGACACCTCATGGGCATCGATCCTGACGACCTCCTCGGTGAGAAGGCCAAACGCCTCGAACGCGAGCTGACCGACCGCAAGTACCAGGAGGAGCTGCGGCGCATCCACCGCCTCGGCCTGCCTCCGGCCGACTCCATCCAGGACCGGGAGCTGGCCTCGACGTTCCAGCGCGGCGAGGTGCCGCACTTCTCCGGCATCAAGACCTTCCTCAAGACGCCGTACCTGGAGGACGTCACGCTCGTCGGGCAGCACGAGGTCGCCGTCGTCGGCGTGCCCCTCGACACCGGCACCACCTACCGCCCCGGCCCCCGCTTCGGCCCCGAGGGCATGCGCAGCATCTCGTCGCTGTACTCGCCCTACTACTACGAACAGGGCGTCGACCTGCGCGAACAGCTCGACATCGTGGACGTGGGCGACATCTTCGTCACCCCCGCCAACCTGGAGAAGGCTTTCGACCAGATCACCAAGGGCATCGAGCACATCGTGTCCAACGGCGTCTTCCCGGTCATCCTCGGCGGCGACCACTCGATCGGGTTCCCCACCGCCAGAGGCGTGATGAACGCGTTCGGCAAGAAGATCGGCGTCATCCACTTCGACCGCCACCTCGACACCCAGAAGCGCGACCTCGACGAGCGCATGCACACGACCCCCTGGTACTGGGCGGCTCACGAGCTCCACTTCGACATGGGCAACCTGGTGCAGATCGGCATCGGCGGCTGGCAGGTGCCCAGGCCCGGCGTCGAGGAGGCGCGCAAGGGCGGCTCGGTGGTGATCACGGTCGAGGACGTCGAGGAGCACGGCCTGGACGCCGTCGCCGACCTGGCGCTGGAGGTGGCCTGGAGCAACGGAGCGGAGGGCGTGTTCCTGTCGTTCGACATCGACGCCGTCGACCCCGGGTTCGCGCCCGGCACCGGCTGGCCCGAGCCCGGCGGGCTCTACCCGCGCGAGGTGCTCAAGCTGGTGCGCCGCTTCGCCGCCGAGGGGCTGCTCGGCATGGAGGTGGTGGAGGTCTCGCCGCCGTACGACAGCTCGGACGTGACGTCGCTGCTCGGCGTCCGGCTGATCTGCGACGTGCTGGCGGCCTCGGTCAAGGCGGGCAAGCTGGGCCGCACCAGGAGCGGCGAGCCGCAGACCGAGCGGGCCCGGGAGATCGACGGCGCGTAGCGGCTGTCAACGCGTGACCCCGTGGGCCAGGCGGGCCAGGGCGGCGGTGATCTGCTCGGGGGTGAGGCCGCGCCGCCGCTGCTCGGCGAAGACGTCCGGGCCCAGCGGGGCGAGCAGCGCGTCGACGAGCGCCTCCGGCTCGGGGACCGCCGCCTGGATGAGCAGCGTCCGCACGTGCGCCCGCCAGAACCCGTACGCGCCGGTGGTGAACCGCAGCTCGCCCTGTTCGGCGCCGAGCACCAGAGAGATGTGGGCTTCGAGCAGGTCGACCATCCCGGCGTAGAAGGCGGCGAGCCGGTCGCCGGGAGGCGCGCCCGGCCCGAGCGGCGGGTCGCCGCGCAGCAGCCGCTCCTGCAGCGCGAACTCGTGCTCGTCCAGCAGTGCCTGGGCGATCGAGACGGTGTCGGGGTAGCGGCGGTAGAGCGTGCCGCGCCCCACGCCCGCGGCCTTGGCGATGTCCTCCATCGTGACGCCGCGCGGGTCGCGGGCGGCGAACAGCTCGGCGGCGGCGGCGAGCACCTTGGCCCGGTTGCGGGCGGCGTCGGCGCGCTCGCGCGGGCGGGCGCCGCCGCCTGCGGGGCGTCCGGTGAGCAGGTCGATGCGGGGCTTCATGCTGCGACTCTACCGCGAAGTGGACATGTCGTCCGCTTCGCTGCTACGGTCGAACCGGACAGAGCGTCCACTTGTTGAGGAGCCCCCGATGACCACGTTGCTGCACCTGGACGCGAGCGCCCGCCGCCGGTCGATCAGCCGCGAGCTGGGCGACGCCTTCGCCGAGTCCTGGCGCGCCGCCCACCTGGACGGCGTCCACGTCAGGCGCGACCTCGCCGCCGACCCCGTGCCGCACATCGGCGAAGCCTGGACCGAGCTGTGCGATCACGTCATGGCCCACGGCATCACCGAGCTCGACCGCTACAAGGAGGCCGTGCGGACCCCGGAGCAGGCCGCCGCCTGGGCCGTGGTCGAGCCGCTGCTGGCCGAGCTCGTGGCCGCCGACGTGGTGCTGATCGCCACCCCGATGTACAACTACTCGGTCCCCTCGTCGCTGAAGGCCTGGCTCGACCAGGTGACCTTCCCCCGGATGTCGCTCGCCGGCCGCCGCTTCGTGGTCGCCACCGCCCGAGGCGGGGCCTACGCGCCGGGCGCCCCCAAGGCCCGCTACGACTACCAGGCGCGCTACCTGCGCGACTTCTTCGCCGGCCACTTCGCCGTCGAGGACACCGCCTTCGTCACCGCCGACCTGGCCAACTCCCGGGTCGACCCCCTTCTCGCCGACCGCCGGGCCGAGCATGACGAGCTGTACGCCGCCGCGCTGAGGACCGCGTACGAGCTCGGAAAGGAGTACTGACCGATGAACTGGCTCATCCTCGGGCTGGCCGGTCTGGTCGAGATCGCCTGGGCGCAGAGCATCAAACCCACCCAGGGCTTCACCAGGCCGCTGCCCACCCTGATCTGCTTCGTCCTCATGGCCGCCGCCGTCTGGCTGCTGTCGTACGCGATGCGGACCCTGCCCGTCGGCACCGCGTACGCCGTCTTCACCGGCATCGGCGCGGTCGGCGCGATCGCCCTCGGGATCGTCGTGCACAAGGACCCGGTGTCGATCGGCCGCATGGCCGCGCTGGCGCTCATCGTCGGCGGCATCGTGCTCGCCCGCGTCACCAGCCCGGAGTAGGCATAAAAAATATTACGGTAATATTTGCGCATGACCCGACATGCCGACGCGGACACGCGGCGCTCGCAGATCACCCACGCGCTGATGAGGACCCTGGCCGAACGGGGGCTCGCCCGCACCACGCTGGCCGACGTCGCGGCGGCGGCCGAGGTGTCGGTGGGCCTGGTGCAGCGCTACTTCCGCTCGAAGGACGAGCTGCTGCTCTTCGGCATCGAGCACGTCTACCGGCGCGTCGGCGAGCGCGTCAGGCAGGTCCAGGTCACCACTCCGGTGCGCGGGTTCGTGATGCGGCTGATGGAGACGTTCCTGCCGCTGGACCCCGAGCGCGAACGTGAGCTCAGGGTCTGGCTGACCTTCCTCCAGGCCACGCTCACCGACGACAAGACGGCCGCCGTGCACCGGGCCGCCACGGCCGACCTGCTCGACGGCCTCGCCGACGCGCTGGCCGGGGCCCAGCGCGCGGGCGAGCTCGACCCCGCGCTCGACCCGCGCGTGGAGGCGGCCTCGCTGGTCGCGTTCGTCGACGGCCTGTGCCTGCACCACGCCGCCACCGGCACGGGCTACGACGCCGCCGGCATCCGCGCGGCGCTCGCCGCCTACCTGGGCCGCCTCTTCGGCGCGGAGGTGACCGCGTGACGCTCGGGCTCGCGCTGATGCTCGGCGGGCTCGCCCTGATCGACAGCACCAGCTTCGGCACCCTGCTCATCCCCGTGTGGCTGCTGCTCACCCCCGGCCGGTTGCGCGCCGGGCGCGTCGCCGTCTACCTGGGCACGGTGGCCGCGTTCTACTTCTGCGTAGGCGTGCTGCTCACGCTCGGCGCCGACGCCGCCCTGCTCGCGGCCCGCGCGCTCGTCGCCGACATCCCGGCGACGACGCTGAAGATCGGGCAGCTCGCCCTCGGCGTCGCCGTCATCGCGGCAAGCTACTGGCTGGAGGCCAGGGCCCGGCGGCAGGAGGGCGAACCCGGCAAGGTCCAGCGCTGGCGGGTCAAGGCGATGACCGGCAGCGGCAGCACCGGCGCCCTGATGAGCCTGGCCCTGCTGGCGGCGCTGCTGGAGGTCGCCACCATGCTGCCCTATCTGGCCGCCGTCGGCCTGATCGCCGACGCGGACCTCGGATGGCAGCTCTCGGGGGTCACGATCGCCGGATACTGCCTGGTGATGACGCTCCCGGCGATCGTGCTCGCCGTCGCCCGGCTGGCCGCGCACCGCAGGGTGGAGCCGCTGCTGCAGAAGATCAACGACTGGCTGACCAGGAACACCGCACGGGTCCTCGGCTGGACCGTGGGCGGCATCGGCATCGCCATCACGCTCAACGCCGTGGCCAGGCTGCTGCTGGAGCCCTGACGCGCCGGGCATCAACTACAGTCGTCCGCCATGACCGCATCCTCCTCCTACCTGAGCGCTACGGCGGACGCCTACGACGCCGTGGCCGACATCTACGCCGACTTCGTCCGTGACTCGCTCGACCGCCAGCCGCTGGACCGCGCGATCATCGCCGCGTTCGCCGAGCTCGTCCGGGCCGCCGGGCCCCGGCCGGTCGTCGAGGCCGGGTGCGGTCCCGGCTACGTGACGGCCCACCTGCGCGACCTCGGGCTGGACGCGTCCGGCGTCGACCTGTCCGCCGAGCTGATCCGGATCGCCCGCAGGGACCATCCCGGCCTGCGGTTCGAGGTCGGTTCGATGGGGGCCGTCGACGCGGCCGACGGCGAGCTGGGCGGCCTGCTGTCCTGGTACTCGCTCATCCACACCCCGCCCGCGGAGCTGCCGCCGTATCTCGCCGAGTTCCGCCGGGTGGTGGCCCCGGGCGGCCATCTCCTGCTCGGCTTCTTCGAGTCCGACGGCGGGCCGGTTTCGCAGTTCGACCACAAGGTCACGCCTGCCTACCGGTGGCCGATCGACGAGCTGGCGGACCTGGCCCGCAAGGAGGGCTTCGTCGAGGTGGCGCGGATGTCGCGCGAGCCGGTGGAGGGCGAGCGGTTCCGCCACGGCCGCCTGCTGATGGCCAGGCCCGATCACGCCTGACGCGCGGCCTGCTCGGTGACGCGCTCGACGGCCTGGACGACGACGCCGGGCTGGTCGACGTAGATGTGGTGGCCGCTGTCCTCGGCGGTGCTCAGTCTGGCGTCGCCGGACAGCGCGAGCCAGGCGCGCTGCCCGGCGGTCCACGCCCGCTCCAGACGCGGCCCGTACTCGGGGAGCGCGGCGAGATACGGCTTGCCGTGCTGGATCACCTCCACCGGGATGTCGCCCGCGGACCTGACCGGGCCGTCGGCCATGACGAGCTTCTCCGGGTTCTCGCCCCGGAACATCGCCAGGTTCTGCGCGCGCAGCTCGGCGGCCGGGCCGGTGGCCGACTCGGGGATGGCCTTGGCGATGTCGGCCGCCATGGTGGGCGGGGTGGCGTCCATCAGGACCAGCCCCTTGACCCTGTCGCGGTGGTCGGGGGCGTACCTGGCGGCGATCAGCCCGCCCAGCGAGTGCCCGGCGAGGACGACCGGGGCGTCACCGGCGACGCGGTCGAGCACGCCGGTGAGGATCTTCCCTGTGCCGGCGAAGCTCTGCGGGCCGTCCGGCGGGTCGCTCGCCCCCGCGCCGAGCCGGTCGTAGGAGCAGACCCGGTTCCGCTCGCTCAGCGTCTTCTGGAGGGCGGCCAGCTTGTCGAGCCCGTCGCCGCCGCCGTGCATCAGGACGACGACCGGGCCGCCCTTGTCCGGGTCGCCCGAGCACGACACGTTCACCGACCGGCCCGCGACCTGGATCTTCTCGACCCCGGAGAGCGGGGCGGCCGCGAGGGGGTCCCAGTTCTCCAGCGCGTCGCCGCCGCAGCCGGCCGCGCCCGCGCCGAGCACGGCGCAGCACAGCGCGGCCACGACGGATGACTTGATCTTGCCGGGCATGTGGTCCTCCAGTGGGGGATTCGGATCGCGTCGCAACGCTACGGAGCGGGCGCCTGGAGATCGTCCCCGTGCGGTGGACATTCGCCGGTAGCTCGCAGGAGCTACCCCCGGATGTCCACCCTGTGGTGACGAACCGAGGCCGCCGGGTCCCTAGGGTTTGCGCATGAGGGAGTCGTCATGACCGGTCCACGGCGCATCACGGACCTGTGGCGGCGGTGCGACGTCGTGGTCCGGGACTTACCGTTCGCGCTGCTGATGGCCGTCGCCTCGCTCCTGCCGGGGCTCCACGGCAAGGGGACGCAGGTCGGCGAGCTGCCGGCCCGGCCCGTCGACGAGGCGGCGTTCGTGGTGCTCGCCCTGGAGTGCCTGCCGCTCGCCGTGCGGCGCCGCCTGCCGGCGGTGAGCGTGGCACTGGTGGCGCTCGGCTTCGCCCTCGACCAGCTCCACGCCTACCACTTGTTCGCGAGCAACACGATGCCCATAGCCCTCATCAGCGCGGGCGCCCACCTGGAGCGCCACCGCCGCGTCACCGTGGTCCTCCTCTCCCTGGCGTACGTGCCGCTCGCGATCGCGCTCGCCCGGCTGGGCGCGACCGAGAGTGTGGAGGGGTATGTGGTCTTCTACCTGTCCCTGGTCCTCACCTGGTGCATCGGGGCCTGGCTGCGCTCAACCCGCGCCGCCGAGGCCGAGCACCGCCGCCACGTCGCCGAGGCCACCCGCGCCGCCGAACGCACCCGCATCGCCCGCGAGCTCCACGACGTCGTGACGCACCACGTGACGGCGATGGTCGTGCAGGCCGAGGCGGCCCGCTACCTGACGGCCGCGCCCGACCGGCTCGACGCGACGCTGAGCGCCGTCACCGACACCGGCCGGCGGGCCATCGCCGACCTGCGGCACATGCTCGACCTGCTCAAGGCCGATCACGACACCCACGTCGGCCTGCCGCCGGCCGGTGAGCTCCGCGCGCTCGTGGAACAGACCCGCCGGGCCGGGCAGCCGGTGGAGCTCGCAGAGGAGGGCAGCCCGGCGGAATCGGCGGGCAGCGCCGAGCTGGTCGCCTATAGGGTCGTCCAGGAGGCTCTGACGAACGCTCTCAAACACGCCCACGGCACCCCCACCACGGTCCGGGTGCGCCACGGCGAGAAGGAGATCAGCGTGGAGGTCACCACCGGCGGCCCCGGCTCCGGCGGCGTCTCTCCCGGCGGGAGCGGGCGGGGCCTGGCCGGGCTCCGCGAGCGGGTGGAGGCACTGGGCGGCGAGTTCGACGCCCACCGGCAGGCGGGCGGTTTCGTGGTACGGGCACGCGTCCCCGCAGGTGGGCGGTCGTGAGCGCGCCGATCCGGGTCCTGGTCTGCGACGACCAGGCGCTGATCCGCACCGGCTTCGCGACGATCATCGGCGCGCAGCCGGACATGGAGGTGGTGGGCGAGTGCGGCGACGGTCGCGTCGCGGTCGACCTCGCCCGCCGGCTGAGTCCCGGCGTCGTGGTGATGGACGTGCGGATGCCGGTGCTCGACGGCATCGAGGCGACCCGCCTGCTGGCCGGCGCCGGGGTCGCCGATCCGGTCAAGGTGCTGGTGGTGACGACGTTCAACCTGGACGAGTACGTCTACGAGGCGCTGCGCGCGGGGGCGAGCGGGTTCCTGCTCAAGGACGCGCCGCCGGCTCAGCTCCTGCACGGCATCCGCACGGTCGCCTCGGGTGCCGCGCTGCTGGCGCCCGAGGTGACGCGGCGGCTCGTCGGCAGGTACGCGTCCCGGATCCGCCCCGCCGAAGGGGGCCCCGACGACAGCGCGCTGACCCCGCGTGAGCTGGAGGTGCTGCGTCTCATCGCAGACGGGCGGTCCAACAGCGAGATCGCCGCCACGCTGGTGATCAGCCAGGAGACGGTCAAGACGTACGTGTCGCGCATCCTGACCAAGCTCGGCCTGCGTGACCGCGTGCAGGCGGTGGTCTACGCCTACCGCAGGGGACTGGTGACCTGAGACGTCCGCGCGAAGGTTTGGATTACCAACTACTATGACGAGCGGTTGGTAAAACAAACTATTTTCCGGAGGTCACGCCCATGCACGCCGCCGTCATCCAGGCAGCCGATGCCCCGCCGGTCTACCGCGAGCACCCCGCCCCCGAGCCGCGCCACGGCGACGAGCTGGCCGTCGAGGTCCTCGCCGCCGGGCTGCACCACCTGACCAGGGCCAAGGCGAACGGCTCCCACTACTCCGGCGACGCCGCCTACCCGCTCGTCCCCGGCGTCGACGGCGTGGTGCGCGACCAGGAGGGCAACGTCCGCTACGCGGTGCTGGACGACACCCCGCTCGGCACGTTCGCCGACCGCACCCTCATCGACCCCCGCCGCAGCGTGATCCTGCCCGACGGCATCGACCCCGTACGCATCGCCGCCGCGATGAACCCGGCCATGTCGTCCTGGGTGGCGCTGCGCCGGCGCGTCGACTTCCACGCCGGGCAGCGCGTCCTCGTCCTCGGCGCCACCGGCAACGCCGGGCGGATGGCGGTCCAGATCGCCAAGCTGTTCGGCGCCGCCCACGTCATCGCCGCCGGCCGTGACGCCGCCCGGCTGAGCGCGCTGACCGCGCTCGGCGCCGACGAGACGATCACCTTCGACGAGGTCGGTCGCGCCGCCGACGTCGACGTGGTCATCGACTACGTGTGGGGCGAGCCCGCCGCAGGGGCCATGATCCCGATGCTCGTCGCCCGCGCCGACCGCACCGTCCCGCTGACCTGGATCCAGATCGGCTCCGTCGCCGGCCCGACCGCGCCGATCCCCGCCGCGGCGCTGCGCTCGGCCCGCCTGCGGATCGTCGGCAGCGGCATCGGCTCGGTCCCCGCCCGCGACATCCTCGCCGAACTGCCCGAACTCGCCTCGGCGGTGACCGAGGGAGCCATTGACGTACGCGCCCGCGCCGTCCCCCTTGCCCGGATCGGCGAGGTCTGGACGGAGGAGACCGGCGACCGCATCGTCCTCGTCCCCTGACCGCCGAGCTCACGACTTCAGCTTGAGCCGCTTCTTCGACGTGCCCGGGAACACCACGACCAGGTGGTGCTCCTCCCCGGCGCGGTCGACCCGGACGTGGACGCGGAGCCGGTAGCGGCCCTTGCCGGCGATCGCCAGGTTCGGCATCGGGGCGCCCGCGCCCACCTCGCCGCCGTCCTTCTCCGGCACGGTGAGCCGGCCGCTGCGGCTGACGAGCGGCACCTCGGTGACCTGATCCCACTTGGCCGTCCGCCGTGGTGGCGCGCTGCGGAAGGCCTTCACCGTGAGGCACAGGTCCGTGACGTCCGCGACGTGGCCGACGAGCGCGGCGCTGTCGGCCACCCCGATGCCGCCGCTGTCGTCGTAGACCCGGTCCATCGCCAGCTCCGCCGCCTCCTCGAAGGCTTCGTCCCCGGGGTCGTGGACGAGGTAGCCGTGATCGCCGTCGGCGAACAGGAAGTATTTGGCCGTGGCCTGGACGACGCCCTTCTTCCGGGGCCACGGGTCGCGGCACTTCGCGTTCTCCTCGGCGACATAGGCGTCGTACGCCGCCTCCGTCTCTCGGGCCGAGCGCAGCAGCTCAGGGTGGGTCGTGCCGACGATCTCCGGGCAGACATAGACGAGCTCCCGCGGGTCCGCGCCCCAGCCGGCCCGCGCGCTCCCGGCCTCCGTGAGGATGGCCTCCTGCTCCTCGCGGCCCCTCGCCCGGCACAGCGCCCGCCCGTACGCGAGGACGGCCTGGTCCGACAGGCTGTCCGGGAACATGGGCGGGACTCCGCCGTGCCTGCTGCGCGCCTGACACAGGAATGCGGCCTCACGTTCGGCGGGTTTCAGGTCACCGAAGTCGCGGTGCTCGTAGCAGTCCATCGACCAGCTGGTATAGGTGAGATGCGCGTTCTGCTCCGGCTGGATCGTCGCGATGACCGGCAGGACGACCAGGGCCGCCACCGCGACGCGGATCGCCCGGTGCACGCCGGGCCGGTGGTCCGCCAGGCGTTCCCCGGTGGGCAGCTCGCGGGCGGTCGCCGCGTGCCACACGACGCTGACGAGCCCCAGCGCGTCCATGACGATCGAGGTCACCAGAGTGCCGCTGATGGAGTCCGCGACGTACAGGTAGAGCGGGATCGCCAGCACGGGGACGCCCATCGACGACCACCCGGCGACCAGCGTGCCGCGGCTCCACCGGCCGTCGCGCCACTGCCCGACGACGGTGAGCAGGGTCGCCGCCACCGCGCACAGCGCAAACAGGGGGAAGTCGTTCGGCACGATCTCCGGCACGACCTCCGGCAGGCCGAACTCGTCGAGCACCTCGTCGGCCGTGTCGGCCAGCACGACCGCGAACAGCGCCCCGGTCGCCACGCGCAGCACGCGGGACCGCCAGCGGATGACGAGCAGGTAGAGGACGTGGATCGCGGTCCACAGCACGAGCTGGAACACCGCGTCCACCTCGTCGGGAAGCAGCGCGATGGGCCACCACAGCACGATCGCGTCGGCCACCGCCACATACAGCAGCCGGCGCAGCGCCTTCGCCCGGCGGTCCAGCGGCCCCGGCATGGGCGCGCGCAGGATCAGCCACAGGAACGCGGCCTTCACCACGGCGGCGACGAGCAGCGCCACCGTGGTCGCGGTGTCGAACCCCGCGTCCCCGTAGAAGGCCGCGTAGTACGGCGGCTTCCATTCCGCGGCCGCCCAGAGCCACACGTCGCCGAGCACCAGTCCCGCGGCCGCCGCCACGAGAACCAGGCTGACGATCCCGATCCTGGCGATCCGCCATAAGCCATCCGGAAGCATGGCACGCGATCTTAACGGCGGGCGTCAGTCCGGGAGGTCGTCAGCGGTGGCGACCACGACGCCGAACAGGTCGGCGATGGTGGTCAGGCTGCCGGCCTGGAGCGTCTCGGCAGGCACGACCTCGCCCGAGGGCGCCGTCAGAGGCCGCGTGGCGGTGGTGTCGGCGACGACGGCAGGCCGGAAGCCCAGGTTGAACGCGCCCTGGGCGGTGAAGGTGACGCACATGTGGGTCATGAACCCGGCCAGGATCAGATCCGGCCCCGCCTGCGCCTGGCGGAGCACGTCCTCGAGCCGGGTCTGGTGGAAGGCGTTGGGGAAGCCCTTCACGACGACCTCCTCGCCGTCGATCGGGGCCACCTCGTCGCAGATCGCCCCGATCCAGGCGCGGATGTCGTACGGGGAGCCCTCGCCGCCGTCGTTGACCACGTGGATCACCCGGGTGCCGGCGGCGCGGGCCCGCTCCAGCAGCCGGGCCCCGGCGGCCAGCGCCCGATCGGCGCCGGGCAGCGCCATGACCCCGGAGCGGTACGTGTTCTGGTAGTCGATCAGGATCAGCGTGGACTCGGCGAGCCTCGGCGGCCGGTTGTCCAGGCCGATGACCTCGCGCAGGGTGGTAGAAGCATGCATTACTGATTTCCTTTCCATGAAATATGCGAACCCCGCCTGGCCGTACGGGCTCAGAAGGGTGATGGGGTCAGGCGGCGGTGCGGAAGCGCCGGCGGTAGGCCGCCGGGGTGGTGCCGAGCTGCCGGCGCAGGGCGCGGTGCAGGGTCTGCGCCGAGCGCAGCCCGCAGGCCGCCGCGACCTGGTCGAGGGACTGGTCGGTGGTCTCCAGCAGGCGGCGGGCCTCCTCCACCCGCGCCGCCTCGACATAGGCCGCCGCGGTGGTGCCGGTCTCCTGCCGGAACACGCGGGCGAAGTGCCGTTCGCTCAGCCGCATCCGCTCCGCGAGCGCGCCTGCCGACAGGTCCTCGGCCAGGTGTTCGGCGATCCACAGCCGCAGCTCGTCGATGTCCCGCCGCGCGGTGGGCGCCTGCCGCATCGGCACGCTGAACTGGCTCTGCCCGCCCTGCCGCTTGCGGTACACCACCAGTTGCCGGGCGACCTCCAGCGCCAGAGCCTCGCCGTGATCCTCGGCCACCAGCGCCAGCGCCAGGTCCATGCACGCGCTGATCCCGGCGCCCGTCCACACGGAGTCGCTGGACCTGACGAAGATCGGATCGGGGTCCACCGTCACGGCCGGGTGATCGGCCGCCAGCCGGGCCGCCGTGGACCAGTGCGTGGTGGCGGTCAGGCCGTCCAGCAGCCCGGCCGCCGCCAGGATGTGCGCGCCCACGCACACCGAGGCCACCCGCCGGGCGTGCGGGGCGGTGCTCCGCACCCAGGCCACCACCTCGGGGTCGATCCGGGGGATCGGCCCCTCGTCGGACAGCTCGACCGCGCCGGGCACTACCAGCGTGTCCACCTCCCAGCCGACCTCGGCGAACGTGAGGTCGGTGTCCAGCCGCACCCCGGCGGAGGTCGTCACCGTGCCGTCCTGGGGGCCGGCCAGCCGCACCCGGTACGCCGCCCGGCCCGGCGCCTGGCGGTTGGCCAGCGCGAAGACCTCGGCGGGACCCGTGACGTCCAGCAGGTCCACGTCGGGGAACACGGCGATGACCACACGGTGCAGATCGGACATACGTCTCATTGTTGCCGTGGCTTCCGGTGGCGGCAATGACGAGTCACTGTCAGATCCGGCCATGCGTTCCGCTCAGCCGTCCCGCCGGGCCATCGCGGTGATCCCGTCGAGCAGGGCGCGCAGGCCGAGGTCGAACGCGTTCGCCGCCGCCCTGGCCGCGTTGCGGTCGAAGCCGCCGTCCCGCCAGGCCTGGGTGATCGCCGGATAGCGCGCCTGGTCGAAGAGGGTCTCCCAGAACACCTGGCGGGCGGCCCACCAGTCTTCGGCGGACTGGCCGCTGACCCGTTCGGCATGGGTGTGCTCGGCCAGCGTGGCGGCCGCGGCGTCGACGAAGGTGACGATGGAGTCGGTGGCTGCGGCGCTCTCGGCGGCTGTCAGCCCGGTCCCGGCCAGGGCGGCCAGCAGGAACTCGCTCCTGGCGAGCAGCCCGGGGCCGAGCGGCGGCCGTACGGTCGAGACCATGCGCAGCCACGGGTGGCGTCCGTGCAGGGCGACGGTCCGGGCGGCGTAGTGCTCGATCCGGTCACGCCATGAGCCCGATCGGGTGAGGTCGAGCTCCTGCCAGGCGGCGTCCACCATCAGGTCGACCAGCTCGGCCTTCCCGGGCACGTGGGTGTAGAGCGTCATCGTGCCGACGCCGAGCGACGCGGCGAGCCGGTCCATGGTCATGGCGGCGAGCCCGTCGCGGTCCGCCAGCTCCAGGCCCGCGGCGACGATCTTGTCCAGGGAGACCTTGGGCGGCCGGCCGCGGCCCGATCGCGCCTGCGGGGCACGCCAGAGCAGGCGCAGGGACTCCCGGGGATCTCCGCCGCCGCTGCGTTCCATCAAGCCTCCCTATTTTCCGTAGATGGTACGTTATTGTTTAACCGTAGGACATACGGAAAATAGAGGAGTGCATGTGCGCGTGCTGGTGACCGGGGCGACCGGGAACGTGGGGCGGCAAGTGACAGCGGGCCTGATCCAGGCCGGGGTCGAGGTACGGGCCCTGACCAGGGACCCGGCGCGGGCCGAGCTGCCCGGAGCCGAGGTGGTGCAGGGAGATCTCACCAAGCCGGAGACCGTGCCGTTCGACGGCGTGGAGCGGATGTTCCTCTTCCCCGAGCCGTCGACGGCGAAGGAGATCGTCGAACGCGCCGAGCGGGCGGGCGTACGGCGGATCGTCGTGCTCTCGTCGGGCGCGGTGACCGGCGGCTTCGACACGACCTTCCATCCGCTGGTCGAGCAGGCCGTCCAGGACTCCGGCCTGGAATGGACCCACCTGCGGCCGGGGGAGTTCGCGGCCAACAAGCTCGCGCTGTGGGGGCCGTCGATCCGGGCCGAGCGGCTCGTGCGGGACGCCAACCCGGACGCCGCCTGGTTCCCCGTGCACGAGCGGGACGTCGCCGACGTGGCGCTGAAAGCCCTGCTGGAGGAGGGGCACCACGGCAAGGCGTACGACATCAACGGCCCCGAGCTGATCAGCCTGCGCGACCAGGTCAGGGCCATTGCCGACGCGCTCGGCGAAGAGGTCGGGTTCGAGGAGGTCAGCCCGGAGGAGGCGCGCGAGATCTACCTGCGGATGGGCGGGTTCGCCGCCGAGGCCGCGGACTTCCTGCTGGGGTTCACCGACTACGACGGCAATCCGGCCGACCCGGCGGACAGCCAGGACTTCGACCCGAGCGCCCTGGGCCCGCTGCCCACCGCGCAGGCCGTGACGGGCAAGCCGCCGCGGACGTTCGCGCAGTGGGCGCGGGACCGGGTCGAGGACTTCCGCTAGGAGGACTCCGGAGCTCGGGACGGGGTAACGGCGTGGTCGGCGCGCATCAGGTCCGGCTCACCAGGTGACCGGGAGCTCGTGAAGGCCGTACACGACGGCGTCGGACTTGAACGGCAGATCCTCGGCCCGGACGGCGAGCCGCAGGGCGGGGATACGGCGGAACAGCGTGTCGAAGACGATCTCCAGCTCCAGCCGGGCCAGGTTCTGGCCGAGGCACTGGTGGGGCCCGAAGCCGAAGGCGAGGTGGTGGCGCGCCCCGCGCTCGATGTCCAGCCTGTCCGGGTCCTCGAACACCGCCGGGTCCCAGTTCGCCGACAGCGTCGAGACGACGACGCCCTCGCCGGCCCTGATCGTCACCCCGCCGATCTCCACGTCCTCGGTGCTCACCCGGGAGGTGACCCCGTCGGCGATGGTGAAGTAGCGCAGCAGTTCCTCCACGGCCAGGGGCGTCCGGCCCGGGTCGGCCTGGATCAGGGCCAGTTGCTCCGGATGGCCGAGCAGCCCGAACACCCCGAGCGAGATCATGTTCGCCGTGGTCTCGTGCCCGGCGGTCAGCAGCAGGAAGGCCAGGCTCACCAGGCCCGGATGGTCGACCTCGCCGTCCTGGCGCTGCCGGGCGATCTGCCGGCTGAACAGGTCGTCGCCGGGCTCCGACTCCTTGCGGGTGATCAGGTCGTCGATGTAGGCGCGCAGCTCGCCGAAGGCCCGCGCGCGGTCTTCGAGCGAGGTACGGCTCACCATCATGCCGGTGCGGCTCTGGAAGAAGTCATGATCGGTGTACGGGACGCCGAGCAGTTCGCAGATCACCAGGGAGGGCACCGGCAGCGACAGCGCGTGGACGAGGTCGACCGGCCGCCGGCCGGCGGCGAGCATGGCGTCCACGAAGTGGTCGACGATGGCCTGGATCCTCGGGCGCAGCGCGGTCAGCCGCCGCAGGGTGAACTCGCCGATCACCGGGCGGCGGACCGCTGAGTGTTCGGCGCCGTCCAGGCCGAGCATCAACGGCGGCTGGCTGCGGAGCTGCCGCAGGGTCGTCTCGTCCAGCGTGAAGAGCGGGAAGCCCGCCTTGCGCTTGTCGGAGGAGAAACGGGGGTCGGCGAGGACGGCACGGCCGGCCTCGTACCCGGCCACCCACCACGCCTCGCCGCCACTGGCCAACGTGATCCTGCTGATCGGCGCCTGTTCGCGCAGCCGTTCGTAGGCGGGGGGCGGGGCGAACGGGCAGCCACGTTCGACCGGCAGCCTGAAGCCGGCGAGTTCGTCGGCAGCGCTCTTCGTCATGAAGGACCTCCAGGGTTCGGTGTTCACCGCAGGGTGAGCGGGGTCTCGGACGCGATGCGGGTCAGCTTGTGCGGGTTGCGGACGTAGTAGAGGCCGGTGATGCGGGCGTCCTCGACCCGGACCGCGACGACGCCGTCGATCTCGCCGTCCACGCGGAGGAGGAGGGCCGGGTTGCCGTTGACCTCGGTGGGCTCGCTGGTGAGCGCGATCCCGGTCCTGCCGAGGCCCTCGACGATCAGGCGGGCCACCTTGCCGGCGCCCCGGACCGGGTGAGGCGCGGCCTGCTTGACGCCGCCGCCGTCGCTCACCAGGACGACCTCGGGGGCGAGCACGTCGAGCAGCCCTTGCAGGTCCCTGGTCTCGAGCGCGCGCCGGAACGACTCCACCGCCGCCCTGACCTGGGCCGGGTGGACCACCTCGCGGGGCCGCCGCGCGTCGACGTGCCTGCGGGCCCGGTGCGCGATCTGCCGTACGGTCGCCGGGGTCTTGCCGACGGCCGCCGCGATCTCGTCGTAGCCGATGTCGAAGACCTCGCGCAGCACGAAGACGGCCCGCTCGGTCGGCGACAGCGTCTCCAGGACGAGCATGAGCGCCATCGACACGCTCTCGGCCAGTTCCACGTCCTCGGCCACGTCCGGCGCGGTCAGCAGCGGCTCGGGCAGCCACGGGCCCACGTACGCCTCCTTGCGGCGCTTGACCGCCCGCAGCCGGTCGAGCGCCCGCCGGGTGACGACCCGCACCAGATACGAGCGCTCGTCGCGCACCTGCGCCAGGTCGACCCTGACCCACCGCAGCCAGGTCTCCTGGAGGGCGTCCTCGGCGTCGGCCGCCGAGCCGAGCATCTCGTACGCGACCGTGAACAGCAGGTTGCGGTGGGCGAGGAACGCCTCGGTCGCCCGGTCCGTCCTCGGGTCGCTGTGCTCGTCCATCTCCGGCTCCCGCCTGTCCGCCCGCAACTCCTGCTTCACGCACAAGGCGCCGGCGCCCGCCGTTGTGTGACACCCGGGGCCGGTGGCGCAGGTCACAGGAGCGCGCTGTCACAAAGTCCCCGACGGCGGCGCCGCATGGTCGTCAGGACGCCGCATCCACAGGAGCATCCACATGAAGCACCGCATCGTCGTCCTCGGCGCCGGCTACGCCGGGGCCTACGTGGCCGGGAACCTGGCCCGCCGGCTGTCCCCGAAGGACACCCGGATCACCGTGGTCAACGCCGTGCCGGAGTTCGTCCAGCGCATGCGGCTGCACCAGCTCGCGGCCGGCCGGGCCGTCGAAGCCCCGAAGCTGGCCGACGTCTTCTCCGGCACCGCGATACGCCTGCGCCTGGCCCGGGTCACCGCCGTCGACGCCGAGCGCCGCGTCGTCGCCCTCGCCGGCGGCGACGAGCTCGGCTACGACACCCTGGTGTACGCGCTCGGCAGCCAGGGGAACGTCGAAGCCGTCCCCGGCGTGGCCGAGCACGCCTACGACGTCGCCGCCCGGCCTTCGGCGCTGCGCCTGCGCGAACGCCTGGACAGCCTGGATCGTCGGGGCGAGGGCGGCCGCGTGGTGGTCATCGGCGACGGGCTGACCGGCATCGAGACCGCCACCGAGCTCGCCGAAGCCCGGCCCGGCCTGTCGGTGACGCTCGTCGCCCGCGGCGAGCTGGGCGCCCGGCTCTCCGGCGGGGCCCGCCGCCACCTGCGCCAGGCGTGCGCCCGGCTGGGCATCACCGTCCTGGAGCACACCGCCGTCGAAGCCGTCGAGGCGACGCGGGTGCGGTGCGCCGACGGTACCGCGCCGGCGTCCGACGTGACCGTGTGGACGGCCGGGTTCGCCGTCAGCCCTCTCGCTGCCGCCGCCGGGCTGGAGGTCGCCGGAAACGGTCAGATCATCGTCGATCGGACCATGCGCTCGGTCTCACACCCGGACGTCTACGCCGTCGGCGACAGTGCCCACGCCATCGCCGACAACGGCCGGCCGCTGCCCATGTCCTGCGCCTCGGCCGGCTTCACCGGCAGGCAGGCCATCGAGGCGATCGTGGCCCGCCTGACCGGCCGCCCGGTCGCGCGCACCAAACTGGTCTACTCCTACAACCACATCAGCCTCGGGCGACGGGACGGCATCCTGCAGCTGGTCGACGACGAGGGCCGCGCGAAGCCGACGTACACGGGCGGGCGGAAGGCCCTGCGCGTCAAGGCGGGCATCCTCAGGATGTCGCTGTGGGCCACCTCCCACCCCACCTACGGCATCCCCAAGCGCAAGCACCGCCTGGCCGCCGTACCCGGCACGATCCCGGCGAAGGCGCTCGCCTGACCGCCCCACCAGCCGTCGCCCGTGGTGGGCGTCAGTCGTGGCGGGGAATGCCGGAGACCTCGTGGTCGGCGTGGAAGAGCGCCTCGCCGATCAGGGCGCGGACGTGCGCGTCGCGGGCCCGGTACAGCACGCGGCGGCCGTCACGCCGGGTCTGCACGAGCCCGGCGAGGCGGAGCTTGGCCAGGTGCTGCGAGACCGAGGGCCGGGCCACGCCGATCGAGGCGGCCAGCGAGCCGACGTCGAACTCGCCGGTCGACAGCAGCCACATCAGCCGGAGCCGGGTGGCGTCGCTGAGCATGCGGAACGCCTCCACCGCGGCCTCCACTTGCGCGCCCGTGGGTTGTTCCTGCGCAGGGGTCGCACCTGATTCGTTGTCGCGTGCGTACATGACTACATATAATCCGCCGAAACGGGTCGCAGGCAAGTGAGGCACGCGAATGGCGCATCCAACGTCCCCCCAGCACGGTCACGGTCACGGGCACGGTCATGGGCATCAGCGCGGGTTCAGGAGGCTGGTGGCGAAGGCCCGTCACCTGGTCACCCCGCACAGCCACGACAGTGCGGACAAGACGGACACCGCGCTGGAGTCCAGCAACCGGGGCATGCGCGTCCTCGGCATCTCGTTCGCCGCGTTGATCGCCACCGCGCTCGTCCAGGCGGTGATCGTGTCGCTGTCCGGGTCGGTGGCGCTGCTGGGCGACACGCTGCACAACTTCGCCGACGCGCTGACCGCGGTGCCGCTGGCGATCGCCTTCTCCCTGGGCCGCCGGGCGGCCACCCGCCGCTTCACCTACGGCTACGGCAGGGCGGAGGACCTGGCCGGGGTCGTCATCGTGCTGCTGATCGGAGCCTCAGCGGCGCTGGCCGGATACGAGGCCGTCAAGCGGCTGATCGACCCGGCGGACATGCGGGCGCTGGGCCTGGTGGCCGCCGCCGGCGTGGTCGGGTTCCTGGGCAACGAGTGGGTCGCCCGCTACCGGATCAGGGTGGGCCGGGAGATCGGCTCGGCGGCGCTGGTGGCCGACGGCCTGCACGCCCGCACCGACGGCTTCACCTCGCTGGCCGTGCTGCTGGGGGCGGGCGGGGCGGCGCTCGGGTTCCCGCTGGCCGACCCGATCGTGGGCCTGCTGATCACCGTGGCGATCTGCTTCGTGCTGCGCGACGCCGCCCGCGAGATCTACCACCGGCTGATGGACGCGGTCGACCCGGAGTTGATCAGCCGGGCGGAGGACATCCTGGCGGCGGTCCCCGGCGTGGAGCGCGTCGGGGCGGTGCGGCTGCGCTGGGTCGGTCACGCGCTGCGGGCCGAGGTCGAGATCGGGGTACGTCATGACGCCTCGCTCATCGAGGCGCACGGCGTCGCCGTGGAGGCCGAGCACCGGCTGATCCACGAACTGCCGAGGCTGCGCGCGGCGACGGTCCACGCCGATCCGGACGGCCCGGCCGGGACCGATCACCACGCCGTCCTCCTCGCACACCGGTAGGAACCCCTCACGGGGGCTCGGCGTCGCGGAGCGCCTGGGCGACGGTGGCGGCGACCGTCTCGGCGAGGGCCGGGAGCGTGTCCCGGTTCTCCATCAGGAGGAACAGCCAGGCGAAGACGGGGCCGAGGAGCAGTGCGTGGGCCACGGCGGGGTCGGGGCGGCGGGGGAGTTCGCCGCGGGTGACCGCCCGGTCCAGGATCTCGGTGATGCAGGTGCGTTCGGCGGTGACGAAGCCGGTGGCGAACCTGGCGGCCAGGGCCCCGTCGGCGTGCACGTCGGCGAGCAGGCCGGGGATCACTCCTGGCGGGGGCGTGGCGAGGTTGGCGACGATGTCGCGGGTGACCGCCGCCAGGTCGCCGGCCAGGGAGCCGGTGTCCGGGGGAGCGGTCAGCTCCAGGTCGTGCATGACCGCCGCGAAGATCATCTCCTGTTTGGTGGCGTACCGGCGGTAGATCGCGGCCTTGCCCACCCCGGCGCGGGTGGCCACCGCGTCCACCGTGAGCTGGGCATAGCCCTGTTCGGCCAGGAGGGCGCGCGCCGCGGCGGCGACGGCCTGGTCGACCCGGCCCTCCCGAGGGCGGCCCAATGGTTGGCTCATGAGCCTCAGTCTATTACGGAACCGGTGTACCCGTAATGTGGCGCAGCCGACATTGCGCCTGGGTGGAGGCGGGTTCCATGATAAGGAACTATGAGTTCCGATACTTTGCGTTCCGTAAAGAGCGGCACGCCCACGCTCGCCCACCACCTCATGCCCGCCCCCGACGCCGCCGAACGCCACTCGATCGTGATCGACGCGCCCCCGTCCCGGGTCTGGGAGGCCATCGGCAACGTGAAGGCCACGGACCTGCGCCTGGCCAAGCCGCTGTTCGCCGCCCGCAACCTGCTCTCCCGCGTACGGAACGGGCACGCCCAACGCGACATACCCGACTTCATCCCCCTCGCCGAGGACCCCGGCCGCGAGGTGGTCCAGGGCGTGATCGGCCAGTGGTGGCGGCTGGGCCGGGCGCAGAACGTCGGCTCCGTCGACGGGCTCGACGCCTTCCGCGCCTTCGACCGGCCCGGCTACGCGAAGGCCACGTTCAGCTTCCTGCTGGAGGACGCCGGCGACGGCCGGACCCGGCTCGTCACCGAGACCCGCATCCAGGCGACCAGCCCGGACGCGCGCCGGGCGTTCCTGCGGTACTGGGTGGTGATCCGGCTGGGGAGCGGATTCGTCCGCCGCGTCATGCTCGCCGCCGTCCGCGCCCGCGCGCTCAAGCAGGACGGGCAGTCCTAGCGCGTGGCGTACGCGCGGATGAAGGCATGGGCGCCTGAGGTCATGATCCTGTGGATGCGCTCGGGGTCGGCGGTGGCCGGGTCGGGCTGGTCGTTGTAGGCCAGCAGGATCGTCAGGGCGGAGAGGTGGCCGGCGGCCGTCCGCGGATCGTCGGTGTCGAGGAGCCCCGCCTTCGCGAAGTGGGCGAGACGGTCGGCCAGGGCGTCTTCGGCGGACCCGGTCACGACGTCGTCCTGGCTGCCCGGCTCCCGCCAGCGTCGCTGGGCGACGAGCGCGAACGCGGCGGCGTAGTCGGGGGAGCCGACCAGCGTCCGGCCGAGCTCGACGACGAGCGCGGTGATCGCCTCTTGCAGCGCGGGGATCGTGGTGATGGTCCCGTCCCCGGGGAGGTGCTGGTCCAGGGCGCGCTGGATCGAGGCGTTCAGCGTGTCGGAGGTCTCGGCCAGGATGGCCAGGAACAAGCGGTTCTTGTCGCCGAAGTAGTCGTAGACCGTGCGCTTGGAAACCCCGGCGCGGGCCGCCACGGCGTCCATGCTCACGCTGTCCACCCCCTGACGGGCGAACAGCTCGCGTGCGGCGGAGATGATCGCCGCCCGCTTCTCCTGGTCGCCTTCGCGTACCTGCTTGCCCGGCCTCATGGCGTTTCCCACAGCCCCACACTACACCGTACAGTGTGGAGCTACACTGCACGGTGTAGTGTGCTGCGAATCCCAGGAGGACACCCATGCCGCAGGCACCGACGTTCATCGGCAGGCTCGCCGAAACAGTCATGGGCCGCCGCGCCCGCGTTCTCGGCCTGGCCGAACCCGCCCCGGGGTTCGTCGAGGTGGACCTGCGCGCCGAAGCGCCGCCCGGCGGCTGGCAGCCCGGCCACGAGATCCAGGTCCGCGCCACCCCCACCCAGGGCCGCCGCTACTCCGTGCGGACCGTATGCGCCCACGACCCCGAGCACGTCACCGTCCTGGCCGCCACCAGCGCCGACGGCCCCGGCACCTGCTGGATGCTCGGCCTGCGCGCCGGCGCCGAGTTCACCGTGCTGACCGGACGACACCGGCCCCTGTACGAGCACGGAGCCCCACGCCTCTTCCTCGGCGACGGCTGCACCCTCGGCACCATCGACGCCTACGCCGGCACGGAGGACCTCGTCGTCGTCGAAGTGCCCCCCGACGCCGTGCGCCCCCTCGCCGGCCCCCGTCCCCGCTACCGCTTCCTGCCCGCCGGGCCGGCCCCGGGTGACGCGCTCCAGGACTGGCTCGAACACGCCGCCGAGGACGGCGAACTCGCCCGCGTCGACGGCGCAGTGCTCCTCGGCCACGCCCAATCGCTCCAGCGCCAGCGCCGCACGCTCGTCGACCACGGGATCCTGCCCCGCCGCGCCATCACCACCAAGCCGTACTGGGCCACCGGCAAACAAGGACTATGAGCTCAGGCGATTCCCGTGCGGGCCAGAAGTGCGGTCAGCGGGCAGGGCACGAGACGGATGACCGATTCAGCGTGCGAGCAGGCGGCGGTATTCGGGGGAGCGGGTCAGCAGGTCGTCGTGGTGGCCGATGTCCACCACGCGGCCGGCGTTCATCAGCACCACCGTGTCCGCCGTGCGCAGGGTGGAGGGGCGGTGGGCGACGACGAGGGTCGTGTGCCGGCCCCCGGCCGCGCGCAGCGCCTCGTCGATGGCGGCCTCGCTGTCGGCGTCCAGGTTCGAGACGGCCTCGTCCAGCACCAGGACGGGCGCCCTGGTGAGCAGGGCGCGGGCGATGGCGAGCCGCTGGCGCTGCCCGCCCGACAGGTGGGCGCCGCGCTCCCCGACGAGGGTGTCGTACCCGTCGGGCAGGGCCGTGACGAAGTCGTGCGCGCAGGCGGTGCGCGCGGCCTGCTCCACCTCGGCGTCCGTGGCGTCGGGTCGGGCCAGCCGGAGGTTGTCCCGGACGCTCATGGCGAACAGGTACGTGTCCTGCGGCACCGCGACCACGGTCGAGCGGAGCTGGTCGAAGGGCAGGTCGCGGAGGTCGTGGCCGCCGATCCGCACCGAGCCGGCCGAGGCGTCCCAGTGGCGCAGCAGCAGCGAGGCGCAGGTGCTCTTGCCCGCGCCGGAGTGACCGGCCAGGGCGACCGTCCGCCCGGCCGGGATGGTGAAGGAGACCTCGCTCACGGCGTCGGGAAGGTCGGGGCCGTAGCGGAAGGTGACCTGGTCGAACGTCACCTCGGGCTCGATCCGGGCCACCGGCCGGGCGGCCTGCTCGACGACGTCCGGCGGCGCGTCGAGGATGCGCAGCAGCCGGGCGGCGGCGGCGCGGATCGTGGACAGCTCCCGCCAGGTGTCGACCAGCGACATCAGCGGCAGGAAGGCGAAGCCGCCGAGCACGGCGACGATCACGACCTGGTCGGCGGCCAAGGAGCCGGTGTTCACCAGGGACAGCGCCACCAGCAGGACGGCGATCAGGCCGACGGCGGCGATGGCGTCGCCGGCGGCCTTCTCCACCCCGCCGCGCGAACGATGCGCTCTCGACGCGCGGTTGAGGCGTCCGGTCGCGGCGTTCAACCGGGCGGCCTGGTGCTCCTGGCGGCCGAAGACGAGCGTCTCGGACAGCCCTTGCACGGCGTCCACGGCCTCGGAGGCGGCCTCGCCCGCCGCCTCCCGCATCCGCTCGGCCTGCGCCGCCGAGCGCCGCCGCAGCCAGAACGGCACCGTGGCCATCGCCACCACGGCCGGCAGCAGCGCCGCGCCGACCAGCGGATGCAGCCAGAAGGCCGCCACCAGGCAGGCCGGTGGCACGGACGCGGCCACGACGAGCGGGGTGAGGCTGTGGGCGAAGAACAGTTCGAGGATCTCCACGTCGGCCATCGCGGTCGCGCCGATGTCGCCGGAGCGGCGGCGCAGCAGGTAGCCGGGGGTCAGCGCGGCCAGCTTGCGATAGCAGCGGTCGCGCAGCTCCGCCAGCACCCGGAAGGCCAGGTCGTGGGCGAGGTAGGACTCGGCCCACGCGGCCAGCACCTTGGGCAGGACGAGCGCCGCGAGCAGGATCAGCCCGGGCACGAGGGCGCCGGCGCTCTCGCCGTTCAGGGCCCGGCCGACGAGGGCGGCGCCGAGCAGGGCCGCCGCGAGCGCGAAGCCCTGGTCGAGCAGCCCGCAGCCGATCGCGGCGGCCAGACGGCCCCGCTGGGGACGCAGCAGGGAGAGCAGCGCGCCGCGCCGGACGGAGGCGGGCTCCGTGGGCGTGCGGGACTCGGGCTGTACGGGGGTGACGGCGGTGGTCATGCCGCTCCTTCCTGCTGGCGGGCGACCAGGCGGGCGTAGGCGCCGCCGGCGGTGAGCAGTTCGCCAGGAGCGGCCGACTCGGCCACCTGGCCCTCGCTGAGGACGACGACGTGGTCGGCGTCCGCGACGGTGGACAGCCGGTGGGCGATCACCAGCACGGTGCGGTCGGCGCGGACGCGCTCCAGGGCCTCGACCACCGCGCGCTCCGCGGCGACGTCCACGCTGGAGGTGGCCTCGTCGAGGATCAGCAGCGGCGCGTCGGCGAGCAGGGCGCGGGCGATGGCCAGGCGCTGGCGCTGGCCGCCGGACAGCCGCACTCCCCGCTCGCCGATCATGGTGTCGTAGCCGTCGGGCAGTTCGGCGACGAACGCGTGCGCGTGCGCGGCCCGCGCCGCCCGTTCGATCTCGGCACGGCTCACGCCCGCCCGCCCGTAGGCGATGTTGTCGGCGACCGTGCCGTGGAACAGGTAGACCTCCTGCGAGACCAGCGCCACGTTCGACCGCAGCTCGGAAAGCGCGACGTCCCGCAGGTCCACCCCGTCGAACAGCACCCTGCCGCCGGTCGGATCGGCGTGTCGCAGCAGTAGCCGGATCAGCGTGCTCTTGCCCGCCCCCGAGGGCCCGACCACGGCGGTGGTGCGGCCGGCGGCCAGCCGCAGGGAGACTCCGTCCAGGGCGGGGCGGTCGCGACCGGGATAGGTGAAGGTGACGTCCTCGAAGGTGACCTCAGGCGGCGTGCCGGGCAGGCTCGCGGCGCCGGTGTCGGCGACCGCCGGGCGGGCGGCGAGCAGCCCGGCGATGCCGTGCGCGGCGGGCAGCGCGCCCTGACCGGCGTGGAAGGCCGCCATCAGGTCGGTGACCGGCCGGAACGCCTCCCGCGACAGCAGCAGCACGGCGAACACCGACGTCAGCGACAGCGCGCCCGAGGCGTACTGCCAGGCGCCGAGCCCGACGGCGGCGGCCGTGCCGAGCGCGGCGAAGAAGCCGACGAAGCCCGCCGAGACGGTGGAGACGACCGTGAACCGCAGCGAGTCCCGGTGGAACGCCCACGCCTTGGCCGACAGCCCCGCGCCGAAGCGCTCGTCGGCGCCGACCGCCTTGAGCGTGGGCAGTCCCTGCACCGCGTCGAGGTAGTCGGCGCTCAGCCCCTTCCACCCCGTGAAGAACGCGGTGAGCCCGTCCCGCATCCGGCGGCGCATCAGCCTCGGCGCGGCGGCGGCCAGCATCGCCGTGACGGCGACGAGCACGGCCACGGCGGGGTCGATCCAGGCGAGCACGGCGACGATGCCCAGGCCGCCGAGCACCGAGATGAGCACCTGCGGCAGGAACACCCCGACGTAGCGGTCGATCGCCTCGACGCTGTCCACCAGGGTGGTGAGCACGCCGCCCGTGCGCGCCTCGGAGACGTATCCGGGACCGAGCGTGAGCAGGTGGCGGTAGAGCCGGTCGCGCAGCGCCGCCTTCACGTCCTCCGCGCCCCGTGCGGAGGCGACCTCACGGGCCCACACCAGCAGGGCCCGGATCGCGACCAGCGCCAGGGCGCCGCAACCGGCCAGGACCGCCGCCGTGAGGTCGCCGCCGATGCCCTGGGCCACGGCGGCGGTCAGGAGCAGGCTCTGCCCGGCGTAGGTGGCCGACACCAGCACGCCGGCCAGCACGGCCAGGGCCAGCCAGTGGCGGCCCGGACGGATCAGGCCGAGCAGTGTCCGGTTCACCATGTCGACTCCCCCGCATCCTTATTGCAAGTCATTCGCAATAGCGCAATGCTGGCAATCATGGCGGATCGTCGGCATGGTGACAAGAGCCCGAGGTCTCAGGCGTGACCGCGGCGCCGGTGGTAGGCGTAGGCCAGGGCGAGCACCGTCGGGCCCCAGAGCGCGACCGGCGAGATGCACACGACGGCGAGCGCGCGCCACCAGCCGTTCTCGTACGCCATGCCGCTGGAGGCGCCGGCCCAGGTGAGGACCATCAACACCGAGACCGCGGTCATCACCAGCCCGCCGGCCACGGCGGGGACGAGCGCCGCCATCGGCGGCACGCGCCGGCCGCCGATGACCGGGATCCAGTTCGGCGCCACCTCGCCCCACCGGCGCACCAGGCCGATGCTGAGCAGCGCCGCCACTTCGGTGAGCACGCTGAGCCCGAAGACGTACGGGATCGTGATCCACAACGGCGACACGGGCGCGTTGTCGACCTGGCCCATCTCGAAGTGGAAGGCGAACGGCAGTCTCCACAGGCACGAGGGCAGCAGCAGCCAGGGAAGCGCGTAGGCGGCACGCAGCGCCCAGCGCGGGACGGGCCGTTCGGTGTCGCTGGTGGCGGGAGCTGTGTGCAGCAAGCTGGGCGTTCGCATCCTGGGTCTCTTCCGTTTCGTCGCCGCTCGATCAGGACCCAGACTGCGCTCACCCGAGGAGGAAGACATCTGCCGATCGGCCGATTCGCCGGCGCGATCCCTGCCCTAGGGTGCCGCCATGAGACTCCTCGCAGGCGGGCTGGCGGTGGCCGGCTCGCTCGCGCTCACCCTCGTGCTCCGGCCGTTGCCGAGCCCGCTCGTCGTCGGGCCCGCGATGCTCGCGGCCGTGGCCATGTCGCTGGTCTGGTGGCCGAGGGCACGCCCCTTCCTCGCGGCGGTCACGGCGGCCGTCGGCGTGATCGGCGCGACGTGCACGCTCGCCTGGCTGGCCGCCCCCGGCATCGCCGGCGGCCCGTCGACGTACGTCCACACGGTCGCCGTGCTCACGCTCGTCACGCTGACCGTGCGCTGGACCCCCGTCCGGCAGGCGGCGGCGGCGGTGGGGGCGGCGGCGATCTCCGAAGCGCTGCTGGCGTTGCAGATCATGCACCCGCCCCCTTCGGGCCTGGAGGCGGTCGCCGTCACCCTCTTCTGGTCCGTCGGCACGGCGGGCGCGACAGGGCTCGGCGCCTATCTCCGCGCCCTCGACCGGCGCCGGGTCGAGGCGGTCAGGCAGGCCCGCCGCACCCAGCGCCTGCAACTGGCCCGCGACCTGCACGACTTCGTCGCCCACGACGTCAGCGCCATGGTCATCCAGGCCCAGGCCGCCCAGATCCTGCTCGACCGCGATCCGGCCGAGGCCGCGGCGGCGCTGCGGGCGATCGAGGAGGACGGTGCGCGGGCGCTCGCGTCGATGGACCGGACCGTGCGCATGCTGCGCGAGCTGGAGGGCGAGGGCGCCTCCGCCGAGCCGCTGCCCGGCCTCGACGGCCTGCCCGACCTGATACGGCGTTTCGCCGACGCGGGCTTCCCCGACACCGACATGCGCATCGAGCCGTCAGGCCCGGTGCCGCGCGAGGTCGCCACCACGATCTACCGCATCGTCGTCGAGGCGCTCACCAACGTCAGGAAGCACGCGCCGGCCGGGTCGAGCGTCGCCATCCGGGTGAGCGACGAGACCGGGGCGGTCGTCGTGACCGTGGCCGACCACGCGCGCGACCAGGCCCTGCCGCGCCTGCCGACCGCCGACCGCGCCGGCGTCGGCCTCGCCGGGCTGGCCGAGCGGGTGGGGGCGCTGGGCGGGGAGTTCACCTCGGGCCGCGCCGCCGGCGGCGGCTGGGTCGTGAAGGCGGTGTTCCCATGACGATCAGAGTCCTGATCGCCGACGACCAGCCGGCCGTCCGGCGCGGTTTCCGCACGATCCTCGGTGCCCAGCCGGATCTGGAGGTGGTGGGCGAGGCGCCGGACGGCGTGACCGCGCTCGGCCTCGCCGCCGAGCTCCGGCCGGACGTGGTCGTCGCCGACATCCGCATGCCGCGCATGGACGGCCTCGAACTCACCCGCCGCCTGGCCGGTCCCGAGACGCCGTCGCCGATGCGGGTGATCGTCGTGACCACCTACGACCTCGACGAGTACGTGCACGCCGCGCTCCGCGCCGGAGCCTGCGGGTTCCTGCTCAAGCACGCGGGACCGGCGCTCCTCGTCGAGGGCGTCAGAGCGGCGGCGGCGGGCGACGCCCTGATCAGCCCCTCGGTGACCGTGCGGCTGCTGCGCCACCTCACGCCGTCGCCCGCGCGCACCGGCGTGCCGGGCGAACAGCCGCTGAGCGACCGCGAGCTGGAGATCGTCAAGCTGGTCGCCGCGGGCAGGTCCAACCCGGAGATCGGCGCCGAGCTGTTCATCTCGGCCGGCACGGCCAAGACCCACGTGGCCAACGTCCAGCGTAAGCTCGGGGTGCGCAACCGCGTGGGCATCGCCGCCTGGGCCTGGGAGCACGGCCACGGGACCACCGCCGCGACTGGAGGCGACGTTGAGCACTGAGGACGACGTCCGCCGCCCAGGCGGCTGCGTAGGCCCGCCGGGTAGGCCGGCTCAGGGCGCGGCGGCGAAGAGCCGGTCGAGGGCCTCGTCCAGGACGGCGAGTGCCGTCTCCGGGGTGCCGTGCCCGACGAGCACATGCGTGCCGAGGCCGTCGGCCAGCGCGAACAGCGCCGCCGCCGCCCGTCCGGGATCCAGGTCGGCGGGCGCCTCGCCGGCGTCCTGGGCGTGGCGGATCAGCAGGGCCAGCACGTCGTGCAGGGAGTCGTAGCCCGCGCGCAGGTGGCCGGCGAGCTCGGGGCTCACCAGTGAGCGGGCGGTGAACGCGGTCGCGATGCGCAGTTCGGCGCGGCGCTGGTCGTCGGCGGGCACCAGTTCGGCCAGGATGCGGCGCAGCGCCGCGCGTGGTGGCTGCCCTTCCTGGCCGAGGCTCTGCCGTACGCGCTCGGTCCCGCGCTCGCTGATGTAGTTCAGGGCGAACAGCAGCATCTCGTCCTTGCTGCGGAAGTAGTGCTGGACGGCGCCCAGCGAGACCTCCGCCCTGGCCGCCACGTCACGCAGGCTCACCGCGTCGAGCCCGTGGAGGTTGATCATCGCGAGCAGCGCCTCCGCGATCTGCCGCCGCCGCTCCTCGTGCCGCGCGCCCAACCCCCGCGTACGACTGCCCTTGCCCACAACCGACTCCACTATTTCAGTACGGGTGACTTGTTTTTGCTGTCCTCGCGGCCCACAATACCGTACATACGTATTGATTTGATGGTGGAGGGTGAGGCGTCATGATGATCGCGGGTGTGGTGCTGATGATCCAGGGCTTCGGCAACGCCCTGACCCGGTGGCTGTGGGGGAGCGACTGGGGGCTGCTGGCGGCCGCCGAGCGCACGATCGACCTGCCGGCATGGACCGGCGCGGCCGTGGGCCTGCTCGGCCTCGCCCTGGTCGCAGCGGCCCGGCTGATGGGCCGCCGCGCATGAAGGGGCGATGCTGGGCGGCGCTGGCCGCCTGCGTGGCGCACCTGTTCGCGGCCCCGGCCGCCGCGGCCGCCCCTCAGAAGGACGCCGTGGTCCGCACGGATCTCGGCTGGGTGAAAGGCGTACAAGCCACCGACCACCGGGTGTTTCACGGCATTCCCTACGCTGCCGCTCCCACGGGCGACCGGCGCTGGCGCTCTCCCGCGCCCGCCCGGCCGTGGCCCGGGGTCCGGGACGCCACCCGGCCGGGCCCGCGCTGCGCCCAGCCCGCACCGGCCCCGGGACAGCCGGCCGGCACGTCGGAGGACTGCCTCCACCTCAACGTCACCGTCCCCGAGGCCCCCGGCGGGCGCAAGCCGGTGATGGTATGGCTGCACGGCGGCGGGTTCGTCGAGGGCGCCGGCAGTGACTTCGACGCCCGCCGCCTGGCCACGACCGGGAACGTCATCGTCGTCACCGTCAACTACCGGCTGGGCGTCTTCGGGCTGTTCGTCCACCCGGGGCTGGCCGGCTCGGGCGGCTTCGCTCTGGAGGACCAGCAGGCCGCGCTGCGCTGGGTGCGCCGCAACGCCACCGCGTTCGGCGGCGATCCGGGCAACGTCACGCTGTTCGGCGAGTCGGCCGGGGGCAAGAGCGTCTGCGCGCACCTCGCGTCACCGCGAGCGGCCGGGCTCTTCCACCGTGCGATCATGCAGAGCGCTCCCTGCACCGGCTCGGTGCCGGCCGGGGCCATGTTCCCCGGCGTGCCCGAGTTCCGCCAGTGGCCGTCCGTCGAGGACCGGCAGGCCGACGGCGCCCGCCTCGCAGCCCGGCTGGGCTGCGCCGACGCGGGGACCGCCCTCGCCTGCCTGCGCCAGGTGCCCGCCGAGCGCCTGCTGCCCTTGCACGACCAGTTCATCACCCCCGCCGTCGGCAGCCCGGTGCTCCCGCGGGACCCCGAGCGTGCCCTGGCCACCGGCGCGTTCCACCGCGTCCCGGTCATCTCTGGCACCACCCGCGACGAGATGCGCTACATGGTCGCCCTGTTCTACGAGCTGCCCGGCACGCCGATCACCGCCCGGACATACGCCGAGCTGCTGCGGCAGGCGTTCGGCGAGCGCGCAGAACGCGTCGCCCGCCGCTACCCCCTCACGCGGTACGCCTCCCCGGGGCTGGCCTGGGCGGCGCTCACCACCGACGTGGTGTTCGCCTGCCCGACGTACGAGCGGAACCGGAGCCTCGCCCAGCGGGTCCGCACGTACGCGTACGAGTTCGCCGGGGATGACGTCGTGACCGAGATCCCGGGCTCGGACTTCCCGCTCGGGGCCGCGCACGGCGCTGATCTGGCCTACCTCTTCCCCGGTCCCGGCCTCGACGCCCGCCGGCAACAGCTGTCCACCACCATGATCCGCTACTGGACGGCGTTCGCCCGCACCGGCGACCCCAACGCCCCCGGCCTGCCCCGCTGGCGGACCTTCGCCCCTGCCCGTCCCGGCACGCAGTCGCTGGCGCTAGCGCCCGACCCGACAGGGCCGATCGACCTCGCCGCCGCCCACCGGTGCGCGTTCTGGGCCGGGTAGCGGGCGAGCTCAGGCGGAGGTCAGGGAGAGCAGCCCCGGGATGGCCGCCACGCCGGGCAGCAGGTGGGTGTGGCGGACGGCGCCGAGCGTGGCGGCGTCCTGGCCGCCGGTCAGGACGCCGGCCACGATCGCGGCGCCCGCGTTGGCGCCCGCCTGAAGGTCGCGGGTGGTGTCGCCGGCCGTGAGGACCCGGCCGACGTCGTGGACGCCGGTCGCCTCCATCGCCCGGAAGATCATGTACGGTGCCGGGCGCCCGGCGGGGACGTCGTCGACGCACACCACCGCGTCGAGGAACCCGGTGTCCCAGCCGATCGCGGACAGCAGGGCGCCGGTCACCTCACGGTCGAACCCGGTGGTGAGCGCCACCTTGACGCCGGAGGCGCGCAGCGTCGCGATCGCCTCGGGAACGCCGGGCAGCGGCGTCGGCGGCCGGTCGGCGTAGGCGGCGCGCAGCCGTTCGCGGAAGTCGGCGAAGGCGGCCTCCGTGACCTCGGCCGGGGGCTCTCCCAGCAGGGCGCTGATCGCCTCGCGCTTGCCGGCGCCCATCCAGCGCCGGATGTCGTCGGCGGCCGGGTCGCCGCCCGCCGCGCGGACGGCCTGTTCGAGGGCGACGTAGACGGCGCCGTGCTCCTCGACGGTGGTGCCGGCGATGTCCAGGACCGCCAGTTCGATCACGGTAGCTCTCCAAGGGGGCTGCGCAGCAGTGCCGGGCGGGCCTGCTGGGAGTTGTCGATGGTGAAGGAGACGAGGTCGGGACGGTAGCGGTCGTCGGAGTACTCGACGGGCCGGCCGTCGGCCGAGGAGGTGCGGCGGCGTTCGCGGAGCAGGGCCGCGCCGGGGGAGACGGTCAGCAGCTCGGCGTCGGTCTCGTCCGCCACGATCGCGTCGATCATGTGGCGGGCCCTGCTCAGGTCCACCCCGCGCCCGGTCAGGTACGCCAGGACTGAGCCGCTGTCGCAGTCGAAGTCGAAGAGCCACCGGCCCGCGTCCCACACGAACGTGGTTCGTTCGATCATCGTGGGCACGCCGTCCAGTAGCCGCAGGCGCAGCAGTTGGACGACCGGTTCGCCCTCGTCCACGGCCAGCGCGTCGGCCGCCTCGGCGGAGGCCGGGCGCCGGCTGATCTCCAGCGTCCGCTGGCCGGGCTGGTGGCCCATCTGCTCGGCCCAGCGCGAGAACGACAGGAACGTCTCGAACGGCTGGGGCATCGTCCGGGTGCGCACCACGGGTGGTTTGCCCCGGCCGCCGCCGATCAGCCCTTCGGACCGGAGCGTGGCCAGCGCCTGCCGGATCGGCCCTCGCGAGGCTCCCCACTGCTCGCACAGCTGGGACTCGGAGGGAACGGCGGCGCCCACCGGCAGGTCGCCCGACCGGATGCGACGCCGCAGATCCGCTGCGACACGTTCGTGAAGAGGCCCGTCCATGCGACTTGACCATACAGGAGGACGGCGGTCGCGCAAACCCTTGAATGACGGCTTCACCTGCAGAGATGGCTTCCAGGTGAACAGGCGGCGACATGTGTTCGGCACCTGTTGACACCTGTCGGGCATGCTCGGCACCTTGCTTGTCATGACAAGTTTGCTCGACTCGGCCGATGTCGTCGTCGTCGGCGCGGGCATCGTCGGACTGGCCCACGCCGTGGACGCCGTACGCCGGGGACTGTCCGTCGTCGTCGTCGAACGCGACGGGCGGGCCGTCGGCGCGTCCGTCCGCAACTTCGGGCACGGCTGCTTCACCGCCCAGGACGGCGACGCCCTCCGCTACGGGACCACGGCCAGGGCCGCCTGGCTGCGGCTGGCCAAGGAGACGGGGCTCTGGCTGCGCGACGCCGGCACCGTGGTCGTGGCCAGGGCCGACGACGAGTACGCGGTGCTGGAGGAGTTCGCCGCCGCCCGCGACGGCCACGCCGTCCTGCTCGACGCGGGGCAGGTGGCCGAACGGGTGCCGGTGGGCCCCGGCGTGGTCGGCGGGGCCTGGCTGCCGCTGGACATCCGCGTCGACCCCCGCCAGGCCGTCCACGCGATCGCGGACTGGCTGGCCGGCCAGGGCGTGCGCTTCCACTGGGCCACCTCCGTCCACCTCGTGGAGCCGGGCGCGGTCGTCACCAGCCGGGGCCGCGTCGGAGCCGGCCGGGTGGTCTTCGCGGTGGGCCACCACGTGGACCGGCACTTCCCCGGCCTCGCCGCGGAGTTCGGGCTGCGCCGCTGCGCGCTGCACATGCTGCGGGTGGCCGACCCGTACGGCCGGACGGTGGACCCGGCGGTGCTGTCGGGCTTCTCGCTCCTGCGCTACGGCGGCTTCACCGCCTGCCCCGGCGTGGCCGCCGTACGCTCGCGGCTGGAGGCCGAGCACCCGGACCTGGTCGGCATCGGCCTGAACCTGATGTTCACCCAGCGCCCGGACGGCGACCTGATCGTCGGCGACACCCACGCCTACGGCGACACGTTCGACCCGTTCCAGGCCGACGAGCTCGACCGGCACGTCCTGGCCGAGACCGGGCGGCTGCTGGGCGCCGACCGGCTGACGGTCCGCGAGCGCTGGCGCGGCGTCTACTCCTCCGCCCCCGAGCCGTTCCTGATCGCCGCCCCCATGCCCGGCGTGCGCGTGGTCGCGGTCACGTCCGGCATCGGCATGACCACCGCCCTGGGCCTGGCCCCCGAGGTCCTCGACGACCTGCTCGGCTGACCACCCCTCCGACACACCACCACCACTTCCGAGGAGAGATCCCCATGCGCGCACGACGCCTCCTGGCCGCCGTGGCGGCGGCCCCGCTCCTGCTGCTGGCCGGCTGCGGCGGCGCCGAGACCGGCGCCGAAGCCGGCGGCGCCACCTGCCCCGGCGGCAGGATCCGTTTCGGCATCGAGCCCTACGAGGACCCCGCCAAGCTCAAGCCCGCCTACCAGGTCCTCGCCGACGCCCTCCAGCGCAAGCTGAACTGCCCCGTCGAGCTGAAGATCGTCGACGACTACTCCGCCGAGGTGTTGGCGATGCGCAACGGGCAGCTCGAACTGGCCCAGTTCGGGCCGCTCGGGTACGTCTTCGCCAGCACGATGGCGGACGCGCGGCCCGTCGCCTCGTTCGCCGACGCGAAGGGCGCCCTGACCACCTACACCGCCGGCATCTGGGTGCGCGCCGACTCGCCCATCACCTCCGTCAAGGACCTGGCGGGCAAGTCCATCGCCCTGTCCAGCCCGGGATCGACCTCGGGTGACGCGCTGCCCCGGTACGCGCTCAAGACCGACGGCGTGGCCGAGTCGTCCGTGAAGATCGACTACGCGGGAGGCCACCCCGAGGCGCTGCTCGCGCTCGTCAACGGCAAGGTCGACGCCGCCGAGATCAACAGCCAGCAGCTCGCCTCCGCGCAGGCCGCAGGCACGTTCAAGCCCGACGGCTTCCGGCAGATCTGGACCTCCGCCCCCATCCCGAACGACCCCATCACCGTCTCCGGCAAGGCCGACCCGGCCTTCCGCGAAGCGGTCACCAAGGCGCTGCTGGAGCTCGGCCCCGCCGACGTCGCCCAGGTCGGCGCGTTCCTCGACGTCGACCCGCCCGGGCCGCTCGTCGCCGTGACGAAGGACACGTACCAGCCGCTGTTCGACCTGGCCGCCGAGCTGAACCTGACCGAGGAGGACGTCTGACCATGACGCCCGCCGACGCCCCGCCGCCTCCCCTCCGGACGGCGGTGACCGGCCCGCCGGCCGCGCTCGTGGTACGGGGGCTGACCAAGTCCTTCGACGGCAGGACCGTACTGGACGACCTGGACCTGCGGGTCGAATCCGGACAGTTCCTCGCGCTGCTCGGCGCCAACGGATGCGGCAAGTCCACCGCGCTGCGCTGCCTCGTCGGCCTGGAGACCCCCGACGCGGGCGCCATCGCCGTCCACGGCCGGACCCTCGGCTCCGGCCACGACGCCGAGAGCAACCGGCTGCGGCAGCAGACGGCCATGGTCTTCCAGCAGATCCACCTCGTACGCCGCCGCAGCGCCCTGGACAACGTCTGCGCCGGCGCGCTCGGCCGGCTGCCGCTGCGCCGATCGCTCGCGCCGATCCTGTTCCCGCGCGAGCTGCGCGAGGAGGCCATGGCCTGCCTGGACCGGGTCGGGATGGCCGACCGCGCCGCCGAACCGGCCGGCCGGCTCTCCGGCGGGCAGCAGCAACGGGTCGCGATCGCCCGCGCGCTCTGCCAGCGCGCCCGGATCATCCTCGCGGACGAGCCCGTCTCCGCCCTCGACCCGGCCGCCGCCGAGCAGGTCGTCTCCCTGCTGGCCGACCTCGCGCACGAGGAGGGCCTGGCCGTCGCCGCCGTGCTGCACCAGCCCGCGCTGGCCCGCCGCCACGCCGACCGGGTGGTGGGGCTGCTGCACGGCCGGGCCGTCATCGACGCGCCCGCCTCCGAGATCACCGAGGCCGACCTCGACACCCTGTACGCCGGCCGCCCCGCCTCGCCCGCCCCCGCCTCGCACGTCGTTCATCAGGAGCACCGATGAAGTCCCCGGCCACCCCGCTCGCCCCGCCCCGAAGGCGGCCGATCACCACGGCGACCGCGGCCGTCACCGTGGTCGTGGTGGCCGCCCACGTGCTGGCCTGGCACGGCACCGAGTTCTCCCCGGCGGCGCTCGTCCAGGGCTGGCGCGGCATGGCCGACTTCCTCGGCCAGGCCCTGCCGCCCGACCTGTCCTGGACCGAGGTGCTGCTGCCCAGCTTCCAGGGGGCGCTCGTCACGCTCGCCATCGGCCTGCTCGGCACCACCCTCTCGGTGCCGGCGGCGCTCGTCCTGGCCTTGCTCGCGGCCCGGACCACCACCCGCAACCGCTGGGTCTACCAGGCCGCCCGCTCGATCCTGTCGTTCCTGCGCGCGGTGCCCGACGTGGTGTTCGCCCTGATCTTCGTCACCGCCGTGGGGCTGGGCCCGTTCGCCGGCGTGCTCGCGCTGATCTTCCACAACACGGGGGTGATGGGCAAGCTCTGGGCCGAGGCGATGGAGGAGATCGACCTGGGTCCCCGCGACGCCCTGCGCGTCGGCGGCGCCTCCGGTGTCCAGGTCGCCGCCCACGCCGTGCTGCCCGCGGTGATCCCGCAGTTCGTCGGGCTGCTGCTGTACCGCTTCGACGTCAACGTCCGCTCGTCCCTGGTGCTCGGCCTGGTCGGGGCGGGCGGCATCGGCTTCCTCGTCAACCAGTCGATCAAGCTGTTCCGGTTCGACGAGATGGTCACCCACCTGCTGGTGGTGATGGTGCTCGTCGTCGCCGTCGACCAGCTCTCGGCCCAGATCCGCCGCCGCCTCGGCGTCTGACGAGCCGGATCCCGGCGTCATGGCCGGCCCGCTATCCGATGAGCACTCCGATCAACAGCAGCGCCGCACTTCCTCCAAGAATGCCCAGCCACGCGAAAAGAGAGGACGCCGCGATCCGGCGCTGGAAGGACACGGCCGCGAGCCCGAACAAGACGGCCGGAATTCCGAAGACGACCCAGACGGCGGCGAAGTTGAACCAGCCCGTCGCGGACATGTTGCTGATGCCTTTGCCGAGCGCGATGGGGACGCCCGCCAGAATGAGCAGCTTGACCACGAGTTCCAGCGCCGGATAGACGAACTGGGCAGCGGCCGAGCCCCACAGCCCGCCCAGCACGAGCCGGCTGGGCAGCCGCCTGCCCCAGGGGCGGACGCTGGCCAGCGCGAGCGCGACCGTGAGGATCCGCAACCCCACCGATCCCAGCGCGACCCAGCCGTCTCCTTCGGGCCAGGCGCCTTCGACGACCGCGTTGACGACGGCCAGGCCGAGCACGACCACGCAGAAGAGGCCGACGAACCCGGCGGCGGCGTACGCGGGCCACAGCGGAGCCCATGACCGGCCCTTCTGATGAACAGACGGCAACGCGAGATCCTTTCGACACGGAGGTCAGGCCAGGACGGAGAGGAGCTCGTCCCCCCTGGCCGTGATCTTGATGTGGACGTGGCGGCCGCGGCGCTCGCGGCTGAGCAGGTCGGCGGCCTGGAGCTGGTCGCAGTGGTAGCTGGCAGTGGAGGGCGAGCAGTCCAGCAGGGCGGCGAGCTTCCCGATGGGAATGGAGGTCCCAGCCAGCCGCAGGATGGCGGCGCGGGTGCGACCGAGAGTGAGAGCGAGCTTGTCGGTGTCCTCGCGGGCGGCATGGCTGGTGCGGCCGGACCACAGGAGGCCGACGGCGGGCAGGGGGTAGCCGATCCACGCCGGGCCGGGCTGGTCGAAGGAGAACAGGCAGGCGCCGTGACCGGAGACGACGGGCACGAAGGTGAGGCGACGGCCGGCGAGGTCGAAGGATCTGCCCTGCTGGTCCGGAAGCCGGATGGAGGCGCTGTCGCAGGTCAGCCGCCCGCTCAGCCCGGGCAGGAGAGCGTGCAGGCTGCGCGTCACGGCGGCAAGGCCGATGCGCTCCTGCTCCTTGTGCAGGAGGGCGTCGGCGTTCTTCCAGACGGTGCGGAACTCCTTCCACAGCCGGTTCATGAGACCGGCGTAGGCGCGTATCCAGGGTCCGGGGCGGTCCGCGACCGCGTGCCAGTGCCGGGGCAGGACGGGGCCGAACTCGGCCTCCAGTTCCCGGATGAGAATGCGGTCATCCAGTTCGGCGAGAGCGTCCAGATAGGCGCCCATGTCCGCCTCCGCGATCGTCGAGGTCGCGGTTAGGCAGTCGGGGATGACCGAGTAGTAGGGGTCGAACAGCGGACGCAGGACGACGGCGTCGTCGCCGATGACCGCTGCGACGGCCCGCTGCCAGTGGCGGGGCACGCCATGCGGCCGGCCGCCGACCGTGCCCGCGATCAGCGACAGGAGCGTCGCGCCGGCATGCAGGGACACGGTGGCGTTGACGTCGTCGAGCGCTCCGACATGTAACTGCGAGTAGCCGGGCATGCGTCTTCTCCTCTCGCGAGTGGGGGAGACATCGGGAGCGTAGAACCTGACGCGACGTGAGACGCAAGCGAACACCGCTTGTCGTGACTAGGTGAGAGAGAGGGCCAGGACGCCGGCGAGGACCACGCCCATGCCGATCATCTGCGGACGGGTGAGCCGCTCCTTCAGGACGATCCGGGCGAGGACGATGGTCACCACCGTGTGCAGGGAGCCCAGCACGGCCGCGACGCTGACCGGGCCGAGCATCGAAGCGACGGCGTACTGGGCGTCGGCCGCGACGATGAGCACGCCGATCGAGGCCAGCACCGGCAGGTCGCTCCTCCGTACGGTGACGTGGTGACGCGTGAGGACGACGGCAGAGGCGATCACGATCACGGTGGTCAGGCGAGCGGTCAGCAGCGCCCAGCCGGTGTCGGCCTGGCCGGCGTGGTGCATGGACAGGAAGAAGGTGCCGAATCCGAGCGCCGCGAGCAGGCCGTACAGAATGCTCGTCAACGGCCGATCGCCCGTCCCGGTGGCTGGGCGCCGGGAGGCGATGACCAGTCCGAGCGCGGTGAGCACCAGCCCGGCGAACTGGAGCGGACCCGGCACCTGCCCCGCCACGAGCCCGGCGAGCAGGGGGATGAGGGGCGCGGCCGCCGCGACGGGGGCGACGATGCTCATCGTGCCGACGGCGAGGCCGCGGTAGAGGGCGGCGATGCCCACCGTCTCGCCCAGCCCGGCGACGGCCGCCTGAACGAGGAAGGCAGGGTCCGGCGGGCCCACGCCGCGTACGGCGGTCGTGATCGTGAGCAGGACGAGAGCGGTGGCCTGCGAGATGAGCAGGACGGACGGCACGGGGCGGGAACGGCTCTTCAGCCCTCCCAGGAAGTCGGAGGCCCCCCAGCCGAGCCCGGCGCCCAGGGCCAGGGCGATGGCGAGCACGGGTGCGTCCGATCAGCGATGGGCGGTGTGGCCGAGGATCGCGGGAACGACCGTGTCCCAGTGGCGGCGGGGGAAGGTCTCGTGACCGGTCCCGTCCATGACCATGAGGCGAGCGTCGGGGATCTCCGCGGCCAGGGCCTGCCCATGAGCCGGCGGCAGGAAGGGGTCTTCGGCGCCGTGCAGCACGAGCGTCGGGGCCTTGATCCGGCCGAGCCGGTGCCGCCAGGGCTCGCCGGCGTCCAGGAGGAACGGGTTGGTCAGCTGTGCGGCGAGATCGATCGTGCGATCGGCGACCCGGCCGGCGAGCTCGCGTACGGCCGGCTCGTCGAAGTGGCCCGGTGCGGCGAAGGGCCGCTCGGCCTCGACGAGGTGGGCGATGACGGCCTCGCGGTCCTGCCAGTCCGGCTCGGCCGGTTCGGTCGCGTACAGGGACCGCAGCTCGGCCGTCATGTCCGGCAGGTCGTCGTGGCGGTGACCGGGGCCGCCGGGCGTCGAGGACGCGAGCGTGAGCGTGGCTACCCGATCGGGGTGGTCGAGCGCCACGAGCTGGGCGATGGCCGCGCCCTGGGACATGCCGACCAGGTGTGCGCGGTCCAGCCCGAGCGCCCCGATGAGGGCGGCGGTGTCGGCGACCAGGTCGCGCAGGTCGTGTGACGGAGCTCCGGCGGGGGAGCCGGTCGACCGGCCGGCGTCCCGGCTGTCGAAGCGGACGACGTAGCGCTCGCCGGCCGCCAGGCGCCGGGCGAACTCCTCCTCCCAGTTCAGCAGGCTGTGACCGCCGCCGTGGATCAGCAGGATCGCGGGATCGGCGGGGTCGCCGAAGGTCTCGGTGGCCAGCTCGATCCCGTTGACGTTGAGCATCCGCTCCATTGTGGCCGTCCTCTCCGCCCGTGGTTCGTTACATGTAACGAAGAACGTAGCACGCGAGTTCGTTACATGTAACTGGTTGCCGCTAGAATGGAACCTATGACGCGCTCCAGCCGGCCCGCCCAGGCCGTCCACGACGCCTGGGCCGCCTACCGCAGGCTCCAGCTCCTGGTGGACCCGGCGATCGCCCGCGAGCTGGAGCAGAACTCGAGCCTGTCGATGCCCGATTACGAGGTGCTGGCCGCGGTGACGGAGCTGGCGAGCACGGAGACGTGCGTGCGCGTGGGCCGCCTCGCCGCCCGGTTGCAGTGGGCCCACGGCCGTCTGTCCCGCCAGCTCGGCCGCATGGAGCAGCGCGGCCTGATCGCGCGCGAGGCATGCGAGCTGGACGGCCGCGGCGACGACGTGCTGCTCACCGAGGCCGGACGGCGGGCCCACGAGGAGGCCACCCCCGCCCACCTGGCCTCGATCGACCGGCACTTCGGCCGGGCGCTGTCCGCCGGTCAGCTGGCAGCTCTCGTCGACATCGAACGCACGCTCTCCGCCGACCACTGATCAACGCGCGCAGCCGTACGGACGCGTGCGCCACCGCCGCTCTGACGTTTCGAGAGCCTTCGAAGCGGTTGCTGCTGAACCCGGCCCGGTCCAAGGCTGGTGCCGTCGGGATGGCATGCGGCTTCGGGGGTGGGTGGTTCATGGCAGTGGGAGAGGTCGTCGGGACCTCGGGCTCGGTACGGGGGCGGACGCTTCCGTCGCGCTTCTCCGTTCTGGGACCGCTCACCGTCAGCCTCGGCGACGGCGTATGGCGGCCGGTGCCGGGAGCCAAGAACCGCACCCTGCTGGCCAGTCTTCTCCTGCACGCCAACCAGGTCGTCTCCATCGACGGCCTGTCACGACGGCTGTGGGGGGACCAGCCGCCGCAGGACGAACGGCGTGTCGTGCAGACGTACGTCGCCCGGCTGCGGCAGTGGATCGGGGACGAAACGGTCGTCCGGACGTGGCCGGGAGGCTACGAGATCCGGCTCGGCCCTGACCGGCTGGACCTGCTGGAGTTCCGCCACCTGCTGGGCCGGGCCGCTCAGGCCGGCTCGCCCGAGCAGGAGGCGGCGCTGTTGCACAAGGCGGTCGCCTTGTGGCGCGGAGCCGCCTGCCCGGACGTCGCCTCCGAGATCCTGCACCAGGACGTCGCCGTCCTGGAAGAGGAGCGCAGACGCGCCGTCGAACGACGCATCGACCTGGATCTGTCCTCGCGGGGCGCCGGCGGCGATCTCATTCCCGAACTGCGCAGGCTGACGCAGGAGCATCCGCTGCGTGAGCGGCACTGGGCCCAGTTGATGCGTGCCCTGCACCGGGCCGGCCGGCGGGCGGAGTCCCTGGCGGCCTACCGTGAGGCCTTCGGTCACCTGCGAGAGGAGCTGGGTGTCGAGCCCGGCGCCGAACTGCGCGACCTCCACCAGGAGATCCTCGCCGGGACGGCGGAGCCTACGGCGGGAGCCGTGCCCCCCATGACGCCGCCGGACGTCGCCGAGCCGGATCCGCCGCGGGAGGTGCCCGCTGACATCAGCGGCTTCGTGGGACGCGCCGGCGAGCTGGAGACCCTGGACCGGGCCACGACGCGCTCGGGCGCCACCGTGATCGTGGGCAGGGCAGGCGTCGGCAAGTCCACGCTGGCCATCCACTGGGCCGCCGCCACCGCCGGCGACTTCCCCGACGGCCAGCTCTACCTCGACCTGCGGGGGTTCGACGCGCTGCCGCCCCTCTCCGCCGACCAGGCCCTGCGCATCCTGCTGCGTGCTCTGGGCGTGCGCTCGGCCGACGTTCCCGCGGAGCGGGACGCGGCCGCCGCGATGTTCCGTTCCCGCACCGCGGGCCGCAGGATGCTGATCGTCCTGGACAACGTTCGCAGCACCTGCCATGTACGTTCCCTGCTTCCCGGCAACGGCCCGGCGGTCCTCATCACCAGCCGTAACCAGCTACGCGGCCTCGTCACGAGTGGCGCCGCGGCGCGGATCGCCCTCGGCCCGCTGCTCCCGGAGGAATCCCTGGAACTGCTGGCCGCGCAGGCGGGCCGCGACCGGCTGCGCCGCGAACCCGAGCAGGCGAGGATGCTCGCCAAGCTGTGCGAGCACCTGCCCTTGGCCCTGCGCATCATCGGAGAGAGGCTCGCCCGCGTGCCGGGGCTGTCCGCCGAGACGCTCGCGCGCGAGATCGAGCGGGACGCCCTGGCCGCCCTCCGAGCGGGCGACGGTGACCAGGACGTCCGGCGTGCGCTGTCGTGGTCGTACGCGCGCCTCGACCCGGCTGCCCGGCGCACCCTGCACCTGGCGGCCGTTCTCCACCCCGAGAACGTGCTGGAGCCGGAGCCGCTCGCCGCGCTCGTCCAGGCGCCGCTCGAACGGATCCGGCGGCACCTGGACAGGCTGAACGCCGATCACCTCGTCGAGCAGACCGCGCCGGAACGGTATCTGCTGTCGCCACTCGTCCGCGCTCTTGCGGCATCCGAGCCGACGCAGGAGCTCTAGCCGGATTGAATGCCGGAGGAAGGCCGGCCGAAGGCGGTAACATCATCACGAAGTATTCGCGGCTGTCTGTTCCGTCGCGCAATGGATACATCGCCCCGGGCGGAATGACGGTTCTCGACGGCGGGACGTGCGCGTCCTGATGCCTCTCCGGTAAAAGAAAAGCGCGGAGAAGCGAGCACCGCTCCCGGGTCTGGCGCCGAGAACGGTGATCGCTTCAGACCGTCAGCGTCATGGCGTCGCGGTCATGCACTTTTGATCGTGATGCAGGCCGGGTTCGACCACTCGTTGTCGAAAAAGGTGCGGGCGCAGAGTGTGGAGTTGACCCTGAACATGGTGAAGGGCGCCCAGTCGACGTACGCATCACCGATCTTGGAGCATTGCGCGGTCCGGGTCTCGTTGAAGGCGGCTCCGCTCTTGTAGGCACCCCACACGTGCACCTTGACGCCGCAGAGCGTGATAGGTCTCCACGGGAACTTGATGGACCGCATCGATCCGCGGATCTTCTGGACCAACGTGCCCGTTCCCGTCACCTGAATGCAGGTCTCGTTGACATGGCCCGGCCCGTTGCGGGCAGTGCAGCCGCTCGCGCTGAGCGGGCCGAGCTCATCCGGTCCGGAGGGCGCGGTGGCCGTCGTCGCCGTGGCGCCGGCGGGCGCCGCGATCACCATCGCGCCGGCGATCGCCGCGGCAACGGCTAAATCTCTCATCCTCAACTGCTTTCGACCTTTCCTCGTTCGTCGTCGTTCGCTCCGGGCCGTCGCACGTGGCGGCCCATCACTTTCTGATCTGGATACAGGCCGGGTTCGACCACTGATCCTTGAACTGGGTCCGGACGCAGACGCTGGTCCGGTCCTTGAAATGGGCGTTGGGATACCAGTTGACGTATGCGCTGCCGCCATAGCTGCATTGCGCCTGACCGGTGCGGTCGAACCTGGCCCCGTTCGCGTAGGTGCCCCACACATGGACCTTCACGCCGCAGAGCGTGAGCGGGACCGGCGGGAAATTCCAGGACACCATCGCGCCCCGGACACGCTCGACGTGCGTGCCCTGGCCGTAGACGTAGACACAGGTGTCGTTGAAGTCGCCGGGGCCGTTTCGGGCGGTGCACCCTGTGGCCGTCAGCGGCCCGAACTCGTCCGCTCCGGGGGTCGCCGTGGCCGCCGCGGGTCCCGCGACACCCATCGAGCCGGCGACCGCCAGCGCGGCGATGAACGCAAGATTGAGGCGTAGCGCCATTCACACTCCTTTGAATCGGTGTGATCCCGACGCTAGGCCGCACTCTCTTCATAACGCCTTCAAACAGCCGTCGCTTTTCGAATGCGAGGCGTAGGCCAGGTGAGGCTCTGCTGAAGGCGTGCGGAGGGCGGCAGGTGCTGTGCTTTCCCAGACAACAGCCTCCGAAAGGAAAGAGGATGGGCATGCGAAACCTGCTCCGGCTCACTGCCGCCACCGCGGTCGCTGCCGCAGCGGTCGCACTCGGTGCGTCCGCCCCGGCCAACGCCACCACCGCGCAGTACACGGTGTGCTCCTACACGATCACCGCCGCCCACTATTTCAAGAATCCCAACGGCGACAACTGGTTCCTGGTGCGCAAGGGCGAACGCCGGCCGGGATATCGCGACGCGACCATGTTCTTGAATGGCGTCCTGCACCGTCAGATGACGCCCGCGCCGTATGCGTGGGGTGAAGTCGGCAAGATGGTGCTCGTGCCCGGCTCCTGCCGCATCTGACCGCAGGAAATCTGAGATCCGAAGCGTCTTCATCGAAGGAGGAAATAATGCGTATTTCATCGAGAAAAATGGCCGCCTCGCTGGTGGGCGCGGCGTTGGCCTGCGGAATCCAGGCCGGCGTGACCGCGCCCGCGCGTGCCGATGCCGTACCGATGGGCTGGGAGCTCTACCACATCTACAACGACCTGTCGGAGATTGCGCGCAAGCAGTGCCACGCCGACGGCCGCCGCCTGTTCGGTAACCAGTACAAATGCTCGCCGGGATGGTACGGCTGGACGCTGTATTTCTGGTCCTGAGAACGATGGCCCGGCACGCTCGTCATCATCGGATTTCCCTGATCTGCGGGCGCCGGGCTCCGCCCCTGGCTCACGGGTGCGTGGTTCAGCCGCTATCTCGCGGGTGTGCCCGGTCCGGGACGAGCAGGGTGGTGAGCAGGTCGTCCAGGCTCACGATGCCCACGACACGGTCGCCGTCGCCGTCGGAGCGGATGAGCGCGAGCTGGCTGTGGGCGGCTCGCAGTGCCGCGACCGCCTCCGACACCGAGGCGTCCGAGGGCAGGGCGGGCAGGCGGTAGGCGAGGTGCGCGGCGGTGACGGTGCGGGCGCGGCGGGCGGCCAGATAGGCGTCGCGGATGTGGACGACGCCGAGCGGCGCCGCCGGGTCGCCGACGACGAGGCGGGAGCGTCTGGCGTTCAGGCAGGCGTCGATCACGTCCTGGGCCGAGGCGGTGGCGGGGACGGTGACGACCCGGTCGAGCGGGGTGACGAGCGCGGCGATGGCGGCGTCGGGGGCGTGCAGGGCCTGGCTGAGCACGGCGTGGTCGTCGGCCTCGATGAGGCCGAGCCTGCGTGACTCCTCCACCAGGTGCCGCAACTGTTCAGGCGTGCGCGGGTTGGCGCCCTCCTCGCGCGGGTGCACCTTGAACAGGCGCAGCAGGGCGTTGCTGATGGCGTTGAGCAGGCTGATCACCGGCCGTACCGCCAGGGTGAAGGCGCGGAAGGGCAGCGCCAGGATGGTGGCGGAGCGTTCGGGGTGCGCGATCGCCCACGACTTGGGCGCCATCTCGCCGAGCACCATGTGCAGGAAGGTCACGACGGCCAGCGCGATGACGAAGGCGACCGCGTGCGCGGCTGCCTCGGGCAGGCCGAGCGTGTGGAACAGCGGGGTGAGCGTGCCGGCGATGAGCGGTTCGGAGACGACGCCGAGGCCGAGCGAGCACAGCGTGATGCCGAGCTGGGCGCCGGCCAGCATGAGCGACAGTTCCTTGATGCCCGACAGGGCGGCCGAGGCGGCCTTGCTGCCTTGCGCGGCGGCCTTCTCCAGCCGGTGGCGCTTGGCCGCGACGAGGGCGAACTCGGCGGCGACGAAGAAGCCGTTGCCGACGAGCAGGAACAGGGTGAGAGCCAGGCCCAGGGGCAGGTTCACGGCCGCTCCTCCTCTTCGTCGAGGTGCCGGTACGGGGTGAGCCGGACGCGTTCGGGGACGTGCCGGTCCAGCGTCAGGACCTCGATGCGGGCGTGGGTGGGCGCGGCGGGGTCGAGGGTGGCGGGCAGGGCGGCGGTGATGACGTCGCCGGGTGCGGCGAAGCGGCCCAGGCGGTGCAGGATCAGCCCCGCGAGGGTGTCGTAGTCGTCCTCGTCGGGCAGGTTCAGGTCGGTGGCCAGGGCGATCTCGTCGATGCGCAGCCCGGCGTCCAGCTCCCAGCCGTCGCCGTGCCGTACCGCTGAGGGGGTGTCGGCGTCGTCCTCGTCGGCGATCTCGCCGACGAGCTCTTCGGCGACGTCCTCCCAGGTGACGAGGCCGGCCAGGCCGCCGTGCTCGTCGACCACGCAGGCCACCTCCTCGCCCCGGGCGTGGAGCTGGGCGGCCAGGTCGGGCAGCGGCAGCGAGAACGGCACGACCAGGACGTCCCGGGCGAGCTCGCCGACCCGGGTGGCGACGGCGGCCCTGGTGGGCACCGCGGCCACGTCGCGCAGGCTGACCAGCCCGGTCACGTCGTCGAGCGTGGCGCCGAGCACCGGGTAGTGGGTGTGGCCGTGGACGGCGATGAGCTCGTCCAGCTCCGCGACGCTCGCCGAGGCGGCCACGGCGACCACGTCGGCGCGCGGCACCATCACCTCCTCGGCGGTGTGGTCGGAGAAGGCCAGCGCCCGTTCCAGCACGTCGGCCTGACTGCCGGGCAGGTGGCCGTGCGCCTCGGACTCGCCGATGATGTGGCCGAGCTCCTCCAGCGTGGCGCCGTGGTGCAACTCCTCGACGGGCTCGATCCCGACGGCGCGCAGCAGCCGGTTGGCGGCGGTGTCGAACAGCTTGATGACCGGCCCCGCGACCGCCAGGTAGACCAGCGTGGAGGCGGCCAGCGCGCGGGCGAGCGGCTCCGGCCGGGCCAGGGCCAGGTTCTTGGGGGCGAGCTCGCCGAGCACCATCTGGATGATCGTGGCCAGCGCGAACCCGACGGCCAGGGCCACCGCCCCCACCACCCCGGCGGGCATGCCGAGCGCGGTCAGCGCGGGCGCGATCAGCTCCGCCAGGGCCGGGCGGGCGATGAACCCGACCACGAGCGCGGTGACGGTGATGCCGAGCTGCGCTCCCGACAGCATGAACGACAGCCGTTCCATCACCTTGACGGCCTTGGCCGCCTTCTTGTCGCCCGCGGCCGCCTGCTGGGACAGGATCAGCCGGTCGGCGCTGACGTAGGCGAACTCCTGGGCGACGAAGTAGCCGGTGGCCAGGGTGAGCACGAAGATGGCCAGCAGGCCCAGCGCCACACTCATCGCGTCCGCCCGGGCGAGGTGACGCCGGACGTGTCCGGGTCGGCCGACACCGATATCACCATCGCCTTCGATCTGGTCGAACCCGGCCGAAACCGGCGTGGGCAGGCCCGCCCGTAAAACGCCTCTTTCCCAGACAACCAGCAGAAACACCCGCCGCCGGGTGTGATCATCATCTCAGGCGTTCGCTGCTGAACCCCGGCGAGGCCCGCCTCTACGATGATCGAAAACTTCGTTCCTGAGGAGCGGTCGCCGAGGTGCCCGGGCAAGAACGCGTACGCATCGTCTTGGAAAACCCTCTCGTGCAACGCGCGATCATCGCGGTGATCGTGATCAACTCGGTCACCATCGGCATGGAGACCAGCTCGCACCTCATGGACCGGGCCGGTGACCTGCTGCACGCCGTCGACCGGCTCGCTCTGGCGATCTTCACCGTGGAGATCGCGGCCCGGCTGTACGCCTACCGTCGCGAGTTCTGGTCCGACCCCTGGAACTGGTTCGACGCGATCATCGTGGTCGTCGCCCTGGTGCCCGCCACCGGCCCCCTGTCGGTGCTGCGCGCCCTGCGGATCCTGCGCGCGCTCCGGCTGATCTCCGCGGTGCCCAGCATGCGCCGCGTGGTGAACGCCCTGCTGACCGCGGTCCCGGGGATGGCGTCCATCATCGGCCTCCTGGTGCTGATGATCTACATCGCGGCCGTGGTCGCGACGACGCTGTTCGGCGACATCGTGCCCGAGCGGTTCGACGAGCTGCCCCGGTCGTTGTTCACGCTGTTCCAGATCATGACCGGGGACGACTGGGGGAGCGTGGCCCAGGAGGTGATGGAGCACAAGCCCTGGGCGTGGATGTTCTTCATCGCCTACATCCTGATGTCCACGTTCGTCGCGCTGAACCTGTTCATCGCGGTGGTGGTCAACGCCATGAACGACGCCGAACCCTCTCCGGCCGAGACCCAGGCCCAGGCCGAGCTCGAAACCGTCAAGCGCGAGCTGGCCGCCGTCAACGCCAAGCTCGACCAGCTCCTGATCCACCAGGCGAGCCCGGCCAACGGGCGGGGACGCCGCCACCAGCAACTGTGATCACCGGACGTCCCGCAGTCGCGACGGGCTCCCGGCTGTCTTTCAGTACGTCATGCCGCAGGGCTCAGGTGCTGCCGGGCCCATTCCTCGAAGCTGGTCAGCGGAAGGCCCAGGTCCCTGGCGTACTGCGGGCGGGCAGGCTGGCCGGCCGTGTTCAGCCACTCGTGCGAGCCGCCCATCGGCGGCATGCCGGCGGCGAGCGCCTGCTCCTCGGTCATCTCCGGCGCCGACAGGGGCGTGCCCAGCGCGCGGGAGAGGACCGCGGCGATCTCCGTCATCGGCAGATAGTCGCTCGCCAGCTCCAGCTCGACCCCGTCGAAGCGCTCCGGCGCTGCGATGGCCGCGGCGGCCGCCGTGCCGATGTCGTCGGTCGCCACGAGGGACAGGCGGGTCCGCGGCTTGATCACGCTCACCAGGCCGCCCTGGACGCCTCGCGGGAACAGGAACGCCATGGACGGCAGGAAGTTGTCCATGAAGAAGGCCGGCTTGAGGATCGTCCAGTGGGGGAAGCCCGCCGTGCGGACGTGTTGCTCGATCGCGGCCTTGGCGTCCAGAGAGGCCGCCGCCGCCTCCTGCCCGGGGGTCTCGGTGTGGCGTCCGGCGCCACTGGTGGACGTCTGCACGAACTGCGGCACTCCTGCGGCCTTCGCGCCTTCGATCAGGTTGACGGCCTGGGCCACCTCGTCGTCGAAGTCGAAGCCTCGGGAGGTCAGCGGGGCCATCTGCACGGAGAAGACGGCGCGGGCGTCCTTGGCGGCCCGGGTCACCGATGCGCGGTCGTGGAGATCGCCGGTGACGAGTTCGGCGCCGAGCGCTTCGACGGCCCGGGCCCGGTCGGTGGCCGGGTCGCGGACCAGGGCGCGGACCGGGACGCCGGCCGCGAGCAGGGCGCGGGCGGTGGCCCCGCCCTGCCTGCCGGTGGCGCCGACGACCAGGACGGGCGCGGATGATGCGGGCATGATGCTCCCTCAGGACGATAAACGGCGGGGTCCGCCGTTTTCTCTGCGGTACGATACGGCGGGCCCCGCCAGTTAGCAACACCGGAGATGACGCCATGCCCGACCGCCAGCGCGCGGACGCCAGGCGCAACTACGCGCGCATCCTCGCCGTCGCCGAGGAGGAGGTCGCCACGCAGGGCGCCGGCGCCTCCCTGGAGCAGATCGCCCGCGTGGCAGGGGTCGGCTCGGCCACGGTGCGCCGCCACTTCCCCACCCGCCGGTCACTGCTGGAGGCGGTCTCCCACCGGCGGATCGAGTCCTTGTGCGCCCGCGCGAACGAGCTGGCGAGCGAGGACGACAGCCGCGTGGCCCTCCTCGGCTGGCTCGGCGACGTCCTCACCTACTGCGTCGCCGCACGCGGGCTCACCGCCGCCCTGTCCTACGAGGAAGCCGAGCCCGGCTCGATGGATGAGAGCACCTGCGCGGCGATGATGGAACAGGCAGGCGATCCGCTGCTGCGCCGCGCCGTACGAGACGGCGTGGTCGCGGAAGGGGCCACCGTCGCCGACCTGATCGCGCTGATCGTCGGCATCGTCCTGGCGACTGAGCACCACCCCGACCCCGCCGCCCGCGCCGAGCACCTGTTCCGGCTCGCGGTAGCGGGCCTCAGCCCGCAACCCAGGACTTGACGGTGTCTCCCGCATTTCGCTAGAGCATCACGCTAGTCATTCAGATGGTGCCAGAAGGGTGCTGATCAGAGTCTGGGCCGCCCAGTCGGCCCAGGCACGGCTGCTCCAGCCCCGGTGGCCGGTGAGCAGGTGGTAGGTCTCCGGCGCCAGGACGGCGAGGGCCATGTCCGCGGCGCGAAGTGCGTTGAGGTCGGCGCGCAGCGCGTTCTTGGCGGCCAGGGCACCGGTGAACACGGCCAGCACGGTGTGCCGCTGCGTGATGTTGGTGCGCCACAGTTCGGCGATCTCCGGGTCGGTGGCGGCGGCCGAGCGGGCGACCTCCAGCAGCGGCGCCACCCGGGCATGGATGTCGGCGGTGGCCTCGACGAGCCGGTGCAGCAGCTCCGGCGGCGGCGCGGCGAGCGCTTGGGCGGCCCACGGGCGGTCGAGCGTGGCGACCGGGGCGTCGTCGCCGGCCACCTCGACGTCGAGCAGCTCCTTGAGGATCGCTCGTTTGGTTTCGAAGGTGAAGTACAGCGTCTGCACGGCCACCCCGCCTTGGGTCGCGATGGCCTGCATGCTCGTGGCGGTGTAGCCGCGTTCGACGAACAGCTCGCGGGCGGCGGCGAGCATGCGGGCACGGGTCTGGGCCGTCTTGGCCGCGCGCACTCCGGGCTTGGGTGGTGTCACCGGTGATCTCCCAAACTTGACTGGAGCGCCACTCTAGTGCAATTGTCGCTGGAGTATCGCTCCAGCGAAAGACGTATGACACATGGGCAACCGCACCTTGACGGGTCACACGGCCGCGGTGGAGTCGGCGGTCTTCCCGGAGAACACCGCGCTGCCGACCATCGGCACCGGAGCCGCTGGCGGCCGACATGGCATCACCGCGCTGTCGCCCGGCGCACCACGCTGCTGGCGGGCGTCGTGACGCCCACCGTCATCATCATCGGAGCAGGTCCGGCCGGGTTGGCGGCCGCGGCGGCCCTGCGCCGGCGCCGGATCAACCCGGTCATCCTCGAACAGGGCGAGGCGGTGGGCACCTCCTGGCGGCACCGCCACCAGGACCTGCGCCTGAACACCATCCGCTGGCTCTCCGACCTGCCCGGCCTGCCCATCCCCGGACGTGCCGGCCGGTGGGTCGCCCGGGACGACTACATCGACTACCTCGAACGCTTCACCCGGCACGCGCGACTCCACGTACGTTGCGGTGTTCAAGCCCGCCGGATCGACCCCGTGGCCGGCGGCTGGCAGATCACGACGAACGACGGCCACTACCGCAGCCGCCACGTCGTCGTCGCCACCGGCCACGACCGCGTCCCCAAGCTGCCCGACTGGCCCGGACGCGCGGGCTTCCAGCGGCCGATCCAGCACGTCGCCGCCTTGCGCCGCGCCGCCGACCTCGCCGGCGCCCGAGTCCTGCTCGTCGGCGCCGGAAACTCCGGCGTCGAGATCGCCGGCCACCTCGTCGACGCGGGCGTCCGGCGCCTGTGGATGTCGGTGCGCACCTCACCGACCATCCTGCCCCGGCACCTGTACGGCCTCCCCCTGCATCCGCTCACCCTCGCGCTGCGCCTCCTGCCGGAGCCGATCCGCGACCGCCTCGCCCGCGCCGCGGCGTACCACGCGTTCGGCGACCTGCGCGCCCACGGGCTGCCCACCCCGAGGCAGGGCCCGTACGAGCGCATGCGCACCACCGGCGTCACCATCGCGATCGACCAGGGCTTCGTCGGGCATCTCACCGCCGGCCGGCTGCACCTCGTCGCCGACATCGACCGTCTCGACGGTCCCGAGGTCGTGCTGCGAGACGGCAGCCGGCTGCGACCCGACACGGTGCTGGCCGCCACCGGCTACGACCCCGGTCTCGCCGATCTGGTCGGACACCTCGACGTCCTCGACCACCACGGACGTCCCCACCGTGATGCGGGCAAGCACCGGCCGGGACTGTGGTTCATCGGCTACCGACCGGCGATAGAGGGCAGCCTGCGCCGGTTTCCCGTCGAAGCGCGGCGGATCGCCCGCGCCATCGGCAACGCGCCCCAAGCCTGCCCGCGTCCCTGAAATAGCCCAACCACGGAGGAGATCAGCATGTCCATCCGCCACATCGCGCCCGTCCCCAGGAAATCCGCCACCGGCCGAGTAGCCGAGGTGTACGCCCAGTCGGCGGCCGACTTCGGGCAGGCCGCGTTCATGATGCTGTCCCCGGCGCCTGAACTGCACGCCGCGGCCTGGGCCGTGCTGCGCGAGTCGGAACTGGCAGGACTCGCCCCCCGCACCGACAAGGAAGTCGTGGCCGTGGCCGTGTCACAGGCCAACCGGTGCCGGTTCTGCATCGACGCGCACACCATCCTCATCCACGCCCTCGGCGAACACCAGCTCGCCGAGGACCTGCTCGACGGCCGAGTCCCGGCCGACCCTCACCACGCCGCCCTGACGACCTGGGCGAAAGCCACCCGAACCCTCGACCCGGCACACCTGCCGGCACCGCCCTTCCCTGCCGACCTCGCCGCCGAGTACATCGGCACGGCCCTGTCGACCCACTTCATCAACCGCATGTTCTCCACGCTCACCGACGAGCAACTGCTGCCCGGCAACCTGCAACGAGCACGGCCGGTACGCCGCGTCGGGGCCATGGCCTACACCCGCACCGTCCACCAGGAACTCACCCGAGGCGACAGCCTGCCGCTCCTGGCCGGCATCCCGATGGAGCCCCGGCCGGCCTGGGCGGGCGACACACCGATCGGAGCCGCGTTCGCCGCCCTGCGCAGCGCGGCAGCCGCCGGCGCCACGCTCCTGAGCGAGCCAAGCCGGAACCTTCTCCGAGCCACGGTCGCCGAACCCACCCCCTTTTCACCTGGCACACGGCTGACACAACGGTTGACCCAGCTTCCCGAAGCCGACCGGCCCGCCGCCAAGCTCGCGCTCCTGGCCGCTGTCAGCCCACACGACATCACCGAAGCGGATGTCACCGCATGGCGCACCACGACCTCCGCCACCGACACCGACCTGGTGCGCCTGCTCGCCTTCGGCGCCATCACCGCGATGGAGCGGATCGAGGAGACCATCACCAGCCGAACACCGACTGCCCCCACCGACCGCGTCTGACTGCACCCGCGTCGGGGTGCTGCGGGAGGTAGCTCCGTCGCGCCCCCGCCTCTGTGCCGTGCCGGGGACCATCCCCGCACGCCGCCGCATTCGGCGGTGTGGCGGTCCGTACGGGCGGGGGGCACCAAGACCCGGAAGTCACGTCGTACGCCCGCCCTGCCTCAGCGTTGCGTGGATGCCTTTCAGAAACGACGTGCAGAGCAGCCGTCATGGGACTCTCCTCCGGGAGGGTCAGCGCCAATAGCCGTTGGCAGCGGCGACGGTGGCGAACTCCAGCGCCACCACCTGGGCGGCGGCGATCAGGCCCATGGGGTCTTCGCCGTACCGCGCCCGCCCGGCCCGGAGGATCTCCAGGTCGGGCTGGAGGTTGTGCACGGTGTGACGGGCGAGCGTGATGGCCAGGGCCCGTCCCTCTTCGGGGGTAGCGGTGATGAGGGTGCCGCCGGGGACGAGCACCATGCCTTCATCGGGAACGTGGGTCATGGGGATTTCGCCTTTCACTGATGCGCTCAAATTCTGTGGGTGCTCGTGTTCTGGGTGGCTCGCAGGCGGCGGTGCCTTCTGGGGGTGACGCCCTTCACCTGCTGCCTGCCTCGCAGATACGAACTCCGCGCTGGAGCCGTGCGTGCCCCCTGAGCCTGCCGGGGTGGCCTGTTGCCAACCCGTCACTTACTAGACCGGACAGCCTCCGGGCTCGTGACGCCGCCGCGAGGAGGAATCAGCAGAGTGTCGCTCGAAGTCGGCCTGCCCGGCTGTCAGCGTGCTCCTGGGCCGGTTGGAGGAGATGGGCTGTCGCCGTCACCGTGCCGGTATGGCCCGTCCGACGCGTGTTCGCTGAGTCCAGCAGCCCTGGGTGATCCGGGCATTCGCGCTATCGGTACGTGCTGTCACATTTCGTCGCCCCCATCCGGTCGTTGCTGTGGAACGCAACCGAGCATGGTGCGGGGTGACGATGAAGGCCGGCTCACTGGCCAGGGCGCCGGGGCGATGGGGTCCGGGGCGTCCGTCTCGCGAACAGGGCGATGCGCACGGCCTTCGCCGGCCCCGGCTCCTCAAAGGCCGATGCCGGCGCGCCCATGAACACCCGGCAGCGTCGCACACCCCGTATCGGAACAAGCGAGGAGACAGACAGATGAGCAGCAATTACGACGTCATCGTGATCGGTGGCGGATCGCCTGGAGAGCATTGTGTCGGCGCCCTGGCCGACGGTGGGTTGCGCGTCGCGCTCGTGGAACGGGAACTGGTCGGCGGGGAATGCTCCTACTGGGCCTGCATCCCGTCCAAGACGCTGTTGCGTCCGGGCGAGGCGGTCCACGGAGCGCGGGAGGCGGCCGCCACCGCCGAGGTCGACGCCGAGCGAGCCCTGGCCTGGCGGGACTTCATGGTGTCCGACTACTCCGACGCGGGCCAGCAGCGGTGGCTGGCCGCCAAGGGCATCGACCTGCTGCGTGGCACCGGCCGGCTCGCCGGGCCGGGTGTCGTGGAGGTGAACGGTGTTCGCCACACCGCCGACCACATCGTCATCGCCACCGGCGCGTCACCCGTCATTCCTCCCGTCCCGGGCCTGCGGGAACTGCCGGGCGTCTGGACCAGCCGCGAGGCGACCGGTATGAAGGCGGTGCCGCGGCGGCTTCTCGTACTCGGCGGCGGTGCCGTCGGCGTGGAGATGGCCCAGGCGGTACGGCGTCTGGGCGGCGAGGTGGTCCTGACCGCACGGAGCCGGCATGTCCTGCCGCGCGAGCCCGCGCCACTTGGCGAGGCGCTCGGCGAGGTCCTTCGCCGCGACGGGGTCGAGATCGTGCTCGGCCCGCAGGTCACCGGTGCCCGGCACGACGGCCAGGACTACGTTCTCACCCTCGACGACGGTCAAGAGCTGCGCGGCGACAAGCTGCTCGTCGCCGCCGGGCGGCGCCCACGCGTGCACGACCTCGGCCTGGAGACGGTCGGGGTAAGCGCCGACGGCCATGGCATCCCCGTCGATCGGCGCCTGCGCGCCGCCGAGAAGCTCTGGGTGGTCGGCGACGCCACCGGCCTATGGATGCTGACCCACGTCGGCAAATACCAGGGCGAGGTCGTTGCGGACAACATTCTCGGCACGCGTCGTGAGGCGGACTATACGGCCGTGCCCCGCGTCGTCTACACCGACCCGCAGGCCGCATCGGTCGGCGACGTCGAGGCGCGGTTCAGCGCCACCGTTCCTCTCTCCGAGGTGGCCAAGACCGCCACGTACACCCGAGCCTACGAGGAATCCAACGGATTCCTCGCGCTGTTCAGCGACGGCCATGTGCTCACCGGCGCCTGCGCTTTCGGCCCCGAGGCGGGCGAGTGGCTGCAGCAGGCGACCCTTGCGATCCGCGCCCGGATCCCGCTGGACGTGCTGCGCGACACCATCCAACCGTTCCCCGCCTTCTCGGAAATCTACGTTGCCGCGCTCAAGGGCCTGCACGACAAGATCGCAGGGGCCGGGCAACCAGCCCGGCAGGAAGCGTCATAGACCCTACGGCCCACACCCGGCGGCATCGTTCGCCGGTCAGAGCTGTGAACCTGAGGGCGGTGCTCAGCGGTTGACCCACCGCCCTCAGGAAATCGCACCCGTCCGCTGATCATTCGGCCAACAGTTGGAGCGCCGGATCGGCCGCTGTCTCAGGGCTGACACCGTTGCCCACGGTCTCGCCCACGGGTGTACGCCGCTGTGCTCATCGTGTTCGCCTTGGCGCGCTTGCCGAGCCGGTCGATGTCGTGATGGTGGTTCCCGCCGTGCCGGCGAGCACCGCGGACGCCTCCCGCAGCGCGCCGATCGCCGCCGCCCGCCCGGTTGCCGTGGCGAACCGGATACACGCGTCGACCTTGGGCCCCATCGACCCGTCAGGGAAGGGCATCGTGCGCAGCTCGCCGACATCGATGGTGGACAGCGGCCGCTCCCGTGGAGTGCCGAAGTCGCGGCGGACGGCGTCGACGTCGGTAAGGATCACGAGGCGGTCGGCGTTCAGTTCGATCGCCAGCAGTGCCGCCGTGTGGTCCTTGTCGACGACGGCCTGCGCACCCTCGAACCGCCCGCCGCCCACGGCGAGAATCGGAACGCCGCCTCCGCCTCCGCAGATGACGGTCGTGCCTGTGGCCACGAGGCGCCGGATCGTGGGGAGTTCGACGATCCGGCGCGGCGACGGGGACGCCACCACCCGGCGCCAGGCCGGGCCGTCCCGGGCGACGGTCCACCCGTGCTCCCGCGCGAATCTCCGGGCCACCGGCTCCGGGTATCCCTGGCCGACGAACTTCGCGGGGGCGCGGAACGCCGGATCGTCCGCGTCGACCTCGGTCTGCGTGACGATCGTGACGACTGGCCGGACCATGCCCGCGTTGCCCAGCTCCCGCGCCAGCCAGTACCCGATCATGCCCTGGGTCTGGGCGCCGAGCGTGTCGAGCGGGAACGGGTGGGCCAGCGCCGGGTCGTTCTCGCTCTCGGCGGCCAGCATCCCGATCTGCGGCCCATTGCCATGACAGAGCACCAGCGTGTGCTCGGCGGCGAGCGGCGCCAGCGCGCGGGCGGCGGCGCGCACGTGCCGTCGCTGCACCTCCTCGTCGGGATGTTCGCCTCGTTCGAGCAGGGCGTTCCCGCCCAGCGCGACGACCAGCAGCATGTCAGGCTCCCAGTGACGCGACGAGCACGGCCTTGATGGTGTGCAACCGGTTCTCCGCCTGCTCGAAGACTATGGAGGCGGGGGAGGCGAACACCTCGTCGGTGACCTCGGCCCCGGTGAGTCCGTGACGTTCGTGGATCCGCTTGCCGAGCGTGGTGCTGGTGTCGTGGACGGCAGGCAGGCAATGCATGAAGCGCGTGTCGGGGCGTCCGGTGGCGGCCATCGCCTCCGCCGTGACCCGGTAGGGGGTGAGTAACGGGACCCGCCGGTCCCATTCGGCGTCGGCCTCGCCCATGCTGACCCACACGTCGGTATGGACGAAGGCGGCGCCGTCAAGCGCCACCGCGAGATCGTCGGTGACCGTCACCCGGGCGCCGCTCTCCTGCGCCAGGCGTTCGGCCTGTCGCACCAGCGACTCCGGTGGGCTCAGCTCGGCGGGCGCGGCGATCCGCACGTCCATGCCGAGCATGGCCCCGGTGATCAGCAGCGACCGGGCCATGTTGCCGCGCCCGTCGCCGGTGAAGCAGTAGCTGATCCGTTCGATGTCGCCCGGCTGGTGTTCGCGCATGGTCAGGACGTCGGCGAGCATCTGGGTCGGGTGCCACTGGTCGGTGAGCCCGTTCCAGACCGGGACGCCGGCGTGCCTGGCCAGCTCCTCGACGGTCTCCTGGGCGAACCCGCGGAACTCGATCCCGTCGAACATCGCGCCCAGCACCCGCGCGGTGTCGGCGACGCTCTCCTCCCGGCCCAGGTGCGAGCCCGACGGCCCGAGGTAGGTGACGTGGGCGCCCTGGTCGTAGGCTGCGACTTCGAACGCGCATCGGGTGCGGGTGGAGTCCTTCTCGAAGACCAGGGCGATGTTGCGTCCGGTCAGCTCGGGCCGTTCGTGTCCGGCCCGCTTGGCCTCCTTCAGCGCCGCGGCGCGGTCGAGCAGTTCGAGGAAGCCCGTGCGGCCGAGGCCGGTCACGGTGAGCAACGAGCCGGACGAGGACGGGCGGGTCACGGCGACTCCTTCGCAGTGAGGGAAACGGGGTCACGCAGGATGGGGCAGGTCATGCAGCGGGCGCCGCCGCGGCCACGGCCGAGTTCGCTGCCGGCCAGCGGAATGACCTCCAGGCCGTGGTCGCGCAGCATGGCGTTGGTCGCGGTGTTGCGTTCATAGCCGAGCACCACGCCGGGAGCGACTGCCAGGAAGTTGTCGGCGTCGTTCCACTGCTCACGCTCGGCCTCACGCCGGTCTCCCGACGCGGTCAGCACACGGACGCCGTCGTCCTCGATCGCCTCGCACAGTCCGGCTGCCAGCCCCGTCCTGCGGCGGACGCGCCCATCAGGGGTGAGCAGCCAGACCCGGGCCGCGGCCTGGTCGAAGTAGGGGTAGGCGACGAAGGTGGCGACGTCGACCATCGTGAGCACGGTGTCCAGGTGCATCGTCGAGCGGGTCTTGGGCAGCTCGACGGCCAGGACGCGGCGGGCGTGGCCATCGGAGAACAGCCGCCTGGCGAGCATCTCCATGCCCATCGGCGTGGTGCGCTCGCCCATCCCGATCATGACGACGCCGTCGGCGATGACGTGGATGTCGCCGCCCTCCAGCGTCGCCGGGGCGTGTGGCAGGTCGTCGTCGCCGTAGACGGTGACGAAGTCGGCGCCGGCGAACAGCGGGTGGTGCCGGTAGACGGTGCGAGTGTTGATGGACTCGCGGTTTCTGGCCGCTTTGGCCATCGGGTTGACCGCGGCGGCCCGGCCGATCCAGGCCGCGTTGTCGCGCTGGAACAGCGTGTTGGGCAGCGGGGCGAGCACGAAACCGTCATCGTCGAGGCTGTGCCACGCCACGCTGGCCACGCGGGGCAGGTCGATCTCCGACTTCAGCACCCCACCGATCAAATGGCCGGCCAGCACGACCGGGTCAGTGTCCAGGAACAGCGCCCGCAGCTCACGGGCCAGCGCCGGTCCGAACCGCTGATCAGTGCACACGCGGTTCACGGCGAAGCGCCGGCCGGCGTCGGTCGCGAGCGCCTGCGCCAGCAACTCGGCGAACAGGTGCACCCGCACGCCGCGGGCGCGCAACGCCGCGACGAACTCGTCGTGTTCGTGGCGCGCGCGGTCGGCCCAGAGCACGTCGTCGAACAGCATCTCAGCGGCGTTGCCGGGGGTCAGCCGATCCAGCTCTCGCCCGGGCCGGTGCACGACGACCTCGCGCAGGCGACCGATCTCGGAGTGGACGCCGATCCGCAGGGCGGTGTCCTGGCCGGTCGCTGTCATCGCGTCACCGCCGGGGCCTCGCCGTAGACGCCGCGGCGGGCCTTGACCCAGACGTACACCGGCACGCCGAGCAGCAGGCAGAACGTTCCGTAGTAGACGGCCTGGTAGCCGCTCCCGGCGAGAGCCCAGAACCCGAACGCCAGGGCGAGCATTGAGACGGTGACGTCACGTACAAGATGCCCGGTCCGCGATCGCCTGCCGTCGACGATCAGCCAGTACAGCTGCGCCGCGGCGGACAGCAGGTACGGGACGACGGAGGTGAGCACCGACAAGAGCACGACAGCGATGAACACCTGCTCGAAGCTGGTGTAGCTGATGACGGTAAGTCCTGCGGCCAGCAGGGTGGAGACGATGATTCCGAACGCGGGCACCCCGGACCGGTTCTGCCGGGCGAAGCGGGCCGGGAACAAGCCGTCCCGCGCCGCCGCCCGTGGCATCTCGGCCACGATCAGTGTCCAGCCGACCAGTGCCCCGAAGCCGGACACGATGGCCGCGACGGCGACCGTCGCCCCCGCCCACTGTCCGCCGAAGATGGCGTTCGCCGAGTCGGTGAAGGGGGCGGCGGAGCGGATGAGGCGGTCGTGCGGCACGGTGCCGAAGACGGTGACGGTGCCGAGGATGTACACCGCGGCACAGGCCAGGGTGCCCAGCACGGTTGCCCGGCCGACGTTCCGCCTGGGGTCTCTGACCCGGGCCGCGGCGACAGACGCGGTCTCGATGCCCAGGTAGCTGAACAGGGCGATGGCTCCCGCAGCGCTGATCGCGCCGAGCCAGGAGCCGCCACTGGCGTTGAACTCGCCGAAGTTCGCCGTGTTGATGAACAGCAGGCCGATGGTGGCCATGAACACCAGCGGAATGAACTTCACGACGGTCGCGACGACCTGGAACGCGGCGAAGCTGCGCAGTCCCGAGAGGTTGACCAGCGCCGGCAGGAGCAGCCCGGCCAGCGCGATCGCGATCGACCAGCCGATCTCGTGCCCAGTGTTCCAGAACACCTCGACATAGCCCACCCACGCCACGACGATCGCCGCGTTCCCGGCCCAAGCGGTGATCCAGTAGCTCCAGGCGATGAGGAACCCGGCGAATTCGCCGAATGCGTCGCGGGCGTAGACGTAGGGGCCGCCTGCGGCCGGCAGCCGCGCCGCGAGGCCGCGGAACGCCAGCGCCAGCGCGACCGCGCCGATCGTGACGAGCACGAACGCCACCAGCGATATCGGGCCGAACACCGCCAGGGCGGACGGAAGGGCGAACACTCCGGTTCCGATGACCGAACCGACCACCAGCGCAGACGCCGTGACGAGCCCGAAACGACGCTCACCCGGCTCCCGCCCGGGCGGCGCACTGTCCATCGGCAGGGCTGGACGGGCCACGTCCCGCAGCGGTGCGCCATCCGTGATGTTCATGATCTATCCCTTTCGCCGCGAACCGGATCGGTTCCTCCGCTTGGACCGGGCGGCCACCTTGATCTGTGACAGGCGGGCGAGGCGGGGAATCAGAGGAATCGCCGGAACCACCTGCCGGGACCGGCTCGCCGCGCGCTCATGTGTTCCGTGTACAAGGCCGCCGCTCGGCACTGTCACAGATTCGGCCGGCTGTCCGGTCCAAGCTGTGAAGCCCGGCCTCGTCCGCCGTGGCCTCGGCCTCCAGCACGTCACAGGCGCGGAGCCGCTGAGGTGCGGACCACCACCCTGACACCTGAAAGGGCATGCTCATGATCACGAGAAAACGGCCCGTCATCGTTCTGGTCCACGGCGCGGCCCACCCGCTGCCCGACGTGGAGAGTGGCGCGGCGGGTCCCGGCCGTTCGGTCGCCGCCATCCAGACCAGGGGTGACGCATCATGCCGGTAGTCCTCATCCACGGCGTCCCCGACACCCATCGTCTCTGGTCGGGTGTCCGCCGGTACCTGACGCGTACGGACGTGGAAGCCTGGGACCTGCCGGGGTTCGGCGCTCCACGGCCCGAGGGCTTCGGCAGCACGAAGGAGGAGTACGCCGACTGGCTGATCAGCCGACTGGAGGAGCTCGGCGAGCCGGTCGATCTGGTCGGTCACGACTGGGGCTGCATCCTCACCGCCCGGGTCGCCTCTCTCCGTCCCGACCTGGTACGTACCTGGGCCGGCGGGAATGGCCCGATCAGCGCTCGATACACGTGGCATCCGCTGGCCAATATCTGGCAGGACCCGGTCGAGGGGGAGCGCTTCATGGCAGGGCTGACGCCCGACGGCTTCGCGGCCGATCTCGTCACCGGCTTCGAGGTCCCCGCCGACCTGGCCGAGGAGACGGCGCGGTACGTGGACACGCTGATGCAGGACAGCATTCTCAAGCTCTACCGCTCCGCCGTGCGGATGGGCGGTGAGTGGGAACCGGAACTGGGCAGGATGTCCGCGCCCGGCCTGGTGTTCTGGGGAGCCCGCGACCCTGCCTGCCCCGTCGGGTTCGCCGACGAACTGGGCCGGGCTGTCAGGGCGGAACGCGTGCTCAAGCTCGACTGCAACCACTGGACGGTGTTGCAGCGGCCCGCCCAGGTCGCCGCCGCCCTCGAACGGCACTGGCGGCGCCGCCGGCCGGAACGTCCGTCCATGCCGACGCCTTCGGAGGAACGATGAGCGGTCCGGCCGTTGAGGACATCCTCCCGCACGAGGCCACTGCCTGAGCCCTTGCTCGTTTCTCTTGTCACAGAACGGAGCGCTGCCCGGTCTTGCTAGCGGGACAGACTCACGGAGCGACAGGAGCGCGACCTTGCCACCGGCCAACACCACCATCCGCATCAGGGTCAGGATGAGCGCTCGCCCTGTCGACGAGCCGCACCGCGCTGCGAGCCAGCTGGAGCTCCTGTTCGACCTCACGTTCGTGATCGCGGTCGCCGCCGTCACCGCGCGGCTCGCGCACGACCTCGCGGACGGTCACGGCCTGGCCGGGCTGCTCCCGTTCCTGCAGGTGTTCTTCGCGATCTGGTGGGCGTGGATGAACTTCACCTGGTTCGCCTCGTCCTACGACACCGACGACGTCGCCTACCGGCTGCTGACCATGCTCCAGATGGCCGGGGTGCTGGTGCTGGCCGCCGGCGTGCCCGCCGCGGCCGGCGAGGCTGATTTCGGCATCGTCACGCTGGGCTACCTCATCATGAGGGTGGGGCTCGTCGCCCAATGGCTGCGGGCCGCAGTCGAGGATCGGGCGAGCCGGCGCACCGCGCTGCGCTACGCCGGTGGCATCGCCGTCCTGCAACTGGCGTGGATCCTCCGGTTCTTCCTGGTGGAGAAGGGTGGGCTGCCCGCTTCGTCAGGGCTGCCGATCTTCGTCTGCTTGGTGGTCCTGGAGCTCGCCGTGCCGCGGTGGGCGGAACGGGTGCGGCCCACCACGTGGCACCCGCACCACATCGCCGAGCGCTACGGACTGTTCACGATCATCTTGCTCGGTGAGAGCGTGCTGGCGGCGAGCAGGGGAGTGGAAGGGGCGCTCGGAGCCCGCGGGATCAGCGGCGCCCTCGTCGTCATCGCGGGTTCCGGCCTCGTTCTGCTGTTCGCGCTGTGGTGGCTGTACTTCCTGGTGCAGGCGGGTGGGGGCCTCAGCGATCGCCGTCATCGGTCGTACCTGTGGGGATACGGCCACTACGGCGTCTTCGCCGCCCTTGCCGCCCTCGGCGCCGGGCTCGAAGTGGCGGTGGAACAGAGCGGACAGGAGGTCGCGGCATCGCCCATGGCGCTCGGCTACGCGGTCGCCATCCCGGTCTGCGCATATCTCCTCCTGTTGCAGGTGACGCACGCGCTGGTCCTCGCGAGGCCCGTCATCCCGCCCAGGGCGGCGCTTGTGGATTGCGTCGTCGTCCTGGCGCTGCCGCTCGCGACGCCCTGGATCGGCGTGGCCGGCGTGGTCGCGGTGATCTCGGCGAGCTGTGTGCTGCTGGTCGCCGTCGCGATCTGGCCGACGGCCATCGCGGCCAGGACGGCGGCACGCCATGCCGGCCCCGAGTGACCGAGGACACCGGGCGTGGACGACCGGGATCGCCGCGCTCATGCGGAGGTCTCGGCCACAGGAAAGCTCGTCGAACAACCGGCGGCCAACGAGAAAGGAACAGCGATGAGCGCTGTAGTCGTAGGTGTGGACGACTCCGAGGACGGCCTGCGGGCCGTGGAGTGGGCCGCCGCCGAGGCAGAACGCCGGCGTCGGCCGCTGGAGATCCTCCATGCCTTCATCTGGCCGCTGCTCGGAGTGCCTCTCGGCCCTGCGCCGGGAGGCCCGCCTGAGGGCGGCCTCCGGCACGACGCCGAACGCATCCTGAACACGGCCGTGACGCGTGCGCGTGCGGTCGCGCCCGGCATCGAGGTGACCACCGGTCTTCCTGAGGCCGTGCCGGTCAACGCGCTGCTGAGCCGGTCCCACCAGGCGGGGCTGCTCGTCGTGGGCAGTCGCGGCCTCGGTGAGGTCGGAAGCCTGCTGCTGAGCTCCGTCGGCGCCAGGCTCACGGCCGAGGCCGCCTGCCCGGTCGTGGTCGTGCACGGGCACGTCACGCCGAAGGGGCCCGTCGTGGCGGGCATCGACGACCATGACGAGAGCGAGGCGCTGCTCGCGTTCGCCTTCGCTCATGCCTCACGGACCACGAATGCCCTGACGCTGGCGCATGCCGGCGACGGGCCGGCCGTGCCCGAACGCGCTCTGGGGACGTGGCGTGAGCGCTTCCCATCGGTCACGGTCGGCCAGGAGAGGCTGACCGGCCGCCCAGGCAAGGCGCTGGTGGGCCCGGCTTCCGGGGCGTCCCTGCTCGTGGTCGGCTCGCACCAGCGTCATGGGCTCCGCGCACTTCTGCAGGGTTCGGTCAGCCAGACAGTCCTCCGTCACGCCACCTGCCCCGTCGCGGTGATCCGGATCTCTTGACGAGATGGGGTGGCGACAGTTCAGCCGGTCTTCTTGAGCCGCTTGGAGCGCATGCGGCGACGCTCGTCCGGTGTGGTGCCGCCCCACATGCCTTCCGGTTCGCCGGTCTCGACGGCCCAGGTCAGGCAGGGCACGCGCACCGGGCAGCTCATGCAGATCCGCCGGGCCAGGGCGGTGTGCGGGGCGGGCCTGCCGTCCCAGGTGAGCGGGAAGAACAGGTCGGGATCGCTGTTCGCGCAGGCCCCGTGGTCGGCCCAGCGGAGTGTCAGCCTCGGTTCGATGTCCATGGTCGCCACCTGTGTGCTCGACGCCGGAGGGCCGCCCCGCCCGCGACGACGGGCAGGCCGGCCCTCTCCGGCTGTTAACGGGTACGGCGGTCGGCGTCGACGATGACGTCGGTGATGACGGACGGGTGGCTCAGCGACATGGCGTGCGAGGACTTCACCTCGATGGTGCGAGCCTTGGCCCGCGCGGCCATCCACCGCTGACCTGCGGGCGCGATGGCCTTGTCCTCGCCGCTGACGATGACCCAGCTGGGGATCTTCTTCCACGCCGGGGCGCCCGAGACGCCGGTGTAGGCGCCGACCCCGAAGGGACGCTGGGCCACGGCCATCCGCCGGGCCGTGTCGGCGGGCAGGTCGGCGGCGAACACCGCGGGGAAGCTGGCCGGCTTGATGTACAGGTCGACGCCCTCGCCCGCCGCGTCGGTGTACGGGCGCTGGTCGAGCGTGGCCGGGCCGAGCAGGCTGCCGGGAAACTTCTCAGGGTCCAGCACGGTCTCCGTGCTCTCGCCCTTGTCCGGCAGGAACGCCGCCACGTACACCAGGGCCTTCACATTGTCGGCGTCGCGGGCGGCGTTGGTGATCACGACGCCGCCGTAGGAGTGGCCGACCAGGATCACCTTGCCGGGAATGCCCTTGAGGATGCTCGCGATGTAGGCGGCGTCCCCTGACAGGGTGCGCAGCGGGTTGGGGGCCGCTACGACCGGGTAGCCGCGCCGCTGCAGCTGGGCGGTGACCCTGTCCCAGCTGCTTGCGTCGGCGAAGGCGCCGTGGACCAGCACCACCGTGGGCCGGGTGCCCTCGGCGGTGCCGGCCATGGCGGGAGCGGTGGACAGCGTGACGGCGGCCAGGCCGAGAGCGGCGGCGGAGCTCTGCCAGACGGACGGTCGATGACGCATGACGAGACCTTTCGTTAAGGGATGAACCACGGCCGATGAGGGTGCCGGGTGCGCCGGCGACCTCCTCTGCCGGTGCATGCTCCACGGTTCCGGCACGGCGGCCGGCGGACATCGCACGAAGACTTGAGATCGCACCGCCCCTCGCGGCGCGCGGGCCGGCATCGCCGCCTGGCGTCCCGCCCGGATGTCAAGCATCCGTGCGATGTCGTCCGACCTCGTCGGGCGTTTGCTGGGATCCGACTGATGCAGGCCCTCAGCTGGAGAGACGAATGATCCCCATCGGCCATTTCACGGAGAACGTCAACCGCGAAGCTGCGTTCATCACCACACGACCGCGGCTCTTCGCGATCGCCTACCGCTATCTCGGGGACGCGGGCGAGGCCGAGGACGTGGTGCAGGAGGCGTGGCTGCGGTGGGAGCGCGCCGACCGCTCGGCCATCGTCAACGCGCCCGCGTTCCTCGCGAAGACCACCGTCAGGCTCTCTCTCAACGTCGTCCAGTCCGCGCGCATGCGCCGTGAGACGTTCCCCGGCCCCTGGCTGGCCGAAAGGAACGAGGGCAGCGCCGGCCCCGACTCGGCGGCCGAGCAGCACGAGGCCGTAGATCTCGCGGTCCGGGTGCTGCTGGAGAAGCTGTCGCCCGCCGAGCGGGCCGCCTACCTCCTGCGCAAGGCCTTCGACTACCCCTACCGACGCATCTCCGAGGTCCTTCACCTGGACGCGGCGTATGCGCGGCAGCTCGTACGGCGAGCCCGCGAACGCATCGAGACCGGGCGGCGCAGACCGGTGGACATCACCGAGTATCAGCGCCTCGTGCAGGTGTTTCTCGATGCGACGCGGACCGGCGACCTGGCCGAGCTGGAAGGGTTTCTCGCCGCCGACATCTCCATGAGAAGGAGTGCGTGATGAGCGACACGGTGGAGGGGGCGTCGTCCACGCGGTCATCCAGCCGGAACAGGTCGCGATCAGGCTCGGTAAGTGCTCGCCGCGTCAGCTGCCGGCAAGGAACCGGAGCAGCGTGCGGTTGAAGCGCAGGGGGTGCGTGGCCTGGCAGCCGTGCGGCGCGCCCTGGATCACCTCCACGTCAGCGCAGCCGATGCGTGCGCCCGTGGCCGCGAACGGGGCGATCTCGTCGTCCTCACCGTGAATGATCAGGGCCGGCACCGGCAGGGCGAGTTCGGCGCGCAGATCGCTGCGCGCCAGCGTCGCCAGCCCGGCGTCGAGCGCCTGCGGCGACGCGGCGGCTCCCTGGTCGCGGTAGTGGCCGCGGTGGAGGTCGCTCAGCAGTACGCGGTCGCCGGCCCGGAACATCCGGGTCACGTAGGAGTCGATCATGGTGAACCTGTCGGTGCCGAGCCGCGCCCTGAGATGGTCGAAGTGCTCGGGGGTCCAGGGGCCCTGCGGGTTGCCGTAGGAGCGATACAGGTACGGCAGCGCGGCTCCCACCAGGACGACCCCCGCGATCCCTGCCGGGCCGTACCGGGTGAGATAGCGTGCGATTTCCGCCGCGCCCATCCCCGCTCCCACCAGCGTCGCGTCGGTCAGCTCCAACCCCTCGAGCATCGCGCGGAGATCGCCGGCCAGGTTGTCGTAGCCGTAGCCGCCCCAGGGACGGGTGGAGTCGCCGAATCCCCGGCGATCGTAGGTGATCACGCGATACCCGGCCTCCACCAGCGCGGGCAGTTGTGCCGCCCACATATGTCTGGACAGCGGCCAGTCATGGAGCAGGACCACGGGACGACCGGCACCGTAGTCCTCGTAGCAGAGCTCGACCGAGGTATGGCCGTGGTCGACGCCTACAGGCAGGTAGGCCATGAAGTCGCCGCTTCCTTTCCGTTGGGGTACCGGGTCAGCCGTCGTGCTCCACGACCAGCCGGGTCAGTTCCACGCGCGAATTGACGTCCAGCTTGGTGTAGGCATGACGGAGGTGGGTGTTGACGGTGTGCGGCGACAGGAACAGCCGCTCCGCGACCTGCCGGTTCGTGGCGCCCTGGGCCACGTGCCTGACCACCTGCAGTTCGGCGGCGGTCAGCCCGTCCCAGCCGTGGGCGGCGCCGGACTTGCGGCCGCGCCGGCGTATCCCGGCCTCGCGCAGCCGCCGCCGCACCCGGGCCGCGTCCCGCAACGCTCCGGCCTGCTCGTACAGCTCCGATGCCGTTTTCAGGCGGGCGACGGCGGCCCGCCGATCCGTGGCCGCCAGGGCACGGCCGGCGTCTTCCAGCGCCGATGCGCGCACGATCGGCCGGGGGAAGCCGGCGAACCGTTCCGCGGCACGTGAGAGCAGGGCCGCGTCGTCGTCGAGCAGTCCGCGGGCGTGTTCCGCGACAGCGGTCAGGAACGGAAATCCGGGGTTGCGCCCGGCCCGGGCCTCGGTCTCGCAGACCATGCGCACGGCCGCCTCGCGGTCACCGGCGCGCAGGGCCATGCGGACGAACACCACGTCGTCGGCCGCGTCCAGGGGGGTCGCCCCCGTCGCGCCGTCCGGGCCCAGCGCGACCGCCGCCGCGGCGTGGGCCAGGGCGCGTGCCGGGTCGTCGTCGCAGTCGGCTACCAGAGCGAGCATCCAGGAGCCTGCCCTGGTGACGAAGGGAGCCTCGTCACCTGTCATGCGCAGGCCGTCGGAGGCCAGCTGGGCGATGCCGAGACGGTCACCCGCGTACAGGGCCGAGCGGCCCAGGGCGTAGCGGGCGGTCACGTCGGCGGTGTTCCCCGTCGCGCCCTCCTCGGCCAGGGCGGCTTCCGCCTCGGCACGGGCGCCGGCCAGCCGCCCGGCGTCGAGCAGCATACGGACGCGGTACAGCGACCACATGCGCGCCGCGGCCACCTGTCCGTGTGTCCGCGCTCTTCCCAGGGCGAGGTCGATCTCCTCGAGCCCGCGCAGGGGTTCGCCCGCCGAGCTCCACAGGAAGCTCTGCCAGGACGGCCCGGGGATCCAGGGCGAGTGCAGGATGCCCGCGTCGGTCGCCAGCCGTACCGCCTCGTCCTGCCGGTCGAAGGCATGCCGCCAGTCCGTGCGGTGGAACGAGAGCGTGGCCTCCACCGCCATCGCGGTGGCCTCGATGGCGCGATTGCCGCAGTAGCCGCCGGCGAGCAACGCCGCCTCGGCGGCGCGACCGGTCTCCTCGACGTCGCCGGCCACGACGAGAGAGAGGGCCTGCAGGGTGAGCAGGTGCGCCAGGGTCGTCTCCGACAGCCCTGGCAGGGCCAGCGCAACCCGGCACTGCCTGACCGCCTCGGCGAACGAGCTCTGGCTCGACAGCCTGGCCAGGCTGAGCCGTACCTGCGCCTCGCCTTCCGGTTCCAGCAGCCCGACCAGGGCGCCGGCAGCCGTCGCACGGGCTTCGTCGTCGTGGCCGGTCAGCCACAGCAGGACGGCGGTCTCGGCGATCAGTGCCGGGCGGTCGGGGTGGTCGGCGGGGGCGAGTTCCAGAGCTCGGCCGCTCAGGGCGGCCGCGGCGGCGGGGGAGGTGGGCGCGAGGTCGGTGGCGGCCCGGCGCAGCAGCGAGACGGCTTCGTGGTCGCCCGGCTGGGCGACCTCCGCCAGGTCGGCGGCCACTTCCATGGCCGTCGCGCCGCGCCGCAGCCGCACATCGACGGCCTGACGGCGGATGAGGTCCTTGAACGCGGCGGGCACGCTGTTCCGTACGGCCTCGCGGACCAGGTCGTTGCGCAGGGCGAGCCGGCCGTCGAGGTCGGTCAGCAGGTCGGCGCGCAGAGCCTCCTGCAGCGGGCCCATCAGGTCGACGGGGGAGCACCGCAGAAGTTCGGCCAGGACGTCGACGTCGGCGTCGCGGCCCAGCATGGCCGCGAAGCGGACGCTGTCGCGGGCCAGCGGCGAGAGCCGGTCGAGGCGCTGCCGGATCGAAGAGCGGAAGCGCATGGGGATGCCCTCGGCCGCCGTGAGATGCGCCATCCCGTCCTGGATGAGGATGGCGCCTTCCTCGCGCATGCCGTTCAGCAACTCGACAAGGAGCAGCGGCCGGCCGTCGGCCTTCCTGGCGAGTTCGAGCAGTACGGGTTCGGCGACGGCCTGCAGGATGTCCTGGGCCAGGAGCGCCACGGCCTTCGTCGACAGCGGTCGCAGCACGATCCGCTCCGCAGGCCAGGCGCGTGCCGTACCGGCCTGATGCTGTTCGCGGATGGCCAGCACCCACAGGATGGGCCGGCCGGACAGGCGGGTGGGCAGCGTGCGAAGGGCGCTGCGGGTGGCCGCGTCACACCACTGCAGATCGTCCATGAGTATCACCAGCGGAGCAGCCGACGCGGCTCTCTCCAGCTCGTGCTGCAGCTCCCGCAGCAGCCAGAAACGCTGTTCCTCCGCCTCACTGAGCGCCAGCAACCTCTCGCGCGCCACGAGCGGTGCCGGGCCGGACAGCAGCGCGTCCAACAGGGGGGCGAAAGGTACGGCATGGCCGTCCTGCGTGCCGGCGCCTGCCCTGACGCGCAGACTGCCGGCCGCGGCCAGATCGGCGACCTCCGCGAGCAGACGTGACTTGCCCGTCCCCGGCGCCCCCTCGATCAGAACGGCTCCGCCGTGCCCTCGCCGCAGGTCATGCAGCCGGTCACGCAGCAACGACAGCTCGGGCTCGCGGCCGCGCAGCGGCATCGTGGGGAAGGCGTCTGCGGCGGAGCGACGCTCAGAAGGGACCGAGAAGCCCGCTACCGCGTTGTTGAGGCTCATGTGCTCGTTCCGTTTCCGTGGTGTGGCGCCCGGCCGGAGGTGCCGTTTTCAGGCGGAGATCGTGTAGGACAATGGAATCAAACGGGGCTTAGTGGGACGAGGCAGAACGACAGGCAGAAGTGGCCGATTCTGCCTTCTGCCGGGAAAGCGAGCAGGGGTGAGCGACTCTTTCGGAGCACTGCTGAGAGCCCACAGACTGGCCGCGGACCTGACGATCGAGGGGCTCTCGCATGCTTCGGGGGTGAGCGTGCGTGCCATCGGCGACATGGAACGCGGCGTCAGCCGAGGGCCGCAGGGCCGTACCGTCGCCGCGCTCGCCGAGGCGCTGCGGCTGTCGCAGGCGGACCGCGACGCGCTCCTCGCCGCAGCCCGCGCCGGCCGGCCGCGCGCCGCTCCCTCCACCGCCGGGATCTGCGAACTGCCCCGCGGTGTCGGTGACTTCACCGGTCGTGAGCGCGAGCTGGGCGTGCTGCGCGACTTGGCCACCCGGCGCTCCCGCGCGGACGAGACTGCCGCGATCGTCACCATCTCGGGCACGGCGGGCATGGGCAAGAGCGCGCTGGCCGTGCACGCCGCCGGGCAGTTGGCGGACCTGTTCCCCGACGGCCGCTTCTTCCTTGACCTGCGAGGCATGGACGCCATCCCGCTGACCAGCTCGAACGGCCTGTCGCAGCTGCTCAGGGCGCTGGGCGTGGCCGAGCGCAACATCCCGGCCGACGAGCAGGAAGGCGCCGGGCACTACCGGGCGCTGCTGCGCGAGCGGCGCTGCCTCATCGTGCTGGACAACGCGGAGAGCGAGAGCCACGTACGCCCGCTGCTGCCGGGGGACGGGCCGAGCATGGTCCTCATCACCAGCCGCCGTCCGCTGGCCGGGCTGGAGGGGGCGCGCCAGATCCCGCTGACCCAGCTCGCCGGGCCGGAGGCGGCCGAGCTGCTGCGTGCCATCGTCGGCGAGGCCCGCTCGGTGGCCGACCTCAAGGCCGTCGACGAACTCGCCCGGTTGTGCGGCCATCTGCCGCTGGCCATACGCATCGCGGGCAACCGGCTGCAGAGCCGTCCGGGCTGGACGATCAGGCAGCTCACCGGCCGGCTCGCCGACGAGGATCACCGCCTGGACGCGCTGGCAGCCGGGGGCCTGCACGTCGCCGCCGCCTTCGCGCTGTCCTACGAGCAGCTCACCCCCGCCGCCCGGCAGACCTTCCGGCGGCTCGCGCTGGCCGTGGGGTCCGATTTCGGCATCCCGATGACCGCCGTCCTGACCCAGCTCGACGTGGACGACGCCGAGGACGCACTGGAGGAACTGGTCGACCTGGGGCTGCTCAGCTCCCCGTACGCCGGCCGCTACCGCTTCCACGACCTCGTCCGGCTTTATGCCCGTGCCCGGCTGGAGCAGGAGGAGCCGGCCCAGGAGCGGGAGGCGTCGCGCTCGCGGATGGAGAGCTGGCTCCTGGAGGTGGCGGTGGCCGCCGGGCGCTGGTTCGAGCCCGAGCACGGCACGCTGCCGCCGGAGCGGCGTTCCCTCGTCGCGCTCGACAGCCGGGCCGAGGCACGCGCCTGGCTGCAGGCGGAAGGCGCGGCCTGGTTGGAGGCGCTGCGCTCGGCGGCACGACGCGGAGAGCACACGACAGTGGTCGAGGTGGCCGGATCCATGAAGGGGTTCCCGGACCAGTGGCCCAAGTGGGGGCACTGGGCCGAGGTGTTCACGCTGTCCACCGAAGCGGCCCGGGCCACCGGCGACCGGCGGGAGGAAGCGGCGCAGCTCAACCAGCTGGCCTGGACGATGTACGTGTGCGAAGGCCGGACGAAGGACGCGGAGACCTTCGCCTCGCGAGCGCTGGAACTGGCCCGCGAGGTCGGCGACCTCCCTCAGCAGGGAGTGGCTCTGGTCCACCTCGCCTGGGCTCTGCGCAGCGATCCGGCGAGACTGGAGCAGGAGCTGGAGCACGCCCGCCAGGGCGCCCGCCTAGCCCTGCGGGGCGGCGATCTGAAGAACTACCCCCAGGCCGTGCTCGCCGAGGTCCACGCCCTGCGCCGGGCCGGCCGCCCGGAGGACGCCTTGGAGCGCAACCTCGCGCTGGTGGCCGAACTCCGTGATCCCGCTTTCGGCGGGTTCCCGATCGTCACCACCTACATGCTCGGGGCCGCCCTGGGCCATCTCGGCACCACCTACCTGACGCTCCAGCGCTGGGAAGAGGCGGTCGAGGCCTACCAGCAGGCCATGCCACAGCTGAGCGTCCACCCGCTGCCCTTCTCGGTGGCGCTCACCCAGCACAGGCTCGGCACCGCGCTGCGGTGCGCGGGCCGGATCGCGGAGGCCCGCCATGCGCTGGCCGAGGCGGCCCGGCTCTACGAGGAGGAGGGCGACGGCGACAAGGCCGCCGAGGTGCTCAAGGAGCTCGAAGCAGCCGAATGAGACATCGCATGTTCGTGCGATGTATCGCACCACACAGAACTGACACCGTGGTCCACACCGCCTCCCGCCGGAGGAGGCCGACCTCGGGTGGACACGTATGGCCGTCTGGTTCGTCACGGGAGCCGCACGCGGCACGGGGCGGCACGTCGCCGTGAAGCGCTCCGGAGAGGGCACCGGGTGGCCGCCGCCGGCTCTGACCTGGCAGCGAGCCTCACCGGCGACGTCCTCCCCGGATCTCCTGACCGTCGACGACCCGCCGCGGCATCCGCCATTGACGTCACCGAACAGAGGGCAACGTGAACGCACGTGAATCGAAGATCGGCGCCTCGGCCGAGCACGGACGGTACCGGCTGCGCGGGCGGCAGTCCGAGGTCGCCGCCCTGCGTACCCATCTGGCCGCGCTGACCCGCGGCCGGGGCACGACGACCCTCATCCAGGGCAGTCCTGGCATCGGCAAGACCCGCATGCTCACCGAGGCGCGGCAGATGGCCGAGGAGGCGGGGCTGCGCGTCATCCACGGCGGCGGCGACCCGGACGGGCAGACCATCCCCTTCGGCGCCCTGCTCGGCGCGCTGCACTCCGGCTCCGACCAGATCATCCCGGCCGGCACGGCCCAGGCGGCTCCGGGGACGTACTGGTTCCTGCAGGAGCTTCTCGAGCACCTGGAGCGCGCCGCGCTGGCCGCGCCGCTGGTGATCGTCATCGACGACCTGCAGTGGTGCGACGAGGGCACCCTGCTGGCCCTGCGCACCCTGCCGCGTCGGCTGTCCCTGCATCCCATCGCCTGGATCCTCGCCGCGCGGACCGGGCCGCTCAGCCCCGACGTCCGCGCCACGATCTTCGCACTGGCCCAGCCCGGAGGGCAGCAGCTCACGCTCGCCCCCTTGGGGGGCAAGGCGGTCGCCGCGATGACCGGCGACCTGCTCGCGGCCACTCCCGACGGCGCCATTCTGCAGCTCGCGCAGCGGGCCGAGGGACGCCCGCTGCTGCTCACCGAGCTGATCAACGGCATGCTCGACGAGGGAGGGGTCACTGTCGCCGACGGTGTCGCCCGGCTGACCCGGCAGCGCGTGCCGCTGCGGTTCCACGCCTCGGTTCAGCACCGCCTGGAGCAGGTCTCCCCGCTGGCCAGGAAGGCCGCGCAGATCGCCTCGGTCCTGGGCAGGACCGTCTCCATCGACCAGCTCGCCGAACTCATCGGAGAATCCGCCGTCACGCTGCTGGAATCGCTGGAGGAACTGCTGTCGGCGGATCTTCTGGTCGAACGCGACAGCGCGCTGGTCTTCAGCCACGATCTGATCCGTGAGTCGATCCAGGCGGCCCTGCCCGCGACCCTGCGCAAGGCGCTCCGCCGCCAGGCCGTCGACCTGCGGCTCGCTCAGGGCGTCCCGGTCGCGCGGATAGCCGCCGACCTGGCCGAGACCGCCGAGCCCGGCGACCGCGCCGCCATCACGCTGCTCCGCCAGGCCGCCCGCGACCTGGCGGACGTCGCACCGTCGGCCGCCGTGCAGATGAGCCGCCGCGCGATCGAGCTGTCCGCCCTGGACCCCTTGGGGGAGGCGGGCCTCATCGCCGAGGCTCTGCCGCTGTTCTCCCAGACGGGCCACGCGGGCGAAGCCGTCGCACTGGCCGAGAGCGCGCTGCTCCGGCCACTGCCCGTCGAGGTCGAGGCGGGCATCAGGCTGGGCCTGGCGATCGAGGCCAACCGGCGTTCCTTCAGCGAGGCCGTACGACACAGCCGCGCCGGAGTGGCCCTGCCGGGGCTGCCGCCCCGCATCCGTGCCCAGTTGATGGCCATGCTGGCCTTCAACCTCGCCTTCATCGACGCCGATGAGACCGCCGAGGCGGAAGACCTGATCCCGGCCGCGCTGGCCACTGCGGATCAGGCGGCCGACCAGGCGTCGCGGGCCACGCTGCTGGGCGTGGGCTCGATCATCGCCAACCGCCGGCTCGCCGCCCGCCGTGCGGTCGACCTCATCGACCAGGCGGTCGCCGCGGCGGGCGACGTCAGCTCCGGAGGGCTGTGGCTGCCCGGCGTCTGGAGAGCCCTGCTGCTCACCACGCTGGGGCGGGTGGAGGAAGCGCTTGCCCAGGCGGATGACGGCGTACGCCGGGCACAGCATCACGGACAGGCCGGCATGCTGAGGATGCTCGGTATGGCCCGCTGCCGGATCTATCTGGACGCGGGCCGGCTCAGCGACGCGCGCGCCGAAGCCGAGGCCGTCCTGACCATGTCCGACGAATTCGGCCGGGGCAATTTCGACGACGTCTCGACCCGCTACGTGCTGGGCCGCGTCGCCCTGCACACCGGCGACCCGCAGGACCTGTCACGCGCCCGGGAGTTCGCCGCGTCCATCATGGAGACCGAGGCCGGACATGTACGGCGGTCGGGAGCGTGGCTCGCTGCGCAGATCGCCGCAGACGAGGGCGACCTCGCCCTGGCCATGGACCTGACCGGCGAGGCCGTGGCTTCCTACCATCGCCCGACCTCGTCGCTGGCTTCCCCGCCCGACCCAGCCGACGAGCCCGTCCTCGTCAGGATGGCGCTGAGGGCCGGTGACCATGCCCGCGCGTCCCTGGTCACCGAGTTCGCCGAGACCCGTCACCGCGAGAACCCCGGCGTTCCGATCTACGAGGCCACGGCCGTGCACGCCCGCGCCCTTGTGGACGGCGACGCCGGTCTGCTGGCCCGCGCCATAGAGCTGTACCACGACATCCCCCGGCCGCTTGTGCTGGCGGGAGCTCTGGAGGACACGGGCACGGTCGTCGAGCTGGACGCGGCCCTGCGCCTCTACGAGCAGGCCGAGGCGGAACACGACGCCTCCCGCGTGCGTGACCGCCTCAGGGGCCTGGGGCAGCGACGGTCACGCGACGTCCCCAGCAGACCCACCGCGGGCTGGGACAGCCTCACCGCCTCCGAACTGCAGATCGTCAGGCTGGTCGCGGGCGGCGCCACCAACAAGCAGGTCGCCGACCAGCTCTACCTGTCGCCGCACACCGTCAGCACCCACCTGTGGCACGCCTTCGCCAAACTCGGGATCAGCTCACGGGTCGAACTCACCCGGCTGGTCCTCGAACACGACTCCGTCACGCGATGATCCGGCGGCTCCGCCGTACCGACCTGAGATAGCGCCGGTCGGCGTAGCACCAGCCCCACCGGTCGCCCGGCTCCAGCGAGGCGGTCGCAGGGTGAGTGGTCTCGGCCCAGTGCGCGGCGGCGTGCCGGCCAGGAGAGGTGTCACAGCAGCCGACGTAGCCGCAGGTCAGGCACTCGCGCAGTTCCACCCAGCGGCCGCCTGACTTCTGGCAATCCTCGCAGCCGTCGACGTGACCGGCGGGGACGGGCGGCTGCGTTCCGCGCACATGGAGGCAAGGGGCATCGAGGTACGTGATGTTCATGTCGTCGAATGTCCTCTCGCCGCAGCGCCGTACACATCGCACGAAGGCGTGAGTGTCTGACCGTCAGCGGACGGTGCGAGGGAACTTTCCGGGGGTTGTCACAACCCCTGAAGGCTGTTTTGTCCTAGCTGGCGATCGGGTGGCAAACGGGTCGCCCGGCAGTCAGAAAGGGGTTCGTGGTGACGGGCAACGAACCGAGGCCGCGCGCGAGCCGCCGCGCCCGCCGCAGGAGCACCGGGGCATGACGCCGATGGCGCACGAGAATCCGCAGGAAGCGACGCCGCGGATCGGCACGCTCGACAGCCTGCGCGAGCACCTTCAGTGGGCGATCGAGCTGGAGCACGCGACGCTGCCGCCGTACCTGACCGCGCTCTACTCGCTGGATCCCGAGCGCAACCCTGAGGCGGCCCAGGTGGTGGGCAGCGTCTTCGTCGAGGAGATGCTGCACCTGGCGCTGGCCGCGAACCTGCTCAACGCCGTCGGCGGACGACCGCTGCTGGACACGCCGGAGATGCTCACGCCGTACCCGCGAAGGCTGCCGCACGGTGACCCTTCCTTCGAGGTGTCGCTGGTCGCGTTCGGGGCCGAAGCGCTGGAGATGTTCCTGCGTCTCGAACGACCCGCTCCGCCGGGCGCGCCGCCGGAGGGCGACCGCTACGCGACGATCGGGCAGTTCTACGCGGCGATCGAGCAGGGACTCAGGTACCTGTGCGATCGGCTCGGCGAGGAGGCCGTCTTCAGCGGCGATCCGGCCCGCCAGATCAGTGGCGCCCACTTCCGGCACACCGGCGGATCACTGTTCGCGGTCGAGGATCTCGAGTCCGCCCTGGGCGCGCTGAAGGAGATCGTCGAGCAGGGCGAAGGTGCGGCCGGCGGCTCGATCTGGGACGGCGAGCACGACGTCTTCCACCCGGAGCGCGATGAGGTCGCCCACTACTACCGCTTCCAGGAGCTGAAACTCGGTCGCCGCTACCGGCGAGGCGACACCTCGGAGTCAGGGCCCACCGGGGAGAAGATCTCCGTGGACCTGGCGGGGGTGCGCCCGATGAGCCGCAACCCGCGACCCGCCGCGCCGGGAAGTGCGACCCGAACCGCGCAGGAGGAGTTCAACCGCACCTATCGCGATCTCCTGCAACTGCTGGAGCAGGCATTCAACGGGAGCCCGAAGCAGCTCGCGGACGCCACCAGCACCATGTTCACGCTCAAGAGGCAGGCGCAGGCACTGATGGAGATGCCCGGCGGGGCCGGACCCACTTTCGAGTACACAGACGACAGGGGCACACGATGAGCAGGCACGTCCTCGACGCCGTGTGCGTCGCGCATCTGCCGGAGGAGTCCCGGTGGACGACCCGCTGAGGATCGGCGCCGGGATCGTCGACTACCTGCTGATCTTCGTCTACTTCGCCGTGGTCCTGCTGATCGGAGTGGCGGCCCGCCGGAGGGTCTCCAGCAGTCTCGACTTCCTCCTGTCCGGGCGGTCGCTGCCCGCCTGGATCACCGGGCTGGCGTTCATCTCAGCCAACCTCGGCGCTGTCGAAATCATCGGCATGTCGGCCAACGGGGCTGAATACGGCATGCCGACCATGCACTACTACTGGATCGGCGCCATCCCGGCCATGCTCTTCCTGGGCGTCGTCATGATGCCCTTCTACTACGGGTCCAAGGTGCGCAGCGTCCCCGAGTTCATGCGCCGCCGCTTCGGGCCCGGCGCGCACCTGGTGAACGCGATCAGCTTCGCCCTGGCCCAGATCCTCATCGCGGGGATCAACCTGTTCCTCCTGGCCACCGTCGTGAACGGCCTGCTCGGCTGGCCGCTGTGGGTAGCCCTGCTCCTCGCCGCCGCGATCGTCCTCAGCTACATCACCCTCGGCGGCCTGTCCGCGGCCATCTACAACGAGGTCCTGCAGTTCTTCGTCATCGTTGCCGCGCTGCTGCCGCTCACCCTCATCGGGCTGCACCGCGTCGGAGGCGTGGACGGGCTGATCGACAAGGTGCGGACATCCGTCGGCGGCGGTGCGGAACAGCTCAACTCGTGGCCGGGCAACGAACTGGCCGGGTTCGGCAACTCGGTCCTGTCCGTCGTCGGCATCGTCTTCGGCCTCGGCTTCGTGCTCTCCTTCGGCTACTGGACGACCAACTTCGTCGAGGTCCAGCGCGCGATGGCCACCAAATCGATGTCCGCGGCACGCAGTACGCCGATCATCGCCTCGTTCCCGAAGATGTTCATCCCGTTCATCGTCGTGATCCCCGGGATGATCGCCGGAGTCCTGGTGCCCGAGGTGATGCGGCTCAAGGCGGGCGACCAGGCCGCCGGGATCACCTACAACGACTCGATCCTGCTGCTCATCCGCGACGTGCTCCCCACAGGGCTGCTCGGCATCGCCCTGACGGGTCTGCTCGCCGCGTTCATGGCCGGCATGGCGGCCAACATCTCCGCCTTCAACACCGTCTTCAGCTACGACCTGTGGCAGCAGTACGTGAAGAAGGGCCGCTCCGACGGTTACTACCTGAAAGTCGGCCGGTGGGCCACGGTCGGTGCGACGGGCCTGGCCATCGGCACCGCCTTCATCGCCGCCGGCTACGGCAACCTGATGACCTATCTCCAGACGCTGTTCGGCTTCTTCAACGCTCCGCTGTTCGCCACCTTCATCCTGGGCATCTTCTGGAAGCGGATGACCGCGACCGCCGGCTGGGTGGGGCTGGTGTCCGGGACGCTGGGCGCGGTGACCGTTTGGTTGCTCAACGAGGTGGGCGTCTTCTCCCTGCCCGGTCAGGGGGCGGCGTTCGTGGCCGCGGGCGCGGCCTTCGTCGTCGACATCACCGTCAGCGTCCTGGTCAGCCTGATGACCCCGCCCAAGCCGGCGAGCGAACTCGGAGGGCTCGTCCTGTCGGAGACGCCCAGGCAACAGCGCACCGATCCGGCGGCGAGCCGGTTGCCCTGGTACCGCGCGCCGGTGAAGCTCGCGGGTATCTCCCTCGTGCTCGTCACCGCGCTCAACGTGATCTTCAGATGACCGTCCTGAAAGGAACCGGCACATGACAGACGAACGGGCCGCCACCGGCGGCGAACATGCTGGACCGCGCAGGGCCGGGGCCTTCGACGTGCGCGTGTTCATCGCGGGTTTGATCGGGTTCTACGGCATCGTGCTGATCATCATGGGTCTCGTCGTGGACTCGGCGTCGGATCGGGCCAAGACCGGTGACGTGAACGCCAATCTGTGGGCCGGCATCGGCATGGTGGTCATCGCCGTGGCCTTCGCGGTGTCTGTACGCCTGCGACCTGTGGTCATTGAATGACCGGTGTGACTCCGGACGTTCCACCGGGCAAGGACGCCTACGACGCCGACCTCGAAGGACCGGACCGGGTTACTCCGAAGATGTGACGATCACCCGGGGCGGGGGCCGTCCAGAGGCAGGTGGCCGGGCGGAGGGTACGGCAGCGCCTGCCCCGCCCGGCTGCTGATGCCGTCGAAGGCCAGTTCGAGATACCGGCGCCAGGCCTGCGGCTCGGCGGCGAGCAGCGGCTCCGCGGTGTGCTTGATGCCGCTGAGCAGGAGTATGACGTCGACGCCGGTGAGGTCCGGGCGCACGGCGCCCTGCTCCCGGGCGCGGGCGGTGAGCGTTTCCGCGGCTTCGCAGAGGCGGTCGATCGCCTCACGTACCTGCGGGAGCTGTATGGACGGCCGCCCGACGACCTCACAGAAGGCGCGGTCCCTGACGAAGATCTGCACGCTCTCGGTCATGAATGCGCGCAGCGCGCCGCCGGCATCGTCAGCTGTGAGCAACGTGCTGGCGGTGTCCACCAGCTCGTCCAGCATGCCGAGCATGATCGCCGCAAGCAGTTCCTCCTTGGAGGAGAAGTGCCGGAAGACGGTGCCCTTTCCCAGTCCGGCGCACTGCGCGATCTCCGCGATGGACACCCCGACCCCACGCTCGGCGAACGTCCTGGCCCCGGCCTCCAGCAGTAGCCGGCGGTTGCGCACCGCGTCGCTGCGTGGCGTCGTCCCAGTCATGCGGCCAGTCTAGCCAAAGTGACCGCATGGTCCGTTTCGGCGTTAGAGTAAAGGTGACCGCACGGTCCGTTTGCTGCCGAAAGGAAGAACATGAACCTGCTGGACGGGAAGGTCGCCCTCATCACCGGAGCGTCGTCGGGCATCGGGGAAGCCACCGCGCTCGCCCTCTCCACGGAGGGGGCACTCGTAGCGGCCGGAGCCCGGCGCGTCGACCGGCTGGAGTCCCTGGCCCGCAAGGCGCCCGGCGAGATGCTGACCCTCGACCTGGACGTGACCGACCAGAACTCGGTACGAGCCGCGGTGGCGGCGACCGTCGGGCGCTTCGGCGCCCTGGACATCCTGGTGAACAACGCCGGGCTGATGCTCGCCGGCCCTCTCCTGGGCGCCGACGTCTCGGAATGGACGCGCATGGTCGACACCAACCTGCTGGGGTCGATGTACACGGTCCACGCGGCGCTGCCGTACCTGCTGGAGAGCAAGGGGACGGTCGTCCAGGTCTCCTCGACCTCGGGCCGGATCGCGTCCGCGGGCAACGGCGTCTACTCCGCGACGAAGTTCGGCATCACCGCCTTCGCCGAGTCGCTGCGGCAGGAGGTCACCGCCCAGGGCGTGCGCGTCGTGGTCGTCGAACCCGGATTCGTGGCCACCGAGTTGTCCGGGCACATCTCCGACCCCGCGATGCGGGCGGCCGCCCAGGAGATGGCCTCCTCCATGCGCACGCTGCGGCCGGGCGACATCGCCGAGGCCGTCGTGTACGCGGTCACCCAGCCTGCGCACGTCGCGGTCAACGAGATCCTCATCCGCCCCACCGACCAGACCCGTTGAGCGCCGTGGTGGACGCCCGCCCCCTGCGCTCCGGGCCGACGTTCCGTCGGCGATCAGGATTTTTCGCGGTGTTTGTCACGACTGCGGGGGGCTGGCCGGTCTTAGCTGCGACCGGGACGGACAGCGCCCGGCGGACAGAGAGGGCAACACCATGAAGGTGGTCGTCATCGGCGGAACCGGCCTGATCGGGTCGAAGGTCGTCACCAAGCTGGGCGAGCACGGCCACGAAGCGGTGGCTGCGGCCCCGAACACCGGCGTCAACACGCTGACCGGCGAAGGGCTGCCCCAGGCGCTGGCGGGCGCGGACGTGGTGGTGGACGTGTCCAACTCCCCCTCCTTCGAACGCGCCGCCGTACTCGACTTCTTCGAGACCTCGACCCGCAACCTGCTGGCCGCCGAAGCCGCGGCGGGCGTGGAGCACCATGTCGCGCTCTCGGTGGTCGGAACCGAACGGCTGCCGGAGAACGCCTATTTCGCCGCGAAGATCGCTCAAGAGCAGTTGATCGAGAAGTCAGGCATCCCCTATTCCCTCGTCCACGCCACGCAGTTCTACGAGTTCATCCGCAGCATCGCCGACACCTCCACCGTCGACGGCGAGGTGCACATCGCGCCCGTGCGCTTCCAGCCCGTCGCCGGCGAGGAGGTCGCCCAGGCCGTCGGCCGTACGGCGGTCGGCAGCCCGCTGAACGGCAGGACCGAGATCGCCGGGCCTGAGCAGTACTGGATGGACGAGTTCTTCCGCAAAGCCCTCTCCGCCTGGGGCGACGCCCGCCCGGTCGTTTCCGACCCCCAGGCCCGCTACTTCGGCAGCGTGCCCGGCGAGCGCACCCTGGTGCCCGCCGGCGGCGCCACGTTCGGCCAGATCAGCTACCGCGCCTGGCTTGACGGAAGCACGAAGTAGCCTCCCTCGCCGGACGGCGTCGGCCGACGCCGTCCGGCGAGGTCCATCCACCCAACGAACGCGGGAGCCATCATGAGCAGTGAGCCGAACTTCCTGCATGAGCTCAAGGTCGTGATCGAGGCCGAAGTGGTCATGATTGAGGAGAGCCGTCCGGAGGAAGCCGCCGCCACGCCGGTCACCGACTGGCTGTTCGACCCGCTGGAGGCCCAGCGCGAGCAGATCGGCCTGCGGGGTCTCCATGACGCCGTCGAAGCGCTGGAACACGACGTCCGGCCGGGCGACCATGCCGACTGAGGCGCGGATCCGCACGCTCGAAAGCCTCCGTGAGCATCTCCAGTGGGCGATCGAGCTGGAGCACGCGACGCTGCCGCCCTACCTGTGCGCGCTGTACTCCCTGGATCCGGAGAAGAACCCCGAAGCGGTTCGGGTCGTGGGCAGCGTCTTCGCCGAAGAGATGCTGCACCTGGCGCTGGCGGCGAACCTGCTCAACGCCGTCGGCGGAAGCCCCCGCCTCGACACGCCGCGGATGCTCCCGCCGCATCCCCGGCCCCTCCCTCACGGCGACCCCTCGCTGAGGCTGGCGCTCCTCCCGTTCGGCGACGAGGCACTCGACATGTTCATGCGCGTCGAACAGCCCGCGCCGCCAGGCGCGCCGGTGGAGGCCGACGGCTATGAGACGATCGGGCAGTTCTACGGCGCGATCGAACAGGGGCTGCGGGACCTGTGCGACCGGCTCGGGGAGCGCGACGTCTTCTGCGGCGACCCGGCCCGCCAGGTCGGCGCCGCCCACTTCAGGCACACGGCCGGGCGTCTGGCCGTGGTCGACGGCCTGGAGTCGGCGCTGGCCGCGCTGGGGGAGATCGTCGAGCAGGGCGAGGGCGCCTCGGCGAGTGAGGTGTGGGACGGCGACCCGGACGTCTTCCACCCCGACCGGGACGAGGTGGCGCACTACTACCGCTTCCAGGAGCTCAAACTCGGCCGGCGCTACCAGCGGGGTGACACCCCGAGGACGGGCCCCACCGGCGAGCCGATCCAGGTGGACCCGGCAGGCATCCTGCCGATGAGGCCCAACCCGCGGCCCGCCGCCCCCGGCACCGAGGCCCGCGCCGCCCAGGACGAGTTCAACACCACCTACTGCGCCATGCTGCACCAGCTGGAGCAGGCCTTCAACGGCAGCCCGAAGTTGCTCAAGGTCGCCACCGGCACCATGTACAGCCTCAAGGCCCAAGCCCAGGCCCTGATGAGGATGCCGGGCGCGGACGGCCCCACCTTCGAGTACACGGCGCCCGTTCCCGGTGGTCGGCAGCGGATCGTCGTCCTGCGCGACGGCCCGTATGTCGTGTACGGCGGCGTACCGCTCCGGCGCAAACGCAAAATCGTCTCCTCGGAGAACGACGCGGTGACCTGGCAGACCGGCGAGCCTCTGGAAACCGAGGAGACCTACGCGCTGTGCCGCTGCGGTCATTCGGGTGCCAAGCCGTTCTGCGACGGGACCCACGCCGTGATCGGGTTCGACGGCACCGAGAACGCCCCCATGCGGCCGTACCGGGAGCTGCAGCACGTCCACGACGGGGTGGGGATCTCGGCGCAGCGGGTGGGGGAACTGTGCATCCACACCGGCTTCTGTCTCGGCCGTACCCGGCCGATCGCCTCGATGCTCGCCGACACCGGCGACAGTGACGTGCGCGCCGCCGTCATGGGCCGCATCGACCACTGCGCCTCCGGCTCCTACAGCTATGCCCTCGAACGCGGCGGCGAGACGGTCGAGGCCGACCTCCCGCGGGCCATCGCGGTCCTGGAAGAGGAGGACGGCCTGGCCAGCGCGCTGTGGGTCACCGGAGGACTGCCGGTCGTGCGCTCGGACGGCCGGCCGCTGGAGGTCCGCAACCGGGTGACGCTGTGTCGCTGCGGCCGCTCCGCCAACAAACCGCTGTGTGACAGCACTCACCGGGAGATCGGCTTCCGGGAGACCGACCGCGAACAAGGAGAGACGTCATGAGTGAACACATTCTGGAACCGGCCGCACGGGATCTGGCGGAGGCGACCTCGAAGCCGCCGTTCCTGTACGAACTGGGGGTCGAGGGTGCCCGCAAGGTGCTGGACGACCTGCAGGCGGCCCCGATCGACAAGCCGGACGTGGACGAGAAGTGGATCGTCGTGCCGGCCGAGGCGGGGGACGTGCGGGTCAAGATCGTCAAGCCCGCCGGGTCGTCCGGAGTGCTGCCCGTCGTGCTGTACGTGCACGGCGGCGGATGGGTGCTGGGCAACGCGGGCACCCATGACCGGCTCGTGCGAGAACTGGCCGTGGGGGCGGGCGCGGCGGTGGTCTTCGTGGAGTACGACCGTTCACCGGAGGCGCGATACCCGGTGGCGATCGAGCAGGCGTACGCGACCGCGCAGTGGATCATCAGGGACGGCGCGGCGGAGGGCCTGGACGCCTCCCGGCTCGCGGTGGCCGGCGATTCGGTCGGCGGGAACATGGCGGCGGCGCTGACCATCCTGGCCAAGCGGCGCGGTGACGTGCGGTTCGTGCACCAGTCGCTGTACTACCCGGTGACCGACGCGGGCCAGGACACCGGCAGCTACCGGGAGTTCGCCGACGGGCCGTACCTGACGGCCAAGGCCATGGCCTGGTTCTGGGACGCCTACACCACCGACCCCGCCCAGCGCGCCGAGATCACCGTCTCACCGCTGCGTGCCAACGCCGAGGAGCTCAAGGGGCTGCCGCCCGCGTTCCTGATCGTGGACGAGAACGACGTGCTGCGCGACGAAGGCGAGGCCTACGCACGCAAGCTGACCGAGGCAGGAGTGTCCACCACCAGCGTCCGCTACAACGGCACCCTGCACGACTTCATGATGCTCAACCCCGTGCGGCCGACCGCCGCGGCCGGCGCTGCCGTCGCCCAGGCCGCCGACGTCCTCAAGACCGTCCTGAACCACGGAAAGGCGGAGTCGTGACCAGCAAGGAAGAACCGGTCGTCGTCCTGGTCCACGGCGCGTTCGCCGAGTCCGCCAGCTGGAACGGCGTGATCAAGCTCCTGAACGGCCGTGGCCGGCGGGCCGTGGCCGTGGCGAACCCGCTGCGCAGCGTCGAGGGCGACGCCGCGTACCTGCGTGACGTGATCGCCGGCCTCGGCAGCCCGGTCGTCCTGGTCGGCCACTCCTACGGCGGCATGGTGATTAGCCAGGCAGCGGCGGACAACCCCGCCGTGCGCGCGCTGGTCTACGTCGCCGCCTTCGCCCCCGACTCCGGCGAGAGCGCGTTGCTGCTTTCGGCCAAGTTCGAGGGCAGCACCCTGGGCAGCGCGCTGGAGGCATATCCGGTCTCCTCCGGAGGCAACGAGTTGCGCATCGCGGAGGAGAAGTTCCACGGGCAGTTCTGCGCCGACCTCGATGCCGACGAAGCCGCGCTCATGGGGGCGACCCAGCGGCCGGTGACCGAGCGGGCTCTGACCGACGGGCTGACCGGCCGACCCGCATGGCGCTCCCTGCCGTCCTGGTTCGTGTACGGCGAGCGCGATCTCAACATCCCGGCCGAGACGGTCCGGTTCATGGCGGACCGGGCCGGCTCGCGGGGGACCAGGCTGGTGCCCGGCGCCTCGCACGCGCTTGCGGTGTCCCAGCCCGACGCCGTCTGCGCTGTCATCCTCGACGCCGTCGGCCACGTGAACGGCTGACGGCGCCGATCCGACCGGCGACCTCCGTCGCCGGCCGGATCATGCTCTCACGAACCGGTCGACACCGCCCAGGACGACCAGGGGAAGTGGCCGAAGCAGCCGCCCCGCGCCGGAAGGCCGGTCAGGCCGTCGCCGTCGTCCCTTCAGGCGGAGTCCCCCGCAGTTGCTTGCGGGAGGCGATGCCGAGCTTGGCGAAGACCTTGCGCAGGTGCCACTCGACGGTGTGCGGGCTGATGAACAACTGGGCGCTGATCTCGGCGTTCGTCAGCCCCTGACCGGCCAGCCGCGCGATCTGCGTTTCCTGGGCGGTGAGCGCGACCTCGGACGTCGTCGCCCTGTCCGGGTGCCTGCGGATCGTCTCGCCGGTGGCCTGCAGCTCACGGCGGGCGCGTTCGGCGAACGCCGTGGCACCCATCTGGTCGAGCATCTTGTGGGCGAGGCTCAACTGCTCGCGGGCGTCGACACGGCGATTCTCCCGGCGCAGCCACTCGCCGTAGAGCAGCCGGGTGCGGGCGAGCGCGATCCGGACGCCGGCGCGGTCGAGCCGCACGATCGCCTCACCGTAGAGATCGTCGGTTTCCGATCCGACGCCCGCCAGGGCGCGCATGCTCGCCGAGGTGCCCAGGGCCCAGTCGGTGCCGCTGGCCCGCGCCATCTCATCGAGCCGGCCGGCGACTTCGGCCGCGCGGGCCTGCTGCCCGCTCCGGGCGGCGGCTTCGACCAATTCGATCATGGACCAGGTGGACAGGCCGAGTTCCTTGGGATGCTCGGCGCCGCGCGAGGCGGCGACGAAGGCCTCCTCGTAGCGGCCGAGGCCGTTGCAGAGCACCGAAGTGGCCCACTGGGTGGCGGTGGCCACCTTTCCTTCGCCCGCCAGTGCCACGTCCCGTGTGATCGCCTGGATCGCCTCACGAGTCTCGGCCTCTCCGCCCCGCCACGGCGCGACCACCAGGGCTCCGTACTGGGCGAAGAAGCTGCTGCCCAACACCTCGCCGATCGTGGTCGCCTCGGCGACCAGCGCGTCGGCGGCGGTGAGTTCGCCGGCCAGCACGCGGGCCGACAGGTGGAGCAGGAGAGCCGACGGCAGCGCCGACAGCGCCCCCGACTCCCTGACGATCTCGACCAGCTTCGCCGAGAGCGTCAGATAGCTGTCGAAGTCCCAGATGTTGTGCGCCATGCGGGCGGCGAGCGGGAGCCAGCCCAGGCCCTCTTGCGTGGAGAGTTCCGCGGTGCGGAAGGCGGCCATGGCCTGACGCAGCATCGGCATGCCCGCCGGGTACCCGTCGATGGTCGCCACCGCCAGGCCGTTCAGCAGCAGGTCGTTGCGCTCAGGCGGCGGCCCGGGCGGCGCGGCGAGGGTGGCCCTGGCCACGTCCGCCATCTGCGCGCCGTCCGCCAGCCGGCCGGCGGTGAGAGCCGCGTACAGCGCGTCACGGTAGGTTTCGCGGGCCGCCCCGGCGTCCAGTGGCTCCAGGCGCCTGGCCGCGTCGAGCAGCAGGGGCAGGGCGGCGCTGGCGCTCCTGGAGGTGAAGACGATCTGGCCGCGAAGCAGGCTGGATCGGGCGAGCAGGCGTTCGTCGAGGGGGCTGAGCTCGGCCGCGTCGAGCAGTTCGAGCGCCGCGTCGTATCCGCCGGCCTGATACTTCGCCTGGGCCGCCGCCAGAGCCCTGGCGCCGCGGCGCGCGGCGTCGGGGGTCAGCTCGGCCGCCCGCTCCAGGAACGCGGCCGACGCCGCGACCCCGCCGCGTACCCGCGCTCGCTCGGCGGAACGCTCCAGCTCGGCGGCCACCGTCTCATCGGGGCCGGCCGACGCGTTGGCCAGATGCCAGGCCCGCCGATCGGGATCAGCCCGCGGATCGGTCGCGTCGGCCAGTGCCCGATGCGCCCGCTGTCGTTCGCCCGGGATCGCCACCCGATAGGCCGCCGAACGCACGAGTGGATGACGGAACCGCACCCGGGTCCCGATGGTGATCAGCCCCGCCGCTTCTGCCGGTGACGCGGCGGTCGCGTCGATGCCCAGCAGCTCGGCCGCCCGGTTCAGCAAGCCCAGGTCGCCCACCGGCTCGGCTGCGGCGATGACCAGCAGCCGCTGTGTATGGGGCGGCAGCGACCGTACTCGCCGCAGGAAGCTTTCCTCGATCTGGCTGGTCAGCGGCCGCGCGTCCGGACGGGCGAACCCGCCGGCCAGCTCCGCCGGCGTCAGCCCCCGAGGCAGCTCCACCAGCGCCAACGGATTGCCCTGCGTCTCAGCGAGGATCCGATCCCGCACCCGATCATCCAGCCGGCCGGGGATCACGGAGTCCAGCAGGGCGCGGGCGTCGCTGTCGCTCAACCGCGCCACGTCGAGCCGTGGGAGCCTCGCCAACTCGGCGTCGAGGCCAGGCGGGCGCACCGCGAGCACCAGCCCGATCGGCTCGGCGAGCAGCCGCCGCGCGACGAAGGCGAGGGTCTGCGCGGAGATCTGATCCAGCCATTGGACGTCGTCGACGAGGCACACCAGCGGTTCCTTCTCGGCCGCGGCGGCGAGCAGGCCGAGCACGGCGAGCCCGACGAGGAAGCGGTCCGGTGGAGAGCCCGTGCTCAGGCCGAACGCCGTCTCGAGCGCGTCACGCTGCGGCTCCGGCAGGCGGCCGAGCTGATCCAGAAGCGGGACACACACCTGGTGCAGCCCGCCGAAGGCCAGCTCCATCTCGGACTCGACACCCGCCGCTCTGACCACCCGGCAGCCGGACGCGCTGTCACGCGCGTACTCCAGCAGCGCCGTCTTGCCGATGCCTGCCTCACCACGCAGGACCAGCACCGAGCTACGGCCGCCCCGTACGGTGGTCATGACCTGGCTCAGCGCCTCGCACTCGATCTGCCGGCCGCGCAGCTGTGTCCTGGGACGCCTGCCGACCATCAGCGCCGCCCCGCCGGCGGCTCGGCATCGACGCCTCCAGGCTCGACCCGGTAGACCGGCGCCAGGCTCCCGCCCTGGGTGATCTCGGCGTGACGACTCGGCATCGCCCGTACCCCCGATCTGCCGGACACGCGGCCGTGACCGGGATCTCTGCTCACCGTTGTCGGGACGAGGGTCGAGGCAGCCAGCGAGACATCACGCGTAGGCGAGCAGCTTATCCGCCTGCTACGGATGACAGCAATGTCCCTGGATGGCAGGACTCGTTCGTGGTCAGCGCCTGCGAAAGGGACAGCCGCGCGAGTTGTGTCAGATCGCATCCCTTCGACTCGGCCGGGTGCTCGCTGGCTTGTCACGTATCGCCCGGGTTATCCGGTCAACCCTGTGTCGGCAACACCGTAAGACGTCGCCTATCGCTTGAAGGAGAAGAAGAATGTCCCAGCCGCTCCCGTTCGTCATCGACCCCGCCGGTGCTGACCGGCACGCCGAATATCGGGCCCTGCGCGTCCTGGGCCCAGCCACTCCTGTGGACGTCCTCGGCCTGCGAGCCTGGGCGGTCAGCGATCCCGCCCTTCTCAAGAGCCTGCTGATGAGCCCCGATGTCTCCAAGAACGGCCGTGCTCACTACCCGGCCTTCGCGCGGACGATCAGGACGTGGCCGCTCGCCCTGTGGATCGAGGTGCAGAGCATGCTCACCGCGTACGGAGCCGACCACCGCAGGCTACGGCGGATGGTCGCCCCCGCCCTCAGCGCACGCCGTGTCGCCGAACTGAAGCCGACCATCCGATCCCTGGTGACCGAGCTGATCGACGACCTGGCCACGGTGCCCCCAGGCCACGTGGTGGACCTGCGCGAGCGACTGGCCTACCCGCTGCCCATCGCCGTGATCGGCCATCTGATGGGCGTACCGGAGGAGCAGCGGGACGACTTCCGCCAGATCGTCGACAACGTCTTCGACAGCACCCTCACCCCCGAGCAGGCCCAGGCCAACGCCGCACGCCTCTTCGAGGTCACCGACCAGCTGATCGCCATCAAGCGCGGCGACCCCGGCGACGACATGACCTCCCTGCTCATCGCGGCACGTGATGAGGAGTCGGGTGGCGACGGATTCACCGACGTCGAACTCCGCGACACGATGATTCTGATGATCAACGCCGGGTACGAAACGACCGTCAACGTCATCGACCAGGCCGTCTTCGCGATGTTGACGTCCCCGGAGCAGCTCGATCTCGTCCGCACCGGCCAGGCCGCCTGGGAGGACGTGGTGGAGGAGACCCTTCGCGCCGAGCCCGCCATCAAATACCTGCCGCTGCGCTTCGCCGTCACCGACCTCGAACTGCCCGACGGGCAGATCATCGCCGCCGGCGACCCCATCCTCGCCGCCTACGGGGCCGCCAACCGCGACCCGGACTGGCACGGGCCGGACGCCGACACCTTCGACGTCACCCGTAAGGTGAAGGACCATCTGGCGTTCGGCCACGGCGTGCACTTCTGCCTCGGCGCGCCCCTGGCCCGCCTCGAAGTAGCCGAAGCCCTGCGCCAGCTCTTCGAGCGTTTCCCCGCCATGTCACTCGCGGCACCGGCTGCCACGTTACGGCCGATGCCCACCCTCATCAGCAACGGCCACCAGGAGCTCCCCGTCCGCCTGCGTCCCCTCGCCTGATCATCTTCTGCCTGGACGGCCCACGCGAAGATCAGCGCCCGACATCGAGAAACTTGGCCCGGCACGGGTCCCGGGTGTATGCAGATCCGTGCGATCAGGGCAAAAGGCAGGGGCATCGTGGGTCAACGCAGGTGGAGCGCGGGGCTGCTCGGGCGGGGGACGGAATGTGCCGTCCTCGATGAGCTGATCACGGCCGTCCGTGCAGGTGAGAGCCGCGTGCTCATGGTGCACGGCGTGCCAGGGGTGGGAAAGTCGGCGCTGCTGGCGTACGTGGAGCACGCGGCGATCGGCATGCGGGTGCTGCACGCGGCCGGTGTCGAGTCCGAGATGGAGCTGGCCTTCGCCACTCTCCACCAGCTGTGCGCCCCGCTGCTGGACCGGCTGGACAGCCTTCCCACACCACAGCGCCATGCGCTGGAAACGGTGTTCGGCATGCGCCGGGGGAGCCCGCCCGAACGCTTCCTGGTCGGCCTGGCCGTACTGAGTCTGCTGTCGGAGATCTCCCAGAGCGCTCCGCTGCTCTGCGTGGTGGACGACGCCCAATGGATGGACCGGGCCTCGGCGCAGGTCCTCGGCTTCGTCAGCCGGCGGCTGCTGGCGGAGTCGGTCGCCCTCGTCTTCGGCTCGCGCCGGCGGCCTCAGGACCTGCTCGGACTCCCGGAGATGGAGGTCACCGGGCTGAAAACCGCCGACGCACACGCTCTGCTGAACTCGGTGGCGCCCGGCCGGCTCGATCGGCACATCCGTGATCGGTTCGTGGCCGAGACCCGGGGCAATCCACTTGCCCTCCTGGAGCTGCCGCGCGAGCTGACCATGACCCAGGCGGCGGGCGGATTCGGCCTCGTGGACGTCGACACGCTGCCCAGCCGGATCGAGCAGAGCTTCCTCGACCGGATCGCAGGTCTGCCCGAACAGACCCGGCTGCTTCTCGTGGTCGCCGCCGCCGAGCCTGTCGGCGATCCGTCGCTGGTGTGGCGTGCCGCCGAACGGCTTGGCGTCGAACCGGCGACGGCCCTGGCGAGCGGGACGGACGGGCTGCTGTCGTTCGACGTACGGGTGACCTTCCGTCATCCTCTCGTGCGATCGGCCGTGTACAGGTCGGCGAAGCTGGTGGACCGTCAGGCGGTGCACCTCGCGCTGGCAGAGGTCACGGACGCCCACGCAGACCCCGACCGCCGCGCCTGGCACCTCGCCGCCGCGACGACCGAGCCCGACGAGAACGTCGCCGGCGAGCTCGAACGCTCCGCCGGCCGGGCACAGGCACGCGGTGGGCCGGCCGCCGCGGCCGCCTTTCTGCAGCGCTCCATGGCACTGACCGTCGACACCTCGCGGCGCGCCGAACGGGCCCTGATGGCCGCGGCAGCCAGCCTTTCGGCCGGGGACATCGCTACCGCCCGCGAGTTCGCCGACCGCGCCGACCAGGATGCGCAGAGCGAGTTCCAGCGCGTGCGAGCCCTGCTGACACGCGGTCACATCACGTTCGCGGCCGGCTTCGACAACGAGGCGCCGGTGATGTTGCTGGAGGCCGCGCGGCGGCTGGAGCCCATCGCCATGGACCTGGCGCGGGAGACGTACTTCATCGCCTGGGCTTCGGCGTCGTTCGGCGCCGCCAACCGGGACAGCCTCCTGGCCATCTCGCAGGCGATGAGGGAACTGCCCTCTCCCGGAGGTCGCCCGCGCGCCCTCGACCTCGTCCTCGAGGGTTACGCACTGCTCATCACCGACGGCCGGAGGGCCGCGCTGCCCACGTTGCAACGAGCGAAGACGGCGATCGCCGACCACCCCGTGCAGGACCTGCTGAAATGGGGCTGGGCGGCCTGCGGCGTGAGCGCTCTCCTGTGGGAGGACCGGATCATGCCCGACGTCCCCACCAGGGCGCTCGAGGCGGTGCGCGCGGCCGGGGCCCTGTCCGAGCTTCCCCTCTATCTCCACTCGTTGGGGGTACCGCGCTCGCTGAGAGGCGACTTCGCCGCCGCGGCGGCGCTCGTCGCCGAATCCGAAGCCGTCGCAGAAGCGACGGGCGTGCCGATGACGCAGCACACCCAGCTCCTGCTGGTGGCGATGCGGGGCAAGGAGACCGAGGCCGCGCCGCTGATCGAGGCCACGATCGAGGAGGCCGGCGCCGGCGGCCAGTTGAACGGTGTCGCGTCGGCCCAGTGGGCGGCCGCGGTCCTCTACAACGGCCTGGCCCGCCACGGGCTGGCGCTGCCGGCGGCCCAGGCCACCACCCAGAGCGCCAACGTGATCGTCTCCCAGTGGGCGCTGCCCGAGCTCGTCGAGGCGGCGGCGCGCGTCGGGGATTCCACGGCCGCCCGCGGGGCGCTCGAAGGGCTGGCGGACGCGGCGGAACCGTGCGACACCGACTGGGCCCAGGGAATCCTGGCGCGCTGCCGGGCGCTGCTGACCGACGACGACACCGCGGACGATCTTTATCGGGAGGCGATCGAGCGGCTGGGCCGCACGACTCTGCGTCCTGAATTCGCACGCGCCCACCTCCTGTACGGCGAGTGGTTGCGCCGGAACCGTCAGGGGGCCGAGGCGCGCGTTCACCTGCGGACCGCGTACGAGATGTTCGTGTCGATCGGCATGCACGCCTTCGCCGAGCGTGCCCGTCGCGAGCTTCAAGCCACAGGGGAGAACATCCGCCGCAAGCGGGGGACCGAGGATCCGGAGAGCGCGGAGCTGACCGCGCAGGAGAGGCAGATCGCCCTGCTGGTGCGGGACGGCCTGTCCAACCCGGAGGTCGCGGCCCGTCTCTTCCTGAGCCCGCGTACGGTCGAATGGCACCTCCGCAAGGTCTTCGCCAAACTCGAGATCACCTCCCGAAGGCAGGTCGGCGACGCGCTGTCCAGCGGCGCGTACGAAGCCGGCACACGGTGAAGCCGCTGGGCAGGAACCTCCCGGCGCCGTAGCCCGCCCCGCCGCCCGGGTGCGCACGCGCATGCTACGCGTCCACGACACCCTGGTCTCGTCAGACCAGTGACTTTCCGTGGTGCGACACGCAACCCGGCCACGCGAGCATCGGCGTGTCGTCCGAGCACGGGAGGAGCGGGGCGGAACGGCGGCTTCCGTGTCGCCCTCGACGAGGGAATGAGGCAGTCATGCACGATCGGCCGTTGGCCGGAGCCGTCGCGCTCGTCACGGGCGCCGGCAGCGGAATCGGCGCCGCGACCGCGCGCCGCCTCGCAGGTGACGGTGCGGCCGTCACCCTGGTCGCCCACCGGCGCGACCGTGTGGTGCGGGTCGCGAGCGACATCGCACGGCAGGGAGGAGAGGCGGTCGCGCTGGAGGCCGATATCACCGAAGCTGACCGCGCCGACGACATGGTGCAGGACGCGCTGGATCGGTTCGGGCGCCTGGACATTCTGGTCAACAACGCCGAGATCAGGCTGCTCGGCTCAGCGCTGCACGCCACCATCGAGGAGTGGGATCAGATGATCTCGCTCAACGTGGCGGGTCTGGCCCACGTCACGCACGCCGCTCTTCCGCACCTGATCTACGCGGCGACGACGTCCCCCCGGCAGGTGGCGGATCTGGTGAACGTCGGCTCGGCGGCCGAGCGGGTCGCCCGTCCGGGAAGCAGTGTCTATGGCCTGACCAAGTCGGGCCTGAACGCGTTCACCGAATCGCTTCGCCAGGAGCTGCTCGGCGAACGGGTCCGGGTCAGCGTGGTGGAGCCGGGCGCGGTGGACGACGGACAGGAGAACCGTCTCGGGGACTCCGCCCGGGGTGCGGCTCGGCGCCCGATCGACGGCGTCGAAGGGTTGCGCCCGGATGACGTCGCGGATGCGATCAGCTATATCGTCACGCGGGCGCGGCGGGTCGCCGTCAACGGGATGCTGGTCCGAGCCGGCGATCAGACCTGGTAGCCGCGCCGATGCAGGTCCGCCGAGCCCGCCGCCACGGCCTGTCCGGCCGGCACGGCGAAGTGGAGTCCGATCCTTCGTCCGTGGCCGGATGCGCATGTGCCGACGGACTCCACCTCGATGGCGGACGGGCGACAAAGGTGTCCGTGGCTCCCTCGGCAGGACACGGGCGCAGCCGGCGGCTCACTCGGCGCTGAGTTGTTTGGATCATGCCGTTCGATGGCCCGGGGTTCGGGCCGTTTCAAGGAGGATGGATGAGCAGCTCGTTCGGCCTGCTTCTGCGGAGCCTGCGGCAAGCCGCGCAGTTGACGATCGAGGAACTGTCGCACGCGTCCGGTGTGAGCGTGCGGGCCATCGGCGACATGGAGCGCGGTGTCAGCCGCGGCCCGCAGAAGCGCACGGTGGGAGCGTTGGCCGAAGCGTTGCAGCTGGATGACGCCCGGCGGGTGGAGCTGATCGAGGCCGCGCGGGCGGGCCGGCCGCGACCGAGCGGCCCGGTGGCCAGCGCGTGCGAGCTGCCGCGTGAAGCGGGGGATTTCACCGGCCGGGCGCGGGAGCTGGAGCTGCTGCGGCACCTGGCCGAGCAGGCCGGGACCCGGGAAGCCGCGGTGGTGGCCACCATCTCCGGCACCGCAGGAATCGGGAAGACGGCCTTGGCCGTGCACGCCGCCCGGCACCTGGCCGAGCTGTTCTCGGACGGCCGCTTCTACGTGGACCTGCGGGGCATGGACAGCGCTCCGCAGGCCCCCGGCGCAGTGCTGTCGCGGCTGTTGAAGGCGTTGGGTGTGGCCGAGCAGCGGATTCCGGGTGATGACGAGGAGCGGGCCAGGCTGTACAGGGAGCTGCTGATCGATCGCCGATGTCTGATCGTGCTGGACAACGCCGCCGATGAGGTGCAGGTGCAGCCGTTGCTGCCGGCGTCCGGACCGGGGATGACGATCATCACCAGCCGGCGCTCGCTGACCGGGCTGGCGGGAGTGCGGCAGGTCCCGTTGAGCGAGCTTTCCAACGAGGAGGCGGCCGGGCTGCTGGAATCCATCGTGGGGAAGCAGCGGATCGAGGCGGACCCGGACAGCGCAGCCGAGTTGGCCCGGCTGTGCGGGAATCTGCCGCTGGCGGTACGGATCGCCGGGAACCGGTTGCAGAGCCGGCCGGGGTGGACGATCGGCCAGCTTGCCGGACGTCTGGAGGACGAGGGACGCCGGCTGGAGGCCCTGGCGGTAGGTGATCTGGCGGTCACCGCTGCGTTCACGTTGTCATATCAGCAAGTGTCCGGGCTGGCGAGGATCGCGTTCCGGCGTCTGGCGCTGGCGGCCGGATCGGACTTCGGCATACCGTTGGCCGCGATCGTGCTGCAGGCGGACCCGTTCGAGGCCGAGGACGCGCTGGAAGAGCTGGTTGAGCTGGGGCTGCTCACCTCGCCGTACGCCGGCCGCTACGTCTACCACGACCTGGTCCGCTTGTACGCCCGTGCCCAATTGGAGCAGGAGGATCCGGTCGAGGCGCGGGAAGCGGCGCGGTGGAGGATGGAGACCTGGCTGCTGGAGGTCGCGGTGGTCGCCGGGCGCTGGTTCGAGCCCGGGTACGGGGCGCCGCCGCCCGAATGGCGTTCCGCCGTCACGCTCGACAGCCGGGAGGCGGCGGGCGAGTGGCTGCAGGCGGAGGGCGTGGCCTGGCTGGAGGCACTGCGCTCGGCGGCCCGGCGTCACGCGCACGGGACGGTGGTCGAGGTGGCCGAGTCCATGCACTGGTTCTCGGACCAGGTGAGGAGATGGGGGCACTGGCGCGAGGTGTTCGAGCTGTCCTCCGGTGCGGCACGGGCGATGGGGGACCGGCTGCAGGAGGCGGTGCATCTCAACTATCTGTCCTGGGCCCTGTCCGTGTGCGAAGGCCGGATGGAGGAGTCGGAGAGGACGGCGTTGCGGGCGTTCGAGCTGGCCGGCGAGGTCGGTGACCTGCGCCAGCAGGGGTGGGCGCTGTTCTACGCCGGCTGGCCTGACTACGGCGATCCGGCGAAACTCGAGCGCGAGGTGGACTACAGCCGGCGAGCGGCCGACCTCCTCCTGCGGGCGGCGGACCTGGAGGGCTACCCCCAGGCCAGGATGACCCACATTCTCAACCTGCGGCGAGCGGGCCAGACGCAGGAGGCCCTGCGGCGCAGTCTGGCGCTGGTGGCCGCGTTGCGTGACCCCTCGTACGGCGGTTCCCCGGCCATCGTCGCCTACAGTCTCGGAGCCGCCTTGAGCCATCTCGGCCTCACCTACGTCGCGCTCGAACGCTGGACGGAGGCGGTCGACGCCTTCCATCAGGCGGTGCCCGTGCTTAACAGCCACTCCATTCCCCCTGCCCTGGCCTACACCCATCGCGGCCTGGGCATCGCGCTGCGGGAGTTGGGCCGGGTCGAGGAGGCCCGCCAGGCATTGGCGGAGGCGGCACGGCTGTTCGAGGAGGACGGCGACGACGCGCAGGCGGCTGATGTGGTCAAGAAACTTGAGCAGACAGGCGAAAACTAACCTCCTCCGCCTTTCTGTCACAACTCGCCGGGTCGTCCGGTCAAAGGGCGTGATCGCAACAACGGCGAGGAGCGCGTCCTCCACGCGTCTCCGGCGGGCGGAAGCGGAGACGGTGTAATGCATGCCCTCCTCCACACGGTGGGCGTTCTGGCCGGATGCGCCGTGGCACTCGCCCCGATCCTGCTGCCCTCCGTACGTTCCGCGAGAAGGTGGCCGTACATCGTGATGGCGCTCGGCATGGCGGCCGGGCATCTTGGTGGCTGGTTCCTCTGCGCCGCGGTGCTCGCGCTGCTGACCGCCGGCTGGCTCTGCGGCTCCCCCATACGCCGCGCGGAGACCGGTCATCACATCCAGGACTTCGTGTTCATGCCGATCCTCATGGTGCTGACGGCGTCCGGCGGGCCTGCTCTCACCGGCGCTTCGTCCGGGCACGCGCATGGAGGAGGGTCGACGGCCACGGTGGCCCTGGTCATCGGCCTGACCTGGACCTGCGCTCGGCTCATCCGCGTCCTGCCGGTGCGGGGAGCGGAGCGAAAGAGGCTCGACCAGGACGTGTGCTCGGCCGGAATGGCGGCCGACATGACCTTCATGGCGGCGCTGGCGCTGTGACGCGACGACAGTCCGCGCCATCCGCCGACCTGGGGCCGGGCATCGACGTCAAGCGAGCTGGGCGCTGAGGCGCCCCAGCAGGAGCGCTGTTCACGACGGTGTCACATATCGGGGCCGCTGTCTGGTCTGAGCTACTGATCGGCCGGAACGAGCCGGCCACGGTTTCGCGAAGGGACGCCTGATGAGCATCGCTCACGCTCACCACCTTGAGAGCCCCGACACGAGCGGGCCGCCACCGAAGATCGACGTGGTCGCCACCGTAGCGGGAGCGCCGCCCGCGCCGGAGGGCGCCGAGGCGATGACGATCCTGGTCACACTGCCGCCGAACAGCCCCGGCGCGCCGCCTCACCGGCACTCCGGGCCCGCCTATGGGTACGTGATCAAGGGAGCCATCAATTTCGAGCTCGAAGGCGAACCTGTGCGGGTTGTCCGGGCCGGTGAGGCGTTCTGGGAGCCAGGTGGGGACGTGATTCATTACCAGGACGGCAACCACCTGGCTGATGAGGAGTCGGCGTTCGTGGTGACGATGTTCTGCGCGCCTGGGCAGCCGATGCTGACGCCGGTCAGCTCCGAGGAGTTGGAAGCTCGGCGAGACCGTCGCGCACCGCAGTCATGACCAAGGTGTCGCTGACCGCACTCGTCCACCAGCTGCTCACGCACGCTCGCGAGGCGAACAGGGGTCGCAGTGCCACCACTGTCCACGGTGGACACGATCGTTCGCTGCGGCAGACCGTCATGGCGTTGCGGCAGGGCGAGCACATTCACGAGAGCGAGCATCCCGGCGAGGTCACGGTGCACGTGCTGCGCGGGCGGGTGCGGCTTGTCGCCGGGCCTGACTCATGGGACGGGCTGCCCGGCGACCTGCTGGTCATGCCGGAACGCCGCCACCGCATGGAGGCTGTAGAGGACTGCGCGTTCCTGTTCACCACCGCACGTTGAACAAGGAGAGGGCGGGAACCGGGGTCGGTTCCCGCCTTCAGCATGTACGCCCGGTATGGTCCGATTGCTTGGCTGCCAGGGGAGCCCCGGTCCGCGGGGTAGTGATTGCGCTCCTGCCACCCGGCCGGGTCGGGGTCGGGAAGGTCAGAAGCGCCAGGCACGGTATCTCCTCGACGGCCTCCGGGTAGCGTCGCGTGCGTGGCTCGACAGTCCGCCGCAGACTGTACAAGGGGTGTCGATCCGGGCCCGTCGGGGGCCTCTGTTGAACGGCGGGCCTCAGTTGAGGTGTTCTGCCCGAGCCGGTCTCGGCGGGGATGGGGCTGTCAGCCCCGTAGCCAGCCGTTGGCGGGGGGTGCGCAGGGTCCAGTCGAGGAAGGACGCTCGTACGGGACAGGTCTGGCAGAGGGGATCGGGCCTCTCGGCGCTGATGGAACTGATGAACAGCCATGATCTACCTCGAACGATGGGTCGGCATGGCCGGGGTGTTTCAGGTGGTCAGGATGGTGGCGAGGGCCTGCTCGACCGTGCTGTGAACCGGCAGAAGCGCTTGTAGCCGGACGAGTTGGAGCAGCCGGGCGGGGACGCCACGAACCCCGGCCAGCCGTACGCCCGCGTTGTCGGCGGTGGCCTGGCGGTGGCTGGATATCAGCACCCGCAGGCCTGAGCAGTCCAGGAAGGACACCTCGGTCAGGTCGAAGACCACGTGGTCGCCGGGCCGGCGGACCCTCTTGACGTAGCAGGCCAGTTGGCCGCTGTTGGCGAGATCGATCTCACCGCCAACCGCGATCACGCTCGTCCCGGGAAGGTGCCGATGCCTCAGCGTCAGCGACGTGGTGGCAGCTCTCTCGGTTACGGCCGAAAGGTCGGGCCGCAGAGAGGAGACCGTACGCTCACCATGAACCCGTCGTGCCGGCGCCTGTCGCTGGTGTGCCGGGAGCGGTGTAGATCCGGAAACGCCGGCCTCAGGGGGCATGGAAGATCCTGTTCCAGACGCAGGCTCCGCCGAACCGACCGGCCGGCGCTTGCCGGACGCGTCGAGTCGCGGAAGGAATCCCGAGGCGATGACCAGCGTGTTCTGATGCCGGTGCACGTACGCGGTTGCGTCGGTGGACACGTCGTCGACCGCCCCATCCACGGAGCGCGGCTGGATCGAGGGCTGATGAGGCGCGGTCCTGGCCGCTATGAACGCCGCAGCGTCGTCGTCGGTCATCGCCGCCCCCGGGTCCTGGTCCGGTCGACGTCCAGTCCGTCGGCTTCGCGCTTCACGTTCAAGGGGTGTTCGTGGGTCGGTCACAGTTGCAGCTTTCTGTGGCGGATCGACAGGTTCGTGGCGGTCACATGCGCCCGTCTTCGGTGGCGAGCGGGAACAGGGAGCCGTTCTCCAGCTCCGTGATCGCGGCCAGAATGCCGCGCAGCCCCACCTGCTCGCGCTCGGTCTCGGTGGGATCGACCAGCCACTCGGTGACCGGCAGATCGCGGGGGTGCTGCGAGTGACACAGGTCGGCCGTGTGCAGTTCGATCGCGACCACGACCTTGAGCTCGTGCAGGAAATCACTTTCATCGGTGGGGCAGCTCATCCCTCCACCAAAGGCTTGCGTAGACAGGTTCGCCTCACCGACGAATGAGGTGGGAAGCGCGCGGGGTGGCAGGCGCGAAGGGTGCCGGATGGTCGCCGTCGGCGCGCCAGCCGGCCCCGGGGGCGCCGGGTGAGGCTTGGAGGTCGCTTCGGCGAGTTCCTGCGCCGCAGGCTCAAGGATGTTGTCGTTCATGGGGAAGTCACCGCTTCATCGTGATTTTCGTTCGGACCTTGCAGGCTCCGTGCGCGTTGTCCGCGCAGGCCTTCGGGAAGGCGGGCTTTTCGGGTTGCCTCGCCCACGTAGACCGGGCGCCCCCCGGATCCGTGACAGCGGGATCGAGACAGGACCGCCATCGTCCAGGTCAAGAGGGCTCTCCCCCGCACTTGGCGTGGGCCGTGGGTTCACCGCCCGAGATCAATGACCCGTCCAGCGATCGGTGACAGGCCACTGGCTGGACGCGGCGCACCTGACGGTCCTCGTACATTCGTGCGATGTGCCCTGTTGCTTTTACCGGCACGGTGTCTTCACCGCCTCCTGCTGGGGGAGGCCGACATCGGGTGGATATGCATGGCTGTCTGGTTCATCACGGGCGCGGTACGAGGCATCGGGCACCGCGTAGCCCGCGAAGCGCTGCGGCGAGGACACCGGGTGGTTGCCACTGACCGTGACCTGGCGGCGGTTACGGAAGCCTTCGCCGGGATGGGTGGTGAAGTGCTCCCCCTGGAGCTGGATCTGATGCGGCCGCAGGCGCCGACGGCGGCGGTCGAGCAGTCGATGCGCCGCTTCGGCCGGATCGACGTGCTCGTCCACGATGTGGCCAGGACCGTCCGCGCCCCCCTGCGGGAGACGACCGACGCGCAGGCTCGGGCCCTGTTCGACATCAACGTCGTCGGTATGCTCGCCATGGCCCGCGCCGTGCTGCCGGTACTGAGCGCGCAGCAGGCCGGCCGGATCATCGTCGTAGGCTCGGCTGCCGGCTTCTCGGCCCCGGCCGGTTCGGGTCTGTATGGCGCCTCCATGGCGGCCGTCGAGGCGCTGTGCGAGACCCTCCGCGCTGAACTGGAGGAGTTCGGCGTCTGCGTGACCGTCGTCGAACTCGGCCGTTTCGCCACCCTCCCGCCGGTCTTTGATCGCGGCTCACTCTTGCCTGGAGATCCACGCAAGGCGGCTGTCGCGATCCTCGACCTCCTGACCGTCGACGATCCTCCGTTGCGGCTGCAGCTCGGTGCCGACGCCGTTGCTCACGTCGAAGCCAAACTCGAGCACGTGGCTCAGGAGCTCGACCTGTGGCGCCCGGTCTCGCTCAGCACCGCATCCGACCACGATCTACCCCGACAGAACGGTCACCGGCCGCCGGAAGACGAGTGATGTCGGTGCGGCATCGAGCGGGGCCCCGACCAGCCAGACTGCGCCTGCCGACGATGCCATCCTCTGGACGTCGATGATTCATCCGTGCAGGTCGTTGAGGTGGTGCGCACTCTTGTGCTCCTGCCGCGCCCTACGCGGGAAGATCGGCGCCAGGTCCGCACCCTGTACGCCGTCACATTCGGTGGAGTCCTCCCGCGCCCGTGTGACATGTCTTTCCCGCCAGAGATCGACCAAGTCGATAGGCGCTGCCCGCACCACGCCACCACCATCGTGCAATGAAAGCGCTGCTCCTCCAGAGTTGACGATGCTCATTGTGTCGGTAGGTGCTGCGAGCATGACGACATGATCGCTACTCCTGACGACAACACCCGGTTCTCCGATGTGAGCTCTGCCATGGGGGACGGCTACTGCTTCACCTATGTCCGCGGCTTGGCGCTCGAGGAAGTGGCGACCCGGCTCGGTGGCTGGTTAGGGGAGTTCACGCCTATGACGCTCGAGGAACTGGCCGGGGTCGCCTACTCCCGTTACGACGGGAAGAACATGTTCTTCGGTGCCGTCGCCATCGAAGACTGGGTACTCCTCGTCGAGCCCCTCGGCTCGCTCGGCGTCACCGAGGAGATCATCCTGCCGCTGTCGGCGAGGACCCGCCTCGTCTCCCAGTACTACCTCGACATCAAGTGCATGGACTACTTCTACTGGATCGAAGACGGAAAAATCCGGTTCGAGTACATGAACCAGGACGGCTACTCCCACTGGATCAAAGACGGAAAGATTCAGCTTGAGTTTCCATACCCGGAGCGCTACTCAGAGGAGATGCCGGACGAACTCGCGGAGACCATGCAGCGGATCGACTCCGTCTTTCCATCACACACCTACCCCCACGAAGGGCCGGCGTTCCTCTTGGCCGAGAGTCTCACCGGGATCACGCTGACACCGCAACTGCTGGAAGAGTCCACCTACCTGTGCGGAGGCATTCCCAGCCCGAGGTGAGCGGAACGTGGTCCTTCTCCGAGGCCGCCTATAAAGGGCATGCTGCCGGGGAGCCCGCTCTCACTGATACTGACCGAGCGGAGGACCTGTATGTGCAGGCGTACCAACATCCGTGAGGAGTTGGGCACGCCCGTGAAGGTCATGGCTCGCGAGCCAGAGGGCGGGATGCGGAACTCCTTGGGGCCTCTCAGCGGTAGAGGAGGGCGTAGTCGCTCAGAAGACAAGAGAGGCCGCTTCCGATCTTCGGAAGCGGCCTTCTACCTGCGGCTACTACTGTCGGGGTGGCGGGATTTGAACCCACGACCTCTTCGTCCCGAACGAAGCGCGCTGCCAAGCTGCGCTACACCCCGGTGCACGCCGTCTTGCTCGTGCCTGGGAAAGTCTAGCCGACTTCGGGCGTGCTTGTGACCGTCACCGTCGGGGAACCAGCGTGAGCAGCGACGCCTCCGGGAAACACGCGAAGCGGACGGGGGCGTACGGGCTGGTCCCGAGGCCGGCGGAGACGTGGAGCCAGGCGGAGTCGTGGCGGCTGAGGCCCTTGACGCGGGCGCGGTCGATGCCGCAGTTGGTGACGAGGGCGCCGTAGAAGGGGACGCAGAGCTGGCCGCCGTGGGTGTGGCCGGCGAGCAGGAGCTGGTAGCCGTCGGCGGCGAAGGCGGTCATGTTGCGCGGCTCGGGGGAGTGCATGACGCCGAGGCGCAGGTCGGCGTCCGCGGGGGCGGGGCCGGCGACGAGGTCGTAGCGGTCGCGGGAGATGTGGGAGTCGTGGATGCCGGCCACGGCGACGTCGAGGTCGCCGACCTTGAGGCGGGCGGTGGTGTTGTTCATGTCGAGCCAGCCTTCGGCGGCCATGCCGGCGCCGAGCTCTTCCCAGGGGAGGTTGGGGATGTGCTGGCGGCGTTCGTTGCGGGAGGTGCGCCACAGGTAGCGGGCCGGGTTCTTCGGCTGGGGGGCGTAGAGGTCGTTGGAGCCGTACACGAACAGGCCGGGCCGGGCGAGCAGCGGCTCGAGGGCGTGCAGGAGCGACGGGACGGCGTCGGGGTGGGCGATGGAGTCGCCGGTGTTGACGACGAGGTCGGGCTCCAGCGAGCCGAGGGAGCGCACCCAGTTGATCAGCATGGTGCGGCGGGGCGTCAGGTGGAGGTCGGACAGGTGCAGGATGCGCACCGGCCGCTGGCCGGGGGCGAGCACCGGCACGTCGAAGCGCCGCAGCCGGAACGAGTTGCGCTCCACGACCGAGGCGTATCCGAGCCCGGCCAGGCCGAGGCCGAGCACTGACAGGGGCACCGCGACTGCTTTCCTCACCTCTTCATGATGCCCGACATCCGGCACGGGGCGTTCGCGCACGCGGCAAGATGGACCGCATGAGCGCATTGAAGGACAAGCTGAAGGCCGATCTGACGGCCTCACTCAAGGCCCGGGACGAGGTTCGGCTCCGGACCATTCGGATGGCACTGGCCGCGGTGAACGTGGAGGAGGTCGCCGGCAAGGAGGCCAGGGAGCTCTCCGACGCGGAGATCGTCAAGGTGCTGACCCGTGAGGCGAAGAAGCGGCGGGAGGCGGCGGAGGCTTTCGGCAACGCCGGGCGCGCCGAGCAGGCGCAGGCGGAGCTGGACGAGCAGGCGGTGCTGGAGGAGTATCTGCCGGCGCAGCTCTCCGACGAGGAGCTGGCCAGGCTGGTCGACGAGGCGGTGGCCGAGACCGGCGCGTCGGGGCCGCAGGCCATGGGCCAGGTCATGAAGGTCGTCAACCCGAAGGTGGCCGGGCGGGCCGAGGGCGGCCGGGTGGCCGCGGCCGTGCGGGCGCGGCTGGCGTCCTGAGGGCTGTGGCGGGCCTCTGGCGGGGCCGGAGGCCCGCGGGCTAGTTGCGGGCGGGCAGGAGCGGGTTGTCGCCCCAGTCGCCGTTCTGGCCCCGGTCGTCGCCGTTGCCGTCGCCGCGCCGGTCGTCGAACCAGTCGGCCAGGTCGGACGGGTCGCCGACGTCGGGACCGCCTTCGTCGCCGTCGTCGCCCTTGTCCTTCTTCTTCTTGGGCTTGGGCGCGCACTCGTCGGTGCAGCCGCCGAAGCGTGACTGGTCGACGGGATGGAACTTGGCCGCCTCGACGCCCTTGAGCGCGGCCATCATCGAGTCCTTCCAGATCGGCCCGGAGATCGACGCGCCGTAGACGTACCCGTAGTACTGCCCGCCGATGGTGACGCCGACGAGGTCGTGGGCGAAGGCGCCGCGCGGGTCGCCGAGGCTGACGGCGGAGGCGAGGTTCGGGGTGTAGCCGGCGAACCAGGCGGCGGTGTAGCCGTCGGTGGTGCCGGTCTTGCCGGCGGCGTCACGGCCGATGCCGCCGACGCCGGTCATGGTGCCCTTGGTGAAGACGCCTTCCAGCACGGCGCTGACGGCGTCGGCCACCTCCTCGTCCATGACCTGCGAGCACTTGGGCTTGAACCGCATGACCTCGCCGTAGCGGTCCTTGACCTCGGTGACGGCGAGCGGCTGGCAGTACTTGCCGCGCGCGCCGAAGACGGCGTAGGAGTTGGCCACGGTGACCGGGTCGACCTCGTTGATGCCGAGCGTGAAGGTCTCGAACTCGCGCAGGTCGTCGCCGTCGGCCCGCTTGAGCCCGAGGCGCTTGGACAGCTTGACCACCTTGCAGAGGCCGACTTCCTGCTCCAGCCGCATGAAGAACGTGTTGACCGAGCCCCAGGTGCCGGTCTGCAGGGTCTTGAAGCCGCCGCCGCCCTCGCTGGAGTTGCGCACCTCGTGGCTGGGGTCGCCGACGTTCTTGCCCTTGCAGTTCTTGAACGCGCTGTAGCCGGAGGCGGTGTAGCCGGCGGGGGAGGGGAAGCCGTCGTTGAACTTCAGCCCCTCTTCGAGCGCCGTGGCCAGCGTGTAGGCCTTGGCGGTTGAGCCCTGCTGGAAGCCGGGGCCGCCGCCGTGTGCCATGTCGGCGACGAGGTTGTAGCTGATCTCGTTCTTCTTCTTGTTGTTGCCGTACTTGCGGGAGGCGGCCATGGCCTTGATCTCGCCGGTGCCCGGGACGATCATCGCCTGGGCGGCGACGGGCTTGTCCTTGGGGCTCACGTACTTCTTGATCGCCTTTTCGGACGCCTTCTGCATCTTCGGGTCGATCGTGGTCTTGATGGTCAGGCCGCCGCGCTGGAGGAGCTTGAGCCGGTCCTTGGCGGTCTTGCCGAAGTCGGCGTTGAGCAGGATCTCGTTCTGCACGTAGAGGCAGAAGTACGGGTATTCGCTCTCCTCGCACCCGCCGGGGAACGGGACGTCCTTCCAGCCGAGCTTCTTGGCCTTGGCGTCGGCGGCCTCGGCCTTGGTGATGGTGCCGATCTCGGCCATCCGGTCGAGCACCACGTTGCGCCGCTCCAGCAGCAGCGCGCGCGACTTGGGGCCGACGTTGGGGTCGGTCCTGGCTGGGTTCTGGACGGCGCCGGCGAGGGTGGCGGCCTGGGCCAGGGTGAGCTTGGAGGCGGGCTTGTCGAAGAAGCGCTTGGCGGCTGCCTGGATGCCGTGGGCTCCGGCGCCGAAGTAGGCGATGTTCAGGTAGCGCTCGAGGATCTGGTCCTTGGTGTACTTCTTCTCGATCGCCATCGCGTAGCGCAGTTCGGCCAGTTTGCGGGAGATCGTGGGGGCGATGGCCGCCGCCTGCTCCTCGGGCGTCTCGGCCGAGTTGACCAGCACCTGCTTCACGTACTGCTGTGTGATCGAAGAACCGCCCTGCGTCACGCCGCCGGTGGTAAGGTTCTTGATCAGCGCCCGGGTGGTGCCCTCGATGTCGATCGGTCCGTGCTGGTAGAAGCGGAAGTCCTCGATCGCGATCAGGGCCTTCTGCATGATGGGCGCGACCTTGTCGAGGGTCACCGACTGGCGGTTCTCGAAGTAGAACTGCGCGATCTGGTCGCCGTTGGCGTCGAGCAGCACTGTGCGCTCGGACAGCGGCGGTTCGGCCAGGTCCTCGGGCTTGAGGTCGAGCATCTCCATGCCGCTCTTGGCGGAGACGCCCGCGCCGCCGACCGCGGGCAGCGCCACGGCTGCCGCCAGCACGCCTGCGGCCGACCCAGCTGCGATCAGCTTGATGACGTTCAGGATCGGCGAGGAACGATCTTTGCCCTGAGCTTGCACAGTACCAAGGGTACGTCGAAAGGGTGACCTTATCGGTAACACGCCTGCATTTCGCCTTGACTGACGGGGGTGACTAGTCATTCCCGGTCAAGACTCCAGCGAGAATTTGGTCCTCTGGGGTCTGTCGGCCCGAAGGTCTTCTTGCGTACGTTCTCCCTGCGGCAACTGAATACGGAGGCTCGGCGCCCGCGCCCGTCGGCCCCAACTGACGACTGACCACCTAAGGGGAGTGGGGTCGAAAATGTGGATCACGGATTGGACCTCCCGTGCCGCCTGTAAAGGTGCGGATCCTGACGCTCTGTTCGTCCAGGGAGCCGCCCAGAACAGGGCGAAGCTCATCTGCCGAGGATGCCCTGTCCGTACCGAATGCCTCGCCGATGCGCTCGACAACCGCATCGAGTTCGGGGTGTGGGGCGGTATGACCGAGCGGGAGCGGCGAGCGCTGCTTCGGCGGCGACCGGACGTCGACTCGTGGCGCGAGCTGCTCGAGTCGGCCAAAGAAGAGTACGAGCGGACCAACGAGCTGATCGCCGGCTGAGCCGGCCCGAGAGCGCGGCCGACCCCGGCCGTGCTCTCAGCCGTTCGCCAGGAGCTCTCCGACGCGTCGCAGGCCATCCAGGTCGTGCACGTCCTCGGTCATGGCTGCCACCTTGGCGATGGGCACCGTGGGATGGGCGCTGACGAAGTGGTCCTGCTCCCGGTGCCCGCGAGCGGCGAGCTGCATCCGGCCCGTGTGTAGCCGCAACACGGCCGCGGTCAGCTCGTGCTCGCCCCGCGATTCCAGGTCTTCGGCCGCGGCGGCGCTTCTCACGCCCGAGAGCGTCGCCGCCGGCGACTCGTGGACCCGGTTGACGACCAGGCCGGCGAGCGGCATCCGCTCCTCGGCCAGCCGCTCGACGAAGTAGGAAGCCTCGCGCATCGCGTCGCGCTCCGGCGCGGCGACCACGATGAAGGCGGTGCCGGGTGCCTGGAGCAGCTTGTACGTCTGGTCGGCGCGCTGCCTGAAACCGCCGAACACCGCGTCCAGGGCCGACACGAACGTCTGCAGGTCCTTGATCACCTGCGCGCCCAGCAGCTTGGTCATGGCTCCGGCGACGATCCCGAACCCGGCGTTGAGCAGCTTGAACGCGCTGCGCCCGCCGGCCTTGGCGGGTGCGGTGAGCAGCTTGATGAACCTGCCGTCGAGGAAGCGGCCGAGCCGTTCCGGCGCGTCGAGGAAGTCGAGCGCCGAGCGTGACGGCGGCGTGTCGACGATGATCAGGTCCCACTCGTCGGAGCGGCGGAGCTGGCCCAGCTTCTCCATCGCCATGTACTCCTGGGTGCCGGAGAAGCTGGACGACAGCGACTGGTAGAAGGGGTTCGACAGGATCTGGCGGGCCCGTTCGGGATCGGCGTGCGCCTCGATGATCTCGTCGAACGTGCGCTTCATGTCGAGCATCATCGCGTAGAGCTGGCCGCCGTCCTCGCTCTCGGTGACCAGGCGCGGGGTGTTGTCGAGCTCGGTGAGGCCCATCGACTGGGCCAGGCGGCGGGCCGGGTCGACGGTGAGCACGACGGCGCACCTGCCACGTTCGGCGGCGCGCAGGCCCAGCGCGGCGGCCGTGGTGGTCTTGCCGACGCCGCCCGAGCCGCAGCAGACGATGATCCGGGTGCCCCGGTCGTCGAGGATGGCGTCGATGTCGAGGGTGGCGGGCTTCTTCACGCTGCTCCCTGCTTGCGGATGCTCTCGGCCAGCTCGTACAGCCCTGCCAGGTCCACCCCGTCGGTGAGCAGCGGCAGCTCGTAGCGCGGCAGCGTGGAGGCGGCCAGCGATTCGCGTTCGGCGCGTTCGAGGTCGGTGCGGCGGGCGTGCTCGACGACCTCTTCGGCGAGCGCCTCGGCCAGGGCGCCGACGTCGGACCCGTCGGCGAGCCCGGCGGCCTTGAGGCCGAGCGTGAGCTCTCCGGCGTCGAATCCGCCCTTGACAGCCCTGTCAAGGGCGGCCTGCGGGAGGAGGGATTCGCGCACCATGTTGATGAAGATGCCACCGGTGGGCAGTCCCGCGCCGGCGAGTTCGGCGATTCCGTCGAGTGTTTCCTGGACGGGCATCTCTTCCAGCAGCGTCACGAAATGCACAGCCGTTTCCGGACTTTTCACGACGCCGTGGACGAGGTCGGAGTGGCTCTTGATCGGGCCCACCTTGGCCAGCCCGGCGACCTCCTGGGTGACGTTCAGGAACCGCGTGATGCGGCCCGTGGGCGGCGCGTCGAGCACCACGGCGTCGTAGACCCGCTTGCCGTCACGCCCGCGCCGGCGCACGGCCTCGGTGGTCTTGCCGGTGACCAGCACGTCCCGGAAGCCGGGGGCCACGGTGGTGGCGAAGTCGACGAGACCCATCTTGGTCAGCGCGCGACCCGCCCGGCGCATCCCGTAGAACATCTCCATGTATTCGAGCATGGCGTCTTCGGGGTCGATGGCCAGCGCGAACACGTCACCGCCCGAGGGCGCCACGGCGATCCGGCGCTCCTCGTACGGCAGCGGCGGCAGGTCGAAGATCTGCGCGATGCCCTGGCGGCCCTCCACCTCCACGAGCAGCACCTTGCGGCCGCCTGCGGCGAGGGCGAGGGCGAGGGCCGCGGCGACCGTCGTCTTGCCCGTGCCGCCCTTGCCGGTGACGACGTGCAGTCGCACGCCGTCCCAGTCCGTGTCCGGAGAGTCCACGACTTCGAGGCTACCGAACGGTCACTTGTCGAAAGCCCGCGACCACCGTTTGAGATTGCTCACACTACGCTGAGCCCCATGAAGAAATGGGAGTACCTCACCGCCCCGGTGCTGATACACAACACCAAGATGATCCTCGACAACTTCGGCGCCGACGGCTGGGAGCTGGTCCAGATCGTGCAGGGCGCGACGCCCGAGCAGCTGGTCGCGTACTTCAAGAGGGAGAAGGCATGAGTCCCGAGCAGAAGATCGAGGAGCTGGGCCTGACGCTCCCCGAGGTCGTGGCCCCGCTGGCGGCCTACGTGCCGACCGTGCGCACCGGTCAGCTCGTCTACACCTCGGGCCAGGTCCCGATGGTCGAGGGCAAGCTGCACCAGACCGGCAAGCTGGGCGCCGACCTGGGCGTCGACGAGGGCCGCGAGCAGGCCCGCATCTGCGCGCTCAACGCCGTCGCCGCGCTCAAGGCCGAGGTCGGCGAGCTGTCGCGGGTGAAGCGGATCGTCAAGGCCGTGGTCTTCGTGGCCAGCGCGCCCGACTTCACCCAGCAGCCGCAGGTGGCCAACGGCGCGAGCGAGCTGCTGGCCGAGATCTTCGGCGAGGCCGGCAAGCACGCGCGCAGCGCCGTCGGCGTGGCCGCGCTGCCCCTCGACGCTCCGGTGGAAGTGGAGCTGATCGCGGAGGTGTCCTGAAGGTCCGATATGTCACCATGACCGAGTGATGTTCTAGAAGGAGGTCATGTGGCTGGACTTCGGCTCCCCGACGAGCTCGCCGAGCGGGCACGGGGCATCATCGCCGGGCAGGTCGACCCGGCCCCGGCGCGGGACGCCGCCACGGTGGCGATCCTGCGCCCGGGCCGGCCCGACGGCGTCCAGGCCTACCTGCTGCGCCGCAAGGCCACGATGGCCTTCGCCGCCGGGGCGTACGTCTTCCCCGGCGGCTCCGTCGATCCGCGCGACACCGACCAGGCCGTGGCCTGGGCCGGGCCGTCGCCCGCCGAGTGGGGGCGGATCTTCGGAGCTGGCGAGGCGGTGGCCAGAGGGCTGGTGTGCGCCGCCGTGCGGGAGACGTTCGAGGAGTCGGGCGTGCTGCTCGCGGGCGCCGGGCCCGATTCGGTGGTCGCCGACACGACCGGTGACGGGTGGGAGGCCGACCGGCTGGCGCTCATCGACCGCAGCCTGTCCTTCGCCGACTTCCTCGACCGGCGCGGCCTGGTGCTGCGCTCCGACCTGCTCAAGCCGTGGGCGCACTGGATCACGCCGGAGGTCGAGACCCGGCGCTTCGACACCCGCTTCTTCGTCGCCGTGCTCCCGGAGGGCCAGCGCACCCGCGACGTAGGCGGCGAGGCGGACCAGGTGGTCTGGCAGCGCCCCGCCGACGCGGTCGCGCTGGCCGACCGGGGAGAGATCTTCCTGATGCCGCCCACCCGCCAGACGCTCGCCGAGCTGGCCGGGCACGACGGCGTGGAGTCGGTGCTGGCCGAGAAGCGGGAGATCGTCACGATCATGCCGAAGGTCGTGGAGGTCGACGGTGAGTGGCGGCTGGTGACCGGATGAGCGGCCTGCACATCCCGATCGGCGGCCCCGACGGGTCCCGTACGGACCACGCCGAGAACCTGCTCGCGCCCAACCCGTCGGCGATGACGCTCGACGGCACCAACACGTGGGTCATCGGCGGCCAGGACGAGGTCGTGGTCGTCGACCCGGGCCCCGGCGACGAGGGTCACCTGTTGCGCGTCCGCGACCACCTGGGCGGGCGCCGGGTACGGGAGATCCTGCTCACCCACGGCCATTTCGACCACAGCGGCGGCGCCCGGCGCTTCGCCGAGCTCGTCGAGGCTCCCGTACGCGCCCTCGACCCCCGCCACAGGCTGGGCGAGGAGGGCCTGGCCGACGGCGACGTGGTGACCGTGGCCGGGCTGGAGATCCACGTGTACGGGACGCCGGGGCACTCGTTCGACTCGCTGTGCTTCTGGCTGCCGGCCGACCGGGCGATGCTGACCGGCGACACCGTGCTGGGCCGGGGCACCACGATCATCGCTGGCGACGGCGGGCTGGCCGACTACCTGCGCAGCCTCGACAGGCTCAGGGCGGTGGCGGAGAGCCTGGAGGCGCGGGCGCTGCTGCCGGGCCACGGGCCGGTGCTGCCGGACCCGATCGGCGCGCTCGACGGCTACATCGCGCACCGGCGCGAACGCCTGGACCAGATCAGGCAGGCGCGGGAGCAGGGCGCGCGCACGCCGAGGGAGATCGTGAAGATCGTGTACGCGAACGTCGACCGGTCGCTGTGGCCCGCCGCCGAGCTGTCGGTGCGGGCCCAGCTCGACTATCTGGAGCGGTTGTAGAGCCGGTCCATGTCGAGGATCACCACGGCCTTGGCCTCGATGCGCAGCCAGCCGCGCTGCGCGAAGTCGGCCAGCGCCTTGTTGACCGTCTCACGTGAGGCGCCGACGAGCTGGGCCAGCTCCTCCTGCGTGAGGTCGTGGTGGACGCGCAGGCCGTCGTCGGTCTTGGTGCCGAACCGCTCGGCCAGGTCGAGGAGCTGCTTGGCCACCCGGCCGGGCACGTCGGTGAAGACCAGGTCGGCCAGCACGTCGTTGGTGCGCCGCAGCCGCTGGGCGAGCGCGCGCAGCAGGTGGAGCGCCACCTCGGGGCGGCCGGTCAGCCAGGGCCGCAGGTCGTCGTGGCCGAGCCCGGCCAGCCGGACGTCGGTCAGCGCGGTCGCGGTGGCGGTGCGCGGGCGCGGGTCGAACAGCGACAGCTCGCCGAACATCTCGCTCGGGCCGAGCACGCTCAGCAGGTTCTCGCGCCCGTCGGGGGAGGTGCGGGACAGCTTGATCTTGCCGTCGAGGACGACATAGAGCCGGTCACCCGTCTCGTTCTCGTGGAAGAGCGTCTGCCCTTTGGACAGCTGCACCTCGGTGATGCTCGTCCGCAACGCCGCTGCGCTCTCGCGGTCGAGCGCGGCGAACAGAGGGGCTTTGCCCAGCACTTCTTCCGTGTTCACGCGTCCTCCTCTGCTGCCATTGTGACTCACCCCACTGCATGCGGCACACATAGGTTACTCGTACCCTTTCGTGCGCCTGACCTTCGGCTGCATTCAGGCACAGACGCGGGCTTATCTCCAAAAGAGGGGATCTATCACCATCGTCAGCTCTCCCGAGCCCGTCCTGGGCGTACCGGCACGCGGCGGTGTCGCGGAGACATACCCTTTCCGGCATGGCGACGAATGTGGCGGGTGCCCGCAGGCGCAGGCCCGAGACACGACTGGGCCTGGTGCGCAGGGCCCGCCGGATGAACCGGATCCTCGCCGAGACCTACCCCGACGCCCACTGCGAGCTCGACTTCGACAACCCCTTCCAGCTCCTGGTCGCCACCGTGCTGTCGGCGCAGACCACCGACGTGCGGGTCAACCTGACGACGCCCGCGCTGTTCGCCAAGTACCCGACGGCCGACGACCTCGCGGCGGCCGACCCGGAGGACCTGGAGGCGATCATCAAGCCGACCGGCTTCTACCGGGCGAAGGCGCGTTCGCTGCTCGGGCTCTCGGCCGGGCTGCGCGACAGGTTCGGCGGCAAGGTGCCGAAGAAGCTCGATGACCTCGTCACGCTGCCGGGCGTCGGCCGCAAGACCGCCAACGTGGTGCTCGGCAACGCCGTCGACCCCGAGACCGGCGAGCCGTTCGGGGTGCCGGGGCTCACCGTCGACACCCACTTCCAGCGGCTGGTCAGGCGGTTCGGCTGGACCGAGGAGATCGACCCGGTCAAGATCGAGCACGTCGTGGGCGAGCTGATCCCCAAGCGGGAGTGGACGGTCTTCTCCCACCGGATCATCTGGCACGGCCGCCGCATCTGCATCGCCCGCCGGCCGGCCTGCGGCGTCTGCCCGCTCGCCGCGCTCTGCCCCTCCTACGGCACCGGCCCCACCAGCGCCGAGGAGGCCCAGAAGCTCGTCCGGCCCGGCCCGTTCTCCTGACCGGGAAGTCCCCGGAGGCTCGGTGTGTTGGAGGTTGCGTGACCCACGTCCCCGCATGGCTGGACCACCTCGCGGCCAAGGCCGTACGCACCCCTGTGCCCGAGCGGATGCGCCCGCCGGGCGAGGGCGGGCGTGAAGCGGCGGTGCTGATGCTGTTCGGCGAGGGCCCGCTCGGCCCCGACGTGCTGCTCATCCAGCGCAGCATGCGCGGGCGCAGGCACGCGGGCCAGCCGGCCTTCCCCGGCGGCGGCGTCGACCCTGGCGACGGCGGCCCGGTCGGCGCGGCCCTGCGCGAGGCCGAGGAGGAGACCGGGCTCGACCCGCGCGGCGTGCGCGTGCTGTGCACGATGCCCGAGCTCTACCTGTCCCACAGCGACAACCGGGTGACCCCGGTGCTCGGCTGGTGGCACACCCCGTCGGCGGTGCACGCCGCCTCGCCCGACGAGGTCGACTCCGTCGAGCGGGTGCCCGTCGCCGAGCTGGTCGACCCGGGCAACCGGCTCACGATGCGGCTCTCGCAGGAGATGGCCGGCCCGGCGTTCCGGGTGCGCGGGATGCTCGTGTGGGGGTTCACCGCGGTGGTGCTCGACTCGGTGCTGCGCGTGGGCGGCCTGGAGCGGCCGTGGGACGCGACGCGCGTGGAGGACATCCCGCCGGAGGTGCTAAACCTCACGGCCCGTGGTTAGCGCGAAGCCGAGCGCGGCCCAGCCCGCCACGTCGGCATCGCTGTCGGCGGTCAGCCGGCGCAGCGTGTCGAGCCCGGTCCGGTCCGGCGGGTCGCCCAGCACGTGCTGGAGCGCGTAGGCCGCGCCGTACCTGACGCGCGGGTCGTGGTGCCCGGCCAGGTCGATCACCGACGGCAGCGAGCGCGGGTCCGCGAGGTGGCCGAACGCGATCAGCACCGAGTAGAGCACCATGACGTCGTCCTCGCCCGCCGCCAGGAAGCGCAGCACGGGCAGCGTGCGGTCCACGTACGCGGCGAGCATGCCGAGGATGTCGACGCCGAGCAGCCGCTCGGTGACGGAGTCGGCCGCGCACAGCCGCCGCGCCTCGATGAAGCACTCCAGGTCGCCCCGCTCCCGAAGGGCGGAGATCACCTGCCAGCGCACCTGCCCGTCGGGGTCGGGGTCGTCGAGAGCTGCGTCGATGAGATCTCTGACCGGCGGCATAGGGATCAAGGTAACCCGCAGGGTGACGCCGTCCTGGCGGAAGACGTGCACACTTGACCGTATCCCTGGTTAGCTTTGAAGGGTGCGCGGCGATCTGCTTGACCTCATATTGATTGGCCTCGTGATCGCCTTCGGCGTCTCGGGCTACCGGCAGGGCTTCATCATAGGCGTCACCAGCTTCGTCGGGTTCGTGGGCGGGGCGCTGCTCGGGGTGTTCATCGCGCCGCCGATCTCCAAGGCGATCGTCGACGGCGACACCCCGCAGGCGCTGCTCGCCATCGTGATCGTCTTCCTCGCCGCGACGATCGGGCAGTTCGCCTCCTCGACCATCGGGGCCGTGGTGCGCAGCCACGTCACCTGGGAGCCCGCCAGGGTCGCCGACGCGGTCGGCGGCACGTTCGCCAGCGCGCTGTCGGTGCTGGTCATCGCCTGGCTGATCGGGTCGCTGGTCGTCTCCACCTCCTTCACGCCGCTGGTCGACCAGGTCAGGCAGTCACTGCTGCTCACCACCATCGACGACGCCATCCCGCAGTCGGCGCGCAACTGGCAGCAGCCGTTCAAGAAGCTCATCGACCGTTCGGAGTTCCCGCCGGTCTTCGACGCCATCGGGGCGGGCTCGTTCGTGGACGTGCCGCCGCCCGCGCAGAGCGTGCTGCAGGGCGAGCGGCTGGCGCGCGCCCAGCGGGCCATCGTCAAGGTGCAGGGCAACGCCGAGAGCTGCAACAAGCACATCGAGGGCACCGGCTTCGTCTACGCCCGCGACCGGATCATGACCAACGCGCACGTGGTCGCCGGCGTCACGCGCGACCTCCAGGTGATCGACCACCGCTCGCGGCGGCACAAGGCGACCGTGGTGCGCTACAACCCGAGCCGCGACATCGCGGTCCTGTACGTGCCGGGGCTCAACCTGCCGCAGCTCGCCTTCGACGGCACCGCCGAGAAGGGCGACAACGCCATCATCGCCGGCTATCCCAAGGGCAAGGGCTTCACCGCCGAGGCGGCCCGCATCCGCAACCAGCTCGACGCCGAGGGGCCCGACATCTACCGCTCCTCCAACGTCACCCGGTCGGTCTACGCGGTGCGCGGCAAGGTGCTGCCGGGCAACTCCGGCGGGCCGCTGCTCACGGCCGACGGCCGGGTCTTCGGCGTGATCTTCGCGGCCGCGATCAGCCAGGAGGAGACCGGCTACGCGCTGACCGCCGCCGAGGTCAAGCCCGACGCCGACCAGGGCCGCACCGACACCTCGCCGGCCAACACCCAGAGCTGCGACTGACCCCTGCTCCCCGCCGGGGCTTTCGTTCGGCATGCCCTCATGTTAATGTCCATCACATTGTGAATGTCCATCACATGGGGGTCGGCATGAAGACACGTACGCTCGGCACGACCGGCATCGAGATCAGCCCCATCGGCCTGGGGTGCATGCAGTTCACCGGCGGCCGGTCCGTGGCGAAGTACATCGTCCGCGACATCGGCCAGGAGACCGTCACCGCCGTCGTCGGCGCCGCCCTCGACGGCGGCGTCACCTGGTTCGACACCGCCGAGATGTACGGCGGCGGCCAGTCGGAGCGCATGCTGGCCACCGCGCTCAAGGAGTGCGGCATCGCCCCCGGCGAGGTCACCGTCGCCACCAAGTGGCCGCCCCTCGGCCGCACCGCCGGGCACATCGGCCGCAGCATCGGCAGCCGCCTGCGCCACCTCGGCGGCCACCCGATCCACCTGTACCAGATCCACATGCCCACCGGCAGCCTGTCGAGCATCCCCGCCCAGCTCAGGGCCATGGCAGCGCTGCAACGCGCCGGCAAGGTCCGCCACGTCGGCGTCAGCAACTTCTCCGCCCGGCAGATGGAGCTCGCCCACCGGGTCCTCGCCCAGGAAGGCGTCACGCTGGCCGCAAACCAGGTGCGGATCAACCTGCTGCACCGCAACGTCGAGCGCGACGGCGTGCTCGACACGGCCCGCCGCCTCGGCGTCACGCTCATCGCCTACTCGCCCCTGGAAGGCGGGATCCTCACCGGCCGCTTCCACGACGACCCCGCCCGGGTCAGGGACCTGCCGCCGATGCGCAGGGTGTTCGGCCACAGCCGGCTCACCGCCAAGGGCCTGGCGCGCACCGCGCCGCTCATCGCCGCGATGAAGGACCTCGGCCGCGCCCACGGCGTCTCACCCGCCCAGGTGGCGCTCAACTGGCTGATCACCCACTACGGCGAGACCGTGGTCGCGATCCCGGGCGCCTCCAGGCCCGCCCAGGCCGCCGAGGCCGCCGGCGCGATGGCCTTCGAACTGGACCGGGCCGAACGCGACCTCCTGGACGAACTGTCCCGGCCGCTAACCTGAGGGGATGCCCCGGACCACCAAACGCGACCGCTACCACCACGGCGATTTGCGCGCCGCGCTGATCGACACCGCGGTCGAGCTCATCGCCGAGCACGGTGTCCAGGGCTTCTCCCTGGCCGAGGCGAGCAGGCGGCTCGGGGTCGCCCCCAGCGCCCCCTACCGCCACTTCGCCGACCGCGACGAGCTGCTGCTGGCCGTGGGCGTGCGCGCGGGCGAGCGGCTGGTCGCCGCCGTCACCGCCGAGAGCCGCGGCACCACGCCGGAGCAGCGGCTCGTCGGCGTCGCCAGGGGCTACGTGCGCTTCGCCGCCGGGCACCCCGCACTGTTCGAGGCGCTGGCCGGGCCGACCTTCTCCGCCGTCGCCGCCCCCGAGCTGGAGCACGCCGCCCGGCCCGTCAAGGAGGCGTTCCACGACGCCGCGCTCGCCCTGTCGGGCGGCGACCGGCCCACCGCCGAGACGCTCGGCGTCGCCGTGGCCGCCGTCGCCCACGGCTACGCCGGGCTGCTGCGGCTGGGCATGTTCGGCACCGGCGACGAGGCCGTCGGCATCGCCGTCGACCGGGCCGCCGACGCCACGCTCGCCCTGCTGGCCGGGCGCGCGGCGCTCACCGGCCCGGCAACGACTCCAGGATCAGGCTGACGGCCGCCGCCGGGTCGCTGTCGTGGCCCAGGCCCGACGCCGCCCGGCCCACCGCGTCGTACGGCTCGCCGAAGCCCTGCACGCGCGCCGCGCCGCGGGCGAACAGCGTCAGCGCACCCCGGCCGTTGCCCCGCTGCAGATGGGTCAGGCCCACGCAGATCTGCGCCAGCCCCTGCCACAGCTCGCGCTCCTCCTCAGGCGCGCACTTCCAGCGCCCCTCGAACACCTCGTGCGCGTTGAACGGCAGCCCCTCGGCCAGGAACCGGCGGCCGTCGGCCAGCGCCTGCTCCGTGCTCGGCGCGTAGTCGTCGGGCACCCGGGCCACGCCGGGCGAGCCGTAGGGGAGCGGCCTGCCGTACTCGTCGCGCGGCCTGGCGTTGCGCGGCCGGCCCTCGGGGTCGCGGTCTCTCATCGGTCGGGCTCCGGATCGGCCAGCCAGCCGAGCAACTCCGTGTCGAACACGTCGGGAATCTCCTCGTGGGGGAAGTGGCCCGCCCCTTCGAGCAGCCGCCACCGGTACGGGGCCGCCACGTAACGGCTCGACCCCTGCGCCGTCCGCGGCAGGATGCACCGGTCGAGCGCGCCGTGCAACTGCAGGGTGGGGGCCTCGATCTCGGTCCGCATGGCACGCGCGTAACGCAGGCCGTCGGGCCGTAGCTGCGAGCGGCCGAACCAGCGGTGATACTCCAGCGCGCAGTGGGCCACGGCCGGGATCCGGAACGCCTCGCGGTAGGTCCGCGAGACGTCGGCGTCGGGCCAGTTCGGCCCCGACCAGCCGTCGAGGAGGCTGCCGACCAGCGCCGCCTTCTTGCGGGTCAGCCTGCGCTCGGGCAGCAGCGGAAGCTGGAAGCCGAGCACCCGGCTCGACCTGAGCTGGCCGAACGGGTCGGTGAGCAGCGAGTTGCGCAGCCGCAGCGGATGCGGCGCCGACACCGTGACGAGCCGGCGCACGCACTTCGGGTCGAGCACCGCCATCGTCCAGGCCAGCAGCCCGCCCCAGTCGTGCCCGACGACGATCGCGCCGGTCTCGCCCAGCGCCCGGATCAGCCCGGTCGCGTCGGCGGCCAGCGTCGGCAGGTCGTAGCCGCGCGGCGGCTTGTCGCTGCCGCCGTAGCCGCGCAGGTCGACCGCGACGGCGCGGTAACCCGCGGCGGGCAGCGACGCCAGCTGGTGCCGCCACGTCCACCAGAACTGCGGGAACCCGTGCAGAAGCAGCACCAGCGGCCCGTCACCGGCCTCCACGACGTGGAACCTGGTGCCGCCCGCGTGGACCGCCCGGTGCTTCCACGGCCCCTCGATCCGGACGACCGCCTCGTCAGGTGCCATCTCGGCTCCCCGCCGGCAGCTCCTCCGGTGAGGCGATCTCCTTCAGTCCCTTGAGCGATCTGGCGGTCCGCTTCATGCCGGCCAGGCCCTTGAGCCGGCGCACCCCGATGAACACCAGCAGCCCCGCCACGAGCAGGTAGAACACGGTCACGATGAGGAACGCCGCCCACTTGGGCAGCCACTGCTCCAGCACGTAGGCGATCGTGAACGAGGCGAGGATCAGGCACAGGTGTGCCATGAACGCGGCGGCCGCGAACAGCCCGCCCGCCATGCCCACCCGCTTGGCGTCGAACCGGAACTCGGCCTTGGCCAGCTCGATCTCGGATCGGACCAGGGTCGAGATGTGGTTGCTCGCCTGGGCGACCAGCGAGCCCAGGGATTCTTCCTCGGGAGTCTGCGGCATGAACGTCTCCTATCGAGGCCTGGTGGCCGTGTCAATCATCATCCAGTGCGCTGCGGCGCTCGCGCACCCGGGTGTGCAGCAGCACCGCTGCCAGGACGGAGGCGATGACGCTGGCCGCGAGGATCCCGGTGGTCACGGCGGTTGCCCGTTCCTGATCGGCACCATAGGCCAGATCGCCGATCAGCAGCGACACCGTGAACCCGATCCCGGCAAGCAACGACACCGCCGCCATGTCCCGCCAGCGCAGCTCCTGCGACAGCCTCGCCAGCCCCAGCCGCACTGCCAGCCAGGCACCGCCGAACACCCCCAGGAACTTGCCCACCACGAGCCCCGCAATCACTCCCAGAACTACCCGATCGGAGAACATAGCGCCGAGGCTCTCGGCGTCGAGCTTCACCCCTGCCGACACGAACGCGAACACCGGCACGGCCAGGCCCGCCGAGATCGGCCGGATGTAGTGGTCGGCGGCCTCGGCGGGGGAGCGCTCCTCGCTGTCGCGGGCGTGCACCCGGGTCAGCAGGCCGAGCGCGACCCCGGCGACGGTCGCGTGCACGCCGCTCTGCTCGACGGCGTACCAGGCGGCCACGGCCAGCGGCAGGTGGATCCAGGGCGTTCGTACGCCGCGCCGTTGCAGGACGCCGTACACGCCGATCAGCGCCGCTCCGGCCAGCAGCATGGGCAGGTCGAGGTGGTCGGTGTAGAAGGCCGCGATGATGGTGATCGCGCCGAGGTCGTCCACCACGGCGCAGGTGAGCAGGAACGCACGCAGCGCGGCGGGCATGGCGCTGGCCGTGACGGCGAGCACGGCGAGCGCGAAGGCGATGTCGGTGGCTGTGGGAATGGCCCAGCCCCGCCCTGCACCGGGAGCACCCCAGCTCACCAGCAGGTAGATCGCGGCGGGGACGACCATGCCGGCCACGGCGGCGAGCACGGGCAGCGCGGCCTTGCGCGGGCTGGCCAGCTCGCCGTGGACGAACTCCTCCTTGACCTCCAGCCCGGCGACGAAGAAGAAGATCGTCAGCAGGCCGTGCTGGGCCCACTTGTAGATCTCCATCCCGGCGATCTCGGTCTTGACCAGGCCGGTGTAGGAGTCGAGGGAGACGTTGGCCCACACCAGTGCGGCGACCGTGGCGGCCAGCATGACGATGCCGCCCAGCGTCTCGGTGCGGAGCGCCTCGGTCAGGGTGCGGGCGTAGCGGATGGTGGGTGTGAAAGGCCACATATCGGTGGCACGGCGCACGTGAAAGCCCTCTCGAAGGTCAGGTCAGGGGGAACGGCTCCCCATGACGCCGACCCGACTTCCCGGCACACCAGACACCCACCCTACCCGGCCACATGTCCCGAAATTTCGGGACATGTGGCCGTACGGGTGATTAGTCCTCAGATTTTGCGGACGGGAGCTTCTCCGAGATGAGGTTCATCACCGTGCTGTCGGCGAGCGTCGTGACGTCGCCGATGCTCCGGTTCTCCGCCACGTCGCGCAGCAGCCGGCGCATGATCTTGCCCGAGCGGGTCTTCGGCAGCTCGGGCACCACCAGGATCTGGCGCGGCTTGGCGATCGGGCCGAGCGTCTTGGCCACGTGGTTGCGCAGCTCGGCGGCGATGTCGTCGTTCTCCTCGACGCTGCCGCGCAGGATCACGAACGACACGATGGCCTGGCCGGTCACCGGGTCGGTCGCGCCCACCACCGCGGCCTCGGCCACCTTCGGGTGGCTGACCAGCGCGCTCTCCACCTCGGTGGTGGAGATGTTGTGGCCCGAGACGAGCATGACGTCGTCGACGCGGCCCAGCAGCCACAGGTCGCCGTCCTCGTCCTTCTTGGCGCCGTCGCCGGGGAAGTACATCCCGTCGAACCGGCTCCAGTAGGTGTCGATGTAGCGCTGGTCGTCGCCCCAGATCGTGCGGAGCATGGCCGGCCACGGCTCACGTACGACCAGGAAGCCGCCACCGCCGTCGGGCACGCTGTTGCCCTGGTCGTCCACCACGTCGGCGCTGATGCCCGGCAGCGGGCGCATCGCCGCGCCGGGCTTGGCCGCGGTGACGCCCGGCAGCGGGCTGATCATGATCGCGCCCGTCTCCGTCTGCCACCACGTGTCGACGACCGGGCAGCGGTCGCCGCCGATGTGCTCGCGGTACCACACGTACGCCTCGGGGTTGATCGGCTCGCCCACCGAGCCCAGCACGCGCAGGCTGGACATGTCGAACTTGGCGGGGATCTCGTCGCCCCACTTCATGAACGTCCGGATCGCCGTCGGCGCGGTGTAGAGGATCGTGACCTTGTACTTCTGGACGATCTCCCAGAACCGGCCGCGGTGCGGGGTGTCGGGCGTGCCCTCGTAGATCACGCTGGTCGCGCCGTTGGCGAGCGGGCCGTACACGATGTAGGAGTGCCCGGTCACCCAGCCGATGTCGGCCGTGCACCAGTAGATGTCGGTCTCGGGCTTGAGGTCGAAGCAGGCGTCGTGGGTCCACGCCGTCTGCGTCAGGTAGCCGCCCGTCGTGTGCAGGATGCCCTTCGGCTTGCCGGTCGTGCCGCTGGTGTAGAGGATGTACAGCGGGTCCTCGGCATCATGCGGGACCGGCGTGTGCTGGTCGCTCTGACGGTCGACGACGTCGTGCCACCACTTGTCGCGCTCGTTGAACGCGACCTCCTCGCCGGTGCGGCGCACCACCAGGACGTTCTCCACCTGCGGGCACTCGGCCACGGCCTCGTCCACCGTCGGCTTGAGCGCCGACGGCGCGCCACGGCGGTAGCCGCCGTCGGCGGTGACCACCAGCTTGGCGTCGGCGTCGTGGATACGGCTCTTCAGCGCCGCCGAGGAGAAGCCGCCGAACACCACCGAGTGGATCGCGCCGATGCGCGCGCACGCCAGCATCGTGATCGGCAGCTCGGGGATCATCGGCAGGTAGACGGCCACCCGGTCGCCCTTGCCCACGCCCAGCTCCTGCAGCGCGTTGGCCGCCTTGGAGACCTCCCGCTGCAGGTCGGCGTAGGTCAGCGTGCGGGAGTCGCCCTCGGGCTCGCCCTCCCAGTGGTAGGCGACCTTGTCGCCGCGCCCCGCCTCGACGTGACGGTCGACGCAGTTGTACGCGACGTTGAGCTCACCGCCGACGAACCATTTGGCGAACGGGGGCTCCCACTCCAGCGTGGTGTCCCACCGCTTGGCCCAGGTCAGCCGCTCGGCAGCACGCTCCCAGAACCCGAGGCGGTCGGCCGCCGCCTCGGCATAGGCGGCGGCGGTCACGTTAGCGGCCGCTGCCAGGTCGGCCGGTGGTGCGAACCGGCGGTTCTCCTGCAGCAGGTTGGACAGCGCCTGGGGCTCGTTGCCAGGGGTTTCCGGGGCCACCTCGTGCTCCTTCTATGGCCAGATTGGTTAGGTCGTGTCCCACTTCACCAGCTCACGCCCACCTACCACAAGAGGTCTAGACAGGTCCGTACCGTCGGATGGATTTTTATCTTCGCGCGTGACAATAGCAACTGAAACGTTGTCATCTCGAAATCCGTAAATTATGGAACGGGACACGGCCCAGGGTTTATGGGTCCCCCTCTTAGAACGACGCCCGGCGGCCACGGGTAGTGTCGGGTTCCGTGAGTGACCCATTGGCCGTCATCGCGGGGTTCCCCGGCGTGCCCGAAGCCGTCGACGCCGCCCGCCAGGCCGTCGACCGGCTCTACCGCCACCGCGTCCTGCGGCGGGCCAGCCCGGCGGTCTCCGCCGAGTCGTCGCTGCGCGGCGCCCGCGCCTCCGCCGCACTCGAAGGCGTCGACGTGCCGCTCGACGCCCTGCGCAAGGACGAGGTGCACGACCCCGTCGTCCAGGGCGCGCTGCGCGCCTCCGCAGAGCTCGGCCGCCTCGGCCCCACCTGGCGCACCGCGCCCCGGCAGGTCCTGGCCCGGCTGCACACCGTCGCCGCCGCCGGCCTCACCTCCGACGACCTCGGCCGCCCGCGCGCCGGCGACGACGCCCCCGACCCGCTCGGCCTCGGCCCCGCCCCGAGCGCCGCCGCTGCCGTCGCCCGGATGGACAGCCTCTTCGACCTGCTCGCCGGCCCCACCAAGGCCCCCGCGCTGGTGCTCGCCGCCGTCGTGCACGCCGAGCTCGCCGTCCTGCGCCCGTTCGGCTCGGCCGACGGCGTCGTCGCCCGCGCCGCCGAACGACTCACGCTCGTGGAGTACGGGCTCGACCCGAAATCCCTGGTCGCCGTCGAGGTGGGACACCTGGACCAGCCGTACGCCGAGGCCCTGCGCGCCTACCTGACCGGGACGCAGGAGGGGGTGTCGCAGTGGATACAGCAGTGTGCCTCCGCGGTCACCCTGGGCGTACGCGAGACGACCGCCGTCTGCGAGGCCATGCAGCGAGGCTGACATAGCTGACGGCGTCCCAGTCATGAGACGCCGTCTGCCGTGCATCACACCGGGTTACCAAGCGTGCACCTGAAATCGTCGGATCGGGTCAAGCCCGTCTCGACACGCCTCCCGCGGCTGGTCGCGCGTGGGTGCCCGGCTGATGCACCCGGACAAGTGGTCCGTGACACCTTTGTACGTCGGATCCGCCCTGATGGGAAGCCCTCGGTCCAAGACCTTTACCCGGACCTGAGGCGCCCGGGGCCCCCGCGCCGGTCATCCCGCCTCGACCGTCCGGTTACCAAGCCGTGACGATCACTCTGAGTGATCTCCTTTATGTGATCGTTATGTCGTGGCGAAAAAACTTGGCGAAAATGCGAGATTGCTCCTCGACGAAACTCGAGTCCATCGGGCAGCATACGGTGGTATCACCAGAAACTTGCTCGGCTGTGCACGGGATTGGTTTCCAATGCCTTGCCATGCTCTGGTCAAGTGATGAAAGCTTTCTTCTGAAACGGGCCCGGCTCTACCCCCCCGGAGCCGGACCGGTACGGCGACCCCCGCTCTCCCCCCCCGGCGGGGGTCGCCTCTTTTCCTCCCCATCCCCGCCCGGTCGGCGCGCTGTCATCCCGACCTGTGCACGCCGCGACCGTGGCCATCCCCAGCCTGTGCACCGGTGCGGCCTGTCGCCATCGGCCCGCTGGGCGCCCAGCCCGCCGAGGGTCCCCCCGTCCGCCCGCCGCGCTGTCACGCCCGGCCTCCCGTCACGTCGTCGCGCCCGGCTCGCTCGACCCGCCTGTCGCGCCCGGCCCGTCCGGGCCGCTCGGCCCCGCCCGGCAGCTCGGCCCGTCCGCAGCGCCCGGCTTGCCCGTCGCGCCCGGCTCGCCGGTCGTCCTCGGCCAGCCAGCCATCCCCAGCCCCCGGCTACCCCCAGCCCCCGGCTACCCCCAGCTGCTGGTTATCCCCAGGCTGTGCACCGTCGTCGCCCGTTATCCCCAGAACCGCGTTCGCCTCCGCGCGGCCACCCCCGCCGGGCGCAAGGTGGGTCCTCCCCGAACCGACAGGGAGGCCCGATGCCCCGCCCACTGGTCATCTCCGAAGACCGCGACCTGCTCGACGACCTGGTCCGCATAGCCGCCGCAGCCGGCGCCCAGCTCGACGTCGCCCACGTCCCGTCCCACGCTCGCCCGTTCTGGAGCCAGGCCCCGCTCGTGGTCATCGGCGCCGACCTCGCCGAAGCCGTGGCCGCCGCCTCACCCCCGGCCCGCGACCAGGTCCTCCTCGTCACCCGCGACCCGGACGACCCCGACACCTGGCGGCGCTGCGTAGCCGCCGGAGCCCAGGCCGTCGTCGCCCTCCCCGCCGACGAGCGCCACCTGGTCGACCGGTTCGCCGACGCGATGGAGCCCGAGCCTCGCGCCGGCGCCGTCGTGTCGCTGATCGGCGGCAGGGGCGGCGCGGGCACCAGCGTCCTGGCCGCCTGCCTGGCCCTGCGCGCCTCCCACGACCACCTGCGCACCCTGCTCGTCGATGCCGACCCGCTGGGCGGCGGCCTCGACGCGGTCCTCGGCCAGGAGGAGACCCCGGGAGCCCGCTGGGCCGACCTCGTCGCCCGGCAGGGCCGCATCAGCCCCCGCGCCCTGCGCGCCGCGCTGCCCGCCTTCGGCGACCTGGCCGTGCTCTCGTTCCACCGGGGCGAGATCCGCCCCATCCCGGCCGAAGCCATGCGCTCGGTCCTCGAAGCCGGACGCCGCGGCTTCGACCTCGTGGTCGTCGACCTCCCGCGCCACCTCGACCCGTCCGCCGTGGAAGCCCTCGGCAGATCCGATCGCACCCTCCTGCTGACCCCCGCCGACGTACGCGGCATCCTGGCCGCCGCCCAGGTGCTCGGCCAGACCCGTCGCCACACGGCCGACATCCGCGCCGTCATCCGCCCCGGCGTGGTCGACGACGCCACGGCCACCGCCTCCCTCGGCATCCCCCTGGCCGGCCGCCTGCCCGACCAGCCCCGCCTGACCACCACCCTCAACCGCGGCGAACTCCCCAAACTCGGCCCCCGCACCGCCCTGGGCACCCTCTGCACAGCCCTCCTCCACGACCTGCCCCCGACCCCCAGGAACGAGGACGCCGCATGACTCCGGCCACGCCCCCCGACAAACCCCGCGATCTGCCCCGCGCGGTGACCAGCGACGTGCCCCGCACCACCTCCCGGGAAATGCCCCGCGCGGTGACCAGCGACATACCCCGCACCGCCTCCCGGGAGCTGCCTCACGCCGTCTCCCGGGACATGCCCCGCACCTCCTCCGGAGACGCCCGCGACCTGCCCCGCGCCGTCTCTCCCGACCTCGTCGAAGCCGTCCGGGTCCGCCTCGCCCGCGCCGGCGTGGAACCAACCGCCGCCCAGGTGGCCGTCGCCCTACGCGCCGAGAAGTCCGTCTACGGTGACGCCGAAATCCTCGCCGTCGCCCGCGCCCTGTGCGCCGACCTCATCGGCGCAGGCCCCCTGGAGCCCCTCCTGACCGAGCCCGACGTGACGGACGTCCTGGTCAACGGCCCCCGCGAGGTCTGGGTCGACGACGGCAAAGGCCTGCGCCTCACCTCGGTCACGTTCACCGACGACGGCGCCGTCCGCAGGCTCGCCCAGCGCCTCGCCGCCGCCGCGGGCCGCCGCCTGGACGACGCCTCACCGTACGTCGACGCCCGCCTGACCGGCGGCGTACGCCTGCACGCCGTCCTCCCGCCGATTGCCTCCGGCGGCACCAGCATTTCCCTACGGCTGCCGCCCCGCCGCACCTTCACCCTCGACGACCTGGTGTCGGCCGGCACGATCACCCCCGAGGCCGTCCCCCTGCTCACCACCTTGGTGTCGACCAGACGCGCCTTCCTCGTCACCGGCGGCACCGGCACCGGCAAGACCACCCTCCTGTCCGCCCTCCTCTCCCTGGCCGACCCCGGCGAACGCCTCCTCCTCGTCGAAGACTCGGCCGAGCTCCGCCCCCTTCACCCGCACGTGCTGCGCCTCGAATCCAGACCGGCCAACCTCGAAGGCGCCGGCGGTGTCGGCCTGCGCGACCTCGTCCGCCAGGCCCTCCGCATGCGCCCCGACCGCCTGGTTGTAGGAGAGGTACGGGGTGCCGAAGTCGTCGACCTGCTGGCCGCCCTCAACACCGGCCACGAGGGCGGCTGCGGCACCCTCCACGCCAACAGAGCGGCCGACGTCCCACCCCGGCTCGAAGCGCTCGGCTGCGCGGCGGGCCTCACCCGGGAAGCCGTACACAGCCAACTGGCCGCGGCCCTCGACGTCGTCATCCACCTCACCCGCGGCCGAGGCGGCGGCAAACGCCGCGTCTCGGAAATCTGCCTGCTGTCCAGGTCCCCGAACGGCCTGGTCGAAGCCATCCCTGCAGTGACCTTCACCCCCGACGGCCGCCCTCACCCAGGCCCCGGCTACCCCGCCCTGAGCACCCCACCATCCACATGACCCCCCACCCTCCAACCAGAACCAGAAACGGCCTCCCAACAGGCACCGGCCCCAGAACCGGCGACACGGCTGGCACCGGCTCCAGGACGGGCCGCGGAGCAGGCGCCGGCCCCAGGACCGGCCTCTCAACCGGAACCGGCACCAGGACCGGCGCAGGGATGACCGGCATGCCGCCCTCCAAGGCAACCCCCGCAAGCAGCGCGCCCATGATCGAAGCGCCGACCTCCCCCTCCCCGTCCACCGCCGGTGCGCCCGCGTCCGAGGACAGCACCCCCGGCTGCAACACCGCGCCGCGCATCGCCGCAAGCGAACCCATCGCCGCCTGCGCATCCGTCTCCGCCTATGAACCCGCCTATGAACCCGCCGAAGCCGCGCTCGGGAGATCGCGATGACGGCCGCTCTGGTGGCGGCGTCCCTGATAGCCACGGCCGTCTGGCTGTGGACCGGCCCCGACGTCGCCACCCTCCGCCTGACCAGGCTCACCGCCCCACAGACGAACGCCGGGCGACCACCGCTCGGCCAACTCCTGCGCCGCACCAGCCAAGCCCGCCGCGCCGACGCCTGGCGGCGCGCCTCCATAGAGCTCTGCCATGCCCTCTCCGCCGAGCTGTCGGCCGGCCGTACCCCCGGTGAGGCCCTGACCCGAGCCATCAACGCGGTCGACCTCCCCGACCCCGAGCCCTTCCGCCCGGTTCTCGCCGCCGCGAGAGACGGCGGCGACGTATCGGCGGCCCTGTTGTCAGCAGCCCCCGCCCAGGGCGGTGAGGGCCTGCGCCGCCTGGCCGCCTGCTGGGACGTCAGCATCACCGTGGGCGCCGGCCTGACCGCCCTCGTCGAACGCGTCGCCGCCACCCTGCGCACCGCCCAAGCCCACCGTCAGGACGTGGCGGCCCAACTCGCCGGCCCCCGCGCCACGGCCAGAATGCTGGCAGGCCTCCCCGCCCTGGGCCTCCTCATGGGCGTTGCCCTGGGCATGCACCCCCTCGATTTCCTCCTCGGCGGCATCCCCGGCCTGCTCTGCCTGGCAGCCGGCATCGCCCTGGACGCCTGCGGCCTGTGGTGGACCCACCGCATGGCCACCCGAGCAGCCGACTCCTGAGCCCGACACAGTGAGGACGTAGATGCTGGAGCTCCTCGCCGCCTGCTGCGCCGCCTCAGCCGCCTGGCTGTGGACCGCACCAACGACCACCGCTCAACGCCTGGCCACCCTCCTCCCCGAACCCGCCAACCCCCACCAAGCCCACCCACCCCCGGACGAGCCCCCAACCCCTTCCTGGCTGACCCCCACCCTCCCCAAACGCCCCCTGACCGGCCGCACCCTCACCTCCGCAGCCTGCCTGGGTCTGCTCACAGCCCTGCTGGTCGGCGGCATCCCAGGCATCCTGACGGCAGCGCTCGTCACCCCGGTGGCCGCCGCCGTACTCCACCGAAAGGAACCCCAAGAGCTCCAACGAGACCGCCACCGCATAGCCATCGACCTGCCGTTCGCGGCCGACCTCATGGCGTCGTGCCTGCTCGCGGGTCAACCGGTCAGCGCCGCCACGGAGATCGCCGCCACCGCGATAGGCGGCCCACTGGGAGACCGCCTGACCTGGCTGAGCGTTCAGCTGCGCCTCGGCGCAGACCCCGAACCCACCTGGGCCTTCCTCGCCCGCGATCCGGCCACGGCGCAACTCTCCAGGGCGATGAGCCGAGCCGCCCAGAGCGGCGCCCCGGTGGCCGACGTACTGACCCGCCTCGCCGACGACGCCCGCGAATCATCCCGAGCCGCCTCGGTGGCCGCGGCCCGCAGGGTCGGCGTCAAGGCAGTGGCGCCCCTGGGCCTCTGCTTCCTACCGGCCTTCGTCCTGCTGGGCATCATCCCCGTCGTGGCCGGCCTCGCGACCAGCATCGTCCTCCCCTGATGACCCAGCACACGACAACCACCGGCATCCCCACAGTCCGTCGCTCTTGCGCCACCCGGCGATGGGGCGGTCCGAAGCCGTGGCAGCGGGCATGAGCCAGGCGTGCAACGGGTGGCCCCGCCACGGTCGGCGTACATTCCGACCTGTTGGCCGGAGGTTTCGACGCCAGGACGGAAGGATCACTTCTCCAGCGCCTTGGCGGCCTTTCTCAACCGCTTCAACGACGCCGCTTCCATCTCGGCCGGAACCCGCCAGATGTCCGTACCACCCATGAGGGCGTAGACACGCACCCGTACGAGCGGCGCACCCGTGCGCGGCGGCTGGCGGCTGCCCCGCTGGTCGTGCCCGCCCATCAGCGAGAACCCGGTGACCTCCAGGTCGATGCTGTCCGGCACGTAGATGTCGAAGCCTCCCATGACGGCGATGGCGGTCAACGTGACCTCTTCGCCTTCGATCTCCGCGCCGCGCAGGTCGATGTCGCCGCTGCCCATCAGGGACAGCGCCGTGACGCGGCGTCCCGCTCGCCATCGGCCCACCTTGGCGAAGCTGCCCATCACGGATACGAGCCACCGCGTCGCCTTCCTGCGCGCCGGCGGCTGGTCGGTGCCGGTCGGCAGATCGCGGGTGAGCGTCTGCAGTTCGCCCATGGTCCTGGCGGAGTGGGCGTGCTCGATGCGTTCTTCCAGCTCCGCCAGCGTCAAACGACCCTGCGCGGCCTGCTCGCTCAACAGGTCGATAACCGAATCACGCTCGGCATCAGAAGCCCTGACCGAAAGATGCGAGTCATCTGACATCGGGCGCTTCCTTCCGTCGCCAAGGCCGGGCCGCCTTTTGAGCTTAACTTCCCGCGTATCTCCACGCCTTGGCCAACGGACTACGGACCACTCAAATCGCCCTAACCGTCCCGCTGGAGCTCCCTGTCGGTCCAGTTACACGCCGGGCGCGCGATATCCACAGCCCGGGACAACCGAATCTCCGGCAATCCCCAGAACGCCATTCGGCCCGCAATCGCAGGCCCCTCCTGAGCGACGCTTGCACCCGGCAACGCCGGTCCCACCTCACTCCGGCACCGAGCACCTGGAGGCAAAATGCGCGTCCCCACTCCCGACGAGACCCCAGAGACCGCCCCCATCACCACCACTGACCACAGCAACTCCGGATGGTGGGCCAGCCGCTGGTCCCGCTGCACCGGCCCTCTGCGAGACCGGGGCATGTCCACGGCCGAGTACGCCGTCGGCACGATCGCCGCCTGCGCGTTCGCCGCACTCTTGTTCAAGGTGGTCAGCAGCCCCGAAGTGCAAGAAATGCTCTCCAAGCTCATAGACCAGGCGCTCAACACCAACGGATGACCAGGTCCGCCTCCAACCGTGGGAGCCGGTCAGCATCGCGCGGCTCGGTCACCGCCGAGACCGCCGCGATGCTGCCGGCCCTCATGATCGTCCTAGCCGCCGCACTGTGGGCCATCCACGCGGTCACCGTCCACCTGGAGTGCGTCGACGCCGCCCGTACGGCAGCCAGGGCCGCCGCCCGAGGCGAGCCACTCGACCAGGTACGCGCCCTCGTCCACTCAGCTGTCCGGCCCTCAGCCCTCGTAGACATAACGCGCAACGCAGACCAGACCTCCGTGAAGATCTCGGTGGACGTACGCCCCCCGTGGGGCCCCGCCCTCCCGGCGGTCCCCGTAACGGCATCAGCCACAGCCGCCACAGAACCCTGACCCTCGCCCCATCGCCCCAGAAGGGAGGAAGGACGACATGCCCGCCCAACGCGCCGACCGAGGCTCAGCCACGCTCTGGGGTGTGGCCCTCATGGCCCTCCTGATGGCCGTGGCCACCGCCTTCGCCATAGTGGGCGCCGCCCGCGTTGCCCGCCACCGCGTCAACGCCGCCGCCGACCTGAGCGCCCTGGCGGCGGCCAAACTCGCCCTGATCGACCCCGAATCCGCCTGCACCCACGCCGAGACGGTGGCCTCCCAGAACGGCGTCCACCTGGCGAACTGCACGATCACCGGCCAGGTGGCGGACGTCTGGACCTCACTCCAGATCACGCTCCCCGCCCTCGGCCCCCGCACCCTCACCGGCAGAGCCAGAGCAGGCCCCGCCCCATGAATCCGTCGCTTACGTGCCCCCGCGTCCTTAGAGCCTTATCCGGCGCTGCCAGAGCGTGCGGGCTTCGGCCATGTGTTTCGGCCTAGCGATTTGGCTATTTCTGCGCCCCAAAATCTCTCGAATTATGGAAGATCGCAAAAGTCGTCCGGTTCAGGTGTTTGTTATATCCAGCGCTTCATGCGGCCTATTCACTGCTCCCCAACACCGCCCGTTGGAGCGTGGCGGAGCGGGCTCTTGGTAACTCATAGTCACACGATGACGGGAGGCCGCGGAGCTTATCGTTCAAGGGACGATTAAGCCGCTACGCGCCTCGCCCGCAATACGTACTCCGAGTCAGGAACTGAGGAGGGTGCCGAGGAGGCGGAGGGCGCCGCGTTTGTCCAAGGGGTCGTTGCCGTTGCCGCACTTGGGGGATTGGATGCACGACGGGCAGCCGCGTTCGCATTCGCAGGAGGCGATGGCTTCACGGGTGGCAGTGAGCCAATCGGTGGCGCGGGCGAAACCGCGTTCGGCGAAACCGGCGCCGCCCTCATGGCCGTCGTACACGAACACGGTGAGCAGGCCGGTGTCGGCGTGCAGTTCGGTGGAGACGCCGCCGATGTCCCAGCGGTCGCAGGTGGCGAAGAGGGGGAGGAGGCCGATGGCGGCGTGTTCGGCGGCATGGGCGGCGCCGCCCAGGTCGAAGCCGTCCTCGGCCAGGGTGGTCACCACGGAGGCGGGAAGCGTCCACCAGACCGCGCGGGTGCGCAGCGTGCGCGGCGGCAGGTCGAGGGGCTCGTCGCCGAGCATCTCGCCGGATTGGAGGCGGCGCTTGAGATAGGAGACGACCTGCCGGGTCACCTCCACGTCGCCGAAGTGAAGGGTGCCGGGCCCCAGTGGCTGGGAGCGCAGCGTGGCGAGGATGGAGATGTCCGTAATGTCGCGGGCGAACGTGGAGTAGTCAGGTTCGGAGCGCGAGACCAGCGCCACGCCGGCTTCCAGGTCCAGGAGCTCCACCAGGTACGTCTCGCCCTGGTGGAGATAGATGGCGCCGGTGTGGACGGTGGTGTGCGAGGACGGCTCGTCCACGCTGCCCAGCAGGCGGCCGGTCGACGACTCCACCACGTGGATCGGCGCACCGCCGCCGCCCCGGATGTCGGCCAGGTCGGTGGCGCGCTCGCGCTTGGTCCAGAACCATCCGGCGGGCCGGCGGCGCAGCAGCCCGTCGGAGACCAGGGTGTCGAGGACGTCCGCCGTGGTGTCGCCGAACAGCGACAGGTCGTCGTCCGTGAGCGGGATCTCGGCGGCGGCCGCGCACAGGTGAGGGCCGAGGACGTACGGGTTGCCAGGGTCCAGCACGATCGCCTCGACGGGCTGGCCGAACAGGGCTTGGGGGTGGTGGACGAGGTAGGTGTCGAGGGGGTCGTCGCGCGCGATGAGCACGGCGAGCGCGTCCCTGCCGTCGCGCCCGGCCCGGCCCGCCTGCTGCCACAGGGAAGCCCGGGTGCCCGGCCACCCGGCGATCAGCACCGCGTCCAGGCCGGACACGTCCACGCCCAGCTCCAGGGCGTTCGTGGTGGCCAGGCCCATGAGGGTCCCGGAGCGCAGGGCCTTCTCCAGGAGCCTGCGGTCCTCGGCCAGGTAACCCGCCCGGTACGCGGCGACCTTCTCGGGAAGAGCGGCCCAGTCGGTGGTCTCGGGAAGCGCCCAAGACAACATGTCCGTAGGCGCCGCTACCCGGTCCGGATTCGGGGATCGGTCCTGGTGTCCGTCCTGCTCCTGGTTTCGGTTTTTGTCCCGGTCCCGGTATCCGTCCTGGTCCCGGGCCTGGTCCGCGTCCTGGTCCCGGCACGCCGGCGCGTATCCGTCCGGAGCTTGGTCCGCGTGCTGGCCCTCGTGGGCGCTGGCGCCGGGTCCTGGCCGCTCCTCGGGCCTGGCGTTGAACTCACGGCTGGTGTCGTGGCCCTGGTCGAGGTCGGGAGTAGAGGTGGCGCTCTGGCCCGGGGTGGAGCTGAAGCCAGGGGAGGGGTCGGGGCCTCGGTCGGGGGCGGGAGCGGGGGTGGG
>NZ_JAHKRO010000010.1 GCF_019396325.1 Nonomuraea ceibae
CTCAAGCGGGGCCGGGACGGCGTCCACACCGCCCGGGTGAAGTACCCGGCCCACCACGCCACCAAGGCCGCGGTGCAGGGCCTGCCGTTGAGGGTGAAGCTCACCGGGGCCGGGGCCGGGGCGGTGTGGGAGGCGGTGAAGCCGACCTGGGTGGACGAGCCCGGGCGCAGCACCTTGTTCCACGACCGCGCGGCGCCGGAGAAGCGCGCCCCGCTCTGGGTCCAGTCGGCCGACCAGCCGGCGACCAGGCGCGGGGCCGGCTCCGGGTAGTCCAGGGTCAGCGTCCAGCCGTCGATCACCGCAGTGCCGGTGTTACGCACGGTGATCTCGGCGCTCAGCGTCGGACCCCACGTCGCCGCCCGGTAGGACACCGCGCACTCCAGGCCGGGTGACGAGGTGGGCGAGGGCAGGCCCGGCCTCGCCAGCGCCGACAGCGGGTCCGACGGCGCGCTGAGGTTGCCGGCCGCGTCCCTCGCCACCACCACGTACGTGTAGCGCTGCCCGGTGACGAGGCCGGATTCGGCGAAGTTCGGGAACGTCGAGGCGGCGAGCGTGCCGGCCTTGACGTACCCGGTGACGCTCTCGCGGTAGACGTCGTACGCGGTCACCGCCACGTTGTCGGTCGACGGCTGCCAGCAGAAGGTGACGCCGTGGTAGTCCTGGAGGCAGGCGTCACGCAGGCCGGTCGGCTTGCTCGGCGGCAGGCGGTCGCCGGGCGGCGGGGTGGGCGTCGAGGTGGGCGACATGCCGGTCACCGCGGTCACCGTGATCAGGCCGGAGGGGCGGCTGACGTTGCCCGCGGCGTCCCTGGCGACGACGTACATCGTGTAGGCGCGGCCGAGCTCGCCGGAGAAGCCGCCGACCGTGCCGGTCGTGGTGGCGGCGCGGGTGAATTCGTCGGGGTCCAGCCGGTAGAGGTCGTACGCGACGACGCCGGTGTCGTCGGAGGAGGCGTTCCAGCAGATGGAGGCGTAGCCGGTGGGGGACGGCGCGAGCGGCACCGGGCACGGCCGCTCCCCGGCCGGCCGGGTCGGCGGCGTCGTGTCGACGGCCTCCCCGTCAGCGGCTTCCCCGGCGGCCGGGCCGGGCTGCGCGCCGGTGGGCGCCGGTGCGGCGGCGGCCAGGTGGGGCGGGGCGGCGGCGGCCTGGCCTGCCGGGCCGATCGCCAGGAAGGCGACGAGCAGCGCCAGCGTGACGAACCCGAGGGTGAGGAGGACCGCTCCCGCAGACCGGCTTCCGGTGCGCATGACTTCCCCTATCGCATCGTGTCCCCCCGCGGTGATTCTGCGGCATTTCCGGCATCGGGCATAGATACGATTTCGGGGATAGCGGACGTGTGGTTGGTGCTCGCCGTCCGGCTCGTGGGGGAATCCGAACCCGGCGTTAAAGAGCCCAATGCCCACATCCTCCTAACCTGGCGGTATGCGGTGGAATGAACCCGGCTGGCCGTGACGCGGCACGACGGCGACGGCCCGGCTCCGGGTGCGGCGACCGAGGCGTCCCGCCTGGACGAGGTGCTGATCGAGACGGTCTTCGGCGCGGGAGCCCACATCGGCATCGCGTACGTCCTCGACGAGGACGGCCAGGTCCTGCGGATGGTGTCGGCCATGGGGCTGCCGGTCTCCATCGCCCGCGTGTGGGCGAGCATCAGGCTCAACGACGCGGCGCCGGTCTCGGTGTCGGTGCGCGACCGGCGGCTGCTGTGGTTCGGCGACCGGGAGGCGCTGGCCAGGGAGTTCCCCGGGGTGGCGCTGACGCTGCCGTACCCGTTCGCGATGGCGACCGCGCCGCTCGGCTCGGGGGGCGGCGTGTGGGGCGGGATCGTCCTCGCCTGGCCCGCCGGTCACCCGGCCGACCTCACCGTACGCCAGCTCAAGGTCATCGACGACTGCTGCGGCGCGATGGGCGACCTGCTGCGCCGGGCGAGCGAGCGCGGCCGTCCGATCACCGCTGGGGACCATCCCCGGATCCTCGACCCGGTACGCGCCCACCAGCGCGAACCGCGTGCCGCGCAGGCCGCGCTGCGGGCCTTCGACGCCCTGCCTGAGGGCTACTGCCACCTGGACGCCCAGGCGCGCGTGGCGTTCGTCACCGCGCAGGGCGCGCAACTGCTCGACGCGACCCCGTCGGAGCTGGTGGGCCGGCGGCTGGGCGTGGCCGTGCCCTGGCTGGGCGACCCGGTCTACGAGGAGCAGTACCGCCTCGCGGTCGTCAGCCACCAGCCCACCCGGGTCACCGCCCGCCGCCCCGACGGCAGGCAACTGCTGCTGCAGTGGTTCCCGAGCGTGCCGGGCATGACCCTGCGCATCACGCCGACCGCGGCGGCCGCGCTGCCCCCGGCCGCCGGCGGCGGGCAGCCGCTGCGCACGGCCGGGCTGCACGAGCTGCTGCACCTGGCGACCAGCCTGGCCCAGGCGACGAGCGCCCAGGACGTGATCGACCTCGTCGCCGACCACGTCGTGCCCGTCTACGGGGCGCAGGGCCTGGCCATCATCACCTGGGAGAGCGGCCGCATGCGCGTGGTCGCCGCGCGCGGCTACACCCGGCAGCTCATCGAGGAGTTCGACGGCCGCCCGGCGCTGCGCCGCGTCAGCCCGCCAGGCGGCTCCGACCCGGGCAGGCCGTCCTTCTACGCGACCAGGGACGAGCTCTTCCAGGCGTACCCGGACCTGCCCGAGTCCGCCGTCATGGAAGCCTGGGCGGTGCTCCCGCTGGTCACCTCGGGCCGCCCCATCGGCACCTGCGTGCTGGCCTTCGACCGTCCGCACCGGTTCAGCGAGGAGGAGCGGGCGGCGTTCACCGCGCTCGGCGGGCTGATCGCCCAGGCGTTCGAGCGCGCCTGGCTCTACGACAACAAGCACCAGCTCGCCCAGTCGATGCAGGCCAGCCTGCTGCCGCACGCGCTGCCCAGGATCCCCGGGCTGGACGTGGCCGCCCGGTACGTGCCCGCCACCCCCGGCATGGACATCGGCGGCGACTTCTACGACCTCATCCGGCTCGGCGACTCCCAGGCCGCCGCCGTCATCGGCGACGTCCAGGGCCACGACATGACCGCCGCCGCCCTCATGGGCCAGGTGCGCACCGCCATCCGCACCCACGGCACCGCCGGCGCCACCTGCGGCGACGTGCTCGCCTACACCAACCGCATGATGACCGAGCTCGCCCCCGACCGCTTCACCAGCTGCCTCTACCTCACGCTCGACCTCGACCGCCACATCGCCTGCCTGGCCAGCGCCGGGCACCCGCCGCCCCTGATCAGCCGCCCCGGCGCCCCCACCCAGGTGATCGACGCCCCACCCGGCCTGCTGCTCGGCATCGACCCCGACGCCGAGTACACGACCCTGGACCTGCACGTGCCGCCGGGCTCCACGCTGACCCTCTACACCGACGGCCTCGTCGAGGAGCCCGGCCAGGACCTCGGCGACGCCATCGCCGCCCTGGCCGCCCGCTTCACCCCGGCGCCCGGCCGGCCCCTGCACAGCCTGGCCGAATCGCTCATCGGCCAGGTCACGAGACCCCGCACGGACGACACCGCCCTCCTCCTGCTCCGCAGCGCCCCGGAGGGGGTCAGTCGAAGGCGGGGAGGTTGAGCAGGTCCAGCAGCCTGGCTATCTGGGCGGGGACGTTGCGGATGTGGGCCGCGCCGTCGGCGGCGAAAGCGGTCAGGGCCCTGACGACCGAGATGTCGGCGAACGTCACCCGGCCGAGGTCGACGATGAGCTGGTCGTCGATGCGCCGGGCCTGGGTCAGCGTGGACATCGCCTCGCGCCTGTTGGTGACGTCGATCTCGCCGGCGAGCCGGATCACCGTCGACTCGGGCGTCAGGCTGCACGTGATGCGCAGCTGGTGGTCGACGTACAGCACCTGCTCGGGCGGGACCAGGGAACGGACGGCAACGCACTCGCCAGACCGCGTTGGCTCGCCGATTCCGTTCACCGTCATAGGGAGAAGTTTACCGGAAAAAATTTTCCGTAGACATCCTTCTGTCGTTGAAGCTTCCTCCTGTACCATGTTCTGGCGATGGACCACGATGCTGGCAGGCGTTCCTCCTGGACGTTCCTCACCAACCACGCCCGCGTGCTGTTGGCGATAGCGGCGGACCCAGAGCTTCGCATGCGCGACATCGCCGCCCGGATCGGCATCACCGAACGGGCCGCGCAGGGCATCGTGAGCGACCTGGAGGACGGCGGCTACCTGGAGCGCATCCGGGTCGGCCGCCGCAACCACTACCGGCTCAGGCCCGAGCGGCAGTTCCGGCACCCCACCGAGGCAGGCATGCCCGTCCAGGCGCTGATCGACATGTTCACCCAGCGCGACGACGACCAGCGGACGATGCGCGACGACCACCAGCGGACGATGCGCTCCGAGCTGCACCAGGTCGCCGGCCCGCTCTCCCCCGGCGCCGCCTGACGGGGCTCAGGCGAGGGCGGCGATCTCGATCCGGGTGCGGTCGGCGGGCGCCGTCAGGCACGGCAGCACGACGTTCCCCCGTTCCAGGCGCTCCCCCGTCGACGAGGTGAGCCGGGCCGTCCGGTCGATCTCGTACGGGCTGCCGTTCCGAGGGGTGACCCGCAGCCGCAGCCACCAGATGTAGCGCCCGTTGAGCTTGTTGTCGGTCTGGTCGGCCCGCAGCACCGCCGCCTCGCACGGCAGCGCCGCCACGCGCTCCTCCGCCGTGAAGGCGCTCAGCGCGGCCGACTCCAGGCTCGCGAACGAGAAGTGCCCCAGGGCGAGGATCCCCGCGGCCAGCAGCGAGAACAGGGCCGTGACGTACGCGCCGACCCGGGTCTGCGGACGCCGCCTCAGCACGAGGAACATCACCACCGCGACGATCACCGCGATCACGGCGAACATCCCGAAGACGGTCGACGCCATCGTCCATCCCTCACGTTGAAGGGCGGGGCCCGGGGGCCGGCCCTGTCCGATCCGACACCGGCAGTGGACCAGCCGTCGCTTGCGCGCCGCCTGCAGCCCGCATGAAGCGTCAGGCGGCCGGGTCCCGCTTCTCCTCGCGTTCGGCCCGCGTCCAGAAGCCGAACTCCAGCACCACGGTCTGCCCGAGCCTCAGCAGCTCCTCGGCGTGCCGCGAGAACCGCCGCTCCAGCCGCCTGGCCGGCGTCGTCTTCCCCGCGCCGGGCAGCCCGCACAGCAGGATCAGCCTGGGCCCCGGGCCCGTGTCCATCGGCACCACACCGACAGCATGGCAGCGATCCCGGCTGTCAGCGGCCGTGTCAGCGCGAAGGCGGCCCGCTGTCAGGGCGGCCCGCGATGGTTGAGCCATCACCCGGAACCACCCCAGGAAAAGGAACCCGCCACCATGTCGATCACCCTCACCGACCAGGACCAGCTCACCCTCCGCGTCGCCGCCTGGGGCGCCGTCTCGCTGATGTCCGCCGCCGGCGCCGCCGGTTCGGCCCACAGGGTCGCCACCGAGGGCTCCATCGCGCTGACCTCGGCGACCGGCCCGGTCGGGCACGTGCTCGCCAAGGCCCCCAAGGGCGTCAAGTACGGCAGGACCGTCGCCGAGCTGGCCGACCAGGTGCTGCCCGCGCTGACGGAGTCGATGCGCCTGCTCGACCGGCAGGACCCGGCCGAGGCGGCCAACTTCCGCGGCACCGTCCTCGTCGCCGTGGACGCGGCGGCCCAGATCCACAAGGGCACGCCCAGCCCCGCCCTGGCGGACATGGCCCGCAAGATCACCCAAGCCCTCGACGCCGCCTGACTTCACCCCACGCGAAGGAGCCACACCGCCATGTCTTCCCCCATCCAGCAGGACCGCCCGGAGCTGCGGAAGGTCATCCAGGAGATGGTCGATTCCGGATTCGTCGGAGTGTCGCTGCGCGTACACGACGAGCGGGGCACGTGGACCGGCAGCGCCGGAGCGAGCGAGCTGGGCGGCACCGCCCGGCCGCCCGCCGGCGGACACGTGCGGATCGGCAGCAACACCAAGACCTTCACCGCCACCGTGGTGCTGGGACTGGTGGCCGAGGGCCGCATCGCCCTCGACACCCCGGTCGACGACCACCTGCCGGAGTTCGGGCTCGACCGGCGCATCACGGTGCGGATGCTGCTCCAGCACACCAGCGGGATCTTCAACTTCACCGGCGACTTCGACCCCGACGGCACGTACGTGCCCGGGATCCCCGCCACCACCGCAGGCCAGGAGTGGGTGGAGGGCCGGTTCACCACCTACGCGCCCGAGGAGCTGGTACGGGTGGCGCTGGCCAAGCCGGCCCGGTTCGAGCCGGGCGCCGGCTGGAGTTACTCCAACACCAACTACGTGCTGGCCAGGCTGCTGATCGAGCAGGTCACCGGCCGCCCGGTGGCCGAGGAGATGCGGCGGCTGATCCTGGACCCGCTCGGCCTGACCGGCACCCTCCAGCCGACCGCCGAGACCGGCGTCCCCGCCCCGCACGCCCACGCCTACTACCGCTACGAGGAGGACGGCCAGGCCCGGACCGTCGACGTCACCGCGCAGAACCCGTCGTGGATCTCCAGCGGCGGCGACATGATCTCCACCACCGCCGACCTGCACACGTTCATCTCCGCGCTGGTCGGCGGCAGGCTCCTGCCCGCCGAGCTGCTGGCCGAGATGCTGACGCCGGAGTCCAAGGCCGGCTACGGCCTGGGCGTGTTCGTCCAGGAGGTGCCGGGCGGCGGCACCGTCATCACCCACAACGGCGGCATGGCCGGGCACGCGGCGCTGATGTACAGCACCCCCGACGGCGGCACGACCCTCACCGCCGCCCTCAACTACGTGGACGACGCCGCCCTGTCGCTCGGCCCGGCCTTCCAGCAGGCGACCCAGCGCCTGGTCGCCGAGGTCTTCGGCACCCCGGCTCCCTAACGCGTACCGTAAGATGACAACCACGAAGAGTAGTTTCGCCGGGCTTCCCCCGCCACCACCGGACCGGCCGCGAAGAGGGGAAACCCGGGTGACCACGACTCCGTACGCATCGTCGCCGTTCAGCTATGTCTCCGAGCCGCCCGCCGCCCCCAACGCGATCGCGGAGCTGATGCCGGGGGTCCGCAACCTGCTGCGGCACGTCCAGCTCCGGCCGGACGACCGGGTCCTGATCCTGACCGAGCACACCGCCGACCCGGTCGTGATCCAGGCCGTCGCCGCCGGCGCCGCCTACGAGGGCGCGGACGTGCGCATCCTGTCGGTGCCGCCGTTCAGCCCCGGCGGGTGGGACGCCGAGCCCTCGCTGCAGGTCGAGGTGGCCGCGGTCGGCCAGGCCGACGTGGTCATCAGCGCCACCTGGTGGGCCGAGGTGCACACAGCGCCGCTCTTCTTCGACCAGGTCATGGCCATGCCCGTGCGCTTCGCGTCGCTGCACATGGCCGCCACCGCGGGGGCGTTCCTCACCGGGGCCCGGTTCCCCAACGAGCTCTTCTACGCGCTCAAGCAGCGCGCGCTGAGCCGCCTCACCGAGGCGGGGACGATCCGGGTGACCTCCGCCTCGGGCACGGACCTGACCATGTCGGGGCTCACCTTCGCCCCCGACGGCGGGCCTATCCAGACGGGCACCTGGCAGCCCTTCCCGTACGGCGGCGCCAACTTCTGGCCGACCCACACCGAGGGCGTGCTCGTCGTCGAGGACTCCACCTTCACCGGGGTCCCGGACGAGCCCGTACGGGTGACGCTGCGGGACAACCGGGTCAGTGCGATCGAGGGCGGGGCGGCGGCCGAGCAGATCCGCCGCCGCGCGCCGGGCGGCTACTACATGCGGCACGCGCTCATCGGCCTCAACCCGAAGGTGCGGATCGCCGGCGGCACCCAGTTCGAGCGCGAGAAGCACGCGGGCGCGTTCTACTGCGGGCTCGACGCCCTGACCGGTGGCGTGGCGGAGACCACCGCTCCGGGGTTCGCGCACTGCGACTGCCAGATCGACCGGCCGACGGTCCACCTCGACGGCGAGCCGTTCGTGGACCGGGGACGCCTGCTCCTCCTCGACGATCCGGACCTGCGGGAGGTCGCCGCCCGGTTCGGCCCGCCGGACGTGCTTCTCGACGACAACCCGCTGCTGATCCTGCCCGCCCGCTACGCCGGAGGCCGGCTGGCGCCGGAGTCGAGGCCGCTCACGCCCGCCTGATCCAGGGGGCCGGCGAGGATGCTGATGCCCAGCATGCGGGCGCCCGTCTCGGTGCGGGGGCGGTGCGTGCTGCCCGGCGCGAACACCACGTAGCTGCCCGGCCCGAGCCGCCGGCCTCGGTCGACGAACTCTCCCGAGATCACGTAGTAGCGTTCCTCGCTCTCGTGGACGTCGACCTCGGGCCACTCGGCGCCGGGGGCGAAGTCGTACATCCAGCCGCGGGCCCAGGCGGTCGCCGGGAGCCGCCGCCGGATGATGCCGGGGACGACCTCGACGGGTTCGACCTCGTCTACGTTCAGGACCTGCATGTCAGGGGAGTCGTGCGTCATGTCCCCATCGTGGTGAAGGCAACCGCATAGGGGCCAGTGTCACGATTGTCTCCTACAGGTATTTTCTTGCCATGCGGATGCATCGGGTGGTGGCGCTGGTCCTGCCGCCGCAGTCCACGTTCGAGCTGGCGTGCGCGGCGGAGGTGTTCGGCCTGTCGCGCCCCGGCCTGCCGGGGCGGTACGCGTTCACCGTGTGCGCCGAACGGCCCGGGGCGGTGCCGACCCTGGCGGGCTACGACATGGTCGTCGGCCAGGACCTGTCGGCACTCGGCGCGGCGGACACGGTGGTGGTCCCGGGCTGGCACCGCCACCGGGAGGCCGCCCCGCCCGCCGTGCTCGACGCGCTGCGCGGCGCGCACCGGCGTGGCGCCCGGATCGTAGCGATCTGCTCGGGCGCCTTCCTCCTGGCCGAGGCCGGGCTGCTGGACCACCGCAGGGCGACCACGCACTGGAGGCTCGCCGGCGCGCTCGCCGCCCGCTTCCCCGACGTGCGGGTCGAGCCCGACACGCTCTACGTCGACCTGGGCGACGTCGCCACCAGCGCCGGCACCGCGGCGGGCATCGACCTGTGCCTGCACCTGGCGCGGACCGACCACGGCGCCGCCTACGCGACGCACCTCGCCCGGCACATGGTCATGCCCCCGCACCGCGAAGGCGGGCAGCTCCAGTACAGCACCGTGCCGCCCGCCGCTCCCCCGTCGCAGTCGCTGGCCCCCGTCCTCGACTGGGCCGCCGAACGCCTGCACGAGCCCCTCACCCTCGACGACCTGGCCGGACATGCCGGGATCGCGCCCCGGACGCTGGCCCGCAGGTTCGCCGGCCAGCTCGGCGTCAGCCCCGGCCGCTGGCTGCTCCAGCAGCGCGTCACGGCCGCCCGGACGCTGCTGGAGGAGACCGACCTGCCCGTGGAGACGATCGCCGCCCGCGTCGGCCTCTCCTCGGCCGCCAACCTCCGCAGGCGCTTCCACGCCCTGGTCCGCACCACCCCGGCCGCCTACCGGCGCTCCTTCCGTGGGCTCTGACGTGCGCGGATGTGATAATTCGGGTTATGGACGTGCGGAGCAGGAACAACGTCCGGGTCATCGGACCGCAGGACGGGCGGGTCGTCATGCTCGCCCACGGATTCGGCTGCGACCAGAACCTGTGGCGGCTGGTCGCGCCCGTCCTCGCCCAGGAGTTCCGGGTGGTGCTGTTCGACTACGTGGGCTCCGGCCGCTCCGACCTGGCCGCCTGGAGCGAGGAGCGGTACGCCACCCTCGACGGCTACGCCGCCGACGTGCTCGACATCTGCCGCGATCTCGACCTGCGCGACCTGGTGTTCGTCGGCCACTCGGTCAGCGCCATGGTCGGCGTGATGAGCGCGGCGCGTGAGCCCGGCCGGTTCGCGGGCCTGGTGCTGCTCGTCCCCTCGCCCCGCTACGTCGACGACGAGGGCTACCGGGGCGGGTTCAGCGCCGAGGACATCGACGAGCTGCTCGCCTCCCTGGAGGCCAACTACCTGGGCTGGTCGGCCACCATGGCGCCGCTGATCATGGGCAACCCGGACCGGCCGGAGCTGGGGGAAGAGCTGACCAACAGCTTCTGCCGCACCGACCCGAACATCGCCCGGGCGTTCGCGCGCGCCACGTTCCTCAGCGACAGCCGCGCCGACCTGGCCGGCGTCCAGGTGCCGACGCTGATCCTGGACTGCGCCGAGGACATGATCGCCCCGCGCGAGGTGGGCGCGTACGTGCACCAGGCGATCACCGGCAGCCGGCTCGTCACGCTGGCGGCCACCGGCCACTGCCCGCAGCTCAGCGCCCCCGACGCCACCGCTGCGGCCATCGCCGCCTTCACCCGTGAAAGCATGTGACGCGGTGTGACGGCGAAAGACCATCCGGAAGAACCGGAGTTCGCGGCGCTGCTGGAGGACAGCCCCGTGGACCTGTACGAGAACGCCCCCTGCGGCTACGTGTCCACGCTGATGGACGGCCGGATCGTCAAGATCAACCAAACGCTGCTGACCTGGCTCGGCCGCGCCCGTGACGAGGTCGTCGGCCGGATGCGCTTCGCCGACCTGCTCACCGTCGGCGGCAAGCTCTACCACGAGACCCATTTCGCCCCGCTGCTGCGCATGCAGGGGGAGATCGGCGGCATCGCGCTGGAGCTCAGGACCGCGGCCGGGGGGCGGCTGCCGGTCCTGGTGACCTCCAAGGTCAGGGTGGGCCCCGACGGCAGGCCGCTGCTGATCCGCAGCACCGTCTTCGACGGGGGCGACCGGCGTGCGTACGAGATCGAGCTGTTGCGCGCCCGCGAGGAGGCCGAGACCGCCCGCGCCCTCGCCGACCGGGCGCGCGAGGCCGCCCAGGCCGAGCGGCGGCGGCTGCAGGACGTGCTCGCCACGCTCCGGCGCAGCCTGGTGCCGCCGGCGCTGCCGGACGTGCCGGGGCTGGAGGCCGTCGCCCACTACCACACGGCCTCGCCCGACGACCTGGGCGGCGACTTCTACGACCTCTACCCGCTGGGGGACGGGCGCTGGGGGTTCTTCCTCGGCGACGTGAGCGGTCACGGCCCCGGCGCCGCGGCCGTCGCGTCGCTGGCCCGCTACACGCTGCGGGCCTCCGCCATGCACGACCCCGACCCCACGAGCCTCCTGGCCATCCTCAACACCGCCATGTACGACCGCCAGGTCGACGAGGAGACGTACTACTGCACGGTCATCGCGGGCATGCTCACGCGCACCGGCGACGGGTTCGCGGTGACGTTCGCGGGCGGCGGTCACCCGTCGCCGATCCTGCTGCGTGCCGGGGGCGGGGCCGACTACCTGCCGACGACCGGCGGGGTGCTCATCGGCCTGCTGCCCGAGGCGCCCTCGGTCACCGTGCACGCCGAGCTGCGGCCGGGCGACACGCTGCTGTTCTACACCGACGGGCTGATCGAGGCGCGCACCGCCGACGGCTCCGGCGACGACGGCCGCTACGGCGACCAGGCCCTGCTCGCCTTCGCCGGACGCATCGCCCCGGCCACGCCCGCCGCGGCCATCGCGGCCATGACGGGGCTGCTGGAGGAGCTGGGCGAGGGCGTCGACGACGACACCGCGCTGCTGGCCCTGGGCGTGGCGCCGGACCCGGACGCGCCTACTCGCGCTTGACGGCGAGCAGGGAGAGCAGGATCTCGCGCTTCTCGCGCAGCAGCCGCAGCCCTTCCGCGGCGGTCGCGTGGACGTCGGCCGCGCTCGCCCGCTCGCCCCCCAGCAGGGCCGTCACCGTCGCGGCCATGACGGCGTCGGCGTCGGCGACGGTGATGCCGCCCGGGGCGCCCCCGCTGGTGGCCGAGTCCAGGAACCCGGCCATGACCGCCCGCAGCGCGTACGCCTGCGCGTCCAGCGCCCAGTCGGCGCGGGCCAGGCGGTGCTCGCGCCACACCGGCAGCACCGTGTACATCAGCGCGGCCGGGCCCACGTGGACGAGCAGTTCCTTGGTACGCGGATGCCCGGCCAGCACGCCGAGCAGGTCGCCGTCGTTCGCCTGGAGGGCGCGCATGAACGGGCGTTCGACGGCGTTGCGGATCAGGCGGGGGCAGAACCGCTGCGGCCGGGCCAGGTCCGGGTCGGCGCTCAGGGCCGCGATGTCGGCCTCCAGCACCTCCAGGAACTCCCGGGCGAACAGGTCGATGAGCAGGTCTTCCTTGGTCGCCCAGTACAGGTACGCGGTGCCCTTGCCGACGTGCGCCTTCTCCGCGATCTCGGCCACGGTCACGCCCTTGACGCCGCGCCGGAGCACCAGGTCCCGGGTGACGGCCAGGATCCGGGCGGCCTTGTCCGAGTCGTGGTCCGCCGGGCGTTTCATCGTTCGCTCCCGTTGCCGCTGCCGAAGGGGTGTGCGAACGATTGTGCCGTGCCGGCACGCGCTCGCACGCCATCGGCGTCACACCCGCGCGGGTCGTCGCCCGCCGAGGGGCTGCCGGACGAGGCCGGGGTGGGCGAAGTCCGTCTCCTTCGTCCGGGCGGCCTTGCCCCTGGACTGCCACAGGACGAACAGCGAGGAGGTCACCGGCAGCTTGCTCGCCCGCAGCATCACGCGGCGCAGCGCCAGCTCGTACCGGGTGGCGGGAACGAACAGGCTGCGCATCTGCATCCCGTTGCCCTGGAAGTACTCGATCGTGGGACGCAGCCGCCGTTCCCAGCGGGTCAGCGCCTCGGTGACGCTGCCGGGGTGGCGGGCCAGCATGGTGCCCAGCAGGTCGGCCCCCGCCATCCCGGCCGACGCCCCCATCCCCGCGTACAGGCTCACGCACCAGGCCGCGTCGCCGACGAGCACCACCCGGCCGCGGTGCCAGCGGTCCATCCGCACCTGCTCGACCGAGTCGAACAGCACCTGATCGGCCGACTCCAGCCTGTCGAGGACCGCTCCCAGCGCGGGGCCGGCGGGCTCCGGGCCGAACGCCGCGCGTACGCGCTCGGCGACCGTCGAGGTGAACTCGGCGTCCACGTCGTCGGTACGGTAGCTCAGCAGCACCATCGGCGGCCGGTGCCGGAACGGGAAGATCCACATGGACCGCCCCGGCTCGGTCAGGACCACGGAGTCGCCCTGGCCGAACCCCGGGAGCGGGCCGGTCAGCTGGAAGGCGACGGCCATGTAGTTCATCCGGCGCAGATACGCCTCGTGCGGTCCGAACACCAGCCGGCGCACGGTGGAGCGCAGCCCGTCCGCGCCGACGACCAGGTCGAAGCGCTCGACGGTCGAGGTGTCCGTGACGGTGTCGGTCAGCGTCACGTCCACCCCGCCGGCGTCCTGCTCGATGCGCGCCGGGACGGTGGAGTAGCGGATCTCCACGTCCGGCGGCAGCGCGGCGAACGCGGCCTCCTCCACGTCGCCGCGCATCATCACCCACGGCCGGCCGGGGAAGTCCTTGAAGCTCAGCCCGGGCCGCCGCCTGCCGGAGCGGTCGATGTCGTAGCTGGCGCCGTCGGCGCCGCGATCGGTCATCGCGTCCAGGACGCCCAGGCGGCCGGCGGCGGCCCGGCCCGCGCCGAACAGCGCGATGAAGTGCCCGCCCTGCCGCCTTTCCCGGGCGCGCTCGACGATGACCGGCTTCCAGCCGATCTGCCGCAGCCGCAGCGCGGTCGCGATCCCGCTGATGCCCAGCCCGACGACCAGGACCCGGCGATCTTGCTTCGTGATGTCCATGATTCCACGGTACGACCGACTGACCATTTCGCTCATTCGGTCAGAATGTGATGTGCGCCACGTCCATCGGGCGTCGCGGGCCCGCGCCTCGTCCGGGATGCCGCGGCCACGTCCGGCTCAGGGACGGAGCCGCCGCCGGGTTCTCGACATCCGGCCACGAGATCGGCGCATTCAGGGAGATGCCCGCCGTCGCCGATCGCGATCGACTGGTGTCATGACAGGCAGAATCGTGATGGCGGCGATGCTGGTCGTCGCCGCGTTCGTCGCCACGCCCCAGGCAGCGGCGGCGTCCGGATCGGCGTGCACCTGGCGGATGCAGGCCCTCCCGGCGCCCGCGGGCTCGACGCAGCACCAGGTCCAGGCCACCGACCACCACGGCGGCTACTCCGGCAGCGCCTACTTCCCCGACTCCGGCTGGCACATCATCTCCTGGAAGAACGGCCAGGTCATCGACTACGGGTCGTCCGGCCACGGCGCCGACCGGGTCGTGGCCCAGAACGGCGACGGCACCATCGCGGGACTGTCCGTGACGGGCCTGTGGCAGGCCTCGGCGATCTCCTTCCGCATCCGCGACGGCCGGCGGGAGCGGCTGACCCCGCTGCCCGGCGCGGAGCTGAACAGCCGGGCCTTCGGGATCACCGGCAACGGCGACGTGTACGGCCGCGCCGTGGTCTGGGAGGGCAGGACCATGACCCACGTGGTGGTGCGCTGGCCGTACGACCGGCCCGGCGTCGTCGAGGAGGTGACGGGCCTGCCCGAGGACATGAGGGTGGTCGGCGTGGACCACGACGGCACGCTGCTGATGGAGCGCAGCTCGGCCGATCCGTGGCCGCACCTGTGGCGTGACGGCCGGCTCATCCGCCTGTCGGAGCCGCCGGACCTGCAGTTCGGGTACGCCCTGGCGATCTCCGACGGGCTCGTGGCCGGGTCGCTCCGGGTGGGCTCCGAGCCGAACCGCCCGGCGTACTGGGACCGGGACGGGCAGCCGCACCTGATGCCCGAGGGCGCGCGGGCCGAGCAGATCAACAGGAACGGGCTCGTCGTCAGCGCGCTGACGGCCACGCCGTACCAGGTCTGGCGGTTCGGGACGCCGGTGGGCGAGCTGCCCGGCGCGGCCTCCGTCACGACGGTCGGGGACGACGACACCATCGGCGGTGCGACGACCGGCCCGAACCACCTGCCGGCCGCGGCCGTCTGGCGCTGCTCCTGAGATTCGCCCAGGCAAAGTGCTCACTCGTTGAGCACTTTGCCTGGAAGCATGGATCTCACAAGCCGCCGAACGGACGTCCTCACGGGACGGAAGGGCTGAGCACGATGACCGACACCGCCCAGACGCTGAACGCCCCGACACTGAACGCCCTGATCCTGGACGACGCCGCCGCCTGGCGGGCCTGGCTCGCCGAGCACCACGACAGCGCCCGCGACGTCTGGCTGCTGATCGCCAAGAAGAACAGCCGCGCCAGGACCGTCACCCTCGACGAGGCGCTGGACGAGGCGCTGTGCCACGGCTGGATCGACAGCCACCGCCGGGCCTACGACGGCGACTACTACCTGCAGCGCTACTCGCCGCGCGCCCGCCGCAGCCCGTGGTCCCGCATCAACGTCGCCAAGGCCGAGGCGCTGACGGCCGCCGGCCGGATGCGCCCGGCGGGCCGCGCCGCGATCGAGGCCGCCAAGGCCACCGGCCGCTGGCCCGCCTAGCGGGATGCCGTCTATACATCGAGTGTATAACCCTGAGGTATAGTCGCTCGGCATGAGTCAGATGAACGACCGTCAGACCCGGGCCACCCCCCGCGCGGCGCGCCGGCCCTGGCGGCTCACCGCTGCCGCCGGGCTCGTCCTCGCCATCACCGCCACCGGTCTCGGAGTCGGCCCGGCCGCCCCCGCCTTCGCCTTAACCGGCCCCGCCTTCGCCGCCCCCGCCTTCGCCGGCAGGGCCGCGAGCGCCGCCGAGCCGCACCTGCCCGCGCCCACCGGCTCCCGGCCGGTCGGCACCACGTCCCTGCACCTCAAGGACACCTCGCGCGCCGACCCCTGGGTCCCCAGCGCCAAGGCCCGCGAGCTGATGGTCTCGCTGTGGTACCCGGCCAAGGCCCCGGGCCGCCATCGCGCGCAGTACATGACGCCCAAGGAGTCCGAACTGCTCCTCAAGGACGGCGGCCTCACCAGCATCCCCGCCGACACGCTGAGCAAGGTGCGCACCAACGCCTTCACCGACGCCCGCCCCGCGGGACGCGCCCGCAGCCTGCCCCTCGTCGTGCTGTCCCCCGGGCACAGCAAGCCCAGGTCCGAGCTGACGGCCCTGGCCGAGGACCTGGCCAGCCGGGGGTACGTGGTGGCCGCCGTCGACCACACGTACGAGAACGTCGCCCAGACCTTCCCCGACGGCCGGGTCACCACCTGCGTCACCTGCGAGATGAAGAAGGACCCGGCCGTCTGGCAGAAGCTGGAGAAGGGACGGGCCGCCGACGTCTCCTTCGTCCTCGACGAGCTGACCGGGGCACGCCCGAAGTGGAAAAGGGCGCGCCTGATCGACACCTCCAGGATCGCCATGTCCGGCCAGTCCGTGGGCGGCGCGAGCGCACTCGCGGCCCTGGCCGCCGACCGCCGGCTGCGCGCCGGCATCGACGTCGACGGCAGCGTGGAGACCGTGCTCCCCAAGGCGGGACTGTCCCGGCCGTTCCTCCTGCTGGGCAAGCCCGCCACGTTCACGCCCGGACGGCCCGGCTCCGCCGCCAGCTGGGAGCGCGTATGGGCGGGGCTGCACGGCTGGAAGCGCTGGCTGCTCGTGACCGGCGCCGCCCACACGTCCTTCACCGACCTCGGCGTGCTGGCGGACCAGATCGGCTTCGACGACGGCTCCGACACCTCCGGCGTCCGCGCCCTGGCCATCACCCGTCAGTACGTGGCGGCCTTCTTCGACCAGCACCTGCGCAAGAAGCCGCAGCCCTTGCTGGACAAGCCCTCGGCGAGCTACCCCGAGGTCACGTTCTGCACCCCGGAAAAGAAGACCTGCGCCTAACCCCGGCGACAGCCGAACGTCCCCGCACGAGAACCCCGCGCGGCGACCATCCCCCGTCCCCGAAGTCTCGGTGTGCACGTCGAAGTAGACCGGGTGTTTCAGGAGGCTGACGACGTAGCCGCCCACGGCTCATCCCCGCAGAAGTGGTGTGGTCGTCGGGCTGTGGGAGTGCGGCGTCAGAAGGTGGCGATCGGGTTGACCGGGCTGCCGGAGGTGCCGGCGAAGCGGACCGGGGCGACGGCGAGGTGGAAGTCCCACTGGCCGAGTTCGGCGGCCGTGGCCGCGCACGCCTCCAGGTCGCAGTTGTCGAGCATCCACAGCCCCATCGCGACCAGGCTCACGGCGTGAACCGGCATCAGCACGTCGTCGTACCCCGACGGCTGCACGTCCTGGGGGGTGTCGGCGCCGATCAGCGCGACCTCCCGTTCGTGCAGCCACGGCAGGCTGGCGGCGTGCCATCCGGCCTGCGTGAAGCCGCCGGCCACGCCGCTCTCGTGCCGGAAGCGGCCGTAGCCGGTCCGCAGGAGCACCGCGTCGCCGGCTCGTACGCGCACGCCCTGGCGACGCTCGGCCGCCTCGAGGTCGTCGGGGAAGACGCCCTGGCCGGGTTCGAGCCAGGGCACGTCGCGGACGGCGGCGACGTCCAGCAGGACGCCGCGGGTGACGATCCCGTTCGCCGCCGCGGTGACGGACGCCCACGCCGATCCGGTCGCGGCGTCGACCAGCGCGTGCGGGCGCCCGTTGTACATCGTGCCGTCCCAGAGGATGTGGCACGGCGAGTCGACGTGGGTGATGGTGTTGCCGTGGAACATGAGGCCGAGCCGCTCGGTGGAGAAGCCCCAGCGCCGGTCGTTGCGGAATCCGGGCGCCGGCATGTTCTCGGCGCCCGGCATGTCGGCGGCGCACGGGCACGCGGTCGTCGCCCGCTCCATGTCCTCGGGCACGGCGACGTCCCATGCGCAGGACACGCTCCTGCCGTGGCGCACGGCCCGGGCCGCCGCCAGCCGGACGTCGTCGGTGATGTGGTTCAGGGTGCCGAGCTCGTCGTCGTCGCCCCACCGGCCCCAGTTCGACAGCGTGTCGAAGTAGCCGAGTACGTCGTCCTGTGTGGGCATCGGTCGCTCTGCCGTCATCCCGGCAGGCTATCCCGCCCGTCCTCCCGAGTCCCGGTGATCGGCGCATGAAGCGACCCGCGTGAAAGGAACCCGGGGCATCGGGTGATAAACGATGACCATTGATGCATCGGAAGGCAGCACATGACGGCGGAGGCCATCCTGACCCCTGTGCCCTGGGCGGCCCGCGCGCGAGGGGCGCTCGACGCTGAACGGTTCGAGGAGGTGTTCGGCACGTACTACGGGGAGATCCACACGTACGTCGCCCAGCGGCTCGGCCAGGACCACGCCGAGGACATCGTCGCGGAGACGTTCTTCACGGCGTACCGCAAGCGGGCGCAGTACGACCCGGACCGCGCGAGCGTCCGGGCCTGGCTGTACGGCATCGCCACGAACCTCATCGGCAAGCACCGCCGCCTGGAGGCCCGCACCCTGCGCGCCCTGGGCCGGCTCGGTCCCGAGGCCGACTCCCCGGGGCACGAGGACTCCGTGGCCGTCCGCGTCAGCGCCCAGAGCCTGCGCCCGGAGCTGGCCGCCGCCCTGGCCGAGCTGGCTCTGCGTGACCGCGACGCGCTGCTGCTGGTCGCCCTGGCCGGGCTGAGCCACGAGGAGGTCGCCAACGCGCTCGGCATCCCGTACGGCACCGTCGGTTCCCGCCTGAACCGGGCGAGGAAGAAGCTGCGGGCCCGGCTGGGCGGGGTGGCCGACCGTGGATGACCTCGTACGCGATCTGTACGGCGAGCCTCGCCCGGACCCGCAGGCCCAGGCCAGGGTGTGGCGGCAGCTGGCGGCCCGGCGCAGGCGCAGGCGGCTGCCGTGGCTGGCGGTCCCGGTCGTGGCGGCGGCGCTCGCGCTGTTCCTGATCGTCCCCGGCGCGCCCGAGCAGCCGCTGCCCGGCCGGTCGATCCTGCTCGCGGCGGCCACCACGGCGGCGTCCACGTCGGCGGAGGGCACGTACTGGCACGTCAGGAAGCTGCGCGACGGCACGAGGGAGACCGAGCTCTGGGCGACCAGGGACGGCCGGGCGTGGATCTCGGAGGGCGGCCGGGTGACCCGGGTCGAGGGCGGGTCACCGTTCAGCATGGCGGGGCGGGCCATGACGTACGCGCAGATCCGGGACCTGCCGGCCGACCCGGCGGCGCTGCGGGAGCGGGTGGCCGCGATGCTGCCGGACGCGGGGCTGCTCGCCGACGCGCTCGGCGGGCTGCTCTGGACCAAGCCGTCGCCGCCGCAGGTCCGCGCCGCCGCCTACCGCGCGCTCGCCGACCTGCCCGGCGTTCGCTACCTGGGCGAGCGTGCGGACGCGCGAGGGCGTCGCGGTGCGGCGTTCTCCTTCGGGCTGCCGTCGGGCGCCCGGCGCACGCTGATCATCGACCCGGCCACCTCGCAGGTGCTGTCGAGCACGGACGACCGGGCGGGACGTTCCGAGATCGTCCTGGTGGCCGGCTGGACGGACCAAGGCCCCCGCTGACTCATCCCCGCGCGGCGCGTGGCTGCCGCGTGCCCGAAATCAGGAGCCATGACGTGTTCTGGCATGCCCGCACGACCTCAGGCAAGGCCATCTGCCTGAGCGACCAGTTCCCGCTGAGCAACGTGGAGGAGGTGATGCTCGGGCGCGTCACGTTCGCCGGGCAGCCGCCGGTCGACCTCGGCGCGGTCGTCGACTGGACGGCGAACCCGCACGGCAACCGCTCCTGGGCGCTGAACCTGCACGCGTTGCGCTGGGCGGGCCGCCTGGTCGCCGAGTACGAGCGTTCGGGGGAAGCGGCGTACCTGCGACGGGCCACCGACCTGGCCGGGCAGTGGGCGCGGGCGAACCCGCGCGGCGGCCGCGGGGTCAGCCCGTGGGCCTGGGCCGAGCATCCGGTGGCGTTGCGCGCCCCGGTGCTCGTCTGCCTGAGCGAGCACGTCCGGGCCCGGTGGCTCCTGGACTGCCTGGCCGAGCACGGCGAGGTCCTGGCCGATCCGGCGCTCTACCGCGCGGGCCACAACCACGGCCTCGACCAGGACATCGCGCTCCTGGTCGTCGGCTGCCGCCTCGGCCGGGCGAAGTGGCGGGACCTCGCCATACACAGGATGACCGCCTCCGCCGAGCTCGCCGTCGACGACCAGGGCGCGCTGCACGAGCAGGCTCCCCGCTACGGCCTGTACGTGCACCGGCGGCTCGGCGTGGCGCTGCGGGCCATCAGGGAGAGCGGCGCCGAACCGCCCCCGCGGCTGGTGGCCAGGAGGTCCGCGCTGGAGGCGTACGTGGCCCACGCCACCCAGCCCGACGGCCGCCTCGTCCCCATCGGGGACAGCCCGGCCGACGCCCGCGCGACCGGGTTTGCGCAGGAGGGGCCGGTGGTGCGGGTGTTCGACGCCGGGTACGTCTTCGGCCGCACGGCCTGGAACGATCCAGACTCGGCCTACTACTCGATCCGGTTCGGGCCGGGACGCGCGTTGCACGGGCACGAGGACCACCTCGGCGTCACCTACAGCGCCCAAGGGCACCGGATCCTGGTGGAGGCCGGTTTCCACTCCTACGAGCGGACTCCGTACGTGGACTGGACGCGCTCGCCGGAGGCGCACAACGTGCCCGTCGTCACGGGCGTCTTCCGGCCGGGCACGCGCACCCATCTCCTGGAGTCGTCGATCGGGCCCGCCCGCCAGTGCTTCGAGCTGTCCGACGACGCCTACGGGGTGCCCAGAACCAGGCGGGTCCTGGTCAGCCACGCGCCGGACCTGCTGGCCGTGCACGACAGCGTGCCCGCCGGGTCCCTGCGCAGCCTGTGGCACTTCGATCCCGCGCTCACGGTCGTCTCCCGGACCGGCGGCGCGGTGGTGCTGGGCGACGGGGACTGGCGGGTGACGCTCCTGCAGTTCCCCGCCGATGGCCTGCGGCTGCGCACCGGGACGGTCTCGCCCGGCTATCTGCGCACCGCCGGGACCGTCACCGTGGAGTCGGCGGAGGCGGCCGACGTCCTGACCCTGATCGTGCCGGGCGCCGCCGCCCCCGAGGTCGCGATCTCGGGCTCCGAGCTGACCGTCGAGACGCCCGGCGGCCCGGTCACGATCGACGGCGGGAGGGGAAGACGACTCGCGTTTCGTCGAGCTATCCGCTGAATCGCCCGGCGGCGGGGCGGCGGGCGGCCTTGGGGGTCAGGTCGGCGCGGGCGACGGCGGCGCCTTCGCCCGCGCGATGCGCGCCTTCACGTCGCGGAAGTGCAGCCGCATCGCCTCCCGGGCGGCCTCTGCGTCCCGCGCCCGGAGCGCCGTCACGATCCGGCGATGGTTGACGACGATCTCCTCTGTCCGCTCCTCCGGCGGGCCGAGCGTCGGCTCGACCTCGTGGTAGACGTCCCAGAACAGGCCGATCAGCTGCAGCACCAGCTCGTTGCCGCTCGACTCGTACAGCAGCGCGTGGAAGGCCCGATCGGCCTCCCGGTCGCGGTCCATGCCGTTCACCAGGGCGTCCAGCGCGGCGAGCCGGGCGGCGCTGGCGGTGCGGGCCACCTGGCCGATCAGCCCCGTCTCCAGCAGCTCGCGGACCTCGACCAGATCGCGCAGCGCGTCGATCCCGCCGCCCGGCCCCGAGCGCACCTGGAAGGCGAGCGACGGCGTCAGCACGTCGAGCGACGCGTGCCCGACGAACGTCCCGTGGCCGTGCCGGATCTCGACGATGCCCAGGGCCCGCAGCGCCCGTACGGCCTCGCGGACGCTGTTGCGGCTCGCGCCGAGCAGCTCCATCAGCTGCACCTCGGTCGGCATCGGGGATCCGGGGGCCAGCCCGCGTTCGTGGATCAGGGCGACGATGCGCTCCTGAAGCGACGCGCCGTCACGCGCAGGCATGCTGCCTCCAGGCTCGGAAGACGTTGTGGTCGAACATCCCACCTCTCGGTCCCGGACGGCCAGGCGGTACGGAAAGTTTACGACGACTGCACGGCCTGGCCACCGGGTGAGCCTCGGTCGTTCACCACCCGCGCAGGACATGGGATGTCCTGCGCGGGGCGATGACTCGCTTTCTCAGTTCACGTGGTCGAACGGGAGCCGCAGCCCGAGCCGGCCGCCGATCGGCAGGTTCCGCTCGCGGATCAGGTCCAGCTCCGTGCCGCTGAGGGCGCGGCGGTAGACCCGCAGCTCGTCCAGCGTCCCGCGGAAGCGGTCCGCGCCGTCCATCCGCTGGCCGACGTGGATTCCGCCGATCCCGAACTCCTTGCCGAGAGTCAGCGAGCCGGCCGGCGCCGCCGCCGCCGAGACCTGCACGCCGTCCACCATGAGCCGCAGCTCGCCGCCGGCCCGCTGGAGCGCCACGAAGTGCCACTGCCCGTCGTTGTACGCGCTCGGCGACTGGACGGTCACGTCGTACCGGTCGACGGAGAGCACCGCCCGGATGCGGTTGCTGGCAGGCTCGGCCCGCAGCCACAGCCCCGGCGGGTTGGTGCCCCGGTCCACCCGGTGGAACCAGAGGATCGCGTGCGAGCCGGTCTTCTCCGTGTAGCGGACCCAGGTGGTCAGCGTGAAGTCCTTGCCGCCCAGGTCGATGGAGTCGTCGAAGGCCACCTCCACCCGGTCGTCCACCCGGTCCAGGGCCAGCCCGCCGCCGAAGCGCCCGTCGGCGGGCTGCGCGCCGCCCCGGACGTACGCCGCGTTGCGGTGCGGCGAGGTGTCCGGCGTCGTCGGGCCGGGCTCCGGCGGGCCGGGGATGCCGGGCGGGGTGCCGTTCGGCGTCTCCAGGTACGCCTCGTTGAACCGCGCGAACCGGATCTGCTCGTACGGCGAGACGCTGCCCGCCTCGTACATCAGGGCCGCCTCGTCACCGTCCAGCCGCACCATGTCCGAGTACGCCGACGGTCCCCAGTGGAAGACCTTGCCCTCGTCCCACGTCTCGAAGCTGCGGGCCTCGTCGTAGGACGACTTGATGCCCATCGCCTCCCGGGCGCCCGGGTGCATCGGCGAGGAGAAGAGGATGCGCTCGTCGTCGAAGCGCAGCAGCGACCCCTGGACGTCGGTCGTCGCCAGCGCCGGCACGGTGCGGAACGGCGCGTCCCACGTCCTGCCGCCGTCGCTGCTGGTCGCGTACGCCCGGCTGCCCTCGTCGGTGCCGCGCTCGCGGGCCGAGGCGTAGATCCGCCCGTCGGCGAGCTCGACGACGGTGACCTCCTGGGCGATGACCGTGCCGTCGTCGCGGGCCGTCTCGGCGCCGATGTTCCAGGTCACCCCGCTGTCGTCGCTGTAGAGCAGGTGGGTGCCGTACACGTGCTTGCCGACGCGGTCCCAGCTCTCGAAGCTGGCCCCGACGACCAGCCGGCCGGCGTGCGGGCCGGAGGTGAGCTGGATGCCGTGCATCGGGCCGGTGGCGTACCAGAAGTTCCACTCCGGGCGCTTGCCCTCGGTCATCTCCCTGGCGGCCGACCAGGTGGCCCCGTGGTCGTCGCTGAACTGGACCCACGGGTCGCGGTCACAGCCGTTCGGGCACGGCTCGGCGCCGTTGCGGGTGCTCACGAGCACGACCCGGCCGGTGCGCCCGTCGACGAGCGGCACCGGGTTGCCGTGGGTCGTGCCGTTGCCCTCCGAGATCACCTGGATCGGTCCCCAGGTCCGGCCGCCGTCGGCGGAACGGCGCAGCACGAGGTCGATGTCCTCGTCGTCGCCGCAGTCCTTCACCCGCCCCTCGGCGAACGCCAGGACCATGCCGTTCGCCGCCCGCACCACGGCGGGGATCCGGAAGCAGCTGTAGCCGGAGTCGCCCCGGTTGTAGATCACCTGCTCGTCCACGAACGGCGCGCTGTCGCCGGTCGCGGCGGCCGGCGCGGCGAACGCGCCGACGAGTAAGCCTGCGAGCGCCATCACGGCGCCCGCCCGGCGCCGCAGGAAGCGCCCGGTACGGCTCTCCGGGGGATAGCCATCGTGCATGTCTTCGCCCTTCTGGCTGGAGTAGCTGGGGGAGAAGACATCCTACGTCCAACGTCGGATGTCACAACAGATGGTGAACGTAGAATGTCTGCCAGAAAACGGGCCGGATCCCCGGGCGCCGGCACAGCGCCCGCGGGCGCTACCGGAGCCGGTCGCGGCGGCGGGTCAGGGCCGCGGTCTCGGCGGTGTTGCCCGCCAGCTCGATGGCCCTGTCGTACGCCGCGCGCGACTCCCGGCCCCGGCCCAGCCGGCGCAGCAGGTCGGCGCGGGTCGCGTGGTAGGCGTGGTAGCCGGCCAGCTCGGGCTCAAGACGGTTGACGGCCGCCAGCGCCACCTCCGGGCCGTCGAGCTCGGCGACCGCGATGGCCCGGTTGAGGGCGACGACCGGCGAGGGGTCGAGGCGGACGAGCTGGTCGTACAGGGCGACGACCTGCGACCAGTCGGTGTCGCGCACGTCCCTGGCGGAGGTGTGCACGGCGTTGATCGCCGCGAGGATCTGGTAGCGGCCCGGAGCCGCCCCGGCGGCGGCAGCGGCGAGACGCTCGCGCACCAGCTGATGGCCCTCGGCGATCAGCGCCGCGTCCCAGGCCCCCCGGTCCTGCTCGTCGAGGGCGACCAGCTCGCCGCCCGCCGAGACCCGGGCGGTGCGGCGCGCCTCGGTGAGGAGCATCAGCGCCAGCAGCCCGGCCACCTCGCCGTCCTCCGGCATGAAGGTGCGGAGCAGGCGGCCGAGCCGGATCGCCTCGGCGGTCAGGTCGGGGCGTACGGGATCGGTGTCGGGGCCGGTCGCCAGGTAGCCCTCGTTGAAGACGAGGAAGAGGACGGCGAGCACGCCGGAGACGCGTGCCGGCAGGTCCTCGGCGGACGGCACCCGGTAGGGGATGCGAGCCGCCTTGATCTTGGCCTTCGCGCGGGTGATCCGCTGCCCCATCGCGGTCTCCCGCACCAGGAAGGCACGGGCGATCTGGGCGACGGTCAGGCCGCCGACCAGGCGCAGCGTCAGCGCCACGCGGGACTCCATCGCGAGCGCCGGATGACAGCAGGTGAAGATCAGCCGGAGCCGGTCGTCGTCGATGGCTCCGAGAGGCTCGGCCGGGTCGTCGTCGTACAACAGCTGGGCCTCCTTCTGCTTGTCCGCGCGCTTGCTCTCGCGCCGGACCCGGTCGATGGCCTTGCGGCCGGCCGTGGTGGCCAGCCAGGCGCCAGGGCTGGGAGGCACGCCGTCGGCCGGCCACCGCTCGACAGCGGCCGCGAACGCCTCCGCCGCCGCCTCCTCGGCGACATCGAGGTCCCCGAACCGCCTGGCCAGCGCGGCCACCACGCGCGACCACTCCTCGTGGTGGGCCCTGGTGATCGCCTCACGGACGCCGGCCACGGTCACCCGCCCAGGAACGGCCGTACCTCGACCTTCCGGTTGCACGCCTTGGACCCCTCGGCGGCGAGCTTGAGCGCCACGTCGAGGTCGGGAGCCCTGATGATCCAGAGGCCGGCGAGGTACTCCTTCGACTCCAGGAAGGGCCCGTCGGTGAGCATCGCCTCCCCGCCCCGGTTGTCGATCACGGTGGCCGTGCCGGGCGAGGCCAGGCCGCCGGCGAACACCCAGTGGCCCTCGGCCACCAGCCGGTCGTTGAACGCGTTGATGGCGGACATCTCGTCCGGCGTGGCCGAGGCGGTCCTGTCGTCGATCACGGAAACCAGGTACTGCATGTCAGGTCATCTCCTGCGTGACGGTCGGTCGTACGAGGGGCGGCTATGACGCGAGGTCCGGGCCGGCGTACCGCGGGCGCCCGGCGGGGCGGTAGACCTGGCACGTGATGCCGCTCGCGAACGCCCGGAAGCCGACCAGGTCCAGCGCCAGGTCCGGGCCCGTGGCGGGGAACAGCCGCGTGCCCTGGCCGACGACCACGGGATAGGTGAACAGGGTGATCTCGTCGACCAGGCCCTCGTCGAGCAGCCGGCGGACCAGCGCACCGCTGCCGTGCACCTGCAGCTCACCGTCCCGCTCGGCCTTCAGCTCCCGCACGGCGTCCACGGCGTCGCCGGACAGGACGGTCGTGCCCGCCCATCCCGGGTCGGTGAGCGTGGCCGAGGCCACGTACTTGGGCCGCGCGTGCAGGGGGCCGCCGATGGGGTTGCTCTCCGGATCCGGCATCACGCCCCAGGAACCGGCGAAGATCTCGTACGTCCGCCGGCCGAACAGGAACGCGTCGGCGCGCTGGTAGATCTGCCCGAGGAACGCCTCGGCCTCACCGTCGAACAACGGCAGGGCCCAGCCGCCGCGCTCGAACCCGCCCCTGCGGTCCTCGTCCGACTGCCCGAGTCCCTGCATCACGCCGTCGACGGATACGTTCGTGATGGTCGTCAGCTTCATGCTCGTCATCCTTCTCTTCCTCGACCCTGGGGACATCCCTCGTGGGCGCCCTCTCACACCTTCAACGAACAGCCCCGGCCCGATCCGACAGGGACGTTTCTCTGAATCTCCGGGTTTCTGCCTCCGCGGTGACCGTGGCGAGGCCGGACCGGTAGGCGGCGATCACGAGCTGGGTGCGGTCGCGGGCGTGGAGTGGCGGACCATCCGCCCGCACGGCGTCCCTCCCCTGGTCGACCTCGTACGGCGGGCCGCGGCCGTCATGGGTGACGGCCGGTGCCGGCCGGGTTGTCGGCGAGCACGCAGGCGACGGGCGGGTCGAGGTCGAGGGTCTCGACCCGGAGGCGGGTGAAGCCGGCCTGGGTGAGCAGGTCCTGGAGCTCCTGGGCGGCCCGGGCCGTGGTGTCCCGGTTGGCGCCCGGGCTGCGCGGCTGGCTGACGAGCGCGATGCGGCCTCCGGGGCGGAGCAGGCGGCGCAGCTCGGCGAGCCGCTCCACCGGGTTCGGCCAGAACCCCGCGGAGTTGACGGCGAGGACGGCGTCGAGCGGGTCGCCGAAGCTCGGCAGCCGCTCCACGGAGGCCTGTGTGAGGCGCACCCGGCGGGCGCGGACGGCGGCGGCGTTGCGGCGGGCGGCCTGCCGGACCATGGTCAGGGAGTGGTCGACGCCGAAGACCTGGCCGTGGGTGGCCCGGCGGGCGAGCTCGGCGATGGCGATGCCGGGACCGAACCCGATCTCCAGCACCCGGTCGGTGGGCCGCACGTCCAGCAGCGACACCGCCCACCTGTTGCGCTGCCGGTTGGAGGGGCGAAGGGCGAACATCCAGCTCGTCGCCCACCCGACGACGCCCCGGGGACGATGGGCCTGGCCCACCAGGTATCTGATCACGCGCTGCTTGAAAGACGTATCCGCTGTTCGCATGATCGCCAGTCAACGGCTTCAAGTATGCTTGAAGTCAATGGGCGAGCAGTTGACGATCGGCGAGCTGGCGAGCCGCACGGGTGTCGCCACCTCCGCCCTGCGCTACTGGGAGGAGTTCGGCCTCCTGCCGGCGCCGGCCCGGATCTCGGGCCGGCGGCGTTACCCGCCGTCGGCGGTCGAGCTGGTCGGCGTGGTCCTGCTGCTGCGCGACGCCGGCTTCACGCTGCGGGAGATCAGGGCGTTCGTCGCCTCACGCGCACCGTCCGACGACGGATGGCGCGAGCTCTCCCGGCGCAAGCTCGCCGAGCTGGACCAGCGGATCGCCCAGGCCCAGGTGGCGCGCACCGCCATCGCGCACGGCCTGGCCTGCCCGCACGAGGACCTCTTCGAATGCGCCAACTTCACCGGCGGGATCGCGGCGCTCCTGTCGGGATCCTCGCTCGAAGAGGCACACGACGAGATCCACTCGCACCCCTGACCGGATGAACCCTTCAGGCCGTCGGCGCGTCCCTCAGATATGAAGGGATCACGTTGGACCGTCATCGCGCTGCTCGCGGCGTTGTGCGCCTGCGGTCAACCCGGTGCCGGCGCGGCGCCCACGGCGGCCGGGACCGAGACGATCGTGTTACCGAGGGCCGATCAGCCCGCACCGCATCGGCCCACTCTGGAACGGCTCGAACGAGAGGCGGCGTCGTCGGGCCGCCCCCTGGAGGAGGTCGTCAAACGGTACGCGACCCGGCTGGCCGCCACCTCGTCGCCCAGGCCGACGGACTTCGACGGGTACGACCCCGCGGTGACCGAGCCGGACGTGACGATCGACGGCATCCCCTACGCCGAACTGGTCGACCTCGTGAACGTCGCCAGATCGCAGGGCATCTCCTACGAGGAGGCCATCGACCGCTTCGGCTCACAGACGGCCAACAACCGGGTGCTCGACAAGCTCCACAAGGAGTTCCCCGGCGAGCTCTCCGGCATCAGGTACGTCGACGACCACCGAGGGCTGCGCATCGGCTTCAAGGGGCGCGTCCCGGCTCGCGCGATCGAGCTGGCCAGGACCCTTCCCACGGAGGTCACGCTGATCGGCGGCAAGGGATTCTCGTCCGCCGACCTCCAGCAGGCCCACGACACGGTCGTCACCTGGCTCCGTTCCCGGCCCGAGGTGGCCACGATGACCTCGCACACGGATGAGGAGACCGGCCAGGTCAAGGTCACGATCCAGCCGAAGGCGATGCCGGACGACGCAGAGGAGTTCGAGCGCGGGCTTCGGCTCCCCCGGCCGGACAATCCCCGCATCACCATCGAGGTGACGCTCTCCGCCGATTCTGTCGCCGTCCGGCCGCTTCGCGTGCAGTCATGACGTTCTCCTCGGCGTACGGGTGCCGCGCAGGTGGCTCATGCCGGGGACGAGGAGCAGGCACGGCGGGATCACCAGCACCAGCCCCGATCTCCCCCCAAGGCACGTCCGTCATGGTCCGGCCGCGGTGGGCGGGCCATGATCGAATCTGCTAGTGTCTGCTTTCCGGTCGGATGTTGATTCCGGCCGGAAGGTCTATGTATGACCACTATCAAGGCAACCGTGCGGCCCATCAACGCCGCGGACCGCCCCATCATCGAACGCCTCTGGCTCATGTTCCGCCACGACATGGCGGACTTCCAGGGCGGGCTGCCCAGCCCCGACGGCACCTATCACAGCGACCGGCTGCGCACGGCGCTCGAGGACGACGAGTGGACGGCGTACCTGTTCACCAGCGGGGACCGGCCCGTCGGGTTCGCGTTCGTGCGCGCGCTGTCCGGCCCGGCGCGCGTGCTCAACAGCTTCTTCGTGGTACGCGGCGCGCGCCGTTCCGGGGTCGGGATGGAAGTCGTGCGAGACGTGATCTCCCGGCATCCGGGGCCTTGGAGGATCGCCTTCCAGGAGGCCAACACGGCGGGCGCGGCGTTCTGGCGTCGCGTCGCCACGGAGATCGCCGGTGACGCGTGGAAGGAGGAGCCCGCGGCCGTCCCCCCGGACGTGTGGATCTCGTTCACCGCCCCTGACCAGGGCCGGTAGAGCGATTGAGCGAGACCCCGCCGGCGCCTGCCGGCGGGGTCTCGCCCGCATCCCCCAGATGGCTGATCAGCCGCCGCACAGGCTGTGCCAGCGGTTCACCCACTCGATGTTGGTGACCACCGAGCCCCAGTTGCGCCAGCCGCCCGGCATCGAGCCGGCGTCGGCGCGGCCGTAGTGCAGGCACTTGCGCTGCTTGCTGCTGAGTTCGGGGCCGCTGCCGCTGTCGGTGTAGTACTGGTAGGTGACGATGACGTGGTCGGCGCCGTTCGGCTCGGGGGCGCCGTTGTTGAAGAAGGAGCGGATGCCCGAGACGTTGCCGCTCCAGTTGCCCGCCTTCTCCAGCTTGAGCGTGCCGGTCAGGCCGGAGCCGCTGTAGAAGCAGACGTAGCGGTAGTTGCAGTCGCCGGCGTCGTCCGCGCTTGCGGCGGGCGCCATCGCGAGGCCCAGAGCGGCGGCGGTCGCTCCGGCGGCGGCGATGCTGATGATGCGTCGAAGAGTCATGCGGATGAAGCTACGGATGACCGCTTTGGATCGACTTTAGTTCCGCTGTGCCGAGGGGGAATCCCGACGATCGTGAAAGCGCCCTTGTCCTCGTGACGCCCGGTGGGTGGCGGCGAGGGCCGCGGCGCGCACATTCTTGGGCCGAGCGGTCACCTTCGTCCCCTGCGCTCCGTCAGTGCAGCAGTGATCCAGCATTGGAACCGAGAAGGGAAATCCCCGTGACCACCACCCAGTCGCGTCTGCCGAACCCCGCCGTGCTCGTCCCCGAGCTCAAGGACATCGGCGGCGCCCTGTACAAGGCCACCGGCAACGGCACGATCCCGCAGACGACCATCAGCCTGGTCCAGCTGCGCGCCGGTCAGCTCGCCGGCAGCACGTACCTGACGGTCCTGCACACCGGCAACCTCCGCAAGGCCGGCGCCGCCGAGGAGAGCATCACCGCCGTGGCCTCCTGGCGCGACGCGCCCTACTTCACCGACGCCGAGCGCGTCGCGCTGGAGCTGGTCGAAGCCGTGCTCACGCCGAACCCGGCCGGCGAGCGCGTCCCCGACGAGCTGTACGCGAGGGCGTCCGAGCACTACGACGACCAGGCTCTGGCCACGCTCATCATGGCCATCGGCCAGGTTTGCTTCTTCCTCCCGCTCGCCCTCATCGGCAAGCCCCTGCCCGGGGTGTCACCGGCGGAGCAGTGGCGGCAGTAGCGCCCGGGCTCTAGGCGGTGACGTCGTGGTGTACAGCCAGGAGGTGCCGCGTTCGTAGAAGTGCCGTAGGGCCACCGGCATGAGGAGGTTATGCAGCCGGCGGGCGACGGGACCGGCGATCTTGGCGTCGCGGTTGGCGGCGGCGGACCTGGCCATCTTGGCGATGCGGGCCCGGCGCCGCCGGGCGTAGTCGGCCAGGGCGTCGGGGACGTCGGCGCGCTCGAGCGCGCGGGCCAGGAGACCAGGTTGAACGTCCCGGGCTCGACGTCGGGGCCGTCGGCCACGCCGGAGGCCGAGTACAGGCCCGCGTACGCCGGCTCGGGGGCGCCGGGGTCGAGGATGCGCCTGGTCGCCGACCAGATCCTCCACGGCCTCACCGGCCCCACGGACCCGCCCGCCTGAGCCCGGGGCGCGGGGCTCTTGACCTTGACGTAACGTCAAGGTCTTTCATGAGGGCCATGAAGATCCGCTCTGATCGGCGCCACGGCGTCCGGCGTGTCCCGCGGGGCAGCCTCGATCTGGCCTACGTGCGTACGGGGCGGCGGGGGGCGACGCCGCTGCTGGTGATCCCGGGAGGGCCGGGGCTGGGCTCGGTCGTCCCGTATCGCCGGCTCAGGCGCCTGGCCGCCCACCGGGGATTCGACGTGATCATGGTCGAGCACCGGGGCGTCGGCTTCTCCCGGCGTGACCGTACCGGCATGGATCTGCGGTGGGAGGATCTCACCGTCACGGCGGCGGTCGAGGACCTGGTGGCGGTGCTCGACGCGTGCGGCGTGGACCGGGCCGTCGTCTACGGCACCTCCTACGGCGGCTATCTCGCGCAGGTGCTCGGCGCCACCCATCCGGAGCGCGTGTCCGGCATGGTGCTCGACTCCACCTACGCCTCGGCCGACGACTTCGACCTCTGCCGGGCGTACCTGCGAAGGCTGCTGTGGGACGGCGACGAGCCCGAGACCAGGGGCGTGGCGGCGGCGCTGCGCGCCCTGGTGGAGTCGGGCAAGGTCACGGACGAGGACACGGCCGTCGTGGTCCCGCTCGCCTACGAGCTCGGCGGGGTTCCGCTGCTGTCCAAGCTGCTCATGGCGGTGGACAAGGGCAGGCGCGGGCTCTGGGACCGGCTGGCCGCCCTGGTCACCGGCGAGACGACCCGGGTGCGCCCGTACGTGATGGAGTTCGACCTCGCCGGGGTGATCAACTTCCGTGAGGCCTACGCGCTGAAGCCGGACGGCCTGCCCCTGGACTCCGCCCTGCCGTACGCCTCCATCGCCGGCCGGTTCCCCGCCTTCACCGGTGAGCCCGTCGACGCGCCCGCGGCCCTGCGGAGCTTCACCTGGCCTGTCGCCGTGGTGTCCGGAGCCAGGGACCTGCGGTCCATACCGGCCGTCGCGCAGCGGATCAGCGAGCTGACTCCCCACGGCGTGCTTGTGCCCTTCGACGGGCTGGCGCACAGCATCCTGGACAACCATCCTGCCGCGGCGCTGGCCGTCGCCCGCACGGTGACGGAGGAGGACCTGCGTCTGCTGCCCGCGCGGACGGCTCGCCTGGCCGCCCTCCCCGGCCGAGGCAAGGCGGCGCTCGCCGGCCCGCTGATGAACCTCATGCTGGCCGGAAGCGCCTGAGGCCGGCGCGGCGAGGTCAGGCGCGCGGCCCCAGGAACAGGCCGCCGCTGGCGTCGACGACCTGGCCGGTGATCCATCGGGCGGCGTCGGAGGCGAGGAAGGCGACCACGTCGGCGACGTCGTCGGCGCTGCCGAGGCGGTCGAGTGCCGTGGATCCAGCGATGAAGCCGGCCAGGCCGGGCGCGTCGAAGACGGCCGCGTTGGCGGGGGTGCGGGTGGCGCCGGGGGCGACGGCGTTCACGGTGATGCCCCGGACGCCGAGCTCGTTGGCCAGGGTCAGGCTCATGGTCTCGATCGCGCCCTTGGTCATGGCGAAGGACGTCTGGGCGGGGTTGGCCATGCGGGTCGCGACGGACGAGATCGTGACGATCCGGCCGCCGTCGCGCATCAGGGGCAGGGCGCGCTGGATGATGAAGTACGGCGCCCGTACGTTCACGGCGAACAGGTGGTCGAACTCGGCCCGCGTCGTGGCGCCGAGCGGACCGGCCGGCTGCGCTGCCGCGTTGTTGACCACGATGTCGAGGGGCCGCCCGGCCAGAACGGCCTCGACTCCCGCGAAGAGCTCGTCGACGTCGCCGTCCACGCCCAGCTCGGCCCGGACGGTGACGGCGGTCCCGCCGTCGCGCTCGATCCGGCCGGCCGTCGCCGTCGCGCCGTCCGCGTCCGTGCCGTAGTGCACGATCACCATCGCTCCCCTGCCCGCCAGCCGGGTCGCGATCGCCTGGCCGATGCCGCGCGAGGCGCCGGTCACCAGGGCCGTCCTGCCGATGAGATCACTCATGTCCACCACTCCTTACTGTTAGCGACTACCGATTTGGTAGTGACTATCACGATGGTAGTGTCTAACACATGCCGGAGCAGCACTCAACCCTGCGAGCACGACGACGGGCCCAGACGCGGCGCACGATCCAGGGGCACGCGATACGGCTGTTCAGCGAACGCGGCTACGACGCCACGACCATGAACGACGTCGCCGACGCGGCCGGAGTCTCGCCCATGACCGTCTACCGGCACTTCCCCACCAAGGAAGACCTCGTGCTCGTCGACGAGCACGGCAGGCTCATCGCCGAGCGGATCGCCGCGTCACCCGCCGGCCTGCCCCTGGCCCGCCGCATCGGCGGCGCGCTCGTCGACGCCGCCACGGCCCTGACCGGCGACGACATGGCAGCGGACCGGCAGTTCCTGCTCGCCCGCCTCCAGCTCATGATCTCCACGCCCGCCCTGCGGGCCAGGCACCTGGACAACCAGTACGCCCTCCAGCAGGCCATCATCGGCGCCCTGGCGAACGATCCCGCCGACCCCGACGCGGCGTTCCGGGCCCAGGCGGCGGCGAGCGCCTGCCTGGCCGCCCTCCACACGGCGATGGTGCGCTGGGCCGAGGACGACGGGCGGACCGATCTGCCCGCCCTGATCGGCAGGGCCCTCGCGGCCGTCTTCGGCGACGACGTCGTCAGCCCAGCACGATGACCGGCCTCACAGGAACAGGAAGCCGACCGCCGCGGCGGCGATGAGCGTCCCCAGCAGGAGGGCGAGGGCGATCTCCCGGGTGTCCGCCCGTCCTTCGCGCCTGATCCAGGCCAGATAGACGGCTGTCGCGGGGAGGGAGACCACACTGGCGGTGACGGCCCCCGGGGAGTATTCGCCGAGGGCGACCCAGGCGCCGAGGTGGAACAGGGCGTTCATGGCGAACTGCCATTGGAAGGCGGTCGCCAGCACCACCCATACGCCGTGCCGGCCCTGGCGCACGGCCCGCCAGGAGGTCGCCAGGACCAGCAGGACGAGCGGGATGTGGTAGGCGGCGAACATGCCGGTGGTCTCCGGGCCGAAGTGCCGGGTGGCCCAGGCCGCGAAGCCGGGCAGTTCCTCCAGCGTGTGCAGGACGTAGACGCCGAACGGCAGCAGGAAGGGAAGGACGCCGCCGATCGGCGCGACCTCGCGCGAGCCTTCGTTCACAGCGGACATGGCCACGGGATACCTCCTGGGGGTTTGCTGAGCTGGGCGGCCAGACTATGAGGAATCCCTCGCTTTTTGTACTCGCTTCTGGAGGCGTCCGACGCCCTCCGCCCGCTCGCCCCATCGCCCCAGGAAGACGCCGCGTCAGCAGCGCGCCCGGGAGACCCGCCGGCGCATCGAGGAGGCGGCGGCTCGCATTTTCGCCCGGCACGTCGGGCCGCATCGCCGAGGAGGCGGGCCTGTCCTGTTCGAGCAGGCCCCGAGGCCGCCGGAGATCATCGACCGCTTCCGCCAGGCCGAGGGCGCGGCCCGGCGTCCTTGAGCGATCGGCACAGGATCCGCCCAGCGCGTCCGGCCGACAGGCAGCGCTACCGCCGGAGGTAGCGCAGGCGGTATGGATCTTGCTGCGCTCGCGCTGCCAAGCTCGACCCGGTGGGGCGGCCTGCTCAGGAAGAGCTCCGCGAGACCCGTCTTGCGGGGGCCTGCCCCATCCCGAGTACGCAGGAGGAATCATGCGCAAGCTGAAGATAATGATCACAGTGGCCGGCTTCGGTATCGCCGCCGTCGGCGGTGGAGTGCTGCTGACCGGGCCGGTCACGTACGACGGCGCCGCCGGCGAGCCGGGAGTGGCTGTGACGCGCACGGCGGAGACCGGGCTCCTGGCCGGCAGCGCTTCGAGCACCCCGGACATCATCGCGGGCAGGCATTCCAAGGCTGCCGGGGAAAGGGTGAAGAACTGGGTGTAGCCGGTTCCTGAGGCACGGTCTCGGCGCGGCGGCGCGCCGAGGCCGCGTCACCCGCGTGTCGTAATTGACACCATTTGCCCCCACTTGGGGTTATTGGCCTCTCCAGCGCGGGCAGGGCTTCAGAAGCAGTAGCGAGCGGACAACCCGGGAGGAGTGGCCGTGCTCACGCTGACCACCGACGCGGTCGCGGCGATCCGCGATCTGACCACACAACCCGAAACTCCGCCGGACACCGGGCTGCGCATCGCGGCCTCCTCCACCAACGGCTCCGACAGATCTCTGGAGCTGTCGGTCTCGGGCGGCCCGCACCCGGAGGATCAGATCCTCGAGGCGGAGGGCGTACGGGTGTACCTCGAACCGAGCGCCGCCTCGTTCCTGGACGACAAGACCCTCGACGCGGAGATGGAGGACGACCGGCCGTCCTTCCGGATCATCCCCCGGACCTAAGAGCGCGGCCCAGGCGAGCCCGTCCCGCGCCTGTCGAACTCGTCGGGCGTGCGGACGCCGTCGTCCAGGACCGCCGTGTAGATGTCGTAGCTGCTGACACGCGGCCCGCCCCGAGCCGCCAGGGCACGTTTGATCAGCAGGATCGCGGCCCTGCTCTCGTCGGTGAGGCGGGGTCGCAGCGTGCGCAGGTGGACGGTGCTGGGCTGGCGGTCGGGCTGGTCGATGAACCACACGTCCAGGTTCCAGTCGTTGCCGTCCGGGGCCCGGTAGTGCACGCCGAGATAGACCCCGTCGGGATAGAGCGGATCGACGTTCCACGCGCCCGTGTCGTCGCGGATCTGCACCTGGCGTACCCGGGGGTGCAGGACGAGGCCTGCGCCGAGGCGTGAGATGTCCGCGATGGTGTGCTCGTCGAGTGCCGCGCAGGTCACGTCGATGTCGAGGTCGCGGGTGACCATCAGGCCCAGCGCCGCGCTGCCCACCCGCGCCGGCGCGCCGATCTTCCCGAGGGCCGCGGCCAGGCCCAGATCGTCATAGGCGGCGTCCGCCGCGGCCTGCAGCTCCCTCTGTTCGCGCAACAGTTCGCCGGTCACGACGCAAGGCTACAAGCGGTGCGGCTGCGCGTGCGCCGTGACATGACGATGACACGGCGCTGACCCGGCGCGCACAAGGCCGGTCGATAGTGAAGGGGCCTGAATCGAAAAAGGAGAATGCCTTGCGCAATGGCCGAGAATGGGACCGGCGTTCGCTGCTGCGGGGCGCCGCCGTACTGGCCGGTGCTGCGGCGACCGCGCCACTGGCGGGCGGCGCGGCGCCGGCGCTGGCCGACGGCGGTGACGCGGACGCGCTGTTCCGGGCCGGGGAGTTCGAAAGGGCCGGCCGCGCGTACGAGGAAATGCTGAAGAAAGACCCGGAGAATGTGCACGCGGCCCGCCGGCGCGGTTATGTCGCGCTGCTGTCCAACCAGTTCCAAGACGCGGAGAAATATCTCAGGAGAGCCGTCGAGCTGGCGCCTGACGACAAGGAGGCCAACCATTTCCTGGCCGACTGTTACACCCGGCAGGACAAGTTCTCTCTCGCCGTGCCGCGATGGCGGGCCGCCGGTGAGGAAGGCTACGCCACGTTGTTCGCGGCGTTCCGCGGCGAGCCGTACCAGATCCACGGCGACGTCGGCCGGGTGCCGTGGCGGCAGCTCGACCCGGCGCCGATGCTGCAGGCGTCGCTCAACGGCGGACCGCCGATCAACCTGTCGTTCTACACGCGCGTCGCGCAACTGGGCGTGTCGCAGAAGGCGGCGGAGGACGCCGGGATCCGCGCCGTGACCGAGGACAAGCTGGAGTACGAGGGCAGGACCATGACGATCTGGTCCGGGATCCTGGACTCCTTCCGGCTGGGCGGCATCGAGCTGCGCAACATCCCCGTGGGCTGGTCGGACGACGACGGCCCGGGCATCGGCGACGGACTGATCGGCACGTGGATCCTGTACCACTTCCTGACCACCGTCGACTACGCCGGCCGGTCGCTGATCCTGCGCCGCAGGACCCCCGAAACGGCCAGGGCGGCCCGCGCCGCCGCCGCACGGTCCGGCGCCGAGCCGCTGCCGCTGTGGCTGGCCCCCGAGCACCTGCTGTTCACCCGGGGCAGCATCACCGGCGCCATCGGCTCCGGCCCGCGCGTGGTGGCCCTGAACCTCGGCGGGACCGGCGAGATGGCCGTGAGCATGCCCGCGGACACGGTCGAACGGTTGCGGATCCGTACCGACCACGACCGCCCGGTGGAGGCTTTCGCCGGCGGGCAGCCGGTTGTCAGCCATCCCTGCTACCCGGAGGAGGTCCGCCTCGGCAGCGCCGCCGCCCACGACGTCTACTGCTACGCCGACGACCGGCCTGCGCTCGGCCGAGAGGGCTTCGACGTGCACGCAAGCTTCTCGCACAGCTTCTTCAAGCCCTACCACGTCACCCTCGACTTCACCGGCATGACCGCCTACGTCGCCCGGGGCCGCGCCACACCGTGAACGGGCCCGGCATCAACCGATCGGTTGATGCCGGAATCCACCACCCCGCTCTCCGCCCGGACGATCCGCCGCCCCGGCATCCGGGCGAAGCTCAAGTCATGCCAACCACCCGGGAGCCCGCTCTCCGCACCACCGGACTCCGCAAGGTCTTCGGCGACCACGTGGCCGTCGACGACGTCGACCTCACCGTGCCCGCCGGATCGTTCTACGGTCTGGTCGGGCCCAACGGCTCCGGCAAGACCACCACCCTGGCCATGTCCGTCGGCCTGCTGCGCCCCGACGCCGGCAGCGCCGAGATCTTCGGCGTCGACGTCTGGCGTGACACCGTGCGCGCCAAGGAGCTGATCGGCGTGCTGCCCGACGGCAACGCCATGCCGGAACGGCTCACCGGCCGTGAGGTCCTCACCTACCTCGGGCTGCTGCGGGGCATGGAGCCGGCCGTCGTCGCCGAGCGCGCCGACGAGCTGCTCCGGGTCCTGGAGCTGGACTCCGCGGAGCGGACGCTGGTCATCGAGTACTCCACCGGCATGCGCAAGAAGATCGGCCTGGCCATCGCCCTCCTGCACGCGCCCCGCCTGCTCGTCCTGGACGAGCCCTTCGAGGCCGTCGACCCCGTCTCCGCGGCCACGATCAGGACCATTCTGCGCAGGTTCGCGGGCAACGGCGGCTCGGTGATCATCTCCAGCCACGTCATGGCCCTCGTCGAACAGCTCTGCGACCACGTGGGCGTCATCTCCGACGGCCGCGTCGTGGCCGCCGGGCCGCTGGCCGACGTACGCGGCGGCGGGAGCCTGGACGACGCCTTCGTCGATCTCGTCGGCGCCCGCACCGGAGGAGCGGAGGGGCTGGCATGGCTCACCTCCTGACCCCGGCCCCGGTGGCCGCCCAGCACATGGTCCGCATGCGGCTGGCAATCATGCGCAACTCCCTGCGCGGCGACGACGCCTCCAACCTCACCGCCGGCGTCTCGCTCGGGGTGCTCCTGGCCATCGGAACGATCGCCGTCGCCGTCCTGTGGCCCGCCTACCTGCCTCTCACGCTGGCCGGCTGGCTCTCCGGCTGGATCTTCGGTCCCCTCCTCTTCGGGGGCGGCAGCGAGGCTCTCCGCCCCGAGTACTTCTCCATGCTCCCGGCCACGCCGCGCCAGGTCGCGGTGGCGCTGCTCGCCGGGGCGTTCGCCGGCCCCGCGCCCGCCGTCAACCTCCTCGCCCTGATGTCCCTGCCCGTGTACGGGTGGCGCTTCGGCCCGGTCGGAGTGCTCGTCGGCCTGGTGGCCGCGGTCAGCACGCTGATCATCATGGTGATGATCTCCCGCGTCTTCGTGGCGCTCATCGGGCTGTTCGTCAGGTCCCGGCTCACGGCGACCACCGTCGGCGTGCTGATCGGCACCGCCATCGCCCTGTGCAGCAACGGCTGGGCGCTCGCGGCGGCGCTGGGCGGCACCGACACCGCCGCGTGGTTCGAGACCGTCTTCCGCGTCCTGCCGTCCGGATGGGGCGTGGCCGCCGTCGAAGCCTCGTGGCCCCTCGCCCTCGCCATCCTCGTCGCGGGCGCCGGCGTGATCGGCCTCCTCCTGGCCGTCTGGGCCCGGCTGCTGTCGCGGCGTGTCGTCTCAGCCGTGCGCGGCGGTGTGCCGTCCCGCCGCGGCACGCCCCGGCCCCTCCCCGCCACCACCAGCGGCGCCCGGATCACCGCCGCCAAGGAACTGCGCGCCTGGTGGCGCGACCTCGTCCGCATCCAGCTCCTCGCCACCGCCTTCTCCTACGCGATCGTCACGCCTCTCCTGCTTCTCGCCATCGACGCGTGGATCATGGTCCCGTTCACCGGGCTCATCGCGATCGTGATGGCCGCCTCGTCCTCGGCCAACCTCTACGGCGCCGACGGGACCGCCCTCTGGCTCACCCTCATGACCCCGGGCGCGGAGCGCTCCGACGTCCGCGGACGCCAGCTCGCCTGGCTCCTCGCCGTCGGGCCGCCCGCGGTGCTCCTCTCCCTGGCCGGCACGCTCGTCAGCGGCGAGAGCTGGGCCTGGCCGTGGGTGCTCGGCCTGCTCCCCGCCCTCCTCGGCGGCGGGGCCGGGCTCATCGTCCTGCTCGGCGTCACCTCGCTGGTCCCCGGCACCGACCCGCACAAGCGCGGCGGCAACCCGCTCAGCACCGGCGCCGACGAATCCGCCGAGACCGGCATCGCCTGGCTCGTGCTCATCGCGGTCCCCACCACCGCCCTGCCCGCGGCCGGGGCCATCCTGTATCACCCGCTGGCCGGCATCGCCGCCGGTCTGCTGACCGGCGCCCTCAGCATGTGGGGATTCGGCAGGATCGCCTACCGCAGGCTCGAGTCCCGCGGGATCGAGTTGCTCAACCTCATGAAGCACGGCCCGGCGCCCACGCCCGACAAGCCCACCACCGCGGACCTCCCCGTCCAGCACCGCATCGGCGTCATGATCTGCCACCTCATCGCCTGGCTTCCCCTGTTCCCCCAGGGGGTCGCGCCCCTGTTCATGAAGATCTTCGGCGTCGAGGGCCCCTCATGGTTCCTCGCCCTTCATCTCCCGTCGATGTGGCAGTGGCCCACGATCATCGCCATGATCGCCACCGGGTTGCTCATGTACGGCTACGCCTTCCTGATCCCCATGCGCCTAAGCTCTTCCTCAACGGCCCCTACCAGCTGAAATCCGTACGTTTCCCGAGAGGAGGGCATGCTCCGGATGAACGACCCCTTCCCGCTCTCCCCTTGGGAACGACGCTTCGAGAACGCCGTCGAGATCGTCCCCTACGTCACCCTCGCCGTCTCCCTCGTCATCAGCCTGGCCTCCCCCGACCAGCCTCCAGGCGGGATCGCCCGCACCCTCGGGCTCGCCGCCCTGGCCCTCGCCTGGATCGTCGGGACCCGCGCCCTTCTCCCCGCCGCCGTGCGCCGGCGCCGGATTCACGTCACCGTTCACTTCCTCGGCGTCCTGGCCACCGCCGCGCTGCTGACCTTCCACGACCCCATCTTCGTCATCTACTGCATCTCCGGCTTCTTCCTCGCCGCCCACTTCGCGCCCTCCAGGTGGACCTTCGCCGCCGTCGCCACCACCTCCTGCATCCTGTACGGGTCGACGCTCGACTGGAGCCAGGCCACCCTCCAGCTCATCGCCTTCTACCTGGTGATCATCGCCGTGCAGACCATCGCCATCGGCGGCGGCTCCATCGCCGGCCTCAAGATCGAGGAGCGGCAGCGCAAGTACCGGAAGGCCGCCAGCGACCTGCAGACCGCCATGGCGGAGAACGCCGACCTCCACGCCCAGCTCCTGGCCCAGGCCCACCAGGCCGGGATACTCGACGAGCGCCAGCGCATGGCGCGCGAGATCCACGACACCCTCGCGCAGGGCCTCACCGGCATCATCACCCAGCTCCGCGCCGCCCAGCGCGTCGAGGATTCCGACGCCCACATCGCCCGTGCGCTCACCCTCGCCCAGGACAGCCTCACCGAAGCGCGCCGCTCCGTCTCCGCCCTCCAGCCCCACCAGCTAGAGGACGCCCACCTGCCCGAGGCCATGACCACCCTGGCCCGCGGCTGGTCCGAGAGCACCGGCGTCGACCTCCACGTCGAGGTCACCGGCGACCGCGTCCCCCTCAGCCCCGCCATCGAGGTGACCCTGTTCCGCGTCGCGCAGGAAGCCCTCACCAACGTCGCCAAGCACTCGGGCGCCACCCGCGCCGGCCTCACCCTCTCCTACACCGGACCGGTCGTGCTCCTCGACATCCGCGACAACGGCACCGGCATCCACCACCCCAACAGCGAAGGATTCGGACTCAGCAGCATGAGACAACGCGTACGCGGCGTCGGCGGCTCCCTCGAATTCGAGACCACGCCCGGCGAGGGCACCGCCGTCAGCGCCACCGTCCCCGCCATCCAGGGGGACCGGCGATGATCCGCCTCCTCATCGTGGACGACCACCCCATCGTCCGCGACGGCCTGCGCGCGGCCTTCGACGCCGAACCGGACATCGACGTCGCCGGCGAGGCCGCCAACGGCCGCGAAGGACTCGAACGCGCCGCCGCCCTCGACGTGGACATCGTCCTCATGGACCTGCGCATGCCCGAGATGGACGGCGTCAGCGCCATCACCGCCCTGCGCCGCTCCCACCCGCACATCAAGGCCCTCGTCCTGACCACCTTCGACGGCGACTCCGACGTCCTGCCCGCCATCGAAGCCGGCGCCACCGGCTACCTCCTCAAGGACGCCCCCACCGACGAGCTCCTGCGCGCCGTCCGCGCCGCCGCCGCGGGCGAGCCGGTCCTGTCCCCCTCGGTCGCCGGCCGCCTGATGGGCCAGGTACGCCGACCGGCCAAGGCCGCGCTCACCGACCGCGAACTCCAGGTCCTCACCCTCGTAGCCGACGGCGCCACCAACCGCCAGGCGGCCGCCAAGCTCTTCATCAGCGAGGCCAGCATCAAGACCCACCTGCTGCACATCTACGACAAGCTCGGCGTCCGCGACCGCGCCGCCGCCGTCGGCGAGGGCTACCGCCGCGGCCTGCTCGGCTAGTCAGCCCGCGTCCAGGAAGTCCCGGACGACGTGCCGGGCGATCTGGCTGCCGAAACCGCCCCAGACCAGGTCGAACTGGTGGTCCGCGTACGGGATCTCCACGAGTTCGTGCCGCACCCCGGCCTGGGCGAGGCGGGCGGCGAAGTCCCTGGTGTACCCGGCGGTCTGGAGGATGTCGCGGCCGCCCTGGATCAGCAGCGTCCGCGGCAGCCCGGGCCGGAGGTACGTGCTCGGCGACGCGCGCTTCCAGTCCTCGTCGGCCAGCGGCCACGTCTCCTCGGCGAGCTGCCGCCGTACCGTCTCCGACAGCCGGAACGGCGAGGGCACCTCGGCGGTCGCGTCCCCCGGCGCGAACCAGGCGATGACTGCGGCCGGTCTCACCTCGGGGACGTCGCAGGACGGCGGCACCTCGGCGGCCGTGGTGTAGGCGGCGAGCATGGACAGGTAGCCGCCGGCCGACTGGCCCATCAGCGTGATGCGCGCCGGGTCGGCGCCGTACCGCTCGGCGTTGCGCACCACCCACCCGAGCGCGCACTTGACGTCGCCGGGCGAGGACTTCCAGTCGTACGGCCGGAAGAAGCGGTAGTCCACGTCGAACACGACGTACCCCGAGTCGGCCAGCCAGGCGTCCCACCGGGGGAACGGGCTCTGCGGCGCGTCCTGCGCCCCGCCGTGCACGTTGACCACGACGGGAAGCCGTCCGGCCCCGGACGCCGCCTCGGGCCGCCAGACGTCGAGCATCAGGTCCTCGCCCCCGGCGCGGGCGTAGCGGACCGTCTCGTCGGGGCCGCGCCCGGCGGAGGTGGACAACCCGTCGAGGTATCCCGCCAGGCTGAGCGGCACCCCGTACGCGCGAGCCGTCCCCCACGCGGAGACCGCCGGGAGGAGAGCGGCGACGAGCATCGCCGCGTTGACCACGGCGAGCACGACCGCGACTCGGCGTCCGGAGGTCCGTCGTGCGGCGAGCCACGCGAGCACGACGCCCACCACCGCGATCACCGCGAAGACCAGGCTGAACTCCAGCACCAGCAGCCCGATCGCCCACAGCTCCAGGCTGGGCATCGGCAGCAGCGCCGTGGCGGCCGCCGGCAACAGGATGACGGCGGCCAGCGCCGCGCCCGCCATCGCAAGCCGGCGTCCCCACGATCGTCTCTTCTCTCGCCGATCGGCCATGCGTGCCTCGCTTCACAGGATCGAATACGACTGTATTTAATACGACTGTACCCGGAAAGCGGGAATGCGCGACACTGGAGGCGTGCCCAAAGTCGTCGATCATGATGAACGCCGTCGCCACGTGACGGCCGCCCTGCTCCGGATCACCGAACGCGAAGGCCTGGAGGCCGTCAGCGTCCGCACGGTGGCGGCCGAGGCGGGCTGCTCCGTGGGCGCGGTGCAGCGCTACTTCAGCACCAAGGACGAGATGCTGCACTTCGCCCTGCGCACCGTCGTCGAGGCGGAACGGGAACGCATCCGGCACATCCGCCTGGGACCGGCCGGGATGCCGTTCCCCGACGCCCTGCGCGCCACGCTGCTGGAGCTGCTCCCCCTGGACGCCCGGCGCGAGGGCGAGGCGCGCATCTGGGCCGCCTTCTACGCCAGGGCCGCCGTCCACCCGGAGTTCGCCGCGGTGATCGACGAGCTGAACCGCGAGGCGCGCGGCAACCTGCGCGCCGCCTTCGCGTACGCCGAGTCCGTCGGCGAACTGCGGCCAGGACAGGACCACGACGCGCTCGCCCAGCTCGTCCTGACGATCATGGACGGGCTGATGTGGTCCATCCTGATGCGCCCCGGCGGCGTCCACCGGGATCACCTCGCCGCCGTCGACACCGCGGTGCGCCTCGTCACCGGCAGCGCGAGCAGCCCGGCGCCGCCGTCCTGAAGAGGCCGCCATCGACGCCGCGGGGCGGGTGGGTGTTGGATGGAACGGATGATCGACACACCGCTGGAAAGGCTCCGCGGCGCCACCCGGCGCGCCCGTGACCTGGCAGGCACGGACGACGCCCCCGCCTTCGACCCGTTCCCCCTGCTCGAAGCCCTCCACCGCCACGGCGCCCGGGCCGTCGTCATCGGGCAGGTCGCCGGCATCATGCACGGCTCCACCGAACCGACCCGCGACCTGGACCTGCTCTGGGACGGCGACCCGGCCCACGCCCCCGCCCTGACGGCCGCGCTCGCCGCCGTCGGCGCCCGGCTCATGGACGAGAGCGGCAGGCCCCTGCCGACTCGCCCGGACTCCCTGCTCCGGCCCAAAACGCAGTTCACCTCGGCCGGGGCCGACGGCGACTGCTGCACCCCGGCGCTGGCCTGGGGCGGCCTCCAGGTCGGGGACTGCCTCGACCGCGCGGTCGTCGCGGCCGGCCCGGACGGCCTGGTGGTCCGCTACGTCTGCCGGGAGGACCTGATCCGGATGCGTCGCGCGCTGGGCCGCCCCAAGGATCTGCGCAGGGCCGACGAGCTGGACGCGCTTCCGGGCTGACGGGCCCCGCGCGGCCGGGCGGTGACGGGGCCGGGCGTTCTGTGTAGCGTCACGGTCATGGGGCTGGATCCAGGTCCCCGCGCGGTTCTGGTGCCCGATCTGGGCGACGAACTGGCCGGGGCCGTCGGGCGGCTGGAGCGGCTGTTGCTGTCCCTGCGGGCCGCTGAGCGAGCCGGGGCGACGCTGCCGGAACCTCTCGCGGACGGCGCGGCGCTGGCCGCGCTACGGCGGTTGTAGCGGGCGGTCGCGCTCACCCAGGGACGCCGGGCGGTCGAGGCGCGACTGGCCGGGCGGGTCTACGCCTCGTGCGGCCGGATCGAGCACGTGCCGCTGCGCCTGGTCGACGTCGACCCGGTCGACGTGGCCACCCTGTCGGCGGCCGCCGCCGCGCTCGGCGCCATCGCGCTGCGCGAGCCCGAGGGCGGCGGCGTGCCGGCGAAAGGCGACCTCGTGGCGGTGGCCGCGCGGATCAGCGGCCTGCTCGACCTGGCCGACACGGCCGAGTCGATCGTGCTGCGCGAGTATCTGGCCGCCGCCGGGCCGGGCGGCGACGTCGTGCTCACCTCGGCCGTGGAGGAGGCGTACCGGATCACGGCGGCCCGGATCGACACGATGTGGCCCCGGGGCCATTCGCTCACCTGATACCGAGACCGCTCGGGGCAAAAGCAGCAATGGCGGCGTTCGCCGGTCGGCACTGATTAGCGTTTTCTCATTTCAGTTAGCCAAATCAACGCCAGGGGCAGACCGAATACGGCGGCCGCCTCCCGACATTCGTCCCCTCCCGCGAGCGAAGGACACTGCTGTGCAATTCGATTTCGCCATGGCATTCGGCGCTTTTGCGGTGGCCTTGATGATCGGGCTCACCGGTATGGGAGGGGGCGCGCTGATGACGCCGATGCTCGTGACGTTCTTCGGCGTGTCACCCATGGCGGCGGTCTCCAGTGACCTGGTGGCCGCCGCGGTGATGAAGCCGGTCGGCAGCGCGGTGCACTACCGCCGGGGGACCATCGACCTGCGGCTGGTGGCCTGGCTGTGCGCGGGCTCGGTGCCCGCCGCGTTCGGCGGCGTGCTGGTCGCGAGGGCTCTGGGGGACGGCGAGCGCGTTCACGACGTGATCGAGATCGCCATGGCGGCGGCGCTGCTGATCGCCGCCGCCACGCTGGCGCACCGCAGCTACGGGGCCGCGCTCGACAAGGCCGGCCGCAGCAGCGGCGCAGCGCCCGCCGGGCACCGTGCCCGGAGCACCGCTCCGCTCCGGGTGCGGCCTGTCCCCACCGCCGCCGTCGGCGCGCTCGGCGGGCTCGTCGTCGGCATCACGTCGGTGGGCTCCGGCTCGCTGATCATCGTCGCGCTCGTGGCGCTCTACCCGATGCTCAAGGCCAACCAGCTGGTCGGCACCGACCTGCTGCAGGCCGTGCCGCTGGTGATCTCCGCCGCGATCGGACACCTGCTGTTCGGTGACTTCAGGCTGGAGATCACCACGGCGCTGCTGGCCGGCTCCCTTCCCGGCATCTACCTCGGGGCGCGCATCTCCTCACGCGCCCCCGCCGGGCCGCTGCGCCTGCTTCTGACCTTCCTGCTGCTGGCCTCCGCCGCGAAGATGTCCGGCCTCGGCCCGGCCGCCGTGACCGCGGTCGTCCTGGCGGCCGTCGCCGCCACGCTGGCCGTATGGCTGGTGATCCATCGCCGGTACGGCGTGCCGCTCCGGAGGCGGGCGGCCGAGGAGCGGGACGCCGTGGAGAGCTCGTCGGCCTGACGGCGCCGGGGCGGATCGCGGCTGACGATCGTGGCCGGGCTGGACGACGCCGGCACCGCGATACGTCGAGTGCGTGGGCCTGACCGGCGGCTGCTGCCCGCCCGGGTTGACCGCCAGCAGCATCCCGGCCACGCCCACCAGAGTGACCAGCACGGTCAGCGGCTTCAGCGGGCGGCGCCCGCGAGCGGGCCGCCGTCCGGCGGAGTACGCCACGCGGCCGAGGGTCCACGCCAGAACGCCGGCGGCCAGGGCCACCACGCCCAGCAGGGGAGCCGCCTTGAGCAGGGTGACGCACAACGCGATCAACGACATGCCGGTGCGGATCCAGGCCAGGTGGGTGCGTTCGCGCGCCAGACCCGGGTCCGGTTCCGGTTCCGAGGCATCGGTCCCGCCGTCACGGGGAGCGGAACCTGCCATGTCAGCCCTGCCTCAGCGCGAGGACGCCGGCGGCCACCGCCACGCACATGAGGACGAGGACCAGGATCCGGGGCAGGGGCGAGCTCGGCAGCGGGCGGCCGTGGCGCAGCGCGCGCTGGTTGCGGCGCCACTCCAGGTACGCGCCGCCCGGCAGGAGGGCGCCGAGAAGGATCAGGGGAAGCGCCAGCAGCCGCCGGCCCCCCGGTAACCCGGCGAACGGCGGCAGTAGCTGCACGATCGCGAGGCCCGCGACGACCAGGGCGAGCGCGGTCCGGTTCCACGCCAGCATCGTGCGTTCGTTGGCGAAGGTGAAGCGCACATCGGGCTCCGAACCGCCCGTGCCCTCTCCTCCGGTGGGAGGCTGACCAGAATCACGATTCTCCACGTAATCAGACGATAACTCTCCGATGTCTTTTGTAAAGTGCCTTCCTCGCCGCGGTGGTCATCCCGCACCCGCCGAGCGCGGCGCCGCCCCGTAGAGCGCATGGTCGACCAGGCGCTCGACGATCGACTCGTCGAAGGGCACCCGGAGCACGAGCAGCCGGTGGTAGCAGGCGCCCCACAGCTGGTCCACGATGACGTCCAGGTCCGCGTCCTCGCGCAGCTGACCGTCCCGCTGCGCGATGCGCAGCCGTTCCCGGGCGAGCTCGCGCCGGGGCAGCGCGTAACTCTCCGACCACGCCTGGGCGAGGCTCGCGTCCATCTGGGCCGCGCCGACGAGCTCGGACACGGGCTTCTCCGCCCCTTCGTCCTTCAGCCACCGGACGAACGCGCCGAGCTGGGTGATCAGGTCGGCGCGCACGTCCCCGGTGTCGGGGAAGTCCAGCGTCCGCCGGCTATGGGCGAAGTACGCCTCGGCCGCGAGCGCGCCCGGCGACGGCCACCACTTGTACAGGGTCGTCTTGCTCGATCCCGCCTCCATCGCCACGCGGTCGAACGTGACCGCCTGCATGCCGTCTCGCAGCAGGATGCGCCCGGCCGCCGTGAGCACCGCGGCGCGCACCTCCGCGGCGGGGCGGCGGCCTCGGCCGCGTCGGTCGGCAACGCTCTCGGACATCGTCACTCCACTTATGGACTATCTGTTCATTTCGGTGCTACCGTCATATGTGAACAACTCGTTCATATCCTAGCGAAGGCGCATGACATGGTGAACAGCACAGAGCGCGTCGCGCTCGTCACCGGCGGATCCGGCGGCATCGGCAGGGTGAGCGCGGAGCGCCTGGCCGCCGACGGCTTCGCCGTCGTGGTGCACTACGCGGGCAGCAGGGACCGCGCCGAGGAGACGGCGAAGGCGGTCACCCGCGCCGGGGGCCGCGCGGCCGTCGCCGGTGGGGACGTGGCGGACGAGAACGCGATGACCGCGGTGTTCGACGTCGCGGATCGCGAGTTCGGCGGACTCGACGTCGTCGTCCACACCGCGGGCATCATGCCGCTCGCACCCGTGGCCCAGATGGATCTCGACACCTTCGACCGCGTCCAGCGCACCAATGTTCGCGGGACGTTCGTCGTCGACCAGCTCGCCGCCCGCCGCCTGCGCGACGGGGGCGCGATCATCAACTTCTCCACGTCGGTCACCCGGCTGCAGATCCCGGGCTACGGCGCCTACGCCGCGTCCAAGGGAGCCGTCGAGGCGCTGACGCTGATCCTCGCGCGCGAGCTGCGCGGCCGGGACATCACGGTCAACGCCGTCGCGCCCGGCCCCACCGCGACGCCGCTGTTCTTCGAGGGCAAGAGCCAGGAGACGATCGACCGGATCGCCTCCATGAACCCGATGGGCCGGCTCGGCGCACCGGAGGACGTCGCGGAGGCCGTCGCCTTCCTCGCGGGGCCCGCGCGCTGGGTGAACGGCCAGGTTCTCCATGTCAACGGCGGCGCGGCTTGACCACGAAACGGCCGGTGACCCGACGTTCACGATCACGCGCGGCGGCCGTCGCGGCCTCGCTCGCCGTCGCGCTGAGCGGGTGTTCGGGCCCGCCCGACGAGCCGGTGACCGCGCCCTCCCCGCCCGGGCCCTCCCCGTCCGCGCCCTCCCCGTCCGTGTCCTCCCCGTCCGCGCCCCCGGGCACCGCACCGGCCGGTCCGGTCGCGACCCTCGGTGAGCCGGTCGAGCTGACGACGGGGCTGGAGGCCCCCTGGGGGCTCGCCTTCCTGCCCGACGGGTCGGCGCTCGTCTCGGAGCGGATCTCCGGCGAGATCGTCCGCATCCCCGCGAAGGGCGGCGACCCGCGTACGGTCGGCGTCGTCCCCGGTGTGCACGTGAGCTCGGAAGGCGGGCTGCTCGGCATCGCCGTCTCCCCCCGGTTCGCGACCGACCGCACCGTCTACGCCTCCGCCTCCGGGCAGGACCAGAACCGCATCGTCGCGCTCACCATCGCCGGCGACCACGGCTCCCTCTCCGTCGACCGGGTGCTGCTCGACGGCATCCGGACCGCCGACCGGCACCACGGCGGCCGCATCGCCGTCGGGCCGGACGGGCACCTGTGGATCGGCACGGGTGACGCCTTCGAGCCCGGGAACGCCGCCGCCGACGACTCGCTCAACGGCAAGATCCTGCGCATCGCGGTCGACGGCTCCGTACCCGAGGACAATCCCGGCTCGTCGCCGATCTACTCCAGCGGCCACCGCAACGTCCAGGGCATCGCGTTCGGGCCCGACGGCACCCCGTACGCGTCGGAGCTCGGTCATCGCACCTGGGACGAGGTGAACGTCCTTCGCGCGGGCGCGGACTACGGCTGGCCGGAGACCGAGGGGATCGCCGGGTCCACCGGGCAGGCTCCGATCGCCACGATCCACCCCGACGAGGCGAGCCCTTCCGGCGTCGCGTACGCCGAGGGGTCGCTGTGGATCGGCGCGCTGGGCGGCCGGCGACTCTGGCAGCTTCCCGTCGAGGGCGGCGCCGCGACGGCCGAGCCGATCGACCACTTCGCCGGCGAGTACGGGCGGATCCGCACCGTCGAGGTGGCCCCCGACGGAGCCCTCTGGCTCGTCACGTCGAACACCGACCGCGCCACCTGGGGCGGCACCGCCCCGCGCCCGGGCGACGACCGCATCCTCCGCGTCGAGGTGCGCGAACCCTGATCGAGCCGACGCCACCCGGGCCGATCCGGTGCGCGCGGTCCTCAGACCAGGGCCAGCACGTCTCTCGGGTGCCGGGCCACCGGGCCGGGGTACGGGCCGGTGGGCAGGCCCCAGGACGCGTGGACGGCTCGGGCTCCCGCCCGCCGGGCGCACTGGAGGTCGGTCTCGGCGTCGCCCACGTAGACGGCGTCGGCGGCGCGTACGCCGAGGAGGCGGCAGGCGAGCTCCAGCCCGTCGGGCGCCGGTTTGGCCCGGCCGACCTCGTCGCCGCACACCACGACCGCGAACAGACCGGTCAGGCCGGCGGCGTCCAGCATCATCGTGGCCGCGCGCCGCGTGGCGCCGGTGAAGACGCCGAGCGGCCGGCCCGCTCGGGCGAGGTCGCCGAGCAGCTCCACGACGCCGGGGAACGGCCGGACGGTCGCCGCGGCGGCGTCGAGGCGGCGGTGGAAGTGCTCCAGGTCTTCGGCCGTGGGCGGGCGGCCGAGAAAATGGGCCAGCACCGCCGGGGTCGAGCCCAGCCGCCACGCGGCCACGACCTGCTCCGGTGTGACGTCGGGACCGCCGAGCGCGCGGACGGTGCCGGCGTACGCGTCGGGCACCACGGTCATGGTGTCGACCAGGGTGCCGTCAAGGTCGAACACGACCGCCCCACCCGTCACGTGCGCTCCCCCGCCGGATCGCGCGGCATCGGGCCCGGGAGGTCGGCGGCGCGTGCGGTGATGTGGCGCAGCAGCGCCGTGTAGTCCAGCACGCCCAGCCCCACCGCGGAGTCACTCCCCACACGGAGCACTGTAGCTCGCCGTCCACCGCATGGTCACGGTCCTGGCCGTGGTCGCTCCCAGCCGAGGCCGGTGGGCGGGGCAGCCGTCGCTACCTGAAGCGGCGGCCGTTCCGGCCCGTTCGGCGGCCGGCCGCCGGGGCCGTGATGGTCACGGGTATCCCCGAGGGAGCCTGGGCGCCGGTGATGCGCCGGAGCTCGGTCTCGCCCGAGCGGACCTGGCTGGTCTGCGGGACGATGCCGGCGGCGGCCATCAGGCGGGACATGTCACGGCGCTGGTTCGGCAGGACGAGGGTGACGACGCTGCCGGACTCCCCTGCGCGGGCGGTGCGGCCGCCGCGGTGCAGGTAGTCCTTGTGGTCGCTCGGCGGGTCGACGTTGACGACGAGGTCGAGGTTGTCGACGTGGATGCCGCGGGCCGCGACGTTGGTCGCCACCAGCACCGTGACGTGCCCGGTCTTGAACTGGGCGAGGGTGCGGGTGCGCTGGGGCTGGGACTTGCCCCCGTGCAGCGCGGCGGCGCGGACGCCGCTGTGCAGCAGGTCCTGGGTGAGCCGGTCCACGGCGTGCTTGGTGTCCAGGAACATGATCACCTTGCCGTCGCGCGCGGCGATCTCCACGGTGGTGGCATGCTTGTCGGCGTCGTGGATGTGCAGCACGTGGTGCTCCATCGTGGTGACCGCGCCCGCCGAGGGGTCGACCGAATGGACCACCGGGTCGGTCAGGTAGCGGCGTACCAGCAGGTCGACGTTGCGGTCCAGCGTGGCGGAGAACAGCATCCGCTGGCCCCCGGGGCGCACCTGGTCGAGCAGGTGGGTGATCTGCGGCATGAACCCCATGTCGGCCATCTGGTCAGCCTCGTCCAGCACGGTGATCTCGACCTGATCCAGGCGGCAGTCGCCGCGCTCGATGAGGTCCCTGAGCCGTCCAGGGGTCGCGACGACGACCTCGGCGCCGTCGCGCAGCGCCTTGGCCTGCCGGCTGATCGACATGCCGCCGACGACGGTGGCCAGTCGCAGCTTCAGCGACTGGGCGTACGGGGTGAGCGCGTCGGTGACCTGCTGGGCCAGTTCCCGGGTGGGCACGAGGATCATGGCCAGCGGCCGGCGCGATTCGGCACGCTGCCCTGCGGTGCGGACGAGCAGGGCCAGGCCGAAGGCGAGCGTCTTGCCCGATCCGGTGCGTCCCCGGCCGAGGACGTCCCGGCCGGCCAGGGAGTTCGGCAGGGTGGCCGACTGGATCGGGAACGGCTCGTTCATGCCCAGGCCGGTGAGCGTCTTCATCAGCGCGGGCGGCATGTTCAGCTCTGCGAACGTCGCGGCCGCGGGCAGGCCGGGGGTGACGGTGACCGGCAGGGCGAACTCGCCCTGGAGCGCGGCGGGACGCCGTCCGTGGCCACCGGACCGCCGGGGGTTGCCGGAACGGCCCGGAGCCGACGAGCCGGATCGGCTGCCTCTGCCGGAGCCGGCGGAGCCGCCCGTGCGGGTGGAGGAGAAGCGGTCGTGCTTGCGAGTTGCGTGGTTCACGCAGAACCTTCCTCGATGCGGCACGTGTCAAGTGATTCTCAGGCGCGACGGGCGGCACAAGAATGGCGAGCACGAGCCGAAGAAAGACGAGCCGGGCCGGCGGAAAGCCACCTGGCCTGGTGCGTCGAAATGGTCGGCATGCGCCGAAAGAACGGCGGCTGCGATGCCGGTCGGGGCTGGAGCCGGCTTATGACCGGACAGGACCGGATGCCCCGGAGCAACGTAGCTGGGGCCCGCGCCGTACAGCGCGGGCCCCAGCTACGTGGTGCGTCGATGTCAGGCGGAAACGATGTTCTCGGCCTGCGGGCCCTTCTGGCCCTGGGTGATGTCGAAGGCGACCTTCTGGCCCTCGCGCAGCTCGCGGTAACCGCCCTGGGAGACGATGTTGGAGTAGTGCGCGAAGACGTCGGCGCCGCCGCCGTCCTGCTCGATGAAGCCGAAGCCCTTTTCCGCGTTGAACCACTTCACGGTGCCGGAAGCCATATTGATCTCCTTTTGATGGGGTGCAAAGCCGAAATCCGCAACGAACGGATTTCGCGTCGCCGCGATAGGACCACACACCCGGAGATGACCGGCAAACAAAAATGCACCTGAGGCTACATACCGTCAGGTGCACACAAGTTTTTATGGGTACCACAACTGCAACTGACCCCAAGCTACCACACATGTGGCCGTGCTGCGCAACATCCTGGCCGTAACCCACAGTGACACTACTGTCACGGTCCGACGAAAGGAGGGCACCATAGCGACAGTAGTTGCCGGTTGCGACGCTGGAGACCATCGGGGCATGGCGAGCACATTCCAGCGGGGCAGAGTCCAGCTCGTATTCAGCGCGATGGACGCCGACGGCGACGGCGCACTGCGCGAGAGCGACTTCGACGACCTGGCACGCCGCTGGGCGGCCATCCGCAGGGCGGGCGACGCGGAGCGCCTCACCGCGGCCATGCGCGGCGGGCGGACGCTCGCCGCGCATGGCCGCAACCCCGAGTCGGTCACGCTCGACGACGTGCTCACCGTCGTGGACGCCACCGCCGAGGCCATGTTCGACGCCATCGACGAGGACAGCGACGGCCGGATCTCACCGGGCGGAGTTCGTCCTCCACTGGGGCGAGTTCTGGGCAGGCGACGACCCTGCGGCGCCGGGCACCCACGCCTTCGGCACACCTCCCGCTTGATCGCGGCTTGACAAGTGCATACATGTACATGCAACATCTTCTTGCACGGACAAAACATGTACGTACATGCAAGGAGATGTCGTGAAGCGCGAACGCATCAGCACCACCCCCGACTGGTACGAGCCCTACGCCATCTCACAAGCCATCAAAGTCGGCGACCTCGTCTTCGCCTCCGGCCAGGCCGGCTTCGACGACAACGGCGTCACCGTCAGCCACGACTTCGAGACCCAGGCCCGCCAAGCCTTCACCAACCTCGACCGCGTCCTCAAAGAAGCCGGATCCAGCCTCGCCGACGCCGTCAAGGTCACCATCCTCGTCACCGACCTCGAACCCAACCTCGACACCATCATCAAGCTGCGCAAAGAGTTCTTCACCGAGCCCTACCCCGCCGACACCCTGATCCAGATCTCCCGCCTCGCCCAGGCCGACTGGCAGATCGAGGTCGACGCGACCGCCGTGGCGACCGCGCGCTGACGCCGCCGATCCGCAACAGACCTCCGACCCATCAAGGGAGTACCTCCATGACGAACCACCACGCGCTGCTGCCCGTCCGGGTCGGCGGTCTCGACCTGCCCAACCGGCTCGCCGTCGCGCCGATGACCCGGGTGTCCGCCGACCCCGACGGCACGCCGACCCTGGAGATGGCCGAATACTACGAGCGGTACGCGGCGGGCGGCTTCGGGCTGGTGATCACGGAAGGCACCTATACCGACACCGTCCACAGCCAGGGTTACCTCAACCAGCCGGGCATCGTCTCCGCCCGGCACGTGTCGGCCTGGCAGGACGTCACCGGCAGAGTGCGGGCCGCCGGGAGCCGTGTCGTGCTCCAGCTCATGCACGCCGGCGCGCTGTCGCAGGGCAACCCGTACCGCGCCGGCACGGCCGGGCCGTCCGCCGTGCGGCCGCGTGGGGAGATGCTGCCCGAGTACGGCGGGTCCGGACGCTGGCCCACGCCCCGGGAGATGACCGGGGCCGACATCGAGGCGGCGATCGGCGGCTTCGTGGCCTCGGCGGTCCGGGCCCGGGATGCCGGCTTCGACGGGGTCGAACTTCACGGAGCCAACGGCTACCTGCTGGACCAGTTCCTCACCGATTACACCAACCGGCGCGCCGACTCCTACGGCGGCCCGGTCGCGAACCGGGTCCGGCTGACGGCCGAGGCGGTGGCCGCGGTCCGGGCCGAGCTCGGCGCCGGCTTCTGCGTCGGCGTACGGCTGTCGCAGGGCAAGGTCAACGACTTCGGCCACCGCTGGGACGGCGGCGCGGCCGACGCGCGGATCATCTTCGCCGCGCTGGCGGAGGCGGGCGCCACGTACCTGCACATCGCCAGCGAGGGGCGCGACTGGATCGAGACGGCCCGGCTGGACGGCGGCGTCACGATCACGAGCCTGGCTCGCCAGGTGAGCGGCCTTCCGGTCATCGCCAACGGCGGCATGCACGATCTCGCGCAGGCGGCCCAGGTCCTGTCCGACGGCCATGCCGACCTGCTGTCCGTCGGCCGGGGCGCGCTGGCCAACCCCGATCTTCCCCATCGCCTGTCGCGGGGCCTGCCGCTGGAGGCGTACGACCGTCGCATGCTGGAGCCGATGGCGACGCTGAGCAACGCGCGACAGCGGCTCCAGGGCCCGCGCGTTCGCGCCTAGGGCAGCAGGCCGCGCGTGTAGGCGGTGGCGACGGCGGCGGCCCGGTCGGAGACGCCCAGTTTGGTGTATATGTGCGCCAGGTGGGTCTTGACCGTGGTCTCGCTGATGAACAACGCGGCGGCCGCCTCCTTGTTCGTCGCGCCGCGCGCCACCAGCCGCAGCACGGTGTGCTCGCGCTCGCTCAGCTCGGCCGCCCGGGGCGCGGGCTCGCGTACGCGCCGCAGGACGCGGGCCGCCACGGCGGGCGTCAGGACCGTCTCCCCCACGGCGGCCGCGCGGACGGCGCGGAAGACCTCCTCGCGGGGCGAGTCCTTCAGCAGGAAGCCGATCGCGCCGGCCGCCACGGCCGGCAGTACGTCGTCGTCCCCGTCGTACGTGGTCAGCACCAGCACCCGGGCCGACGGCACCCGCGCGGTCAGCAGCCCGATGAACTCCGCCCCACCCAGTCCCGGCATCCGCAGGTCGGTCAGCACGACGTCGGGCTGTTCCCTTACGGCCACCGCCAGCCCTTCCTCGCCGTCACCGGCCTCGCCGACGATCTCCAGGTCGGCCTGCTCGACGAACATGCCGCGCAGGCCGTCGCGTACCACGGGATGGTCGTCGACGATCACCAGCCGCACCGTCACGGCGCCTCCCGTTCGCCGGCCGCCGGGATGGCCGGCACGCTCACGCTCACCGCGGTGCCCCGGCCGGGCGCCGACTCCACCTCGACCTCGCCCGCCAGCCGGCTCACCCGCTGGCGCATCGCGGTCAGCCCGAAGCCGCCGGTCTGCGAGGGGGTGAATCCGACCCCGTCGTCCCTGATGTCAGCCACGACCACATCCTCCATGTACGACAGGGTGACCACGGTCTTGCCCGCCCTGGCGTGGCGGGCCACGTTCGCCAGGGCCTCCTGCACCGCCCGGAACAGCGTCACCTCGACCTCGGGGTGCAGCAGCCGGGCGGTTCCGGTGACGGTGAGCGTCGCGGGCGTCTCGTGCGTCTCGCCCCAGCCGGACACCAGCGCCGACAGCGCTTCCGGCAGCCGGGAGGCCGCCAGCGGGCCGGGCCTCAGGTCGTCGAGGGAGCGGCGGACCTCCTTCGCGCTCTCCCTGGCCAGGGCCCGGGCTATGGCCAGGCGGCGGCGTACCGCGTCGGGGTCGGAGGCGACCTCGTCGGCGGCTTCGAGCTGGGTGACGATGCCCGCCAGCCCCTGGGCGACGGTGTCGTGGATCTCGCGGGCCAGCCGGCCGCGCTCGCCGTCGACGCCGGTCTGGCGGGCGGCGGCCAGCAGCTCGCCCTGCAGGGCGGCGTTCTCCTCGGCGAGCCGCGCCAGGCGCGCGTTGGCCTCCTCCAGCGCCCGGTTCGCCGCGCGCCGCCGTCCCACCTCGGCCTCCATCGCGCGGATGATCCAGCCGATGAACGCCGCCAGCGCCACCGACGCCAGCACCCCCGGCACCCTGGGCCAGACGTCCACCGGCCAGGACAGCGCGAACGGGTCGCCCAGCACCAGCAGCCCGCCCGCGGCCACGCCGAGATAGGCGTAACGGCCGGGCAGGGCCACGAACGCCATCGGGAAGCAGGCGACGACCAGCAGCGCGTACGCCGGGTGACGGGTCGACAGCACCCACGAGAGCGCCAGCAGTCCCGCGAAGTACACCGCCATCGGCGCCAGCGCCCGCTCCGCCATTGCGGATGGGCCATCACCATCCAGCCGTGCCACAGCCCGGCGGCCACGGCCAGCGCCACGGTGACGGCGCGGCCGGACGGCAGGGCCGCGGAGTCGGCCACGGCGATCAGCGTCGCCACGGCCAGCACGGCCAGCGGCACGGCGTGCCAGCGCCGGTCCCAGTCGCGTACCCGCACCACCCAGACCTCGCTCTCACCTGCGGGGGTAGGCCAGGCGGCGCAGCAGCACCTCGGCGGGCCCGCGCGCCCCGGCCCGGCGCATCACCTCGGCCGCCACCACGGTGCCCGCCCAGACGAGCAGCGCCAGCGCCACCGTGGCGGCCGATCCCAGCCATCCGCCGAGCCCACCCGCATAGGGGGACAGAAGCGCCACGAACCCCACTGACTGTAGTAGATAGCAGGTCAGCGAGCGCTGACCGCAGGCCGCGAGCGCGGTCACGACGGGCCCTCGCCGCCGCCCGATGCGGTCGGCCAGTACGCCGATCAGCGCCGCGTACCCCAGCCCGCCCGCGATCCCCGTCACCACGTGCACCGCGTTCAGCGCCATGATCACCACCGGGTCGTGCACGGTCAGGACCCCCGCGGCGATCAGCCCCACCGGCAGCCCACCGGCCGCGCCGGCCAGCGGCCCCCACAGCGCCGCCCGCCGCAGCCGGTCCGGCGAGGACAGCAGCGCGCGGCGCCCCGCCCACACGCCGACCAGGGCCGCGGTGCCCACCCCCAGCATGCCGAGGGGGCCCGTCACCCACTCGACCGGCCGCAGCGCCAGCGCCGTCAGCGGGTCCTCGACGGCGAACGACCAGAAGTACGACCGCTCCGCCGCGCCGTCCGGCGTGCTGAAGACCAGAGCCGACGCCAGCGCCACCGGAACCAGCCAGCAGGCGGCCAGGACGAGCAGCGTCCGGTCACGCACCCGTAGCAACCGGACCAGGACCAGGCCGACCAGCCCGTACACGCCGAGCACGTCCCCGGAGAACAGCAGCGTCGCGTGGACCGCGCCGAACGCCAGCAGCCACCAGCTGCGCCGCCTGAGCACGCGCCGCCCTTCGGCGTCGTCGCGGCGCCGGTTCCAGATCTGCACCATGCCGTAGCCGAACAGGGCTGCGAACATCGGGTACGCCCGCGCGTCCACGACCGTCATGCTCACCGCCGAGGCCAGCCGGTCGAGCCAGCCGTGCTCGACGATGTGCTGCCTGATGCCGTACGGGCGCCCGTACAGGTAGATGGCCGAGTTGGCCACCGCGATCAGCGCCAGCATGATTCCCCTGGCCAGGTCGGGGGCGAGTTGCCGCGCCCCCTGCCCCACCGGGCTCAACCGTTCGACCGCGACCACGTCGCCTCCCCTTCGTCACCGGATCTCGCACCCGAGTGTGGGGCCGGGGGCGGGGCCGGCGAATCGTGCGGCGGGGCGCGATCCGGCGGCGAACGGGCGATGCCCGGCATCCTCCGTTCGGAGGATGCCTGCGGCCTCGCGCCTGCACGTCACGCGCGGGTGACCACGGCGGCGAGCTCGCCCCGGGAGGCGACGCCCAGCTTGGGATAGGCCTTGTACAGGTGGTAGCCGACCGTGCGAGGGCTCAGGAAGAGCTGGGCGGCGATGTCCTTGTTGGACAGCCCGCGCGCGGCGAGCTGGACGATCTGCCGCTCCTGCGGCGTCAGGCCGGCGGCCCGGTCCGGGGCGGGCGCGTCGGCGAGCCCGCCCGCGGCCTGGAGCTCGCCCCTGGCCCGGCCGGCCCACGGGACGGCGCCCAGGCGTTCGAAGGACTCCAGGGCCTCGCGCAGCTGACCGGCCGCGACGCCGCGGCGGCGCGCCCTGCGCAGCCACTCCCCGTACAGCAGCCTGGTGCGCGCCTGCTCGAAGGCCGGTCCGCCCGCCTCCAGCGCCGCCAGGTAGTGCGCCTCGGCGTCGTCCCCGGCGAGCAGGGCCAGGCAGCGCTCGACGAGGTGGCGCTGGTCGAGACGGAGGTAGCGGGCCAGGGCAGGCCGGGCGCGGTCCGGCTCACCGCTGCGCACGGCGGCCTCCACCAGGTCGGGCACGCACCGGATGGCCGACACGTGATACCAGCCCGGCCCGTCGGCGAGGGCTTCGAGCCGGCCGAGTGCCGCCTCCGCCCGGCCCTGGCCCAGGTCCAGCAGCGCCCGGGCCCAGTCGGCCCACATGGCGCCCTGCATGGGGACGGCCGGGCTGCGCGCCACGTCGGCGGTGAGCCCGCGGTGGCCGTCCTCGTCGCCCTCGACGGCGGCCAGGTAGGCGAGCAGGCCCGTGTTCAGGGCGGCCCACTGGTGCTGGCCGGTGTTCTCGGCCAGGCGCAGGGCGGTGGTCGCGGCGGCGCCCGCCGCGTGGAGGCGTCCCCCGTGGAAGAGCTCGGCCTGCGCCTGGAAGTAGAGCGCCATCGGCAGCACGCCGATGCTGCCCTCGGCGTGGCAGCGGGCGACCAGGCGGGTGGACATGCGCAGGGCGGCGGCGTCCTGCCCCGCGATGAGCGGCGTGCCGCAGACCATCGCCGCCAGCCCCGGCGGGTAACCGGCCAGGGCGTGCTCGGCCTCGGCCACGACCTGCTCCAGCGCGCTCGGCCCGGCCGGGTCGGCGCCCGACAGCCGGGCGAAGGCGGCCGACTCCAGGCGGGCCAGGGCGGCGACGGGCTCGTCGAGCAGGCCCTGCGACAGAACCTCCGCCAGGCGGGCGGACACCTCCGACAGCTGGGCCTCGCCGGCGTACCAGGCGGTCTGATAAGCCCGCACCAGCAGCGCCGGGTCCAGCTCCGCGGCCTCGGTCATCAGGCGGTGCGCCTCGGCGTACCGGCCTCGCCCGAAGTGGGCGGTGGCCTGCGTGTGGATGACGCGTGAGCGCATCGCCCGGTCGGCGGTCAGCGATCCGGCCTCGCCGGCCAGCTCCTGGGCCCGGTCGAGGTCGCCCGCCTCGATGGCGGACTCGGCGGCCAGGGTGAGCCGCCGGGCGCGGGTCTCGTCGCCGTGGCCGGTCAGGGCGGCGGCGCGCTGGTAGGCGGTGGCCGCGGCGGCGTACCCGTGCCTGAGCGCGGCGCGCCGGGCGGTGCGTTCGAGCTCGGCCGCCACCTGCTCGTCGGGGCCGACGGTGGCGGCGGCCAGGTGCCAGGCCCGCCGGTCGGCGTGGTGGTCGCCGGTCAGCGTCTCGGCGAGCGCGGCGTGCACGGCCAGCCGGGAGCTGATCGGGGCCCGCTGGTAGACGGCCTCGCGGATCAGCGGGTGGCGGAAGCGCACGTGCTGCCCGTTGGTGGTCACGAGCCCCTCGGTCTCGGCGGGACGCAGGTCGGCGGCGGTCACGCCGAGCAACGTGGCCGCGGCGAGCACCTCGTCCAGCCCCTCTCCCGCGGCGGCCACCAGCAGCAGGGTCCGGGTCGCCGCCGGCAGGTGGTCCACCTGGCTGTGGAAGGCCGCCTGGAGCCGGCTGCTCGGCGGGAGCCCGCCGGGCCCGTGGGGGTCCTGGCGCAGAGCGGCGGGCAGCTCGATGAGGGCCAGCGGGTTGCCCTGCGCCTCGGCCAGCACCCGGTAGCGCTGGCCCGGCGTCAGGTCGCTCCCCTTCAGCAGGGCCGCGGCGGCCGTGGAGGGCAGCCCGGTCAGCGTGAGCTCGGGCAGCCCGTGCGCGTCCTCCTCGTCGCGGGTGGCCATGACCAGGGCCAGGCCCTCGGCGTCCAGCCACCTGGCGGCGAAGGCCAGCGCGGCACGGGAGCCGGGGTCCAGCCACTGCGCGTCGTCGATGAGGCACAGCACGGGCCCGTCCTCGGCCACCTCGGCCAGCAGCGACAGCACGGCGAGGCCGACGAGGAGGGCGTCGGCGCCCTGCCCCTCCGTCAGGCCGAGCGCCGTCTCCAGCGCGCGTCGCTGCGGCGGCGGCAGCTTGCCGGTGCGGTCCAGCGCCGGACGGAGCAGCAGGTGCAGTCCCGCGTACGCCAGCTCGCTCTCGGACGGCACGCCGCTGCGCCGGATGACCTGGATGCCGTCGGCGCGTCCTGCGGCGTGGTCGAGCAGGGCGGTCTTGCCGATTCCCGGCTCGCCCTTGATCACCAGGGCGCCGCTGCGTCCTGACCGCACGGTGGCGAGAAGCTCGTCGATGACGGATGCCTCGGTTTCTCGCCCGTACAGCATGGTCTCCCTTTACTGAGACAAGTACCTAATCGCGACAGATGCCCATTATGTGCGGTTTCCCTAGCGTTCTCGTCATGAAGAACATCGACGAGACCATCGCCCGCTACCTCGCCACCTGGAACGAGACCGACGCCGCCGCCCGCCGCGCGGCCATCGACGAGCTGTGGACCCCGGACGGCGTCTACACCGACCCGATGGCGGTCGCCGCGGGCACCGACGCGATCGACGCCACCATCGCGGCGGTCCAGGAGCAGTTCCCCGGCTTCACCTTCACCCTGGCGGGGCCGGTGGACGCCCACCACGACATCGCCCGTTTCACCTGGGAGCTCGCGCAGGACGGCGCCGAGGCCCTGGTGGTGGGCTTCGACGTGGCCGTGCTGACCGCCGACGGCCGCATCGACCGCGTGCACGGCTTCCTCGACAAGATCCCCAGCGGGGCCTGAGACCATGAGGAACAGAAGGCGCCATCTGGCCGCCGCCCTGCTGGCCGTCCTGCCGATCGTCGCACTCGCCTCGCCCGCGCAGGCGCAGCGGACGGACGGTCCCGTGATCGAGGGCCGGGTCAGCCCTCAGGCGAAGATCTTCATCGACCGGCAGACCCGGTTCGGCGCCATGCCCACGGGCGACGGCGCCGAACGGATCAGGATCTACGGTGAGATGTTCGCCGCCGACGCGACCCTCTGGGAGGCCGCCGCCGACCTCATCCACGGCCGGCCGGCCATCGAGCAGGCCATCAAGGGCACGCTCGCGCTGGTGCCGAACTTCGGGTTCACGCCTCAGCGCATCGCGGCCGGCGGCGACACCGTGATGTACGGAGCCCACAACACGATCGTCGTCCACGGCAGGACGATCGAGTACCCCGCCATCTACCGCGTGGTGCTCAACCAGGCCGGCGAGGTCGCGCAGGGGCGGCGCTACTACGACCGGTACTCCTGGTTCGCCCCCATCGCCCCCGGTGAGCTGAAGCTGGACAACCTGTTCGGCGGGATCGCCGATCGTGCCGCCGCCGCCCCCGAGGCCGAGGCACAGGTGGACAGCTCGCGTCAGGGTCTGCTCGGCCGGGCCGCCGCCTGGAACAGCAGGAACGCCCAAGCACTGGTCGCGGCCTCGGGCAGGGCGCCGCTGAGCGGCCCCGGCCTGGACGGGCGCAAGCTGTACACGAAGGCCGCCAAGCTCGCCTACGTCGACAGGCTGCTCAGCAGGTTCGAGAACGACCCGGAACGCGGCAACGTCACCGCGCTGCGGCCCGGGCAGGCGATCCACACCCGCGACGCCACGTACCAGGAGTGGTACGGCACCGTACGCAGCCAGGAGCGGGAGATCTCCTACGGGATCATCGAACGCTTCGGCCACCACAAGGGCAAGGTCACCGACTGGAGCCTGACGTTCGACACGCTGCCCCTCATCGCCGACGCGGGCAAGATCGACCAGCTGTACGGCCTGCTGCGCCGCACCTGAGGAATGAGGAAGACCATGGCACTGGACGTACGGGTGGAGAGCGCCTGGGACCTGCACGACCAGGTGGAACGCTGGTCCCGATCGACCGGGATCACCGTGGAGGTGTGGGCGCTGCCTGGCGAGCCGCCGCCCCGCGTCGTCGAGGGGCTCGTCCGTGCCACGATCCTCGACACGCTGGACGCGTTCGCCGAGGACGGATCGGTGCGGTGCGTGGGCCTCGCGCTCACCCTCGGCGCCCGGGGACTGCGCCTGACGATCAGCGGCGACGGCTCCGGCCTGCCGCGGGAAGGGCTCGCCGGACGCCTGCGCGTCAGGCGGGCCGGGTTCGCGGGGCTGGGCGGCGGGCTGTCGACGAACGCGGTGCCCGGCGGCGGCGTCACCGTCAGCGCCGCGCTGCCCGCACACGCAGCGCGGCGCCATCAGCGCTTGAGGTAGGCCAGGACGGCCAGGACGCGGCGGTTGTCGTCCGTCGAGGGGGTGATCCGCAGCTTGCCGAAGATGCTCGCGGTGTGTTTGGCGACCGCGCTCTCGCTGAAGTGCAGGGCCGCCGCGATGGCGACGTTGGACCTGCCCTCGGCCATCATCTCGAGCACGTCCAGCTCACGCGGCGTCAAGCTGCCGATCATCCCGCGGGCCTGGCTGCGGGACAGCAGCTTGGCGATGACCTGCGGGTCCATCACCGTGCCGCCCGCCGCGACCCGGCGGACGGCGTCGACGAACTGCTCGGTGTTGGTGACCCGGTCCTTGAGCAGGTAGCCGACGGCGCCGTCCCCGGCCGCCAGCAGCTCGTTGGCGTACAGCTGGTCGACGTACTGGGAGAGCACCAGGATCGGCAGTCCAGGACGGCGGCGGCGGGCCTCGATCGCGGCCCGCAGCCCCTCGTCGGTATAGGTGGGCGGCAGCCGGACGTCCACGACGGCGACGTCCGGCTCGTCCTGGAGCAGCGCGCGCAGCAGCGACGGCCCGTTGTCGACCGAGGCCACCACCTCGCAGCCGTGTTCGCGCAGGGTCCTGGTCAGCCCGTCCCTCAGCAGGAAGAGGTCTTCGGCGAGGACAACACGCACGGAATCTCCATGATCGCAGTGGTCGGCCCGCCTGGCGGGCTGTGCAGGGTGAGAACGCCGTCGAACGTCTCCAGCCGCCGCTGGAGGCCGCGCAGCCCGGTCCCCTTCGCCGGGTCGGCGCCGCCGCGCCCGTCGTCGGTGACGCTGACGCGCAGCGTCCGCCCGTCGTGGTCGAGGACGATGCCGACCTCCCGCGCGCCGGCGTGCTTGGCCGCGTTGGCGAGGGTCTCGCCGACCGCGAAGTAGGCGGCCGACTCGACCGGCGCGGGCAGGCGGCCCGCCAGCCGTACGTCGACGTGGACGTCGAGGAAGCTGTCGAGCGCGAGCGACCTGACGGCGTCGCCGAGGCCCCGGTCGGCGAGGACCGGCGGGTTGATGCCGTGCACGAGCGTGCGCAGGTCCTCCAGCGCCCGCGCGGTGGTCTCGCCCACCTCGGCCAGCAGCCTGCGGGCGGCCGCCGGGTCGCTGTCCAGGACCCGGGTGGCGCTGTCCAGGGTCATGCCGAGCGCGACGAGCCTGGCCTGGGCGCCGTCGTGCAGATCGCGTTCGATGCGCCTCAGCTCGGCCGCCTGCACGTCGAGCGCCTGCGCCCGGGTGTCGGTCAGGTGGGCGATCCGCCTGGTCAGCTCCGTACGGCGCGGCACGGACAGCAGGAGCCGGGTCCAGCGGCCGTGCAGGCTCAGGATCCGCGGCGCCATCACGACCCCGGCGACCAGGAAGCCCACGCCCAGCGCGAGGGCCGCCAGCATGGTCGGCGTGCTGTGGACCGGGACGAACGCGTACCAGTTGCCGTCGCCGAGGTACCGCCACACGAAGGGCTGCACCAGCGTGCCGAACGCGCCGTACCAGAGGAACATGAGCGGGATCGCGACGAGGACTCCCCCGGCCCACGGCTCCAGCCAGGCCCAGGCCAGATCCCGCCAGAAGCCCTCGTCGGCGAGGATCGCGCCCGCTCTCCTGCGCCGGCTCCACGAGGGGTCACCGGCGAACGGCTCGGGCGCGCTGATCCGCACCCCCGTCCACCGGGCGGCGCGGGCGCGCGAGCGGTCCGACAGGCGCCGCAGCGCCGTCGCGGCAGGGACGAGCAGCCGGAAACCGGCGCCCACGGGGAGGAGCAGGAGGGCCAGGACGACGAGCGACCCGACGGCGGACACCGCCACCGCGAGCAGTCCCGCCAACTGGCAGCGCCCCACAGCGGCCAGCGCCCCCTTCGCTCTCATCGGTCGTGGATTCTAACGGGCGCGTTCCACACCCACAGCAGCGCCGCCAGCGCGCACGACGTGCCGAACATCACCATCGGCACGACCGCCCCGCTCTCCTCGTCCATGAACAGCAGCAGGCCGAGGTTGATCAGCGTGTGGAAGCCGCCGGTCAGCAGCAGCCGGTGCGAGCGCACCCGCTCCAGCGCCAGCCCCATCACGACCGACATCGACACCGTCGCCAGCAGGAACGCCGCCGCGTGCGCCGGCGGCCTGCCGAACACCGGCACATGCCACACCCCCCACAGCACCCCCACCGCGATCGACGCCGTCAGCGGGCCGAACCGGCGGCGCAGCAGCGGTTGCAGCAGGCAGCGCCAGCCGATCTCCTCGCCGCACGCGCCCACCAGCTGCGCGACCACGATCAGCGCGAACGGACTGCCCAGCGTCCCCGGCCCGGTGAACCCGGCGTCGCCGGTGAGCAGGCCGTACCCGCCGACGCAGAGCGCGACGATCACCGGAGCCGTGGCGAGCAGCAGCAGCCCGTGACGGCCCACCCCGCCGGCCTCCTGGCTCACCGCGCCGGACAGGGCCCGCCGGGTGAGGCTCGGCCACCACAGGGCGACGGCCCCGACCGCGAGGGCCGGCCCGAACTGGGTCAGCTGGATCACCTCGGCGGGGATCGGCGTGAAAGCCTGCGCCGCGCCCAGCAGGCCGGACGCCACGAAGGCGACGGCGAGGAACACCCCCACGGGCGCCAGGACGCGAGAGGTCGCCGGAGTCTGTGTCTTCAGCATGGGACCGACGATTCCGTCCGGCCGCGCTGCGATCACTGCACCTGGCAACCTGACGGGGGTGGATCCAGGTCCACCCCCGCCGGGATCTCCCTCAGGGTGCGCCGCCGGGGACTCCCGCCCCGGACCCCACGGTGACCCTCAAGACGGGCAGCCGCCGGCCGGGAGCGACCTCTCGTTCCCCGACGCGCTCGGCCCCCATCCGCAGGTAGAACGCTTCGGCGTGCGGGTCGGACTCAAGGGTGAGGGTCTGGAAGCCGGCGCCACGCGCGGACTCGACGGCGTGCTCCCAGAGTCTGCGCCCCAGCCCGGTGCCGATGGCCTCCGGCTCGATGAAGAGATCCGCGAGCTCGCCGTGCGGAGGCTCGCCGGCGAGGTGGTAGTAGCCTGCCGGCACACCGTCCCGCTCCGCGACGACGACCCGATCGGCACGAATGGTGGCGGAGCTTATCGACAGCAGCTCCGCCCAGCCGTCGAGCATCGCCTGCGGGTAACCCCAGTACGCCTTGGAACGCCGGGTGAGCGCGGTGAGCGCGTCCGCCTCGTCCGGTTCGGCGGCTCGTACAACGATGTCGTTCACCGCCGTAGTATCGCTCGCACGAACACGCGGAAGGCGTACGGTCGGGAGATCTGCCCGTGACAGGGAAGGTGGCGAGATCGTGGGCGACGGACAGCGGACGGCCGGCCACTGCCGGCGACGGTCAGGCCGGGCGCGGCTTCGCCGGGCCGGGTGAGGGCTCATGTTCCCGGTGAAGCTCTCCTCCCCGCGGCTGGGGATGCGCGAGTTCGAGCCCGGCGACGTCGACCCGCTGCTCGCCATCTACGGCGACCCCCTGGTGGCCGAGCACATGTCGTTCGAGCCGCGCGACCGCGATCAGGTCGCCGGCATCGTCGACCGCGCGATGAAGGCCGCCCGCCGGCCGGAGCGCACCGAGTACTCCCTCGCCGGCGTCCTTCCGGGCGGGGAGCTGGTCGCCCATCTGCGGCTGGCCGTCGACATCGGCCACCCGCTCCAGTCCAGCGGCCAGATCGGGTTCGCGTTCCGCGCGGACCAGTGGGGGCGCGGGCTCGGCGGCCACGGCATTCAGCTCCTGCTGCGGCTGGGCTTCGAACATCTGGGCCTGCACCGGATCTGGGGCGCCCGCTCCCCCGTCAACGAGCGGTCGGCCCGGGTCATGGCCCAGGAGGGGATGGTCGAGGAAGGCACCATCCGCGGGCACCTGAAGCTCGCCGGCGGCTGGCGCGACTCCGTCGTCCACTCAATCCTGCGACCGGAGTGGGACGGGCACGACGAGGAGTGACGCGGGACGGCCGGGATCAGACAGGCCGCATGGGGACGAAGGTCAGTGGGGGTCGCTCAGGTGCGTGTACCACGGGCCCCACACGCGCAGGGTGTCGCCCGGCCTCCGGTCAGGACTCCACATGTACGCGCGGTGGGCGCCGCTGAGGGAGAAGACGACCACGTCGCCGTCCCAGTAGATCGCGTCGAAGGTCAGGCCGCCGATGGTCCGGCGCCCCAGCACCTCGTCCTTGCCCAGCGCGCGGGCGACGGCCTCCATCTGCGGAGCCGCGTCAGCGAACCGATCGTCCTGGCCGGGCTTGAGCCAGAAGAGCCCCACGAGGAGAAGCACGCCGGCCAGGAGTATCGCTGCCCAGCGTAAGCCCGGGCCGTTGGTGATCGTTCGTCCCATGCGAGCATCTTCACACACGTATGTGCAGGACTCATGAAGATCACGAGGTCACGCGGTTCCACGCCCTGACCTGCGCTGTTCACTCCCGCTGAAGGTGATCTTCCGGCATTCCTCGTTGTTCCGGGGCCTGACCGTACTTGATCCTCGAAGCAAGCGATGGACGTCCCCCTTCCGGCGACGGCCTCGCCGGGCCACCACGGGACCCGGATCAGCGTTCTCAAGAAAGAAACTCGCCATGAGCAACGACGGAACCACGTACCAGGGATTCACGGCCGAGGAACGGGCCGCGATGAAAGAGCACGCCCAGGACCAGAAGAAGGCCGCACGCCGTGCCTCCCGCGCCGACAAGGCCGCGCAGGACCGGGACGACGTACTCGCGAAGATCGCCGAAATGCGGGAGCCGGATCGCGTCATGGCCGAACGCGTCCATGCCGTCATCACGGCCGGCGCCCCCGAGCTCGCGCCGAAGCTCTGGTACGGGATGCCCGCGTACGCGCTGGACGGCAAGATCGTCTGCCATTTCCAGAGCGCGGCCAAGTTCAAGACGCGCTACGCCACGCTCGGGTTCAGCGACCGGGCGAACCTGGACGACGACACGATGTGGCCGGTCGGATTCGCCCTGACCGAGGTGACGGCCCAGGTCGAGGCCCAGATCGCCGCGCTCGTGAAGCACGCGGTGAGCTGACCCGCGCCCGGCGGCCCCCCGCCCCTCAGCGGCCGGCCGGCGTCGGTGACCTGAACCGCTTCTACCAGGCACTGTTCGGCGGCCGGCTGCTCAGCCAGGGGATGCTGACCCAGATGCGCACCGGCGTCGCCACGCCCCAGGCTCCGGTCTTCCCCCGGTACGGGCTCGGGCTGGAGTCGATCGGTCTCAGCTGTGGCGAGATGTGGGGCGCGACCGGCTCCATCCCGGGCTACGAGACGCTCAGTTTCGCCGACGCCACGGGCGAACGCCGGATGACGCTGTCGGTCAACGTGCAGCGCAACGATCCAGGGGCGGTGCGCATGCTGCTGGGCGCCATCGACGCGCTCAACCGCTACTTCTGCGGCGAGCCGTACCGGCTGCCGGCCGGCGCCGAAGCCGCGCAGCTCCGACGGCCCTGACCTGCGGTTCGACACCAAGGGCGAACCGCTGTGCCGAGCGAGGACTCCGGTCACCTGGTGCCGGTCCGGCTCATCCGGGGAACGCTAGCCGGGATTCAGCACCTCGTCGTCCGCGTGCGCGCCGAACTCGGCGACCCGCACCTCCGCGATGTGCTCGTACCGGCTGATCCGGTCGGTCCACTCCGCGTCGACGCCGAACGCCACCTGCGCGAAGCCCACCCGCCTGATGGCGTCGGCCAGGCCCGGATCGCCAGGGGCCAGCAGCCGTACCGGCGCGTCAAGCGCCACGGTGTGCGGCGGCACGAAGTACTCGTCCGGCAGAACGGTGCTCGCGTGGACGAGCGCGCCGACGGCGACCACCGAGCCGGCCCCCAACCGTGCACACTGCAGGACCGTCGCCGCGGTCGCCACGTAGGCGCACCTGCCGACCTCGCAGCCCAGCAGCGTGGCGTGCGGCCCCACGAAGACGTGGTCGCCGACCAGCACCGGCTGATCGCCGGCGACCGCGGACCCACGCAGCACCGCGTTCTCGCAGATCACCGCCGCCTCCCCGACCTCGATCCGGGACCCCTCGGCATCGAGCACCGCGCCGTACATCACCCGCGCCCTCGGCCCCACGCGGACATCGCCGACCAGCGTGGCCGTCGGGGCGACATACGCGGTGGGATGGACCTGGGGCTCGTGCCCGCGATGGCGGATGCGGATTCCCCGTGCTTCAGCGATCACGAGCGGATCCTCGCCGAACCGGCCGCGCGCATGCTGGCGGATTTCAGACATCGCGTTCGCCGAGGCCAGCTGACGCGGCACCAGTCACCCGCCTACTTGACGACCCTGCCTGTGGTCTTCTCCCCGTCCACGGATATGGCCAGGCAGTACATGGTCCTGTTGAGGGGCCAGCCTGCTGCCGTCGGGCCGATCCCCAGCAACGCGACCGCATCGCGTTTGCCGTCCTTGATGCGCATCCGGGGCAGGCACCCGTTCTCCGCGAGGCGTCGCATGTCCGCCCCCGGGTACGGCCCGTCGGGCAGCACGTAGGTGGTGGCGAACTCCGCCATGTGCGGCTCGGCGCATGGCACGACGGTCACCTCGTAGGTCTCGGGTATGGGGTCGATGCAGTCGCCGGGCCGTAACTCGCTGACGTCATAGCGCTCCGCGCCGGCGGGCAGCTCCGACACGGCCGTCGGCGACGGCAGCACGGAGGCGGACACGGATGCCGGGGCAGCGGCGGAGGGTGGAGCCGAGTCTGAGGTGCAGGCGGTGAGCGGGTCGAGCAGGCAGGCCGCCACCACGGATGGCCGGATCATGAGCCCTAAGAATGGCATCACCGCAAGCCGTTGCCTACGGCAGAGCAGGCGAAGCCCACATGCTCCGGGCAACGCCAGGCCCCAGCGCCGACGACCGGACCAAGCACTGCTGACCCCAACCACCCCGGCACGCTGGTACGCCGTGCGTCGCTCACGACGGGCTGAGCAGCAAGGTGCATCTTGCGGCCGACTGTCCGCTGCCGACCACCGGCCTTCGTCTGGCCCCGGGCCGAGCCGCAGACGGCCCGCAGTTCCGCGCCGTGCTGGAGCACGTCGTGCTCTGCCTGCCCGTCGGCCGCCCGCGCACCGTGGCGGCGGTCGGCCGGTGGGTCATGATGCCGAGCCCTACAAAGCAGCACAGGACGGCGGAACGGTGCATCAACCGGATGAAGGAATGGATCGGACTGAAGACCCGAACTTCGCACAAGCTCTAATACGGCAGGACGAAACGGGTGTGCGCCAGTCGTAGCCAGTACCGGTCGAGATGGACGCCGGTGATGCGCTGGGCGAGCTGGAATCCGGTGGAGATCATTTCTTCGATCGGAAAGTCGCCGTCCTCGTTCCAGACATCCGGCATGCTCAGGCCGGCCGCGTGCTCGTCGAAGTGCGGCAGCGCTTCGTGCAGCGGCACGGAAACGGCGACGTCGCCGTCCACCGCGTACTCGAGGCGGTGGTTCGCGTTGATGTTCCAGCCGATGGACAGGGCTCGCCCGCCGCCGGCGGAAAGCCTCGCGAGGAGGTCTCCGCCGGCGATGTCGCCACCCTGCACCTGGAACGACACCGTCCAGGAGTCGTCGTCCGCCTCGCCGATCAGGACGACGCCCGCTCCGTCGCGCCAGTGCGGGTCCTCGTCTATGCCGCCGGTGATTTCGGAGAGCGAGACGACGGCGCCGTCGTCTGGGTTCACGCCTATCCTCGCGGCGGTTTCCTCAAGGTCCAGTCCCTCGGCCCAAACCGTGTAGAAGCTGGTACGGACATTCAGCCACTGCTCATGCAGCAGGTCGTACATGTGGGTTGGCGACTGGTCCATGGGATTCCGTTCCGACCTGCGCTGACGTGGGGCGGAGCCGTCCCCGGCCCTCGGGGGGCAGCAGCGGCCGGACGGCATCCCAGGTCAGCATGTCGTTAGCAGCGAAGACGAGTTGTCAGCGGAAGTCGGAGATGCGCAGCACTGCCAGCATGTCCGCCGCCCGGGAGCCGCCGGTCGAGAAGGAGGCTTCCGCGCCGACCCAGCCGCGGAAGGCTCCCGTGTCGTCGATGATCTGCATGAGCGGTTTGACGTGGGAGTTGCCGGTGTAGCAGAACTCACCGCGCTCCATCGCCAGACAGGTGCACCAGTGCCACAGCGTGTCGCGGCGGTCGGACTTGGAGATCGTCGTGAGGTAGTACTGGATGGAGCTGATGTTGGAGCGGGTTCCGCCGCCGTACTTGGGGCAGCCGCCCGACTTCTGGCAAGCGCCACGCGAAGACGGCTGCAGGTAGGTCAGGCACGAGGTGGTCGAGGCGCAGGCGCGGAAGGCGGAGTGGCCGAACGGCTGATTGCCGGAGGCGACAAGCTTGCCGCCCGCCCAGCTCGTCAGGTCCTGCCTGAGCGAGCGGGGGAACGCCTTGACCGAACTCATCGCGCGCCGGGTGCCGAAGGCGGCGTTGCTGCCGTAGCCGTACCCGTGCGTTGCCAGCGTGCTCCGCTTGAGGTCCAGACGGGCCAGCTTGCCGTCAGGTGAGGACCGTACGTACCACTGCTCCGTCCAGGTCTGGGCGATCTTCCACCGGATGGTGAGCACGCCGCCCGCCACGGTGTACGTCCCGGTACGGCTCTCCCCGGGGGCTCCGGTGAACCCTCCGGCGGTGAGCACCTCGCAGCCGCGGGGCCGTGATGCGACACCGCCCTTCTTGGTGGTGCAGCTCGGATCGGGGACGGTGCCGGTGCGCTGCCTGGCCTTGGGATGCCGCTGCCACCACAGGTACATGGCGGCCTTCACCGTGCCGTTCGCGGCGAAGCGATAGTTGCCCAGGCGTACCCAGTTCTGCTGGGAGGCGGCCTTCAGATGACCCTGTGAGACGACGAAGGTGGTCCTGCCGCCCGGCAGGGGCGAGGCGGACACCGCAGCGGTGGCCGGCTGGGCGGGCAGGATGGTGATGGCGAGCACGAAGGAGAGGATTGCCGCTGCGGTACGCATGAGAAGTCTCCGGGAGGCTTGCGAGCGGGGCGATCGTCAATGGGTCACCGTATTCGGTCCGCACCGGATATGTCTTCGAAACCGCGGCCATGCCCCCCGGGCAGGCGCGGGGCCCCTGCGATGACGTCACAGGCGAATGCAATGGCGATAGCGACTACCTACGCCGGGTGGTGCTTGACACGGCGAGCCGGCCTGCCCGGTTCCTTCAATGCTTGCTCTCTGGCCCATGCCCGCATTCGGTCGGACTTGTTCAGCGGTTCGCTGTCCGCCATCTTCCGGTACCTCGCGGTGGCATCAGGACCGGCGTCGACAGGCCAGATCGTGATCAGGTACGCCTCTGGGCAGACCTGCCTATAGGCCTTGTTGTTGACGCTTCTGCCGTTCGTGTGGACCCTCATGCGATAGCGGCCTGGTCCTTGCGGAGTGAGGTTGGGAAACTGTGAAGGAGGCTCACCCATCAACCCGCACAGCACCGTCTCACCGGTCAACGTGATGAGGTCGAACTCCGTGCCGTCCTCCCAGGCGTCGGGCTGGGGCATGGGAGGAGGTCCGGTCGCGAGCTGGATCGTCACGTCGAGAAACCCCGTGTGCACCCCTGTCCGGATCACTGCGATTCCTGGCCGGCTGGAGGCCAGCTGGTCGAATGCATGGTCTGGATGTCCTCTTTCGGAGTCGCGGTCACCCACCATGAGCGTGTGGTAGGAGACGAACACCCTCTGCGCTCGTTCTGTGCGCACGATCTCAGCCATGGACGTGATCGTAAGGCGGACATGTTCTCCAGCCATTTGCACGCAAGCCATCCCATGCTCTTGCTGTAGCGCTTCGGATCTTTCGCGGATTTCGGAGGCGTGTCCGATTCAGACGCATGACTGGCTCACCCGATAGCCTCGATCAGCATGGACAGAGTTGCGCGATACGGGAAGTTCGTGGCTCAGGCCGGGCGAGGCCAGGAGCTGAGTGAGCTCTTGCTGAGCGCCGCAGGCGAGTTGGAGAACGAGCCCGGATGCGAGCTTTACCTGGTCAACCGGCAGACCGATGCTCCCGACACGATCTGGGTGACCGAGCTCTGGCGCAGCAAAGCCGACCTCGAAGCCGCTCTCAGGCAGGTGGCGGGCAGCCAGGAGGCGTCCGCCGCACTGCAACTCGTTCACTCGGCCGAATCGATTGAGCTGGATCTGCTGGGAGGCGCGGGTCTGACCTCGATGGGTGCCGCACCTTCCTGACGATGGTCATCTCAGGCTGCGCAGAGTCGTGGCCGGCGGAGGAGCGGCAGGAATCTCGGGCTCCGGCAGGCGCAGGTCATGCGACGCTCGGGCGCATCAGCCATGCGGCGGCGGCGAGAGTGAGCGCCCAGCCGATCACTTCGATGAGCAGGTGATCCGTTGCGCTGGGAACGGACTGCAGCACGTACACCCGGACGCTGTTGATCGCGCCGTGCGTCAGGACCGCGGGCCAGACGCTCCCCGACCGCCGGCGCAGCGCGAGCAACAGCGGCGCCCACGGCAGCATGCCCGCGAAGTAGATGACGATGTCCCAGGTCGGTCGATCGCCGATGACGGCGAGGACCGGCAGGTGCCAGACGATCCAGACCAGACCGCTGACAAGGGCCAGCGGCCAGAATCCCCATGACGCGGCGCGCGTCGCCAGCCAGCCGCGCCAGCCGAACTCCTCTCCGATGGCGAAGACCGACTGCATGAGGAAGACCGGGACGACCCACATGGTCGCCGCGAGGATCTGGTCAAGCGGGTTGAGCTGCCAGATCCCCGATGCCAGGGCGATGGCGGTCTGCATCGCGGCGATCGCGGCGATGAGGAGGATTCCGATGCCGACCCACTTGGGTGTGCCGCGCCATCTGGTGGCGAACGTCTTCCGGAACGTTCCGGGTCGCCGGGCGAGCCACATGATGATCGCTGCGAGCAGCGGGGTCAGTTGCAGGATCGGAGTGATCAGGTTGTTGGCGTCCGCCGGGACGAGCCGGAAGACCATCGGGATGGACAGTGCGAAACACAGCAGGACGGCGATCGCGAAGAACCATGTGACATCGGAAATCGCCGATCCGGCAGAACGGGAGCGCGTGGGGGACGCGGTCATGATGATCTCGTTTCGTGCGCGCGAGCGTGCGGTGATCTTGTACGCGGTACCGAACCTAGGCCGGGGTGTCACCTGCGGACATCACCCCGCGGGGTGAGGCGGCACCACCCGGCGGGATGGGATCTCAGCCGGGCAGATCGTTGCGGCCCACGAGCCCGTTCTCGTACGCGTGGATCACCGCGTGCACGCGGTCGCGCAGCCCCAGTTTCTGCAGGACGGCCCGGACGTGGGACTTCACCGTGTTCTCGCTCAGCGTCAGCTCCGCGCAGATCTCGCCGTTGGATCTGCCGCGGGCGAGCAGGCCGAAGATCTCGACCTCGCGTGGAGTGAGACCGTCCAGCGCCGCCGTCCGCCGTACCGGCACGTGCCGTACGAGATCGAGGATCGTCGCGGCCACTCCCGGAGCCAGCGCCGACGTGCCGGAGGCGACGTCGCACACGGCCTGGGCCAGAGCGGCGGGCCGGACGTCCTTGGTCAGGTAGCCGCTCGCGCCGGCCCGGACGGCGGCCACGACCAGCTCGTCGTCATCGAACGTCGTCAGCATGAGCACCCGGGTCGCCGGCGCGATCCTGACGATCTCCTCCGTGGCGGCGACCCCGTCCATGCGCGGCATGCGGATGTCCATCAGGACCACGTCGAGGCGGTGCCGCCGGACGACCTCGACGGCGTCGCCGCCGTTCGCGACGTCGTGGGTGACCTCGATGCGCTCGTCGGCCGACAGCACCGTGCGGAGGGAGGCCCGCAGCAACTCCTGATCGTCGACGAGCATGACACGGATCGCGTTCATGCCGCCTTCTTCGTGGGGAGCCGCGCCCGCAGGACCCATCCGTCGTCCCCGTCGTCGATCGACAGGGTGCCGCCCGCGGTACGCACGCGTTCCTCGATCCCCATCAGGCCGGCCCCCTGGCCGCCGGCGCCGCGAAGCGCCGTGCCGCCGTCGTCGCGCACCTCCACCGCCACTTCGGCCGGGGTCCAATGCAGGCGAACGGTCACCTCCACCGGTGGTACGAGGTGGCGCAGCGCGTTGGTGATGCCTTCTTGGACGGTACGGACCACCGCGACCTCGGCGCTCAGGCTCAACGGCCGCCGCGCACCCACCTCGTCGAACGTCACCGCGTGGAGCGGGCTGGCCGCCGAGGCCACCAGGTCGGGGAGGGCGTCGAGCGAGATCGGCCGGGCATCGGCGCGCGGGCCCAGGGTGGCCAGCATCGCTCGCAGACCCTGGTGGGCGTCCCTGCCGGTCTCGGCGATGTCGCCGAGTTCGCGGCGGGTCGCCGGATCCGCCGTCGTCACCGCCGCGGCCTCGATCCGCGCGACCATGACGGTGACCGTGTGGGCGATCACGTCGTGCAGGTCGCGGCGGATGCCGGCCCGTTCGTCGGCGACGGCCGCGGCCAGCCGTTCGCTCTCGGCTCTGCGGCCGGCCTCGTGCCTGCGGCGTACCAGCAGGGCCGCGAGCCACAGGCCGCCGACCACGAGCATCAGCAGCCCACCCTCGCCCAGACGGGCCGGGAGGTCAGCGGGCAGCCGGGCCCACGCCACCAGCTCGGTGAGGACGATCCCGAGCACGGCGACGGCCAGCGCGGCCGCCGAGGACCTGAACGGGACCCGGGCGGTCAGCAGCCACAACATGAGCGGGAAGCACACGGCCGAGGGCAGCATGACGGGTGACCAGCTCAGGGAAGGCATCGCGGCCAGCAGGAGCATGCCGAGCGCGGCGAGCGCGTACCCGGTCCACGGCCGCCTGGCGGCTGTCAGCGCGCCCGCGTGAAGGAGTACGGCGGCGACTGCCAGGACCAGGAGCTGCCAGAGGTCCGCGCCGAGCAACCGGACGGCCACCAAGGTGAGTACGGACAGGAGAGCGATGACCACGTGTGCCACCACGGCCAAGGTCGTCGCCTCCCGATGGTTCGTGGTCCTGGTTCGACGTGCCACAGGATAGCGAGCGTGCGATCGCGCGGGCCCTGCTCACCCGGCCGGTGGTGATGGTGACGGCCGCCCGGCCTTTTCGGCTCCGCGGGAACATTTGTCCAATCCTGGCGGCCGGCCGCCCGTGCACAGTCTCCCCATGAGTGAATACGACACTGACCACCCGCCTGGCATGCACGTGGTCCATGACGGCCTGCGGCAGGCGCCGCCGTTGCTGCTCATCCACGGGTCGGGGGCCTCGGGCGGTTTCTGGGGTCCGGTGGTCCCGGCGCTGGCCGCCCACCATCACGTCATCCGGGTCGACCTGCCGGGTTGCGGCCAGTCCCCGCCCGCGCCGTCGTATGACGTTCCCGCGCAGGCGGGTCAGGTGGCGGCGCTGCTGGACCGCCTCGAGCTTCGTCACGTCGCCGTGGCCGGGCACTCCAGCGGCGGCTACGTCGCCACCGCGCTCGCCGAGCAGCGTCCCGACCTCGTCGGTTCGCTTTCGCTGATCAGTAGCGGCCCGAGCCCGGATGCGCTCCTCCGGCAGCCGTTCGTTCTCCGGGTGCTGCTGGCCCCGCCGTTCGGCCCGCTCATCTGGCCGAGGCGTTCGGATGCGATGATCCGCAAGGGGATCGGCGCGACGGCCGTCCGCCCGGTGGACCTCCCGGACGACGTGGTCGCCGACGTACGGGGCATCACCTACCGCGTGATGCGGACCGTACTGCGCCAGAACACCGCCTACATCGCCGAACGGAGCGTGCCCGAGCGGCTGGCCGCCCTCGACGTCCCCGTACAGGTGATCTTCGGCGCCGCCGACCCCCGCTGGGAGCCGTCGTCGGCGCACCGGTACGACGCGGTGCCGGGCGCCCGGGTCGAGCTCCTGCCAGGCGTCGGGCACCTGCCCATGCTGGAAGCGCCCGAGACGGTCGGCGAACTGCTGCTGAGCTTCACGACGACGAGGCCGCCGACCACCCGTACTGCCTGATGCCCAGGCTGACTCGCCCGGTGCGGCCCTTCAGCGGGCCGCCCCGCGAAGGCCGGATGGCCACGGGTTGATCATCTGCCGGCCCTGGCTGACGGGCATGCCCTCAACGGCGCCAGTGGCCTGGCTGGACGAGGCCGGATTCGTAGGCGCAGATGACCGCCTGGATCCGGTCGCGCAGGCCGAGCTTGGACAGCACGTTGCTGACGTGGGTCTTCACCGTGTGCTCGCTGACCACCATGGCCGCGGCCATCTCGGTCGTCGGCGACCACGACGCGGATCGTCACGAGGCGGCTCTCGTCAGGTGCACCGTGACGGCGAAGCCGCGGCCTGTGCCGGGGAGGCCGTCAGCACCGAAGCGGTCATGAGTTTCAGCCGTACGGGACAACCCTCTCGGTTCCGCCGGCCCGGGCCGTGCTGGTGTTGAGAGGATATGCCGGACGGCAGATGCCCCGCGGGAGCTGCGGTGCGAGGTTGGCCTCGTGAAGAAACTCAGGACAACGCTCGCCGCTCTCGCTCTCGGGACGACGATGGCGGTCATACCCCAAGCGGCCCAGGCCCTGAATACCGGGACCCTGACGTGGGTGAAGTGCGGGGATGGCATGGACTGCGCCAAACTGCCGGTGCCGATCGACTGGAAACAGCCTGACGGCCCGAAAACTCAGGTCGACCTTGCCAAGCTGCCTGCGCGCGACCCCGCGCGCAAGCTCGGCTCGCTGGTGGTCAACACCGGTGGTGGCGCGACCATCCAGCCCGTACGCGGGATGCCCGCCGTGGTGTCGGAGCTGACCACCTGGTTCGACGTGGTCCTCATCGACCCCCGGGGAATGGGCGACAAGGGCAGCGCCTCGATGGTGACGTGCGATACACCGCAGGCCGGCAGCGCCGGGCTGATCCTGCGGCCCGGCGAGAAGGGCTGGCACGCGCAGGCCAAGGCCAACGCGGCCTACGACGCCTCCTGCCGCAAGGCCATGGGCGCCGCCTACGCGGGCATGACCTCCTGGCAGGTGGCCCACGATCTCGAGGCCCTGCGGGTCGCGCTCGGCGAGCCGAAACTGCGCTACTTGGGCAACTCCTACGGCACCTCCTACGGGCAGGCCTATGTGGAGCTGTTCCCGGCCAAGGTCGGCAGGATGGTGCTGGACAGCGTCGCCGACCACACCCAGCCGTTGCTGGAACGCTGGCTGATGGACAACGCGGTCACCGAGGAGAAGCAGCTGGGTCGCTTCCGTGACTGGTGCGAGGATGGATGCGCGCTGGGCGGCGATGACGCGATCAAGGTGTTCGACGACCTGCTGGCCCGTGTCCGGAAAGCTCCCCTGCCCGCAGGCAAGGCCACGATGAACGAGCAGGAGTTCCTCGTCGCCGTACGCGAAGGACTGGCCCCGCCGCGCTGGCCCGCCCTGGCGGCGGCGCTGCGCAGGGCCGCCGACGGCGACGCCACGGAGCTGTCGAAGATCTGGCCCCTGCCTCCCGAGGTTCCCGCGAATCCCCACAACACGATGCTGTGCCACGACTACATGCCCGACCTGCCCAGCTACGGGGCCTTCCGCGCCCTGGAGTCGCGGCTGCGCAAGGCCGCGCCGCGGATCGGCTGGATCCAGGGCCGCTACCAGATCGGCCGGTGTCTCGGCATGGGCAAGAAGCCGGCCAACCCGCCGCACCCGCTGCGGGCCCAGGGTGTGCCACCGGTACTGGTCGCCATCGGTGACACCGACGACAACACTCCCAACCTCGCCGCAGAGCACTTCGCCTCCCAGCTCCCGGGGGCGCGTGTGGTCAGGCACGGCGACGGGCACGCCGCCTACCTCATGCAGAGCGCCGGAGGGCTGGGCAGGACCTGCCTGCGCACGTACGTCCATGACTACCTGACGGCGGGTAGCCTGCCCCCACCCGGAGCGCGGTGCCCCGGCGACCTGGTGGCGAAGTTCCCGCGGGGGTGAGCCGGGCATGATCAAGGCTTGGAAGGCGGTGCCCGTGCTCGTCGGCGACGGCGGGCTGGCGGTCGCCCTGGCGCTGGTGACCTTGGGAGTTCCGCTGCTGGGGTCCGGCACGACGAACCCGAACGGGTTCACGCCGGTCTGGGCGGTGCTGGCCTGCGCGGTGTGCGCGCCATTGACCGTGCGCCGCCGTCTGCCACTGACCGCGGCGCTCGCCTCGGGCACCGCCGTCCTGCTCGCGATCATTCTCGGCCACCCTTCCGTCGCGACCTGGGTGACGGTCGTGGCGTTCGCCTCGGCGGCCTACCACCGCGACCGGGCACGGTGGTTGACCGCGGTCCTCGCGGCCTGCTGGCTGGTCACAGCCGGTCTGTTGACAGGCGATGCCCCGTCGGACCCGTCAAGTCTGTCCCGGCTGGCAATGTCGGTGTTCGCCGGCCTCGCCCCGGTCCTGCTCGGCCACGTACTGCGGCTGAACCAGAGCAGGACCCAGCAACTCGTCCTGGTCGAGCGGGCCCAGGAGCGCACCCGGATCGCCCGGGACGTGCACGACGTGGTGGGCCACCATCTCAGCGCGATCCGGCTGCAGGCAGTGGGGGCGCGGAGGGGCACACCCGCCGACGCCGATCAGGCGCTGAAGACGATCGCGGAGATTTCCGCCACCGCGCTCGGCGACACTCGGCGGCTGCTCGGCCTGCTCCGCGACGACGACGGCGACACCGACCTCGGCTCGCTGGCCGCTCGCCTGTCACAGCAGGGGCTCCGGGTGCGGCTGCGCGGCGGCTCCCTGCTGGAGGGGGTTGCCCTACGGGTACGGCATGCGGCCTACCGGATCGTTCAGGAGTCGCTGACCAACGTGATGCGGCACTCCGGGAGCGCGCAGGCCACGGTGCGGATCGAACGCAGCGGCCACGACCTGACGATCGTCGTGCAGGATGACGGGCAGGCGACACCCAGCAGTCCGGCCAGGCCCGACGGGGATGGGCTACGCGGGATGCGGGAGCGAGCGGAACTGCTCGGAGGCACGCTCACCGCGGGGCCGCGTACCTCTCGCGGGTGGCAGGTCACCGCCCGCCTGCCCGTGGATGATTCCGCCGGCCGGACGCCCACCGCGACAGGAGCGAGTCCTGCCCCGACCGCGAGCCGCCCCAAGCCGCGATCCGCAGCCGGCCGTGACACACAGGAGGCCACTTCGTGAGCATCCGCCTGATAGTCGCCGACGACCAGGCGCCCACCCGGGAGGGTCTGCGTCTGCTCCTGTCGTCCGAACCGGACCTGGAGGTCGTGGCGCTGGCGGCCGACGGGTTCGAGCTGGTCGAGATGGCCCGGCGGCACCGGCCGGACGTTGTGCTCACCGACATCCGCATGCCGCGCATGGACGGACTTGCCGCGATCCGCGGCCTGCTGGCTCTCGACCCTGCGCCGGCCGTGGTGGCACTGACCACATTCGACCTCGACGACTATCTGTTCGGCGCGTTGCAGGCCGGGGCGGTCGGGTTCCTGCTGAAGGAGAGCGACCCCGGCCTGATCCTGGACGCGGTGCGAGTCGCCCACAACGGGCAGGGGCTGGTGGACCCTCGGGTGACCCCCCGTCTGCTGAACCGCTTCATGGCGACCTCACCACGTCCGTCCACCGAACCGGCCACCCTGACGCCACGCGAGACCGACGTGTTGCGCCATCTCGCCGCAGGCTACAGCAACGCCGAGATCGCCCAGGCACTGGTGATCTCGCCCGGTACGGCCAAGGTTCACATCGAGCGGATCCTGGCCAAGCTGGGGGTGCGGACTCGTGTGCAGGCGGCCATCTACGCCCACCGGCATGGCCTCGTCACCTGGGCCGACCTTCCCTGAGCGCGCGACATCGCTGGGGCGCTCTGCCATGAATCCCTATGATTGTGACATCGAAGCTCGGGCGTCACCAAGGATGGGGACGAGGTAACGCGGGATGCACGCAGAGGGCCGTATCGAGCGGGCCAGGCTGGCCTATGAGCGGGCTGTCTACGCTGGTGACCAGGGCGTGTTGTCTGAGGCAGAGCGGGAGTTGGACAAGGTCGAGGCTGATCTCGCGCTGGCTCGAGGTCGGATCTTGCATGCGCGGTTTCTCGAGGAACGTCACGAGGATTCCCACGAACTGGCCTTGATGGAGCGTGCGGCACACCTCTATCGGAGGCTCGGCGATGTGGCCGGAGAAGCTGAGGCGCTGTTCTGGATGGGGTGCGTCCACCAGGTCATTCGTGGCGATGCCGATTCCGCGATCCCTCTGTTCGAACAGTCTCTTGAGCTGGCGCTGAAAGCCGACGACCTGGGAATTCAATCCGAGGTGCTTCGTCACCTGGGCATCGCCGATCATTCTGCGGGCCGGTTGGACAGTGCACGGGAGAAGCTGGAGGAGTCGGTACGGCTGCGCCGGCGTATTGAGCTTTGGGCAGGAGTCGCGGCCAATCAGGTCGGCCTGATTTACATCGCTGCGGCGCAGGGGCGCAGGGACGACGCGCTGGCACTGGCAGAGGAGGCGTACGCGATCGCGGAGTCCTGCGGTGCCGAGCGCATCGTGCGCCAGATCGTTGAGGCAAGAGCGCAGCTTCAGACCCCCGGTAACCGATCGGAACGAGACCAGGCGGAGGACAGGTAGGGGTTTTCACCCTCGCCTTGATCGGGTCCTGAGGGCCTCGGAGGTCCCACCTTGAGCTTCAAACTCACGACAGCGGGGGCTTGAGCGCGGGAAAGCGCCGAGGCCACCACCCGAGGGTGGTCGCTCATGGAGATCGTCAGCCTCATGCTGGACGCCGGCTGGGCGTGGGCGGGGCTGGGGGTGCTGGCGGGATGGCGGGCCACTCGTGGGGGCGCCCCAACGGGCCGCCGCCTGGCGCGAGGCGCCGTCGCCGGTGTGGTGGCCCTGCTCGCCGCCACCGCTGCCTACTACATCGCCGACACGATCGTCCACGACGTCTCATCCGGCTCCTACGCCTACGACACGGTCTACTGGTGGGTGGCGAGCGCCTTGTTCGGTCCGGTGCTCGGCGCCATCGGAGCCTGCGCCGGACATCCGGGAGTGATCGGCATGCTCGCCCGGCTGACCGTGCCGGTCGGCGCGGCCGTACAGATGGCCGTGCTGCCACCGGGCAGGAACGATGTGCTCACCAACATCGGGCAGTGGGTCGTGTGGACGGCGGCCGCTGTGGCTGCCGGCCTGGTGGTTGCCCACTTCCTGCGCGTACGGCGACGGGCCTAGGCTGTCCCGGTGCTCAACTTGGTGGAGTGGACCAGGCTGGAGCCGTGGCGAGTCGCTCGTGCCCGCACCGACCGCGGCGAGTCCGTGATCGTCAAGTGGGCGGGTCCCCATGTCGACGGCAGGCACACCGACGCCTGGCGGCTGCGCACAGAGGTGGCCGCGCTGCGGTTTCTGGCAGACGATCTCAGCGTTGACCTGGCGCCACGCGTCCTGGCGGAGGATCTTCGCGCCGAGCGTGTCATCCTTCAGGATCTGGCGCCGCGCGTCGCGCTGGACGGACTCCTGCGGCGAGATGGCGTCGTCGCACATGCCCCGCGCCTGGAGGCATTCGCCCGGGCCCGTGGCGAGCTGGGCGCGGTCACCGCCGGACACGCCGAGCTGTACTACCGCAGGCGACACCTCCTGGGGCCGGTCGATCCCGAGGCCGACCGGCTCGGGCACGTCACCCGGCTGCGCAGGGAGAGTTCTTCTCAGGCCGAGGCGCTGGGCGTGCCTCTCACCGGGGCCGTGGAGCGCGAACTGGCTCGCGCGCTGGACGTGCTGGCCGATCCGGGGCCGTTCCTGGCACTCAGCAACGGCGATCCGGAGACCAACAACGTCCTGGTCCGTACGGACGGGCCGGCCGACGCGCGCTTGATCGACTTCGAGTTCGCCGGGTTCACCCATGCCCTGCACGATGCCGTCTGCCTGTATGTCCCCGGTCCTGCCTGGATGTGGGTCGGCGGCTCCGCGACGCTGCCGCAGGTGGGGGACGTCTACCGGCGTGCTCTGGCGGCCGGGGTGCCGCAGGCCGAGGACGATCGGCTCTATGGGACGGCCTTGGCGGCGGCGTGCGTGGCGTTCGCGCTTGCCCGCCTGTCGCGCCGTCACCGGCTGGACGGGCGTCCGGCCGGTGACGACAGCCGGGCCCAGCTCGTCACCTCCTTGGAGGCCGCTGCTTCCGCTGCCCGGGAGCATCGTGCTCTGCCGTACCTGGCGGGCCTGTGCCTGCACCTGGCGGAGGCCCTGCGCCGCCGCTGGCCCGACGCGGACGTGGACACCGCCGCTCTGGCGCCCTACACGCCACGCCGCCGCTGACGGGGACGATCAGGAACCGCTCCGCTCGAATCGGGCGACGCCTGCCGAGCAGGACGCGTCAGCAGGCGCTCCCACTCCTGCCAGCCCCTGCCCCGGTGAGGCGGAAGGCAGGCGCCAGCACGGCGGGGTCGCCGGGCAGGTCGAACCCGGCGGTCTGGAGCCGCTGGAGGGGTGGTCAGCAGAACATCGGCTTGGCCGCGTCCTTGGGAACCTCCGGTACGGAGTCGACGACCTTCACCGACATCACCGCCATACTGCCGCCCGGGATCTCCTCGACCTGTCCGCCCTCCTTCCGGCCGATCCAGCTCCGGGATCCGAGGAACCGGTACGTGCCCGGCTCGAAGATGAGCTCCCCACGCTCCCAGCCGCTGGGATGCTCGAACTTGAGCGAGACGCCCACCCCGCGTCGCCCAGCGGTGTCGGTCAGCTCCGGGACGATGGTCACGGTCGGCATCTTCGACAGCGCGCCGAAGATCGTGGCCCTGGTCCGGGAGGAGATGAGCGGGTTCTGCGCCAGCTTGAGCAACCGGCTCGCGACGACCTTGTCGACCCGCATGTCGATCTCGTTCTGGCCCAGCTCCGTCTCACCTCGTCTGGCCTGGTCGGACCGTACGAACGCCGTCGCGTCCTGGCGGATCTTCGCCAGAAGCCGATCGGGATCGGCGGGCAGATCGGCGACCTGCGGGGGCGCGCCCAGGGAGCCCCTGCGGCACTGCCCGGCGCGCTCGTACTCCACGGTCCCGGGCGCTTGCACCTGCGTCGGGCCTGGTCCGCTGATGACCTGTATCTGCCCGTACGTCGAGCGCGTCAGCGCGGGCTTGGCGGGGTCCTCGGCGGGCATCCACATCTCTCGGCGCACGTGCCGGGTGTAGTCGCCCTCGGAACCGCTGGCGAAGGTGACGGCCTCCTGGTCGACGTAGAAATACTGCCCCGGCCCGGGCCGTACGTCCTCCTTCGCCGCGACCGTGGCCGCGTTCCGGAGCAACTCGGCGGCACTGGCCGGAGCGGCCACGAACGGAGCGGAGTCTTCACCGCCACGCACCATGACGAGTCCCGCGGTCACCGCCGCCGCGAGGCCGGCAGCCAGGCCGGCCCTCATCACCAGCCTGCGGCCCGGGAAGCGGCGAGCAGGCCGCGCGGTGCCGGCCCGTTCGGCCTCCATCTCTTCGGCCACCAGCACCCATGCGCGCGCGGTCACCTCGGGCGCGGGTTCGGGCAGGCTGTCGTGGTGAGCCTTGATCGCTTCGAGTTCGTTCATCACAGTGCCTCCCCGGCGGGACCGATGCTCTTGCGGAGCTTCTTGCGGGCGCGGTTGAGGCGTGAGCCCACCGTTCCCTGCGGTATGCCGAGAGCCTCGGCCACCTCGTCGTAGCTGAGCTGGGCGCAGGCGACCAGCACCAGGACATCCCGGTCCCCGGCCGAGAGCCGGGCGAGGCCCGCGGCCAGCCGCGGTTGCATGGTCGCCGCAGAGACCCGCTGCACCACGCGCTCGTCGTGGCTGGCGATCTGCGCGGCATCGGCGCTTCTGGCCAGCGCCCGGTATCTGCGCGCTTCACCACGGTGGTGGTCGGCGATCAGGTTGGAGGCGATGCCGTACAGCCAGGGGCGCGCGCTGGAGCAGGTGAGGTCGAAGCGGTCCCGGCCGCGAAAGGCGCGCAGGAAGGTCTCCGCGGTGAGGTCGTCCGCGGCGGACTCGCCCAAGCGCAGGTGAACGTAGCGGTGGATGGCCGCGAAATAGCGATCGAAGACCGCGCCGAAGCGATCCGGGTCACGCCACGACGCCTCTATCAGCTGCGCGTCGGTGTCCTCGCTGGGAGGCGCCGAATCTTGGGGTGGAGCTGGCATGCATGCTTGCCTTTCAGGCGGTTACCTCGGAACACCCCTGGTTCGGCGAACTCCCGATTCCTCTTCACGGTCCATCGCGTGACCCGAGGACGGCTGCATGCCTGACCCTGCCATTCAGGCTCGCCGGGCATGGTGGCCGAGCGCTCCCGGCCAGTTCAGCGCCGCCACAGGCGCCGGCCGCGCGTCTTTGACCATGAACCTGCGGTCAGGCTGTCGGGTCCGGTGTCATGGTGCCGTCTCTTCCTTGACGGGTGCGGCGCCCAGGGCGTGGAAGTAGTCGTTGACGGGCGCGAGGTCGATGCTGTCGCCGCGGTAGCCGACGTATTTGTCCGGGCGAATCACGTACAGGCTGGGGCGGCGGACGCCGTAGCGGTTGTGCGCTTCGCTGCGCAGGTCGGCGAAGACGCCGCCGGAGAGGCCGGGTGGCAGGTGGCCGCGGGTGATGAGATGGACCTCGCCGTGCCCGGCCATCGCCTCGTGCGCCGTGGCCTGCCAGCGGGCCAGGGTGGCGGAATCGGTGGTGTCGGCGGCGAACAGCAGAAGGTGGTGGCCGGGGGTGCGGAGGAGGTGCCGCAGGGAGACCGGGCCCTGGCGGTTCTCGAGGTAGCTGTCGCGCATCAGCTCGCCGGCTTCCGGTCCGGTGGAGGCGATGTCACTCCACGCCTTGGCCCGGGACTCGTTCCAGCGCTGGAAGACGAGGTGGCTGTCGCGGTAGTGGACGAGGTGTTCGCCGAAGGCGTTCGACAGCCGCTGCTGCACGGGGTTGAGCTTGCCGAGCAGGCGCAGCGCGTGCCGTCTGGCTCTGCGGGCGACCAGGGTGGTGCCGGTGGCGATCTTCGTGGTGGTCGAGGTGGCCTCGACCACGGCCTTGACCACGGGCCAGCGTTCGGTCTGGTAGCTGTCCAGGAGGGATTCGTCGGCGCGGCCGGTGACGACGAGCGCGAGTTTCCAGCCCAGGTTGTACGCGTCCTGCATGCCGGTGTTCATGCCCTGGCCGCCCACCGGGCTGTGGCTGTGCGCGGCGTCTCCGGCCAGCAGGATCCGGCCGTCGCGGAGCCGGTCGGCCAGGCTTTCGCGGGCCACGAACGACGAACTCCACTGCAGGTCGCGGACGCCAGGGTCGAGGGGGGTGCGTTCGGCGACCCAGGTGGCGAAGTCGTCCAGCCCGGGGGTGCGCGGTGGCCGGTCGTCCGGCGTGCTGGCCAGGATGCGCCAGTAGCCCCCGACCATCGGGAAGACGGCCACCAGGCCGGATCGGTCGAAGTAGACGTGGAAACGATCCCGCGTCAGCGGCCAGTCCACGGCGACGTCGCCCAGGATGAAGCCCCGCTTCAGATCGGTCCTCACCCGGCCGATGCCCGCCGTCTCGCGAACGGTGCTGTGGGCGCCGTCGGCACCGATCAGCCAGCCTGTTCGGCACCGCTCGCGGCGACCGTCCTCGTGCTCGAGTTCGACGCTGACGCCGTGCTCGTCCGTCTTCTGACCGAGCAGGCGGGTGCCCCATTCGACGGTGACCCCGAGGTGCTCGGCGTGCTCGCGCAGCAGCGCGACCGTCTGCCACTGCGGGATGCACAGGTCCAGCGGGAACGAGGAGTCCACGGCTGTCACGTCCATCTCGGCCAGCGTCGTCGTCCCCTGGTAGAAGTTCAGCGTGTGCAGCGGGACGCCTCGGTCGAGGGCGGCCTGGGCCAGCCCGATGTCGTCCAGCATCTCCAGCGATCGGGCCACGATGGAGACCGCCCGGCTCTCTCGATGGTCGGCGCTCTCGGCGTTGACGACGCGCGGGATGACGCCTCTGCGTGCCAGTTCTATGGCCAGCACCAGTCCGGTCGGGCCCGCACCGGCGATGAGGATGTCGGCGTTCACGGTCACAGATCCATCCTTAGAACGAATGATCGTTCTTTTTAGAACAGCACGATGCCGACTCCAACGTCAAGAGCGAATGTTCGTTCTCTATTGACCGGCCTGCCTCGACGCCGACATCAGGGCCTTCAGGCCGCTCCTGAACGCCGCCGGGTCCGCGTGCCCGTACACCGCACGCGCCACCAGGAACCCGTCCACGAGCGCCATCAGGACATCGGCCACCTGCTCCGCCGGCACGTCCGCGGACAGCAGCCCGCGCCGCTGGTGACGGGCCACGAGGCCGCCGACCACGTGGCGCGCCTCCTGCACGACCTCCTGCAGCTTCGCGCGCAGCGACGGCGAGCGCAGCGCCTCCGCCCACACCTGGACCAGGAACTGCGCGGACTCGCGTGAGCCGGACAGCGGCGGACGGCCGACGCCCAGCACGAGGTCGACGATGTCGTCCAGATCCGGCGGCGCCGCGTCGTCCGCCTCGAACGCCGAAGCGACCTCGGCCAGAGCCTCGGAGGCGGTCGCGGCGATGATGTCGTCCTTGCTCTTGAAGTAGCGGTAGACGGCTCCGGCCGACAGTTCCGCCTCGGCCAGCACGTCCTGCATGGAAGTGGCATGGAAGCCGTTGCGAAGGAAGCAGCGGCGGGCGGCGTCCAGGATCTGGCGGCGGCGGGCTTCGAGATGTTCTTTGGGCATGCGGGCCATGGACCGAACGTAGAACGAACATTCGTCCTTGACAACTTCGCCGTGTACGTCATAGTGAAAGAACGTTCGTTCTCTATAGAAAGGATCATGCCATGCTGTTGGCCGCCACCATCCTGAGCGCTCTGGTCGCTCTCGTCTTCCTGCTCGCCGGCGCCCAGAAGCTGCTGCTACGCCCTCAAGTGACCGCCAACCTCTTGCGACTCGGCGTCGGCTCGACGATGACCCGAACCATCGGCGTCCTGGAGACAGCCGGGGCCCTGGGGCTTGTGGCCGGGCTCCTGTGGAGACCGATCGCCGTAGCGGCAGCAGCCGGTCTCACGCTGCTGCTGATCGGCGCGATCGGCTATCACGTGCGCACCCGCGACTTCGCCCATCGGCGCCACCGCTCCCACGCCGCGGCTCCCGTACTCCTGGCAGTGGTCGCCGCGACAACCACGATGACGCTGCTGCTGACGCCGTAACGATGACCAGGCCGCTTCGATATCGCGCCTACGCAGGTGGCCCCGGTTGTCGCGGGAGGAGTATGCCTTGGCCCCCAGCACCCGCGCAGGCTGCCTACGTTCAGTCACCCCCTGGGGGGAATGATCACAGGCGAGCGGTCCACTCGTGGGCGGTGAGGACGTCAGCACCCCTGGCCGGGAAGACGCGGTTGACCAGGAAGTCGTGCACGTCCGGCTCCCCGTCGGCGCAGGCGTCGCTGAGCACGGTCACGTGGTAGTCGCGGTCGGAGGCGTCGTAGAGCGTGGCGGCGATCATCGCCCCGGTCGCGACGCCGGTCAGCACGATCGAGTCGACGCGCTGGGCGCGCAGGAGGCGATCGAGGTCGGTCGCCGCGAACGCGCTGGCCCTGCGCTTGAGGACGACGGCCTCGCCCGGCAACGGCTCGATGCGCGAATGCACGAGCGTCTCGGGAGACTCCTCATGGAACAGCGTCCCCGCCCCATGCAGGCCCCTGATCAACTGGTTCCCCGCTGCCACGTCAAGCCCTGAGCCCCGGAGCCCGAAACGAATGAAGATCACCGGGATTCCGGCGGCCCTGGCCGCGGGAAGAACCTCTTCCACGACGGGGATCACCTTGGCGGCGAAGGGATAATTGTCCACGATGCCCGCCTGCAGATCGCCGACGATTAGCGCGGTGGTGGTCATGAGGATTCCTTGTCTGTACGGCGCGCCACCGGCCCTTCCCCACGGTCGTGCCGTTGGCGCTGCGGTCGTCCATCCGAAGTGGCCGGTTCAGCCTACGGGGGCCGTCTTTCACGCCGACCTGACGTCCGATGCCGTCGATCACGGCGGCAATCAGACCACGCGCATCAGCCCGGGAAGCTCGCCTGCAGATCCTCCGGCGCGAGGCCACGTAGCAGCGGGTCCCCTCCTGCCGGATGCGCGTCAGGCCGGCACCCGCAGCTCTCCCCAGCCGCGTTCGCGTCCGGCGGCCGGCACCCGCACCAGCCCGACGCGGATCGGGTCGCTGAGTGCGGCCATCACCTCCGTCAAGGCGATCTCGGCCTGTTCGGGATGATGCGCCTGCCTCATCCCGCCATGTTAGCTTCTTCGATCTTTTGGAACATCGAACATGGAGCGCTGCGCGCGGGGCTGGTGCGGCCGGTGGCCGTTGTAGTGATCGACGTACTCGGCCGGCACCGAGCGCAGGCGCCGTTGGCCGTAGATCTGCATGCGGTCAGTGCACTCGGCCCGTACGGTGCACACCCGCCGCTCGGCACAGCAGTTGGCCCGCGGTGCGCGGCGGGGTCTTCAGCACCGTCACGCCCCCGGCATGAGACCCGGGCGGCTGGTGGACGAGGATCAGAAGGGAGAACCGGTAGGGATTTCCGTGTATCCCGCGAGGATCTGGACCTGCTCCTGGGTCAGGATGCCGGAGAAGGCCCACACGTCGTCGATCGCACCGGGCCAGTGCTCCCCCCACACCCCCGCGGTCTTCGACCGACCCAGTTGGAGGGGTCCTGTGGCGTCGAAGCCGATCGTGTGCCAGCGGACCGAGACCTGTTCCTCGGTCTCCTCCAGCCAGCCGTTGACATACAGGCGCAGTACGTCGGCGAAGGAGTCGTAGACGAGGGCCACATGATCCCAGGCCAGCTGGCTCTGATAGGAGGGGTGATCCGCTCGCTGCGCCACCGCTCCCGCGCTGTCGGAACCCGGCATCTCCACCTGCCAGCCTCCTGTCCCGCCTGCGGCCGAGGGGTCGTAGCGAACGGTGAACCCGCTGTTGACGACGCCCTCCTGGGAGAAGATCGCGGATTTGGCGGTGGGCCTGCTGGAGGCCGTCACCCATCCCGCGACGGTGAAACTGCGGGCGGTGGACACCACGGGCCCGGCGGTGGCCGCGTGGTCGCCGGCGCCGTCCAGGACGAGAGCGCCCGCCGGGGAACCCAGCCAGCCGGCCGTCTGATCCACCCGGGCGTCCCCCGCCAGGGCGAGGTGGTGGCGCTGGTCCGAATCGTCCTGTCCGTCGACGTTGAGCGTCCAGCGCCCGGAAAGCACGGGGTGGCGGGCGAACAGGTCGGCGGCCTCCTCCTCGCTGACCAGGCGATCGAAGACCTGCACGTCGTCGAGCTCACCGGGGAAGTGGTCCACTTCGGCGCCGTTGTGCTTGGCCCGCCCGATGGCCATCGGGCCGGTGGCGCTCCAGGTCACCGTGAACGCCTTCTCCTGCTGCAGGACCCCGTTGACGTACAGGCGGGCGGTCTTGGCGACGGAGTCGTACACGCCCAGCAGGTGGGTCCACTCGCCGACCTCCGGCGGCGCGGTGGACAGCACCCGCACCCCGCCCTGCACGGCGTCGGCGTTGCTCAGGCTGAACGACCAGCGGTTGTCGTCGTGGACGTACTGGAGGTAGAAGCCACTGACCACGTTGCCGTCCTGGTTGACGACGGTGGCGAAGCCGTTGGTGTGCGCGAGCCTGACCCAGGCCCCCACCGAGTAGGTTTTCGCGGTGTCGATGACCGGTCCCGACGTCTGCGCATAGCCGGTCGTGCCGTCGCCGCGCATCGCGGTGCCGACCTGGCCGTCCACGCCCATCGTCGTACCGCCGGAGAGGCCGGTGCTGATCGCAGGGGTGCCTTCGCGGACGGTGGCCGACAGCGAGGTCGCGCCCGCGGGTTCGTCCAGCGGCCAGTGCGCGCGAGGTTCGGCGCCCGCGCTGACGCGGAACATGTAGGTGGTGGGCGCGCTGGCGTTACCCGCCGCATCGAGGGCCTTGACGTAAAGGAAGTTCACTCCGGCCCTGGTCGGCGCCACCTGTACGGTCACGGGACCGCCAGGAGTGGCCGGGCGGTACTCGCCCGCCGACGTGGGCGTGGTGTTGACCCCGACCCAGTAGCGGTTCACGTCGCTCTGCGTGGTGCTGACGGTGAAGGAACCGTAGCGGCCCACGCCGTCGTGCCACGGGTCATCGGGGTTCTCGGGGTCGGACGGCGGATAGTCGGCCGAGGTCAGGGAGGGTGCGGGCGGGGCGGTCGCGTCGTAGGTGAAGTAACAGCCCGTCGCGTCGCCCGCCGAGCTCCAGGGGCTCCACTGGTGGCCGTCCCAGGTGCGGACGATCCAGCTCATCCGCCTGTTCTGCGGGATGGTCGCGGGCGCGGTCACCTGGAACGTCGACCCGCTCGTCTTGGCGGCTGAGAGCGGTGAATTCCAGAAGCCGGTGTCGTTGTTCCAGATGATGCGGAACTCGGCCTGGAGCTTGGCCGCTGATCCGGAGTCGGGGTCGGTCAGGATGGCGTACAGGGTCGGCGGCCGGTTGACCGTGGGCGATCCCGGGAAGACGCACGGCCCGCCGGGGCTCATGGTCAGGTTCTTCATCAGCGGCTGCGGCGGCGGGGTGTTGTACTCGATGCGCAGGTTGGCGTCCGCGGTGAACCTCTTCCACCAGTCCATCGTCGCCTCGGAGTAGGCGCGCAGCCCGAAAGTGATCGCGGCGTCCCTGGCGCTCACCGCGGCCCGCACGACGTTGCGCAGGGAGGTTCCGCCGAATTCGACGGGCGTCTTGGAGCAGTGCGCCACGTCACGTGAGGCCAGCCGGCTGACCCAGTTGTCGTCGGTGCTGTTCCAGGTCGAGGAGGAGCCGAAGCCGCTGGCGTGCCACAGCTGGACCGAGGTGGGGTTGGAACAGTTGTAGGCGTGGGTCTCGTACGCGATGAACTCCGCGGAGAGCACGAGCTTGCCGGCGATCGAGCCGATCGGCATGCGGTAGAACAGCCGCTTCTTCTGGTCTCTCACGCAGGCGCCGTCGAACTGCACGTCGCACAGGCCCACGCCCTGGGTGCCCGTCCAGTTGTAGTACGTCGTGGTGGGGTAGCCGCTGGAGACCATCAGCCTGGCCGCCTCCCCCACCGTCTTCCACACCGGGTCGATGTAGACGGGGAAGCGGGTGGCGGGGTCGGCGAGCAGCCTGCGGTCGGGCATGAGGGCGAGTTCGTCTCCGCCCAGGTCGATGCCCACGCGGGCGACGCGCGACCCCTCGGCGGGTCCGGCCGCCTGTGCCTGACCCGCCGACAGTGACGCCGCGCCCGGCGGCGGGCCGGAGTCCCACATCAGCGGGGCCGGCGCCTCGAACACCGCGCCACCGGTCACCGCGTCGACGGCGCGCAGCGCGCCCGCCGCGTCGCCCGCCAGCCGCAGGCCGCGCGTCTCGGTCCGCAGCCGCAGGCGGGAGAGCGCCGGGTTGCGCGCCGCCTGAGGCGTCTTGACCACGAGCAGGTGCGCGAAACCGTCCACGTCGGCGCGCACGCTCAGGTCCACGCCCGGCAGCACCTCAGGGTAGGTCGCGGTGTCCCCCGTCACCACGGGCTCGGGCAGCGGTCCCGGCCAGGACAGCCCGAACGTACGGCCCGCCCTGCCCATGGACGCGAACGGTTCGGCGCCGCCGTCGGACAGGCGCAGGTCCACCGTCGCCGCGACCGGGCCGAGACCGCCGCCGGGCAGCCGGGTCAGCGCCGGGTTCACCGGGGTCCAGACGCCGTTCTTCCGGGTGCGGACCGGGCGCTGGTGCTGGATGAGCTCGAAGGTGCCCGACGGCAGGGCGCGGACCTCGCGCGACTCGCCGCGCAGGGCCGTCACCTCCACCGGCTGCCCGGACGCCCGTGCCTCCCGCGTCGCCTGCGCCTCCGTGACGGCCGCAGGCGGCTCCCCGGCGCCGTGAGCCGCGACCTGCGGCGTCAGGCCGGGCGCGAGGGAGAGCGTGACGACGGCGGCGCACGCGACTACCACCGCCTGCCGGGCTCTCCCACCCCGTAACGTTCGCATGCGTCGGTCTCCGATCTCCAGGGTCGCGGGCAGGTCGCGGGCCGTTCGTCAGGGCGGGCAGATGGACGGATCAGAGGTACGGCCCGGCCAGCCGGGTCTTCCCGGCGGCGGGGAGTAAATGGGGAATCCCACGCACTGGTCGTTCTTCGCCGCGTCGCGGAGCAGTTCCTGGAACTCGTCGACGATCATCGCCGTCAGCACGCCGCAGGCGATCCCGACCTCAATTCTCTTCGATCCCAGAGTGCAAGCCGCGGCCATGGTCGAGCCGAGTACGGCCCATACGAAGTCGCCCACGCCGTCGTTGTTGAGCCACTGATCCAGCATCTTCACGATGTGCCGTGGCAGCACGATGGTGCAGCCGGTGATGGTGCACTTCCAGCCGCCCCACTCTCCCTTGCCCTTCCACTCCCAGCCTCCGGGGTCCGGGCTGTCGCATCCCGGCAGGGACGGGATGGGCATGAAGACCTGGCAGCCGGGCTTCGGGATGCCGGGCACCGACGGCAGGCCGGGCACGCCAGGCAGGTCGGGGATGCCGATGTCGGGACGGAAGTCGCCGACCTTGTCGCCGATCGCGCACCAGCCGGAGCACACGCGGACCGGGCCGATGGGCGGAGGCCGGTATCCCCCGCCGCCGCCACCGCCCTGGTGGCCGCCGCCACCGCCGCCGCCACCGCCGCCACGGCCGGGCCCGGGGCGGCCGGGGCGGCCCGGCCGGGGGTGGTAGTCGCGGTCGGAGTCGCCGGGCGGGCGCACGTAGTCGCCGTCGCAGTCGTCGGACAGCAGCCGCGCCTTGCCTCCCCCGCCACCGCAGGAGGGCGCCAGGCCGTTCGGGTCGCTGCTGGTGACGGGGGTGTTGTTGGCGTAGCTGTACCCGTGCGACTGTTGCGGGTCGCCCAGCAGGAGCGGGTCCACGGAGACGAAGCGGCCGGTCTCCGGGTCGTAGTCGCGGGCACCGAGGTGGGTCAGGCCGGTGCTCGCGTCCGAGGTTCCGCCGACGAAAGTCCTCTCGTTCGGCCAGGTGGCGGGGGCCTGGCCGCGCTCGTCCCCGAAGGGGGTGAAGCGCCGCTGGGTGAGCGTCTGGTCGGCGGCGTCGACGGTGATCAACGCGGTTCCCTGGTGGTCGGGCACCAGGAAGTTCACGCCGGAGGCCGCGCGCGTCGCCAGCGTGCGGCCGTTGTGGGAGTAGGAGCGGACCGCCGACGGCTGGGCGGCGGCGGACGCCGTCGAGGCGCGCACCTCCATACCGGGCAGGTAGAGCGTGCTGCCGCCGGGATCGCGGCGGATGAGCCGCTTCCCGCCGGCGGAGTGGACGAAGGACGTGTCGGCGTCGTCCACCGAGACCTTGCTGAGGAACCCGGTGGCGTCCCAGGTGAAGGTCTTGTTCTCGGTGCCGGTCGTGTGTCTGGTGAGATTGCCCGCCGCGTCGTAGCCGAAGCTTTCGCCACCGGTGCCCGCGCCACCGGTCTGGTCGATCGAGTCCAGCCGGTGGCCCTGGCCCGCGGGGGCGTTGCCGTAGGAACGGATGGTGTCGGCCTGGCCTCCGAGCCCGTGCCTGACCTCCCGGGTGCGGCTCCCGGTCACGTCGTAGGCGTAGCTGTGCCAGTACGGCGCGGGCCCGCCGACGACGGCGCCGGACGGCGCGGCGGCGCAATCGGTGGTGGCCTGGCTCCAGGACTGGAGGAGCCGCTGGAGATGGTCATGGGTGAAGCACTGGGTATCGGTGCCCGAGCGGGACACGTCCGCGATCGAGGTGATGGTTCCGGCCTGATCGTAGGTGTAGGTGGCGTTCCTGTCCGCGCCCGCCACGTCCTGGCGTTCGGCGCGCGCGGTGGCCAGGCGGCCGGTGCCGTGCTCGTAGGTGAAGGTCTGCCACACCTTCTTGCCGCCCGTGCTCAGCTCGTACTGCAGGGGGGCGCCGGTCGCCGAGTACGTGGTGGCGCTGACGTAGGTGCCGAGGCTGCCGGTGAGCCGGGTGGGCCGGGACAGCTCGTCGTAGGTGGTCGTCACGTTCTCGGCGGGCAGGCCGCCGGCCGCCGGGTAGCCGCGGCTGCGGACCGAGCCGTCCGGGTTGTAGGCCGTGGTGAAGGTGTAGTTTCCGGCCAGTGCGCCTTCCTCCTGCGGAACGACGACCGTGTACTTCACCGGGCGCCCCGCGTGGTCGTAGGCGTCGATGCGCTCGGTGTAGGCCCGCCCCTCGGAGTGGCGGGTCTGCTCGGTGAGGTCGCCCTTGCTCCGGGTGTCGTACGTCCAGGCCGCGATCAGCGTGCCGGTGGTGGAGCCCTCGCGGATCTCGGTGTTGCGGCCGAGCGCGTCGTACTTCCGGACGAGCGTCCGGCCTCGGGCGTCTGTGGTCGTCACCGGCCGGTCCAGGTCGTCGTAGGTCGTGACGCGGGTGCCGGTGTCCGGGGCGACGCTCCTGGTCGTACGGCCACGCAGGTCATAGGCATAGGACCAGGTGTTGCCCGCGGGGTCGCGCATCGTGGCCGGCTCGCCGCCGGCCCTGTAGGTGTAGGTCGTCTCCTGGTAGGAGCCGGACGGTGACGGGCCCTGATACTGGCGCAGGGCCGTGGTACGGCCCCGGGCGTCGGTGATGGTGACGGTGGGGGTGGCGCCATCGGGCGGATCCACGGCCACCCGGTCGCCGCCATAGGCGGTGACGGTACGCCACTTCTCCTGGACGTCGTTGCCGCCGACGACGAAGCGGCGCAGGGTCTCCCGGTTCAGCCCGTCGTAGGTGTACGTGAACTGCGACTCGACGTCGCCGGGCGTCTGGACGCCGAACAGCTCGGGCCGCGGCTCTCCCTCCGCGTAGTAGGGGTCGTACGTGCGGGCCACGTTGCCCCGGCTGTCGTAGAACGTGTCGGTGATGAGCCGTCCGCCGTCCGGTCCCTCGGTCTGCCGCTGGCGCGGGCGTTGGAGTCCGTCGAACAGCTCCTGGGTCACCTGGCGGCCTCCGCCAGGTGCCAGGGCCTTGGTGGTGACGGTGGCGATGCCGTCCTCGGCGACGACGTAGTCGTGCTCGACGTCTGGGGTCTCGGTGGTGGCGCGGCCGGGGAGCCACACCTTGGTGAGGCGGCCCAGCGCGTCGTGGGCGAAGCTGGTGGTACGGCCGGCCGGGTCGGTCCGCGTGGCCGGCACGCCGTGCGCGGGGTCGAGGGTCTCGGTCGTGACGTGGGCGGATGCGGCGTCGCCCGGGGTGACGGGCGGTCCGGTGGTGGTGATCCCGGTGGTCAGTCCGGCCGTCTCGGTGTACGCGGTCCGGGTCGTCCGGCCGAGCGCGTCCGTGACGGCCGTGACTCGTCCGTGGCCGTCGTACGCCGAGCGCGCGGACGGCACGTAGACAGGTGTGCCGTCGTCGTACTCTGCGATCTTCTCCACCCGGGTGGCGTCCCCCTTCTCCGGCGCGGCCCCGAAGGCGCCTCCGTCGTAGAAGGTGCGCACGTCGGAGACGATGCCGTCCGGCCGGGCGGGCGTGGCGGCGCAGCGGGCGGCGACGGTCTCGACCCGGGCGGGCCGGTCGCGAATCCAGGCGGCGGCGTTGATCGCGTACGTCGTGCGCGTGCACAGGTCGTCGTCCTGGCGGGCGGTGTCGCCCTGGTCGTCCAGCTGGGTCGGCAGACCCGTGACGGTGTCGTACGCGGTGTCGGTGCGGGTTTCCCGCCAGAAGCCCCCGTCCACGGCGGTCCAGGTACGGGTGGTGGCGGTGCCGGTGAGAACCGCGTTGGAGGTGCCCCAGGAGCGGACGCGGGAAGCGGTCTGATGCTGCCAGGGCGTGTTGACGGTCTTGGTGTGTACGGATCCGCCCGGGCTGGTGTAGACGGTGCGCTTCACCTCGAACCCGGCCAGGGCGTTGTGATCGGTGTGCGTGCCGCCCTCGCCGTCGGAGACGGTGACGTCTTTGGTGCCACCGGAGGCGTTGAGCCGGTCGCCGTCCATGCCCCGCAGATACAGGTTCTCCTCAAGGGTGAGGGGTTCGCCGTCGCCACCGGTGCCGACCTGTACCCGCCCGTAGCCGCGCCACTGCGACCAGGTCTTCTCCTTGGCCTTGGCCAGGCCGTCGTCGTCGGCGAAGTGCCAGGCCGCGCCGCCCAGATAGCGGTAGCTGGTGACCATGTCCGGCGACCGGGCGGTGCGGTCCGACCGGATCACCTTCGTCACGACGTACTTGTGGAACCAGTCGCGGATCGGACTGTCGCGCCCTGCGGGCTGCCAGATGGCGGGGAAGCACCGCCTGGTGTTGGTCTCGGGGGCGGGCAGGTCGGACAGGGTGCAGTCCTCGCCGGAGTACTGGACCTCGATCTGGCCGCCGTACGCGTCGAAGATCGCGCCGAGCCGGTACTTGACGAACGGGGGGATGTCGTCGCCGACGCGGTCGATCCGGTTCTTCATCTGGACGTGGTTGAAGGTGACCTCGGGGAGCGTCACCGGCGTGCCGGTGGCCTTGCCCGTGTGCTCGATCCCTTCCAGCAGCAACGGCCGATCCACGTCGGCGTCTCCCCACCTGTAGCGCAGCCGCCAGGTGTCCACGTCGCGGTAGCCGCCGTCCGGCCGCCTGACCTGCGTGGTGATGTCGGCGAGCCGCTTACGGGACCAGAAGGTCGGCGAGATCAGCCCCTTCGCGGTGCACCCCGCCGCGCAGTTCTGGTCCCACGGCACATCGGGCCACCTGTCCGGGGAGCTGGCGATCTTGGCGGGGGCGCAGTCGAAGCCGCTGTCCGGGAGGCAGCGTTCCGCGGTGCCGAACACCATCCTGGCCGGGGGCGGGGCGAACAGGTCGTCGGACCGCAGGCCGTACTCGATGCGACTCAGCTGGCCGCCGCGCTCGTAGGCGACGTCGTCGGTCAGGGAGACGTTGCGGCCGTACCGGTTGCTCTCCTTGGCGTAGTAGTACGTGATGGCGTTGCCATGGGTGTCCACGACGTGGTCGAGGTTCCAGCGCCACGCCTGGCGGCACGACGACTTCGCGAACCCCGCCGGGTCATGGCACGGCTCGCCGGCCTGGTTGCCGAAGACCGGGGCCGTCCAGACCGAGCCGGTGCGCGGCCGTTCCGCGGTCCAGCCGGGCAGCCGGTCGCGGCCGAAGAAGTACTGGGTGCCGTCGGGTGTGGTGGCCTTCCAGTACTCGCCGTCGTCGTCGCCGTCCCCGCCGCGGCTCGGCCCGCCGGTGAGACGCTCGAACCGGGTGCCGTCGTCGCCACGCGTCCGCCACGTGCCGTCGGCTGCCTTGATGAGCTCACCGCCCCTGCCGTTCCAGGTGACGGTCGCGTTGTCGTACGCCCAGCACTGGTCCCCCGGGTCGACGCCGTTGCTCTTGGGGGCGCCGTCGTCCACGCACGCCTTGTAGCTGCGTTCGATGAACCCCGGCCACAGCGCGAAACCTTCGCCCACCCATGAGGACTGGTTGTTGGTGCTGGAGGTCCGGCCGTCCACCGAGCCGGAGGAGTAGCCGATCGCCGCCTGCGGCGTCAGTCCGCCCGGCACCGGCGGCACGCGCAACGGGTAGGACCAGCTGAAGTCGCCGGAGTTCCCGCCACCGCTCCAGGTCGCCGCCTCAGCCAGCGGTGTGGCCCGATAGTCGCCGAGCCCGCTCGCGGGACCGGCCTGGACGGCGAACACCGCCGACCCGGCGGCGACGTCGGCGGTCAGCGTCCGGGACTCGGCGTCGTTCTCCGCGGGCACCGGAGTGGTGGCACGGCACGCTTCGGCGCCGGGGCTGGTCAGCGCGCAGTCAGGCAGCCGGACGAGCCGGAGGCGAGACCCATAGGAGCCGCCGTAGGCTTCGCCGATCCCGGAATAGGACACGCGCACTTCGGCCGGGCCCGCGCTGTCCACGGTGAACAGCAGCCCGCTTACGCCGGCCTTCGCCGCGGCGCCTCTGTCGAGGGCGCGCACCCGGGCGTTCCCCGTCGCGCGCAGTTCGGCGGCGTCGCCCGCGGACGGCCACCGCGGCCGCGCCACCCGCTCCCCCGCCCTTGAGTCGGTGGTGCGCGGACGAACCGGCACCCGCTCTCCCCGCACCGGAGGCCGGTCATCACCGATATCCGGTGCTCCCTTGACCGTCGGGAGCGAGTACGCCGGAGGGGCGGACAAAAGGCTTGCCACCGTGACGGCGACCGTTATCACGCATAACGACGCTTTACCTGCCCGCACAGAAGCCTCCCTGCGCCGGTGAACCGATGATGGGGCAGAGCTCATTGCAGAACGGGTTTCACCGGCCAAGGCGGGCCGACAGGGCAAATTCTAAAAAGGTCGGGAGGTCTCGGCAGCGGAGCTGATATTACGGGTATATATCTTTTCAAATGTGTTTACTGTCGCCGCACCCATGTTGTTGTCGGCGAATTACGGGCCGCGAGCGGTGCCCGGGCCGCCAGGTCGACGGCCCGGCTGCGGAAGCAGCGCGCTCACTGCATGCCCACGACTGCCTCCACCGTCGGCGAGCACGCAGGAGACGCCGGCCACGGACGGGGTGCCGGCCCCTGTTCTTGCGCCAGTCCGGTTCGGGTTCGCGCCAGATCACGTGCCGCCTTGCGGTACTCCCTCGTGCGGGTGCGGCGCGAGCATCTCGTACCGGCGCATGGCCAAGGCGCGCCCGGCCACGCCTCCGACGAGGCTCCCACTGCCCGGCCTGCGGCCCAGCGTTTCGGGGACAGGCGCTCGGCTGGTGGTTCCGCCCCGGGCGCTGGGGCTCGGCGGCCGGCGCCCGGGTCGTCGGCATGGCCTGTCAGACCGTCTTGGACTGGCCGCCGTCGATGACGTAGTCGGCGCCGTTGATGTTGCGGGCCTGTCCGGAGGCCAGGAACAGCACGAGTGCGGCGACTTCGTCGGGTTCGGTGAGTCGCCCGGTGTTGAAGCCTGCCTTGGCCGGGAAGCCGGTCAGGAAGTCCGCGACGGTGCTGCCGCCGGCCGCTGCCAGTGTTGCGCCGATGCCGTGCTCGCTCTCCCAGGCCGGAGTGCGGGTCGGTCCGGGAGAGACCGTGTTGATCCGCACCCCGCGCGGCCCGAGTTCCTCGGCCAGCGCCTTGCCCAGATTGGTCAGCGCGGCCTTGGAAGCTCCGTAATCGACGGTGGCGGGCTGGGGGAAGCGTCCGCGGATCGAAGAGATGTTCACGATCGCTCCTTGGCGTTCCAGCAGGGACGGCAGGGCGGCGCGGATCGCGCGTACAGCGGAGAAGAAGTTGACCTCGAACGTGTACTGCCATTGGGCATCGGTGATCGCGCCGAACCCTTCGAGCCGCGCGTCGAAAGCGCCCACATTGTTGATCAGCACGTCGATGCCGCCGAGGACGTCGGCGGCTTGGCCTACCGCCTCGGCCGGGCCTTCGGCGGTGGCCAGATCGACCGCGATCGGATGTGCTCCGGTGGCCTTGAGCTCCGGCCTGGCCGTGCGGGCCACTCCCGCCACCCGGGCGCCCTGGGCGATCGCGTCGGTGACGATGGCCAGCCCGATTCCCTGGCTCGCTCCGGTCACCACGACTGCTTTTCCTGACAGGGACATGACGCTCTCCATCTGTAATGTTCGTTCCAAATCGAGGGTAAATAAAAAAGCCGCGGCCGCCTCACAGGGCGGCGATCGTCGCGTCCACCACCTCCTCCAGTTGCTGTCGGTCGGTGGCGGCCTTGCCGAGCACCCGCAGCCCGTAGACGGCGTTCAACACAAACCTCGCCAGGGCGGCAGCACTGCGCTCACGCGTGATCTCACCATCTCGCTGACCACGCGCCAGGGCCGCCGCCAACGCCTCCTCGACGCGGGCGAAGATGCGCCGCACCAGCGCGGTGACCGCCTCGTCCTTGCCGGCCAGCTCGATCGCGGCGTTCACCGCCAGACATCCCCGCCGTCCGGGATCACCGAGTTCGGCATCGATCACCCCCAGCATCAACTGCCGGATGCGCTCCTTCACCGGCCCGGACTCCTCCAGCAGTGCGATATCGGCCTCGGTGTTGCGTTCGAGGTATCGGCGCAGTGCCAGCTCGTAGAGCCGGTGCTTGCTGGCGAAGGCGTTGTAGAGACTGCTGCGCCCCAATCCGGTGCAGTCCACCAGATCCTGCGCGGACGTGGAGGCGTACCCGCGGGCCCAGAACGCCTCCATGGCGGCGTCAAGCACCTGCTCATCATCGAAGCCTCGCGCCCGGGACATGACGATCAACCTACTCCATTAGTAATGGTCGTTTCAAATCGGCCGGACGGGGAGACTCGGCCTTGGCGTGCGGCTCGCGTGCCGGCACCGCCTGATCGAACAACGCCCCGACCTCGCCCAGCTGATCGACCGCGTCTGAGCGACCAGCACCGGCAGGATCGGATAGCGGCGCTGGCTCCGATACGGACAGATCATTACGAAAGAAGATTAGATGCCCCTCTAAAGCCTGAAGAACCGCTTTCGCTACTGTGTTCCAAGATCAGAAGGGGGTGGCTGGGAGCGCGACCCCGTTGCAGCCAATGGGAGGATCGATGGGGAACGGTGGACGCATGCACCTGGTCCGGTGGGCGCGAGGCGGTCTTGCCCTCGCCTGCAGTGCTCTTCTCGCTGCGTGCGGAGGGTGGGCGCAACCGGACCGGTCTGCCCCCGACCTGGCGGTCACGCCAGAGACGCCTGCCACGGCGAGCCCGTCACCCTCTCCATCGGGTGCCTCGTTCGAGGGACGCGGTCCGGTGCTGTCTGTGAAGAAGGGGCCCTATCCGCACTCCGTTCAGATCGTGGACGCCCAGCTCAGTCCCGACGCTCCGCAATCCCCGGCGCCGCTGGGCCTGACCTACATCCAGCTCGTGTTGAAGGTCACCAGCGCTCCGGGACGCCCCCTCAAAGCCCCGCATCCCCAGGCGTACTGGGTGGTTCACTACGACGGCTGCAAGGCCGCCCAGGACGCCAACAGTCAGGTCGGCTGTGGTGGCATGGACAACGGGACCAACTACTTCACCGAAGAGGACATGCACTCCCCCGAGTACGGCACCGGCGTCTCCAAGCAGTTCGGCGACCTGGCGGCGGACACTCCGTACTGGACCCGCGCCTGGCAACTGGTACCGGAGAAGGCCGACCTGTCGCGGGCTCAACTGTGCGAGGGGGTACGTACCGGAACCCCGGACAACTGCATCCCCCTCGGGACGGTTCGCCATGACAGCGGGCAGAGCCCGGCGGCAGGCTGACAGGCCTCGGCCGAGAGCAGTACGGGGTGGGAGCTCAGGCGAGGACTGGGAAGTTGCTCCGGAAGACCCCGTGCGGGTCGCGGGCATGCTTGAGGTCGCGGAGGCGGGCCAGAGTCGCGCCCGTGAAGGCGCTCGCGGCGCGTTCCCCCTGGCCGAGGAAGGTGTACGGCTTGCGCCCGCTGGTGTGCGCCAGCAGCGAGGTGCTGAGTTCGCGTTGCCGTTCGGTGACGGCGGCGCCCGCCTCCGGGGTGGGGGACAGGCCGAAGAGGTAGAGGGCGTACGGCTCGGCCAGGTGGCCCGCGGCCGTGTCCGAGGGGCGGACCAGTGCGCCGCCCAGGTGCCGGAGCTGCACGCTGAGCAGCGGGTCGATGGGCCGCTCCAGCAGCACGTCGGCGACTTCCGGTCCCAGCCCGGTCAGCAGTTCCGCCCGGGAGCGGCCGGCGCCGGGATCGGTGGGTTCCGCGGTGATGGCGGGCAGGTCGGCGACGGCCATCATGGCGCGGGAGTCCGACAGCCCGCCGTCGATCTTGTCGAGCGGGCGGAGCAGCCGTTCGGCGTCCCCCTGCGAGCCGAGGAAAGTCACGTCCACGGCGACCATGGGCGGGGCGCCGGGGAAGCGCAGGAGGTCGTACCAGGCGGTGAGCTCTTCGGGCGCGTCGGCGGTGATCTCCCGGTAGGCCGCGAGGACGTCGCGGGCCTTGTCGCCCGGCCACAGCATCCGCCCGCCGTACAGGGCGGGAGCGGGGTGCAGGTCGAACTCGACGGCGGTGACGATCGCGAAGTCACCGCCGCCGCCACGGAGGGCCCAGAACAAGTCGGGGTCGCTGTCGGCGTCGACCCGGGCACGAGCACCGTCGGCGTCGACGACGGCGAAGGCGCGCACGCTGGAGGCGGCGAACCCGTGCTTGCGGCTGAACCAGCTCAGACCGCCGCCCAGCGTGTAGCCTGTGACGCTGACCACCGGGGAACTGCCCGCCAGTCCGGTGAGCGCGTGCCGGCTCGCCGCCTGCTGCACCCGGCCCCAGCTCACGCCGGCACCCGCTCGGGCCCGCCGTTCCTGCGGGCGGATCACCAGCTCGTCCAGCCTGCCGGTGCGGAGCAGGATCACGTCGTCCACGTCACCGCTGGCGCCGTGGCCGTTCGGCTGGGTGGTGACGGTGAGACCGGCCAGGCGCGCGTGCCGTACCAAAGCCGCCACGTCGTCGGCGTCGGCGGCCTCCACGACCGCGCGGACGGGCTGCTCCACCGCCAGGTTCCACGGGCGGCGAGCCTGCTCGAAGCCGTCGTCCCCGGCCGCGAGCACGGCGCCCCTGACCACACTGCGCAGTTCGTCCCCGATGTTCATGTCGCATCCCCTTCGTCGGCGTTGGAGCAAGGCTCTCGCAGGTGAGCTGGGGTCGAGCTGGGGTCGAGCTGAGGTCCGGTTGAGGCGGGCGGCATATGCTGTGACCTCGGGGAATCTATCGGCAAAGTGGGATGATGCTGGCGTTTCGGTTGTTCGGTGCGGTGCAGGTCTCCGACGCCTCCGGCGAGCCGTACGATCTGGGCACGCGCAAGCAGCGGGCGCTCGTGGCGATGCTGGCGCTGGAGCCGGGTCGCGTAGTCTCGCTCGACCGGCTGATCGACGAGCTCTGGACCGGCGAGCCACCGGCCGGAGCCACCCGCACGCTGCAGGCGTACATCGCGCACCTGCGCAGAATCCTGGAGCCCGGCCGGGCGGCGCGCACCCCGCCGAGGGTGCTTCTCACCCGCGAGCCCGGCTACCTGCTCGCCGTCGCTCCCGGCCAGGTGGACCTCGGGCGCTTCGTCTCGTACGCCGAGGAAGGGCGGCTGGCCCTGGCGCGCGGCGAGCACCAGGAGGCGATCTCGGCCCTCGACCACGCCATGGCCCTGTGGACGGGCGATCCGCTCGGGGAGTTCGCCGGCCAGGAGTTCGCGCGGCCCACCGTGGCGCGGCTCGCCGAGGTACGGACCGCGGCGCTGGAGGACCGCTTCGACGCGCGGCTCGCACTCGGCGAGGCGGCCTCGCTCGTCCCCGGCCTGCACGACCTCGTCGAAGCACGCCCCTACCGCGAGCGTGGATGGGCGCTGCTGGCGCTCGCCCTCTACCGCTCCGGACGCCAGGCCGACGCGCTGGCGGCGCTGCGCCGTGTGCGGGACCGGCTGTCGGAGGATCTCGGACTCGATCCGGGACCCGAACTGCGCGCCCTGGAACAGGCCGTGCTCGGCCAGACGGCGGAGCTGCGCCCGGCCACACCTGCCCCTGAACCGCCCAGCCCGCCCGCCCCGGCGCCCGCGCCCGCGACGACCACGCTGATCGGCAGGTCGGACCAGCTCGCGGTGCTGGAACACCGGTTCGCCGAGACCCGCGCGGGCCGGGGCGGCGTCGTCCTGGTCACGGGCGAGGCGGGCGTCGGCAAGTCCAGGCTCGCCCAGGTCGCGGCCGAGCTGGCGCAGGCGCGCGGCTTCCGCGTCGCCTGGGGGCGCTGCGCGGAGGGTACGGCTCCCGCCTTCTGGCCCTGGACGCAGATCATCCGGCAGAGCGGCCACGCGGGCGAGCCGCTGTCGGGTGAGGCCCTCGAACCGACCCTGTACGGCCGGTTCGAACAGGCCGTCGCGGCCCTCACCGAGGACCCCTGGCCGCTCCTGGTGATCCTGGACGACCTGCACTGGGCCGACGCCTCCTCGCTGCGGCTGCTCGCCTACGCGGCCGGCCCCTTCTCGCGGCTCCCGGTCCTGGCGGTCGTCACCGTCCGTCCCGAGCCCGGCGACCACCCCCAAGAGCTGGGCGACACGCTCGCCGCGCTGGCCCGCCAGCACGGGGCGGACCGGCTGGAGCTGACCTCGTTCACCCTGGAGGAAGTCGCAGCCTACCTGCGCGCCAGGAACCTCGACGAGGAACCGGGCACGCTGCTGGAGCGCACCGGCGGCAACCCGTTCTACCTCGGCGAGGTGTTGCGGCTGCGGCAGAGCGAGCGCCGCGACCCCACCGCCGTGCCCAGGGGCGCGGGCGACGTGATCGACCGCCGGGTCGCCCGCCTGCCGGAGGAGACCCGCGAGCTCCTGCGCGCCGGGGCGGTCGTGGGGCGCGAGCTCGACGTCGAGACGCTCGTGGCCGTCACCTCCAGATCGGCGGAGGAGGTCATGCTCACCCTGGAACCGGCTGTGGCGACGGGACTGCTGACCGAGCCCGCCGACGGACCCGACTACCGCTTCGGCCACGCCCTGGTCCGCCAAGCGCTGTACGGCAAGCTGTCCCGGGTCGAGCGAGCCCGCCTGCACCTGCGCGTCGGGCGGGCGCTGGAGCCGTACACCGCCGACGCCGAAGCCGCCACGCTGGCCCACCACTTCGCCCAGGCCGCCAAGGTCGGCGGCGCCGCCGACGCCGTACGGCACGCCGCCCGCGCGGCGGAGCACGCGGCCCGCCAGCTCGCCCACACCGAGGCCGTGCAGTTCTGGCAGCTCGCCCTGACCCACCTGCCGCCCGGCGACCAGGCCACCCGCGCCCGGCTGCTGATCGGCCAGGCGCACGCCAGGCGCGCCAACGGCGATGCCGAGGCCGCGGAGCGGGACCTGCTCGAAGCCATCGAGCTGGCCGACCGGCTCGGCGACCGCACCGCCATGATCGACGCGCTGAGCTTCTTCGGCACGCCCGCGCTCTGGTACTGGCGGCCCTACGGTCAGGTCGACGAGCGGCTCGTGGCAGCCCTCGAAGGTCTGCTCGACGGGCCACTCCCGGACGACGACCGGGCCCGGCTGCTCGGCACGCTCGGCGTCGAGCTGCACTACGGCCCGAGGCAGGCCGAAGGCGAACGCCTCACCGCGCAGGCGATCGACCTGGCCGGCCGGACCGGCGACCGCATGCTGCAGGCGCGGACGTTGAGCAACCACCTGCTCGCCGCCTTCGTGCCCGGCCGTACCCACGAGCGCCGGGCCGTCGCCGAACGGATGGCGGCGCTGCCGGGACTGTCGCCGAGCACCGAACTGGTCGCCCGCGTCACCCGCCTGGCCTGCCTGTTGCGTACGGCGGAGCTGGACGAGTGGGACCGCGAGCTGGCCCGCTGCGAACGCCTCCTCGACCGCGACCGGCGGCCGGACCTGGAGGCGATGGTGCGCATCGCGCAGACCGGCCGCCACATGCTCGACGGCGACTGGGACCAGGTGGAACAGCTCGCGACCGGGCACGCGTCGCCGCGGTACGGCTCCAGCCTGTGGGGCGCGCCGTACCGGCGGCTGGCGACCGTCTACTCCCGCGCCCGGGCCCACGGTGAGAGCGGCACGGTGCTGAACGACCTCCTGGCCGCGGCCGAGGAGCGCCATCTGGAGCCCGTCCGGCCCCTCGCGATCCTCGCCGCCGCCGAATCCGGGCGGACCGATCTCGCCCACGACCTGATCGCCCGGTGGGGCGCCCGGATCAGGCAGGACTGGACCGCCGACTTCCTCACCCCCGTCTGGGGTCTCGTCGCCGCCCGCCTCGGCACCCCTTCGCCGCACGACCTGTACGAGACGCTCCTGCCATCCGCCGACCTGCTCGTCGTGCTCGGGATCGGCAGCGCGTGCTGGGGCTCCACCCATCAGGTCCTCGCCGAGCTGGCCGACCGCATGGGACGGCCGGAGACGGCCCGCGAGCACACACGCGCCGCTCAACACGCGCTGAAGGGCACAAGGCGAGGATGAGGTCGGGCTCGATCCCCGCAGGATTCACCATCAGGACGGCCTGCCGCGACCGCGGCACTGCTGCGCGCCGAGGCCGGCCGCGAGCCCCACGACCGGGCCCTGCGCGAACTCATCGGCGAGCTGTCCACCCTCAGCACCGAGTTCCGCAGCCGGTGGGCCGCCCACGACGTCCGCATCCGCCACGACGGCGCCGAACGGCTGTGGCACCCCCAGGTCGGCCAACTGGAGCTGACCTACCAGTCCCTCGACCTGCCCCTGTCCGGCCGCACAGCCAGGCGGCTCGCGCCCAGGGCTGACCCCGGCCTGCCGCACGCTCCCGCCGAGTCCGGGGCTCGTTCGATGATGAGAGCTACCGTCCGGTGCCCCTGCTGGCCGGGTTGCGTCAACGAGGTCCGGGGATGCGATGGGCAGCCCCCAATGTGGTCCGGACGCCGCTCACCCTCGGGCCGCTCCGTCCCCAGCGGGACACCGCCGCCAACGGCCTGAAGTGACCTGCGGGCAGATCGTCCGGTCGAAGGACTACGCGGCAGGTGACCACGATCACCGCGACCAGCCGTCATCCGTCCGCGGTGGTGAACCGCAGGTGTGCCGCCCGCGCCCGGCTGTCTCCCAGGTGTTCGAGGGCGGCGAGCCAGCTCGCCGCGCCCGGCCCGTCGCGGGCGGTGCGCAGACCGGTCACCTCCGCCATGGCCGGTACGGGCTCCGGTCCGGTCAGTGACCGCATGACGGCTCTGCGGACCGGGCCGTCGTTGGCCAGGACTCCGCCCGCCAGCACGACCGGTCCGGCGCGGTGTACCCGGCGGGCCGTGGCCACCAGGCGTCGTGCGGCCTCGTGGACGATCGCGCGGGCGTCGGGGTCGCCCAGGTCGGCCGCCTGCCCGACCAGTGGGGCGCTGGCCGCCAGCGCCATCCGGTCCGCCTGCGCTGCTCGGACGATGTGGTCGGCCCGTCGCCGGGGCGGGCCGGAGGCGCCGAACCGCTGTGAGACCAGCTCGGCGAGGGGGCCGTGCGGTGATCCGGCGTCCAGGGCGCGGACCGCGGCCCGTACCCCGGCCCGGCCGATCCAGAAGCCGCCGCCCTCGTCCCCGAGCAGCCACCCGAGCCCGTCGGCCACGCCGTCGATCTCCCGCTTCGCGAACCGGGCCGCGGCCGCCCCCGTTCCCGCGAGCAGCAGCGTGCCGGCCGGCGCGGGTGTGCCCGCGGCGTAGGCGACCGTGAGGTCGCTGACCAGGCTGGGCCGGTGGGTCAGACCGTGCTCGGCCCAGATCCGGTCGAGCACGGGAGCGAAGGCGTCGTCGGCCCCGGCGACCCCGGCCACGGACGCGGTCACCTCGGCGACGGGGAGAGCGTGGATCGCCTGGCGCAGGGCCGCCGCGATCGCCGCGCCTGCCGGGCCGGGCCCGTGGGCGGCCGGGTTGCCCCCGTCGGCCGTGCCGTGCCCGACTCTGGCGCCGGACGCGGTGTGCACGGCGACGCGGGTGGAGGTGCCGCCCGCGTCGACGCCTGCGAAGAGCATCAGGATTCCCGCCGCAGCAGCCGGGCGGCGCCGGGGTCGAGGGTGAAGGTGGCGGGGCACGGGTCGTAGGACCCGGTGGCGGGGTCGAAGGCGCAGGCCCGGGCGGCGAGCGTGACGGTGGTGGCGGTGTCGTGGCGGGCGTTGCACACGAACAGGTGCCGCTCGCCGTAGCGGCCGGCGACGACCTCGCCCGAGGCGACGAGACCGTCGCGGAGAGGGCGCGCGCCGTCGGGGAGCGGGCCCGTGTGCCCGGCCGAGATCCACGGCCGACGCGCCAGCTCCTCCGCCACCGGTCGCAGCCAGCGGGTGTTCAGCTCGCGGACCGCGGCGTAGCGCTCGGTGGGCCGCCCGTCGTCGACCAGGGCCGGCCGGAAGCCTTCGCCTCGCGAGGGGTCGGGCGTCCAGTAGGTGAAGTACTGGATGCCGGTGTAGCCGTAGGCCAGCGCGGTGTTGACCTGCCAGGCGATCTCGGCGGCCGTGGGCGTGCGGTGCCCGTCGTAGGCGAGTGTCTGGACGTACATCCAGGCCGGCACCTCGGCCTTGGCGGCGTGGGCGCGGATCGTGGCCAGATCGGCGAAGTAGCCGGGGTCGTCGCCGGAGGAGAGGAAGGGGTAGCGGTCGAAGGAGAGCAGGGCGGGCCGGACGGCCGACACGAAGCCGCCCACGTACTCGTCGTACGGGCCGGTGGCGTGGCTCGGGAAGAGGTTGACGTACGGCAGGAAGCCGCGCGACCGCACGGCCGACACGCCGATCGCCAGGCGTCCGAACCGGTCAGGCGTCGGCTCGTCCATCAGGCTGAGGCCGCGGAACGAGCGGTGGTCCCGGTAGTCGTCGATCACCCGCCCGATCAGCGCCCTGGTCTGCTCCTCGCCGGGGTCGAGGTCGCGCATGAGCACCTCGATCCTCGGGTCGGAGGCGACCAGTACGCCGAGCCCCGCCTCGTCGGCGCAGTTCAGCGCGTGCCGGATGGAGATCGCGTCGTTGAGGTAGTTTCCGGTGATGACCAGGTCGACGCCCGCGTCGGCGATCTGCCGGTAGCGCGCCACGGTGGTCTCGTGCGGGGGCGGTGGCCAGAAGGCCGCGATCGTCAGCGTCACAGCGCACCGATCCTGATGCGCCCGGCGTAGCGGGCCTGAAGGGCGTCGTTGTGCGCGTCGGCGCCGGGGATGTTGGCCGACAGGTAGGTGGGCGGGACCATCCCCGCCGCGCTCAGCAGGCCGATCGCCTCGGCGACCATCAGCTGCACGGCCAGCGCCGAGGTGATCGAGGAGATGCCGCACACCGGGCCGTGCTCGGTCTGCAGGACCGCGTCGCCGTACGGTGCGAGGTTGTCGATCACGACGTCGGCCAGCTCGAACAGCCTCTCGCCCGACGGGTGGCGTGAGGTGATCGCGCTCGTGTGCGCCATCGACGTGATCGCGACGAGCGGCAGCGCGCGCTCCTTGACCAGCTTCGCCATCTCCACGGTGGAGCCGTTGCCGCCGGAGTTGGAGGCGATCACGAAGACGTCCCGGGGGTCGATCGTGTGCAGGGCCAGCACCTGGTGGGCGGTGTCCGGATCGCGCTCGGCCAGCGGGTCGAAGTCGCCGGGTTTGGCCGAGCCGAGCACCACGGGGTCGCGCAGGGCGAGCCGGTTGGCCGGGATCAGCCCGCCGGCGCGCCCGGCCAGCTCCAGCGCGGCGGCCTCGGAATGGCCGGTGCCGTAGGCGTGGACCACCCCGCCTGCCCGCACCGCGCCGGCGATCAGCGCGCCCGCCTGCCTGATGGCCGGCAACTGGGTCGCCACAAGTTCGTCGACGCGTTCGCGCGTCTCGTCGGCGAAAGCTGTCACAAGGTCCACAGGGTGCTCCTCAACGGTTCATGCCGGCGGTGAGGCCGGCGACGATCTGGCGGGTGGCGAGGACGAAGAGCACGACGAGGGGGACCGTCGTCATCACCAGCCCGGCGAACAACGTCCCCCAGTCGTTCTGGAACTCGCCGAAGAAGTGGGTGAGCCCGACGGGCAGCGTCAGCTTGCTCTCGTCGCGCATCAGGACGAGCGGGTAGAAGAAGTCATTCCACAGGGGTACGAACTGGAAGACGATCACGGTCGCGATGGCGGGCCGCACCAGGGGCAGCATCACGTGCCAGAACGTCGCCAGGGGCCCGGCCCCGTCCAGCGAGGCGGCCTCGTCGAGCTCGCCGGGAAGCTGCCGGAAGAACGCGGTCAGCACGAACACGTTGAACGGGACCGATCCGGCCGCGTAGACGAGGATCAGGCCGAGCAGCGAGTCGATCAGCCCCATGCTCTCCAGCAGGTAGAACAGGGGCAGCACGCCGAGGTGCGCGGGCAGGGTCATGCCGGAGATGAAGTAGGCGGTGAACAGCCCGCGCCCGGTGAAGCGCCTGCGGCCGAGCGGATAGGCGGCCAGCAGCGACACGGCGGCGCCGAGCAGCACCGCCGTCACCACGACGACCAGCGAGTTGATGACGTACGTGGAGAAGGACGCCTCGGTCCACGCCTTGACGTAGTTGCCGAACTCCGGCCCGGCGGGCAGCCCGATCGGGTCGTCGAAGATGTCGCTGGTCGGCCGGAAGGAGCTCAGCAGCATCACGACCAGGGGCGCCATGGAGAAGACGGCGTAACCCCACAGCAGCAGCTTGATCCACAGGGTTTTCACGCCTTCCTCCTCAGTACGCGTTCGAGCAGGAGGGTCGAGCCGAAGATGAAGGTGAACATGAGGACGGCCAGCGCGGAGGAGGTGCCCATGGCGTTGACGTCGCCCGAGGCGAACGCCGCCCGGTAGAACAGCAGGCCCAGGACGTCGGTGGCGCCCGCGGGCGCGCCGTTGGAGCCGCCGAGCGCGTACACCAGGGCGAAGGTGTTCATGCTGCCGATGAAGCTCAGGATCGTGATGGTGCCCATCGCGGGGCGCAGCAGCGGCAGCGTGATGCGCCAGAAGACCTGCCACGCGTTGGCCCCGTCGGTCGTGGCCGCCTCGGCGTACTCCTGCGGGATGCCGCCGAGGGCGGCGCTGAACAGCAGCATGGGGAAGCCGACCCACTGCCAGGTGGTGATCGCGATGACGGTCGGCAGTGCGGTGGCGGGATCGCCCAGCCAGGGCATCGCCAGCCCGTCCAGCCCGGCGCCGCGCAGCAGCGCGTTGACCGGCCCGAACGTCGGGCTCAGCAGCAGGGTCCAGAGGTAGCCGATGACGAGCGGGTTGACCAGGTACGGCAGGGCGAACATCGTCTGCAGGACGCGCTTGCCCCGCCGTGCCCGCGACAGCGCGAGGGCCAGGGCCAGCCCGAGCGTGTTCTGCACGAGCATGGTGCCGGCGAACAGCAGGAAGTTGTGGCCGAGCGCGGGCAGGAGCTGGTCGAGGAACGAGCCGGTGAGCAGGTGCACGTAGTTGGCGAACCCGGCGAAGGTGTCGCGGAGCGTGCCCTTCCAGGTGAAGACGCTGTAGCTCAGCCCGGTGAGCAGCGGATAGATGACGAAGAGCGTGTACAGCAGGAAGGCGGGGATCAGGAACAGGTGCGACGATCCCCGCCGGGTGGTGCTCACAGCCATGTGGCCACGCTCTGGTCGAGCTGCCCGGCCGCTTCCTCGGCGGTGATGCGGCCCAGCAGCATCTCCTGCAGCGCCTTGGAGAAGACGGTCTGCGAGGACGGGTTGCCGTACGCGAACTCGTTCATGAAGTACGTGGCACCCTGCTTGTCGAAGGTGGTGGACACCTCCTTGAGCAGCGGGTCGGTGGGCGTGACGCCCGGCACGGCGGAGAAGACCCGCAACGTGTCGGTGTAGAGCTGGCCGTACTCCTTGGAGGCGAGCCAGGCGGCGAACTTCAACGCCTCCGCCTTGTGCTTGGTCTTGGCGTTGATGCCGTACGAGCCGTCGGTGAAGCCGGGCATCAGGCCGGGTCCGCCGCCGGGCGCGGGCGGGGTGAACACGCCCAGGTCGATGTCCTTGGCGTTCTCGGTGAAGAAGTTCAGCTCCCACAGGCCGCCGGGGAACATGGCCGCCTTGCCGGACGAGAAGAGAATCTGCGCGTCGGTGTAGGAGACGCCCGTCATGTGGTCGGGGAAGTAGGGCCGGAGCTTGTTGAGCTGGTCGATGCCCGCGACGAACGCGGGGTCGGTGAACTTCTTCTTCTTGGCCCGGACGTCGTCGAGGAAGGCGTCGCCGCCCCAGTTGGCGGTGCCGAAGATGCCGGCCACGATGGGCAGCATCCAGTCGTCCTTGCCGCCGAACGCGAACGGGACGATGTCCTCGGCCTTCAGCTTCTCGGCGGCCGCGATCATGTCGGCCCAGGTCTGCGGCGGGGTGAGGCCGTTGTCCGCGAAGATCTTCTTGTTGTAGATCACTTGTAGGGTCTGTACGGCGAACGGGACCCCGTAGACCTTGCCGTCCTTGTCGCCCTTGGCGGAGCGCAGCACGTCCTCGTCGTAGTCCTTGAGGCCGGGGATGTCGGCGGTTTCCAGCGGCAGCAGCCGGCCCGCCTCGACGAGCGGCTGAATCTTGGGGCCGGCCCGCAGCCAGGCCAGGTCGGGGCCGCTGTCGCCGGCCAGCCCTGTGGCGAGGATCGTGTCGTACTCGGTGGAGGTGGTGAAGGAGCGGGCGTCGACGTCGACGCCCGGGTTGAGCTTCTCGTACGCCGCGAACATCTCGTCGAAGTTCTCCTCCGGGCCCCATCCCCAGACGGACAGGGTGACCTTGTCCTGGGACTGGGCGGGGGTCGAGGGCGAGCTGGGCGCGCAGGCGGCGACCGACAGCAGGACGGCGGCGGCAAGGGGGGCCAGACGCATGAAGGCTCCTGGTCAGCGTTGGGGCAGGCGGTGCTTGGCCACCGCCTCCGTGGCGGCGGTCAGCAACTGGTCACTGGTCTCGTGGGTGCGCTGGACCACGCCGATGTACAGGCAGTCCAGGACGAGCATCTGGGAGTGGCGGGCGGCCACTCCTCCGGCACGGAAGGGGGTGTCGCGCGCCGCGGTGGTCAGGACGACGTCGGCGACCTCGCCGAGCGGGCTGCGGGGGAAGTTGGTGACGGCGATGGTGGTGGCGCCGCGCTCCTTGGCGATGGTCAGCGGCTCGACGACCTCGGCCGTGGTGCCGGAGTGGGAGATGCCGACTGCCACGTCGCGATGGTCTCGCGCGTTGGCGCTGCAGACGGCGTTGTGCACGTCGGTCCACAACGCGCACGGCCGGCCGATGGCGTGCAGCCTGAGGTGCAGGTCCATGGCGACGCCGGCGCTGCCCGCGACCGCGAAGAAGTCGATGAACCTGGCCCGCACGAGAGCGGAGACCGCCCGGTCCACGGCGGTGACGTCCAGGTGCGCCGCGGTCTCCTCCATGGCGCGCACGTCGCTGGCCAGCAGGCTGCGCAGCACCACGCTCGCCGGGTCGTCGGGAGAGAAGGCGATGAGCGCCGTATCGCGCGGATTGGCGTTCGTCCGGCCCTGTTCGGCGGCGAGCGCCAGCCGGAGCTCGGGGTAGCCGGCCAGCCCCAGCTCGCGGCAGAACCGGGTGATGGTGGTCAGCGAGGTGGCGCAGCGTTCGGCCAGCTCGGTGATGGTGGACGCGGCCACGGCGGCGGGCTCGGCGAGGATCATCTCGGCGATGCGCCGGTGGGCGGCGGTCAGCGTGGGCTCGACGCCACGGATGCGGGTGAGGATGGAGGAATAGTTCTCTGCCGGCTCGGCCATGGGAGAAATTTGCTCCATCCATGTTCTGTATGTCAATAGTTCACCAGAGTGAGCTGGGTCGGGACGGATGGTCGTGTTAATAATTCCCCTGACCTACACCCATCTACGGGAGTCTTTACTTTTTCGCGGAGGCGTGGCTACGCTCGCCCCGCGACAGACACCCCCCGAAGGGACGCACATGCGTAACCTGCTCACCACGCTGCTGCTGGGCGGAACAGCCCTGCTGCCCGTCCAGGCCGCCACCGCCGCCACGACCGACACGGTCGACATCCAGCTCCTCGGGATCAACGACTTCCACTCGGCGCTGCCGTCCAGCGTCGCCATGACGCCGGACGGCCCGGTCGAGGCCGGCGGAGCCGAATACCTGGCGGCGCACCTGGACCGCCTCCAGCGCGACAACCCGACCGGCACGCTGCGGCTCGCGGTAGGCGACAACATCATCAACAGCCCCGCCTCCGCCGTCATGCACGACGAGCCGGGCATCGAGGCGCTGTCCCTCATGCGCCTGGACGCCTCCAGCGTCGGCAACCACGAGTTCGACCGCGGCCTGACCGAGCTGCGCCGGCTGGAGAACGGCGGCTGCCACCCGACCGGCTGCGTGCTGGGCCGCTTCGCCGGCGCATCCTTCCCCTACCTGGGGGCGAACATCGTCGACACCACGACCGGCAAGCCCGCCTTCGACCCCTACATCGTCAAGACGGTGAAGGGCGTCAAGGTCGGCGTCATCGGCGTGACCTACAAGAGGTCCCTGTTCGAGGCTCCCTCCCCCACCGCCCCGCTGGAAGGGCGCGACGAGGCCGAAGCCGTCAACACCTACGTCGGCGAACTCAAGGCCAAGGGCGTGCGCACCGTCGTCGTCCTGCTCCACCAGGGCGGCGGCCAGACCGGCGGCGGCCTGCCCAACGCGTGCGGCAACCTGGCAGGCCCGGTCAAGGACATCGTGGCCAAGTTCGACCCCGAGGTCGACGCCGTGTTCTCCGGCCACACGCACAACCCGTACAACTGCGTGATCAACGGGATTCCCGTCACCCAGACGTCCGGCTTCGGCCGCGAGGTCACCCGGATCAAGCTCACCGTCGACCGCGCCACCGGCAACCCGGTCGCGGCGAAGGCCGACAACATCACCACCACCACCCACGACATCCGGCCCGACGCGCGGATCGCCGCGCTGCGCCGCCGGGCCGACGAGCAGGCCCACCGGCTGATGGACCGGCCCATCGGCATGATCCACCGTGACCTCACCGCGAGCCGCAACGCCGCCGGGGAGTCCACGATCGGGCACGCCCTCGCCGACGCCCGTCTCGCCGCCACCTCGTCCCCGGAGACCGGCGGCGCCCAGATCGCCGTCCAGCCCCCGTACGGCGGCGGCATCGGCGGCGACCTGTACGCCTCGGCCATGGGCAACGACGTGGCCAACCTGGTCACTCACGGGGAGGCGATCCGCGTCCAGCAGTTCGGCAACATGCTCGTGACGATGACTCTGACCGGTGCGCAGGTCGAGCGCTTCCTGGAGCAGCAGTGGTGCGGCCAGGGCACGCCCCGCGTCCTCGGCGTCTCCCAGGGGCTCACCTTCACCTACGACAACGCCAGGCCCGCCTGCGACAAGATCGACCCGGCGACCATCAAGCTCAACGGCACGACGATCAGCCCTGCCGAGAAGTACCGGGTGACCGCGAACTCCTTCATCGCCGAGGGCGGCGACGGGTTCAGCGTGCTCACCGAGGGCACCGACCGGGTCGAGAAGGTACGCGACATCGAGGCGCTGGAGGCCCACATCCGCGCGAACAGCCCGCTCCAGCCCCCGGCGCTGGGCCGCATCACCCGCCTCAACTGACAGACAGCCCGGCCGCCCGGAAGCGTCAGCTCGACGGCTGGGGCACGACGGCGGCCGGGATTGGCCCGCTGAGCGAGGCCCGCGGTACAGCACGTCAGCGTACGCAGGGGTCTACTTGGACTCGACGCGTCCGATCGGGGTGGTGCTGCCGTCGAGCGCTGCGGTGGCCCGCGTCCAGGCCGGATCATCGGGGTAGAGCTCGCTCCGCACGTAGGCCCAGATGAGCGCGCGTACGGCGGCAACCCGATCGGGGTTCTCGTCGGTGGTCTCGACCGCGTCGAAGGTGGAGATGCCGCCGAACCCGTGCTCGGCGTCGAAGATCTCCAGCCGGGTCTTCGGCCCGGGCGCCGCGACGTAGGGGTCGCTGCGCCAGTCCTGCCGGTCGGAGAAGAAGGGGTTCCAGTCCTTCTCGCCGACGACGATGAGCGCCTTGGGCGTCATGCCGTCGAACCCGGTGCTGGTGAGTGCGGTGTAGAGCTGCGCCGCGGGACCGTTCAGGTCTTCGCCGCAGCCGGGAGCGGCGATCATGACGCGGGCGCTGAAGCGGTCGTCGACGGCTCCGACCGTCGACCCGTCGCTGGTGTCGGCGATGGTCTGTCCCGAGACCAGGCCGACGGTGTGGCCTCCGGCCGAGTGACCGACAGCGGCGATGCGGCCTGGGTCCAGGCGCCCAGCGAGTCCCGGAACGGCGCGTTCGATCTCGCCGAGGTGGTCCACGACCTGGCGAAGATCGTCGGCGCGCGACTTCAGGTACAGCGGCGCATCCGGATCGCCGGCCTCCCGCAGGCCGAGGAACGTGGCGTCGAGGTGCGTGGGCTGGATCACGACGAAGCCGTGCGCGGCCCAGAAGTTGACGAGCGGACCGTATCCGTAGAAGGAGGGGACGAAGGTCGACGGGCCGTGTCCGTGCGAGAAGACGATGACCGGCAGGTCACTGCCGACGGCCGGAGCCGTCACGCGAACCGCCAGCGGAACGGGGCGCCCTGGGACATCGATCAGGACGGGGTGGTACGAGAAGATGGGCTCGGGGTCCGGCACCGGGATGCCGGCAGCGTATGTCGTCGGGTCTTTCGCAGCGTCGTTGAGTGCCATGGAGTGCTCCTTGAGGATCGTTCCCGTTGCCCAGGTGGAGGGCCCGGCGAGCCCTTCGCCTTCCGTCGCGGTGCAGCCGGAGCCGGGTGGCTGCCGGATTTCCGAGGAGTGGGTCACGCTTCCAGCATGGGTGGGATCGGGCGAACGATGAATGCTTGACGGTGCGGATTTCCTTCGCGATAGTTCGGGGCGTGGTGGTCGATCAGTTGTCGGAGGTGTTCGATCTCCTTGAGGTGCGCGGCCAGGTCTCCGGCGCGTTCGCGGTGGGGGGACGATGGGTCACGCGGTCGGTGATCACGAGCCCGCTGAAGTTGACGGTGATGGTGCACGGCCGGTGCCGGCTGTCGGCCGACGGGCTGGAGACCCCGATCGAGATGGAGGCCGGTGACGTCGCAGTCCTGACCGGCCGCTCCTGGATGCGTGCCGAGGGCGGCACCGGTGACGGTCCGCCGGTCGAGTTCGTGCCTGAGCCGGGTGATTACGCCCTGCGCGTCGGCGGTGCGGACTTCGCCGCCGACGACGTCATCCTCGGCGGTCACGTCGAGCTGAACCAGGCCGGCGCGGCGCTGCTGACGCAGGCGCTGCCGCCGGTGGCGCTCGTTCGCTCCTGCCACACCGCCGCGCCCGCCCTGCGGGCGTGCGTCGACCGGCTGGTCGAGGAGGTGACGGCCGAGCGGATGGGCGCGGCCTTCGCCGTACGCCAGCACGCCCAGCTGCTGATCTTGGAGGTGCTCCGGGCGTACCTGAACCAGGCCGAACTGCCGCCGGGGTGGCTGCGGGCGCTGACCGACGACAGCCTGCGCCCCGCGCTGACCCTCATGCACCGCGAACCCGGCCGGCCCTGGGGGCTGGCGGAACTGGCCCGTGCGGCGGCGATGTCGCGGACGTCGTTCGCCGTGCGCTTCCGCTCCGTTGCCGGTGTCCCGCCACTGACCTACCTCAGCTCCTGGCGGATGCTGCTGGCCCGGCGGGCGCTGCGCGACGGCGACGTCCGGATCGGGGAACTGGCCGCGCAGCTGGGCTACACCTCCGAGAGCGCCTTCAGCACCGCCTTCAAGCGAGAGGTGGGCGAGGCGCCCCTGCGCTATCGACAGCGGCACCGGCGAACGTCTCCGGTCACGGCACCGGCCTCCAGCCCTTCGGCTGCGTAATGCTCAAGACACCCTGCTCTCCGGCAGGCGCACGAGGTGTGGCGCGTGACCTCACCCCTGGGTCAGGAGAAGCAATCCAGCCCGGTGAGTTCGCCGGAGAGGGCCCATAGCCGAGATGCGGAATCGGGATCGGTCGCCCACGGCTTGACGCCGCCGACGAGCATGTCCTCGGTGGTCGCGGGCTCGGCAATGTCGCAGTCCTGGCAGTACGCGCCGCCGTACGCGTCGAGCAGGGGCGAGGTGGCCGCCCACACGGCCGTCGCCGCACCCTGCGCCGGGGTCTTGAAGCCGTCGGCCTGGCGGCCGTCCGAGGTGATCCAGCCCTGGGCGACCTGCTGCTCGCGGGGGATACGCCGTTGCAGCGGAGTAAGAATGCTGCCCGGGTGCACCGCCAAGGCACGCATGCCACTGGCTGCGCCGAGGGCGTCGAGATGGACGGCGAACAAGGCGTTGGCCGTCTTGGACTGCCCGTAGGCAAGCCAGTGGTCGTAGCCGCGGCGGAAGTGCGGGTCGTCCCAGCGGATGTCCGACAAGAAGTGCCCGGACGAGGCGACGGACACCACTCGCGCCCCGGTAGGGGCCAGGGCCGGACGCAGGCGGTTGACCAGGGCGTAGTGCCCGAGGTGGTTGATGGCGAAGTGCGCTTCCCAACCCGGACCGATGGGCGTGTTCGGGTAGGCCATGACACCCGCGTTGGCGATGACGATGTCGAGGCGCTGGCCGGTCTCCAGGAGCCGGTCACTGAACGTCCGGATGCTGCCGGGGTCCGCCAGGTCGAGTTCCCACACCTCCGTTCGCGGAATGCCGCACAGCGCCTGTGCCGCCACGGCAGGGCGGCGAGCGGGCACGATGACATGCGCCCCGGCACGGGCCAGCGCGCGCGTGGCCTCCAGTCCAAGACCCGAGTAGCCGCCGGTGATCAGGACGTTCTTGCCGGACAGGTCGATGCCGGCCAGGACGTCGTCCGCCGTGCTGCGTGCGTTGTATCCCGAGCCGATCTTGTGTTGCGTGATTGTCATGTGCTCGACGTTAAAATCTAGAGTGCAATCTAGGTCAAGCTATGGCGGTGCGGCATGAGCAGGAACGCGGACGGCCTATCCATCGGAGACGTCGCCAAGGCGACCGGCCTGGGCGTGCACGCCTTGCGGTTCTTCGAACGTGAGGAACTCTTCATCCGTCCGATTCCGCGCACGGCCGGAGGACAGCGCGTCTACGAACCGGCGGACGTGGAGTGGCTCCTGTTGTGCAACCGGCTACGAGAATCCGGCATGCCCATCGCCACCCTGAAGAGGTTCGCTCGGCTCGTCCGGTCTGGTCCGGGCAACGAGGCGGAGCGGCTCGCACTCCTGGAGGAGCACGAAAGAACCGTCCAGGACAGGATCGCCGATCTGACGGCCAGCCTAGAGATCATCCATGACAAGGTCGTCATCTATCGCAAGCACGTCGAGGAGGGAACCGCGACCGGACTCTGGTCACCGATGCCCTCCGCGTAGCTGTGGCCAAGACTGCCTCCCGCACCCGCTGTCCGCACCTGCTAGCCGCTCGATCCGCTTGGGCGTGGGCGGCTCCGAGCGGGGTGGGGCCTCCCTCACCTCCCGACGCCGCGCAGGGACTGCAGGTCTTTGAGCTGGTCCATCCGCGGCGAACCGGTTCCAGCGGTGGTGTCGTCGGCGTCCGTCGGCCTGGGCCACCGGGGCGGGACGTGTGCCGCCGGGACAGGAAAGGCCGGGAGTCCGGGCCCGCCCCGGCAGTCCCTCCGGCGGGCGGCGGGACGCCTACTTACCGGGATCGAGCAGGTTCTTGAACACCTGCCCGTCCTTCACGATGACCGCCAGGTTCCGCTCAGGGTCGGCGAGGACGGACGGGTCGGCCAGCGGGTCTCCGTCGATGAGCAGCACATCGGCCAGCGCGCCGGGCTCGATCACCCCGAGGGCGCCGGGATAGGGGTTGCGCGGTCCGGCCAGCGCGAGCATCCGGCCGTTGTTGCCGGTCGCCTGGCACAGGATCTCGGCCGGGCTGAACCACTTGGTCCGGTTCACGAACTCCTCATTGACCTTCGCGAGGGTGTCCGGCGCGCTGATGATGTCCGATCCGAAGCCGACGCGGTCGAACCCGGTCTTCTTCACCAGCTTGAACAGCACGTCCAGCCCTTCACGGGCCTCGGCGAACTTCTTCTTCAGCGCCGGGTCGAAGCCGTGGGGGTCGTTGACGTAGACGCTGACCTGCGGGCTCAGCCAGGTCCCGTGGTCCTTCATCAGCTCCAGCGTCTTGGCGTCGATCAGGTTGGCGTGCTCGATGGTGCGTACGCCGGCTTCGACGGCGCGGCGGATGCCGGTGGGGTTGTAGACGTGGGTGGCGACATAGGTGTTCCAGTCGCCGGCCACCTTCACCGCCGCCTCGATCTCCTCGGCGGTGAACTCGGCGATGTCCAGCGGGTCCCGCTCGGAGGCGCAGCCGCCGCTCACGGCCAGCTTGATCTGGGAGGCGCCGCGCCCCAGCACGTAGCGCACCGCCTGCAGCATCTCCGGAACGCCATCGACCACCAGCAGATGCCCGAGCTTCTGCATGGGGTCGCGATGCCCTCCCACCAGGCGGGACGGTTCGGCCGCCGGGGTGAAGTCACCGTGCCCGGAGGTCTGGGAGATGATCGGCCCGGACGGGAAGATCCGGGGCCCGTCGGTGATCCCCGCGTCGATCGCCTTCTTCAGCGAGAAGGTGTTGCCGCCGGTGTCCCGGATCGTGGTGTAGCCGCGCGACAGGTAGAGCTTCGCCATCGACGCGCCGTACAGCCCGTGATAGGCCAAGTCCGTGTTCGCCCCCTCCACGGGAGTGACCGCCGATCGCGGCGATCTTCCCGTCGGCGATCAGCACGCTGGTCGGCTCGGTCAGCTCGTCCGAACGGCCGTCGAAGACCCGCGCTCCGGTGAAAAGCACCGCCTGCCGGGAAGCCGCCCCGTCCGCGGTTGCCGCGTCCGGCGCTGAATTCGGAGCATGCATGGATGTCTTCCCCCACGAGCGGCGGACCAGTACATACGCGATCGTGTCACCCTCGCGGTCCAACCACCTGGCGACATGCCCAAGCAGGTGAAACCCCGTCTCACACCGCTACGAAGGCCCGCCCGCGATCACTCGGGCGGCGATTCCGCCGCTTCGGTCGCCGGGCCCGAGCTGGGTATGCCCAGGCAGTGGCGTATCCCGTCCTGCTTGATTCCGCTGCTACCGCACATCGAGGTAGATCGCAGCCTCTATACCGGCCTCCGCGAACGGCTCGCCCGCCGCCCGGTGGCGAGTTGCGCTGACCTGTGCCTGCCGGACCTCATGTTTGCAGTGCATACTTTGACGTAATATAAGCAGTGTAAACATTCCTCCGGCATTCCATGACAGCTTGGAACGCCGCAGGCCAGGCCCTTCATCGACAGGAGACGAACACCATGAAGGCGATCACGATCACGGAGCCGGGCGGTCCCGAGGTGCTGAAGTGGACCGAGGTCGACGACCCGGCGCCCGCACCGGGCGAGGTGGTCATCGACGTGGCCGCCACCGCGCTGAACGGAGCCGACGTCGCCCAGCGGCTGGGGCTGTATCTCGTGCCGGAGGGCGCCTCGCCGTACCCAGGGCTGGAGGTGTCGGGCCGGATCAGCGCCCTGGGCGAGGGGGTGAGCGGCTGGCAGGTGGGCCAGGAGGTGTGCGCGCTGCTGACCGGCGGCGGGTACGCACAGCAGGTCGCCGTCCCCGCCGAGCAACTGATGCCCGTGCCCGAGGGGGTCGGCCTGGTCGAGGCTGCGGCGCTGCCCGAGGCGGCGGCCACGGTGTGGTCGAACGTGGTCATGACCGCGCGACTGGCCGAGGGCGAGACCTTCCTGATGCACGGCGGCGCGGGAGGGGTCGGCACGATGGCGATCCAGATCGCCAAGGCCCTGGGAGCGCGCGTCGTCACCACCGTCAGCGGCGCCGCCAAGACCGCGCGGGTGCGCGAGCTCGGCGCCGACGTGACGATCGACTACCGCACCGAGGACTTCGCGGACTTCGGCCCCTACGACGTCATCCTGGACGTCATCGGCGGGGACTACCTGGAGCGCAACGTGCGCTCGCTCGATCTCGACGGACGGCTCGTCATCATCGGCATGCAGGGCGGCTTCGAGGGCAAGCTCAACCTCGTCGAGCTGGTCTTCAAGCGCAAGTCGGTGTTCGGCACCACCTTGCGCTCGCGCTCGGGGCAGCAGAAGGCCGAGATCGTCGCGGCGTTGCGCGAGTACGTGTGGTCCATGATCGAGTCCGGCGCGGTCCGGCCGATCGTCGACGAGGTCCTGCCCCTGTCCGAGGCGGCCCGGGCCCACCAGCTGATGGCCGACTCCCAGCACGTGGGCAAGATCCTGCTGGTCAACGAGTAAGTCCGGGGCGGGACCGGCATCTCTTGGCGTCAGGGGCCCAGGACTCAGGATTCGTCACTCTGGGTAGGTAAGTCGTCGCCGCCCAGAAATGTCTGGAGGCGTCCACCAGGCGCGGCCCGTCGAGCCGCACGACAGAGCATGCCTGTGCTCGTGACACGGAGTGAACATGACCGCGATTCCGCCGCCGATCACACCTTACCTGGAGCCTGCCGCGAAAGAGCTGGCCGAGGCGACCGACCCGCACCCGCGCATCTACGAGGTCCCACCGGAGCAGGGCCGCCAGATCCTGCTCGACCTGCAGAGCGGCCCCGGCGTGCCCCGCCCGGAGGTGGACGAGGAATGGGTCGAGGTGGACACCGGGCAGTGGGGGACGGTCCGGGTCCGCATCATCCGGCCCCGAGGCGCGGGCGGGCCGCTGCCGGTGATGTTCTACATCCACGGCGCCGGCTGGGTCTTCGGCGACGACAAGACCCACGACCGCCTGTTTCGCGAGTTGGCCGTCGGCGCGGGCGCGGCAGGGGTGTTCCCGGTCTACGACCGGGCGCCGGAGGCGAAGTACCCCACCCAGGTCGAGCAGAACTACGCCGTGGGCCAGTGGGTCATGGAGCACGGCGCGGAACACGGCCTGGACACCTCGCGCGTCGCCGTGACCGGCGAGTCGGTCGGCGGCTGCATGTCCGCGGTGTTCGCGCTGATGAACAAGGAGCGCGGCGGCATCGACCTCAAGGCCCAGGTGCTGCTCTATCCGGTGACCAACGCCGACTTCGGCACCCCGTCCTACGTGCAGTTCGCCGAGGGGTACTACCTGACCCGCGACGGCATGAAGTGGTTCTGGGACGCCTACACCAGCGACCCGGCGCAGCGTGCCGAGGTGTACGCCTCCCCGCTTCAGGCCTCGCTGGAGCAGCTTCGCGGGCTGCCCACCACGCTGGTGATCACCGACGAGGCCGACGTGCTGCGCGACGAGGGCGAGCAGTACGCCAACAAGCTGCGCGAGGCCGGCGTGGACGTCACCGCCGTCCGGGTGGCCGGCATGGTGCACGACTTCCTGCTGCTGGACAGCCTGCGCGACACGCGCGCCGCCAACGTCGCCCGCAAGCTCGCCGTCGACGCCTTGAAGACGGCCCTGCACCCGCAGTAACCGGACCAGCCGTGCGGACCGCCCCTGCCCAGTGTTGACAGTGCTTACATGCTGTGCGTACGTTGATGTATGCATCGCAAACATTGAAAGGGGGCACGAATGCCATCGGCACAGCCCGATACCGTCGAGGTCACCCTCGGCAGCCGCACGGTCACCGTCCCGAAAGGCGGGCTGTACGACCGCTACCGGATGGACACCGATCTCGACGAGGTGGCCCGCGACCCTCGGGTCAGCAGCGTCGACTTCTTCCGGCGCCTGCCCAAGACCCGGGTGGATTCGCCCATCGGGCCCACGCTGACCCCGAACTTCTACTACCGCGTCTCGACCGCGCGGCTCACCATGCCGGCCCCGTCCCGCGCGATCCGCGGCCGGCTGCCCGCCGAGCTGGCTCCCCTGGAGATCGCGCCCGGCGTGGGCCTGGTGTCGGCCATGTTCTTCCGCTACGACGTCTGCGACATCGACTTCTACACCGAGGCCGCCGTCGGCATCGCCGTCCAGCCGGCCCGGCACGGCCGGCTCGGTTCTGTGGACCTGCTCGCCGCTCTCAAGAACGACAGCCTCGACTCCTACGTGCTGTCCCTGCCGGTCAGCACCGAGATCGCCCAGGTGCGCGGGCACGACGGCTACGGCTTTCCCAAGTGGGTCACCGGCCTCGACGTCGAGATCGACGCCCACCGGACGATCGCCCGCGTCGCCAACGACACCGGCGGAACCGACCTGGCGCTGAGCGCCGCCACTCCCCCGCAGCGCGCGTACCCGAGCGGCGCCAAGGTCTCCACGCTCACCTCCTACACGCGCATCGGGGAGTCCTGGCACTCCACGCTCAGCCAGACCAACATGCTCTCCGCCGGAAGCGCCCGCCTGCCCCGCGGACTCGAGCTGCAGCTCGGACAGGGCCGCCTGTCCGAGGATCTGCGCTCGCTGCGGCCGATCAGGACCATCCAGTTCGACGTCGTCACCGAAGGCCAGATCGCCCTGCACCTGCCCGTCCCCTTCTCCGTGCCGAACCGGAAGGCAGGCAACCCTTCATGATCACCGAACGGGCGATCCTGCCCGCCCGCCTGACACCGGCCCTGCTCAACCGGCTCAGCGGCCTGGTCACCGCCGCACCGGACGCCGACCGGGTCACCACCCACGCCCCCTACACCGGTCTTCCTCTCGCTGACCTGCCGGTCTCCACGCCGGCCGACGTCGAGAACGCCTTCACCCGGGCGCGCGCCGCCCAGGCCGCGTGGGCCGCCACCCCGATCGCCGAACGCAAGGCCGTTCTGCTGCGCTTCCACGACCTGGTGCTGGCCCGCCAGGACCAGGCGCTGGACCTGATGCAGGCCGAAAGCGGCAAAACCCGCCGCGACGCGTTCCTCGAAGTGACCGACACCGCGATCACCGCCCGCTACTACGCACGCAGCGCCGCCAAGCTCCTGGCGCCCCGCCGCCGCCGCGGCGCGATCCCCGTGCTCACCCACACCACCGAGCTGCGCCACCCCAAGGGCGTCGTCGCGATCATCTCGCCGTGGAACTACCCGTTGAGCATGGCCGCCGGGGACGCCATCCCGGCACTCATGGCCGGCAACGCCGTCGTCCAGAAGCCTGACACCCAGACCACGCTCACCGCGCTGTGGGCGCTCGACTTGATGACAGAGGCCGGTCTGCCGGCCGGGGTGTGGCAGATGGTGGTCGGACGCGGGAGGTCCCTCGGGGAGCCGCTCATGGACGGCGCCGACTACCTGATGTTCACCGGCTCGACCGCCAGTGGGCGCCTCCTGGCCAGGGACGCCGGTCAACGGCTCATCGGCTCGTCCCTGGAGCTCGGCGGCAAGAACGCGATGATCGTCCTCGACGACGCCGACATCGACAGAGCCGCCGACGGCGCCGTCGCCGCCTGCTTCCCCTCGGCGGGCCAGCTCTGCGTCTCCGCCGAACGCCTCTACGTGGCCGAGTCGATCCGCGACCGGTTCGTCGACGCGTTCGTCACCCGGACGAAGCGGCTCAAGCTAGGCGCCGCCTACGACTACACGATCGACGTGGGCAGCCTCACCACGCCCGCCCAGCTGGCCACCGTCACCGCGCACGTCGACGACGCCGTCGCCAAGGGCGCGAGGCTGCTGGCGGGCGGCCGGGCGCGACCCGATGCGGGGCCGCTGTTCTACGAACCGACCATCCTCACCGACGTCACCCCGGACATGGCGCTGTACGCGCACGAGACCTTCGGGCCGGTCGTCGCGATCTACGCCGTCCGCGACGACGCCGAGGCGATCGCGCGGGCCAACGCCTCGCCGTACGGACTGAACGCCAGCGTCTGGTCTCGAAGCGCCACACGCGGCCGCGCGGTCGCCGGCCGCGTGCGCGCCGGGACGGTCAACGTCAACGAAGCGTTCGCCGCCGCCTGGGGCAGCATCGACGCACCCATGGGCGGCATGGGCGACTCGGGGCTCGGCCGTCGCCACGGCGCCGACGGATTTCTCAAGTACACCGAACCTCAAACCGTGGCCCACCAGCGCCTGCTGGGATTCTCACCACCCGGCCGCGTCTCTCCCGAGGGCTGGGCGAACCTGCTGACCAGCGCGCTGAAGGTGCTGAAGGCCCTCGGCGCCCGCTGATCTCGCCACGGTACGATTGTGTGCAGCGCATACATCGGAAGGAGCGTCCCGTGCCGCATCCCGGCAGCTCGTACCACCACGGCGATCTGCGCGCCGCCTGCGTGCGTGCCGCACGGGAACTCCTGGAGGAGGACGGCGCCGCAGGGTTGTCGCTGCGGGCGGTGGCACGGCGGGCAGGCGTGTCGCCGACGGCCCCCTACCGGCACTTCGCCGACCGCGACGCACTCGTCTCCGCGGTCGCCGCACACGGCTACCGCGAGCTCACCGAGCACCTGGCCGCAGCCCATCCCGCGCCCAAGAGTCCCGACGACCTCGCCGACATCGCGGTCGCCTACGTTCGCTTCGCCCTCGAACGGCCCGCGATGTTCAAGGTCATGTTCGCCGAGCCGTGCGACCCGGCCAGCGAGGAGCGCGCCGCGGCGATCACCGCCATCTCCGGCTATCTCCACAACCTGGTACGCGGCGTCTTTCCCGACCGTGACCCCGAGCCGTTGGCGGACGCGGTCTGGGCGCTGGCCCATGGCCTCGCCTTCCTCCACCTCGACGGAAAGTTCGACACCTCGACACCCGAGCAGGCGAGCGGCCGTGTCCGCGCCGCCGTCCGCGCACTGTTCCCTCGATCGTCGACGATCGGGTAGACGGCAGACGGACGCACGTCCAGGCGGGGCCGGCAGAAGCCGGGCGCCGCCAGACCCGTCAACGGGTGGATCGCCCGCCGGGAGTCGACCTGCGCCATCCTCCGCCGTTGTCTGTGCCGAGACGGTGCATCAGCCCGCCGCCCACGGACGCGCGCGCGTCTCCATGCGGGCGCGAGCACTGTTGAGGTTGCGGGCCGGCCCTCACGGGTCCGACGCAGTGTCCGTGCAATATCGGCGCCCTGGTCGAAGCCGAAGCGGTAGACACCCGCCACGCTGCCTCCAGACATGAGAAAGGCCCCCGCCACGAGAGAGAGCCGAGGTTCTTACTTCTTGCCGCTCAGTACCTCAGCGTGACTTCGCGATCATCGTGCACGCCAGTACAGGAGCCAGGGGCCCACGTTGGGCGCCAGCGACTTGGTGCAGTAGTAGTACCGCGAGGGGTACATCATCGAACGGGTGATTTTTGCCGCCGTGCAGGCCTCCTTGGTGCGATATTCGTGGCCTGCTGCGCTGGCCGGAGCTGCACTGAGCGTCAGTGTCATAGCAGTCGCTGCCGTAACGGCAGCCACCGTCAAGAGTCGTTTCATGGCACCGCAAAGTAGTGGGCAGCGGTATGCCGCGGGTATGCCGCGGCCCGCGGCCACCTGGCGGCCTGCCCGTACGCGAATGATCAGACGCCGCGAAGCGTTCGCCGAGGGCCGCGGCGCGGAGAGCCTCGTCGTCCTCGACGGAGCGCCAGTGCCGCCGTTCGACGGGGCGCCAGTTGCGGTAGGTGAACGGGCGCCGGTCGAGGTCGAGGAGCGCGCGGAGCCGGGGCCGGGCCGGGGCGACGCCCTCGGGGTCGGCGGCGGCGACCTCCGCGAGCAGGGCCAGCGGCTCCAGCCGGCTGTGCGGCAACCACCCGCTGGGCTCGCTCAGCTGCTCGACCAGGGTCATCAGAGCGGGGACGATCTCCTCGGCGCGGCGGCTGTGCCGCCACAGCGCGCGGGCCAGGGCGAGGGTGTGCCGGTGGCCGAGGCGGTGGGGCTGGTGGATCAGGTTCCGGAGGCGGTCCAGGACCTCGCCGGTCGGGGCGATCTCCGTGAGGGTGACCAACGCCGGGGCGGCGTCGGAAGCGCCCGTGCCTGGGGCGGTCAGCGCCAGCAACGCGGGCACGACCTCGTCGGAGTCGCCGGTGACCCGCCACAGGGCCCGCAGGTGGCGCAGGCCTGTCAGAGGGGGCAAGGTCCGCAGTTCCTGCCGTAGCCACTCCGCTCCCCCGGCCGCCGCCGGTCCCAGCTCGGCGTAGATCTCCGCGCGGTACCAGGAGGCCGTGTCCTCGCCGTCCAGCGCGGCGAGGACGGGTTCGGCGTCCCCCGTCAGCCGCCAGTGGATCAGAGGGTCGATGCGCGCCGGATCCCGGCCCCCGGGATCGAGAGGGCCGAGGAGCCTGCGCAGCCCGCGTTCGCGGCCGGCCGCCACCGGGCCGGGGCTGATCGCCCCGAGCGCGTGCGCCGCCCAGAGCGCGTACCCGGTGTCGAGCAGCTCGACCAGGCCGGGCACCACCGGGACGCCCGCCCGGTGCCAGGCGGCCAGGACGAGGGGGTAGTGGCGCCGGTCGTGCCGGGCCGCCATCTTGGCCATCAAGGGGAGCAGCAGGCCGCGGTGGTGGGCGTGCAGGGGGGTGAGCAGCTCGCAGAAGTTCAGCTCCAGGTCGCTCCAGCGGCCCACGTTGGACAGCGGCAACCAGTCGCGGAAGCCGTCCCGCCGTTCCCGGCGCGGGCCGGCGGCCATCCGTACGGCCAGCAAGGGCACGCACCGGTCGTCGCCCGTCTTGGCCAGTGCCCACAACGCCTGAGTCCGGACCAGCGGATCCGGCTCGCCGGCCGGCGTCGCGTGCGCGGCTGCGGCGTCGGCCCAGGGGCGGGAGGCGGATCCGCACATGGCCAGGATTCGCAGGGCCAGGGCGCGGTTGGCGGCGAGTGGGTCGTCGACCAGCCCGGCCAGGACCGGCAGCAGGGCCGGGACCGCCGAACGCCGGTCGGCCAGGAGGGCGGCGGCGAGTTCCAGGCCGCCGGTTCGGTGCTCCGGGCGGTCGTGGCTCAGCAGGGCGCGAGCGAGGCCCAGGAGGCCGGGCAGGTCTTCGCCCAGGAGCTCGCCGATGCCGCGCACCTCCGAGGCCTGCAGGTCGAAGAGGTCGGCGCGCCGGGTCGAGGGCCTCCAGCCGGGGTCGAGCAGCACCTCAGCCACCGCTCGGGCGTAGGCCGGGTCGTCCTGGCCGGGCAGCACGCGCCGCAACGCCCGCACCGCGGCCACCCGGACCTCCGGCCGGCCGTCGCCTGCCGAGGACCCGTCGCCTCGGTTCGGGTGAGGACGATCCGCAGGGCGCCTGCCCTCCGCAGCCGGATGCGGATCCGCGAAGAGCGGATGGGAGTCGTGCGAGGACGGGTGGGGATCCTCCTGGGCCGGCGCCGCGTCCCCTGGTTTCAGGTGGGCGCGGAGCCAGGTCACGATCTCCCGCCGGCGTGGTTCCGTCACGTGGGTGGCGAGTTCGCCGAGGGCGGCGAGGAGGTGTTCGGCCACCACGGGGTCGTGCTCGGCGGCGCAGCGGGACTGGAGGAGCCGGGTGACCTCCTCGGCCCGGCCGGTCGCCTGCGTCAGGGCGACCGCGGTGCACCGCCGTACCGGCTGGACAGGGTCGTCCAGCAACGCGCACAGGCCGGTGACGACGCGGTCCCAGACGCGCGGCCAGCCGGCGGCCGAAACTCGGCGCGCTCGCGAGGCAGCCGACGGGCCGGGACCGGTCCGCAGGGAGGCCATCGCGGGCAGCCGCACCGGCCGGCCGAGGGCCTCCGCGCGGACGGCGGTCGCGGCGATCTCCCCGATCGACTCGACGAGCAGGGCACGGACCGGCACGGCCGGGTCGGCGGCGGCCACGGCCATGAAGGGGAGCAGCTCGACGGCCGCCGGATAGAGGTACTCGCCCACACCACAGACCCGGCGCAACGTCCGGACCGCCGCCTCGGCCGCCTCGACCCGCCACAGGTCGATCACGAGCCTTGGCCCGTATCCGGCGGCGGTGCCGGGATCGAGCACCACCGACCAGTTCACCGAGTCCAGTCCCGCCACCACGTCCCGCTCCCCGGCCTCCACCAGACGAGTCTGGCGCATGCCACGCACCGGCCCCACGACAGGCCCCGGCTAGGATCACCCGGCATGACACCCGACGACGCCGAGCTCCGCGAGCTCGTCCGCCGCTTCGCCACCCTTGACCTGACCGGGTGGGACGACGCCTCCTTCGGCCGCGCCCGTGAGCACCTCGGCTGGCAGGCCGCGGTCCACTCCCCCGAGAAAAAAGCCCGGCGCGCCCGGTTCCCCAGGCTGTATCGCGCCGAGGAGTACGACACCGTTCTCGGCCCTGAGAGCGGAACCTTCGCCCGGCACGGCGCCGACGACGTCCGCACCCAGATCTCGCTGCGCGCCGGGCAGGGCGACGAGCTCTTCCTCGCCCTGCGTTCGTTCCTGGAGGAGGTGCTCGGCCCGCCGTCCCTCCTGCGCGGACCGGGGCCGCTGCTGCGCTGGCGTGGCCCCGTCCGGCTGCTGGAGCTGGAACGGATCCGCGATGCCGCCTACCTGCGAGCCTGCCCTGCCGAGGCGGTCGAGAAGGACGAGTACCGCACCGCGCAGTGGGCCGAGGCGGAGGACGGGCTCGGGCAGCTCGGCTACTGGCAGATGATCGGCCGGCAGCCGGAGGCGACCGACCTGTTCATCCCCGGCGGCTACACCGCCGACGGCTGGGCGGAGTTCGAGGAACGGCTGGCCAGGACCCTGCACTCGGTCGTCGCCGACTTCGCCCTCCTGGAGCCGTCGAGCCACTTCACCGCGGTCATCCGCACCCCCCGCGAGCGCGCCTACGCGCAGTGGACCACCGACCCGGCGTGGGGCCTGGAGATCCAGGCCGCCATCCCCGCCGAACCCGGCCCCACCTGGGAGAGCGACCTGATCGGGCTCGGCTGGTCGCGGCCGGACTCGCCCGACACCGAGGGCCGGCTGATCCGCCGCTTCCCCGCGTTCGGGCCCGAAGAGGCCCGGACCGCCGCCCGGCTGCTCGTCGCCGCGCTGAGAACGTACGGCGTGCCGTTCGCGGACCTTTCGCAGTCGGTGATCTCGCCCCCCGTGCACCTGCTCGGGCTCGGCCTGCCCACCCACCGCTGACCGGACACCCACGGCGTATCACTGCGCACTGCACAAGGCCTGCCCCAAGCCTCCCGGGGCGAGCCCACCGCGCTCGGCTGAGCACCTCACTCGAACGGAAGCCGGGCTGTTCACCCAGCCTGGCTGGTGATCGATCGCAGGGCGGCGCAAGCTCACCCGCGCGTGATGTACAGGTGCATGTCGGTGTAGTCGAAGGTGATGGCGAACGGCTTGAAGAACTCGTGGGTGAAGTTGGCGATCAGGTCGAAACCGAACGGCTCCGACTGGCCGGGACCTGGGAAACCGGGAATGGCCTTCTCGAAGGCGAGGCCTCGCACGCCGTGCCTGACCGCCCGGCCCAGGCTGATCCGCTCGGCCGTGATCGGATAGCTCTTGATGCCGAACCGCTCGTTCGGGTGCGCGTAGTCCACCTCGAATCCGTCCACCCGTTCGGCGATCTCCGCCGTCGTGTCGATGGCACTGCCGATGCCGCCGGTGTCGACGGTGACCATGCGCGGGCCGTAGTCGCCCAGGCTGCCGACCGTGCAGGGGAAGTGGTCGCCGGCCAGCCACAGCGGGAGCCGGTCACCTCGGGCGCGCGGGCGCGGCGCTTTCACGGTATTCCGCCGCAGGATCAGAGCCCTGCCCGCGTAGTCCATCGTGGTCAGGAAGTGGTAGAAGATCGTGGTGCCGAAGGCGCCGGCCACCTGTGAGCCGTCGGGAAGCGGTGGCCGCTGCACGTCGCTCCACTGCACCGGCAGGTTGCGGATCTCGATGTTCCCGATCCGGAACGATTCCAGAATGCCCAGGTAGATGGTGATGGGATGGGTGTCGGCGACCCCTCCGGGCAGCTCGGCCACCGCGCGCAGCCCCGCCGCTTCCGCCGCCTCCTGTGACAGGTCGAGAGTCGCGTAGGTGTCGAGCCAGAACTTCGCGGGCGGCCCGCCGTTCACCGAGGCTTCCACCGCAGGCACCGGGTCCAGGGTGAGGAACGGCACCCGCGTGCTCTGCGCGCCGTGTATCTGCCACGGTGTGCCGCTGATCCGCGAGTACTGCTCGACGAGGCCCTTGTCACGGGGACGGCCCGTGCTCCTGAGCAAAGGGACCGCGCGGGCGAACTGGTCCTGCCGTACGAAGGTCTCGGCGAGCCGTTGTGTGGAGGCGATGTCGCGGGAGTCCAGGGCGATGGCCTTCGACAGATGCCGCTCGGCGTCACCGAACCGGTTGCACAGCAGGGCGAGGTATCCGACCTGGGCGTACGCGTGCGCGTTCCGCGGATCCTCGCGCAGGAGACGGCGATAGCCGCGCTCGGCCTCGGCGAACCTGCCCGCCTTGAACAGCTGATCAGGGTCGGCCGCGGAGGCGAACGCCGGGCTCGGCGCGGAAGGCAGCAGGGGAAGGCTCGCGCCGGCGATCACGGCCAGCCCCGTCCGCCGCAGGAACGCGCGGCGGCCGGGGGTACGGGGATCGGCTGGAGGGGTCATGCCTGGGTCCTCACGTCGTAGTTGGACGGGTCACGCCGCCGAGATGAGGCGTGAGTCGCGAACTCACCCAACGGGACGACGTGTTTCCCTGGCGTTTCCCTCGCGTGTCCGCAGCGGTCTCCGAGCGCGTTCGAGAGGCACGGTGGCCCTTTCGGGGTCGATGCAGGTTGCCGTCACCGTTGTGGAGCGCTCTGGGGTTCTGCTCGTGGACGCGGCGATCTGTGCCACGCTCGGCGGACCCGTCCGGTCAGGAGCGTCGATGCGACAGCCTGGCGCGAGTGGTGAGGAGGACGAGGACCGCCAGTACGCCGAAGCCGATCATCGAGGGCAGGAGCACGTAGCTCCGGGTCATGGGGGAGCCGCCGAAGAGGTCGCTGACCGCGTTCATGCCCGAGTTGAACGCGTCGTGGAGGAGCACCATGATCAGTAGGCTGCCGCCGGTGTTGTTGAACACCCAGGTCATGAAGACGGTCAGGACCGTGGTCAGCAGCAGGAACTGCACGATGGCGCCCGGGGTGGCGCCGCCCTTGGGGTCCGCCCATGCCGACGACGCGAACAGCGGCAGGTGCCAGCCGCCCCACATCAGCCCGAGGATGAGGGCGGCGGGCAGCGGGCCGTACCGCTGCTGCAGCCTGGGCAGGGCATATCCCCGCCAGCCCGGCTCCTCGCCGAGCGCCCCGATGACGAGCTGCACCGTCAGGAACATGATAACCAGTGACGGCACCACGTCCGCCGAGAACGTGAAGTGAGCGGCGGTGCCCGGGATGGCGAAGGCGGCGATCACCGGCACCGCGAGAACGCCGCCGATCACCAGGACGTACCAGCGCGCCGGCACCCGCCAGGATCGCAGCCCCCGCAGCAGGCTCCGCACCGCGCCCCGGCCCGCGGTGGTGCGCAGCGTCACCAGGGCCGCGGCCAGCGGGCCGAACGAGCCCGCGATCACACAGACGTCCAGCAGCCAGCTGTCCTTGCCGATCGGCAGGAGGCCCAGCCCATCGTCGGACAGCACGATCGGCAGGTAGAGCAGCCAGCTGAAGGCGAAGGCGAGGGCGAAGAACATCCACAGCGCATGCGGTGGCTCGGTGCGCGTGCCGGTGTCATGGGAGGTCGGCGATGGGTTCGAAGTCACCGCAGACAAGGTAGGGACGTGACCGGTGTGCCGCCTCCGGCGATTGCCCTAATACCGCCCGGTAGCCGGCGGGCCGAACATCGGCGCTACCTAACGGGTCCGGGGAGCAGACCCTGGCGGATGGCGCGGGCCACCGCCTGTGGACCGGTGTGGGCGCCGAGTTTGGCATAGACGCGTTCCAGGTGGGACCGCACCGTGCTGGCCGCCAGGCCCAGGCGCTCGCCCACCTGCGGTGCGGACAGTCCTTCGGCCAGCAGGCTCAGCACCTCGATCTCGCGGCCGCTCAGCTCCGGTGCGCCGGGCTTGGCGCCTGCGGTGCCGGTGCAGGCCAGGTATGCCTGGCGGGTGAAGCGTTCCTGGACGGCGAGCTGCCGCGCCTTGCCTGCCGCCTCGGCGAGCAGGGGGGCCAGGTCATCGCCATGCTCGGCGAACGGTCTGAGGTACGCGCCCGGCGCCGCCTGCGCGAGCGCTCCGGCGAGGGCCGCCAGCGCCCGGGGCCGATCGCCGGCTGCCTGCCGAGCCAACGCCGCAACCACCCGCAACCGCAGGTGGGAGGCGGCGCAGACGACGTCGGCGTGCCGCGTCATCGCCTGCGAGGCGATCGCGTCCGCGGTGGCCCAGTCGCGTCCGGCCAGCGCGAGCTGGGCGGCGATCAGTTCCTCGTAGAGGCGCAGGCCCGCCGGAGGTTCGCCGCCGGCCACGGTGATGGCTCTGGCCTGGGTGAGCGTGTGCTCGGCCGCGGCCAGGTGTCCGAACGTCAGCAGCGCGTACGCTCGCCGCGCCACCGCAGACCGGCGCGCGGCGGCGCCGAAACCGGGATTGTCCAGGCCCGGTGTTCCAGCGATGTAGTCCGCCATCGCGTCGAATGCGTGGAGCGTTCCCCGCTCATCGCCGCGGGCCAGGCAGAGGTCGGCCGCGGCCCGGTATCCGTGCAGCCGTACTCCGGGGTCGTGGTGGTCCGTCGTGGCCTGGAGGTCGTGGGCGTGTGCCACGGCCTCGCTGATCCGGTGCCCCTCCAACAGTGCCTCCACCATCACCAGCGGGGCCGCGGCGAGATGCTCGTCGGGCTCGACGCGCCGCGCCGCCGCCAGCGCGGCGGACTCCCCGCAGCTCGCCATCGCCCGCCGTAGGTCGCCGCGGCACAGATGCGCCTGCGCGAGCACCAGCAGTGCGTCCAGGCGGTGGGTCACGTCGTGTTCGGAGCGGCTCAGACGGGCGCACTCCTGCTGGGCGCGCCGGCCAGGACCTTCCTGGACCCCGTGGCCCAGCGGGTCGGTCAGCCGGAGCACGGTCTGGAGACGCATGCCCGGCTCGGTCAGGTACGGCTGGTTGAGGGCCGCCTGCGCGGCGTCGATCGCCGCCGCGGGTGAGCCGTCGAGGAAGAGGCGGTGCGCGAGGATCGTGGCATGGAGGGCGCGCGCCTTCGGCGGCAGGCGGGCGGCGTCCACCCGCGCCAGCCAAGCGGCGGGATCGTCCGTCGCGTACGGATGGGAGCATGCCCCCTCCCGGAGCGAGCCGTGGATGAGGGTGAAAGCGACGAGCAGGCACAGCACCGGGTTGTCGGCCGGCGTCGGCTCGGGCAGCCTGCCCAGCCACCGGCTGAGCCGGGCGTGTTCCAGCCAGAGTCCGCCGTCGTGCTCGGCCAGCCTGGCCAGCAGCCGGGCCGCAGCGTGCGGATCGTCTCCGGCAAGGGCGTGCTCGACCGCTTCGCGCAGGTCCCCAGCCGACCCGTGCCAGTCGGCCGCGCGCCGATGCAGCTCCGGGAGCAGCTCGGGACTCCGCCGGGCCAGGTACCGCCGCACGGCCGCGGCGAACAGCTGGTGGTAGCGGTACGAGCCGTCGCTCGCGTCGAGAGGGGACAGGAACAGGCCGCTGCCGGCGAGCGCGGTCAGGGCTCGAGCGCCGTCGGTCCGGCCGGTCAGCGCGTCACACAATGCGGGAGTCACCCTGGACAGGACGCAGGTGGCCAGGACGAGCCGCCGGGTTTCGTCAGGCAGACCGTCCAGCACCTCGGTGACCAGGTAGTCGTCCAGGTCGCCGGTGGCTGCGGCGATCTCGTGCCCGGCGGGCGCGCCCCGCCTCAGGGCCAGCGCCGCCAGTTGCAGACCGGCGGGCCAGCCTTCGGTCCGCGCGTGCAGGTCGGCGACGGCCCGGGCGCCGAGGCGCAGGCCCATCGTCCCGCCCAGGAACGCCGCTGTCTCCGTGGTGGTGAAGCGCAAGCGTGCGGCGTCCAGATCGCACATCCGGTGCCTGGCCCGCCAGGCGGCCAACGGCAGGGGTGGAGGGCAGCGGGTGGCGATGATCAGATGGATGCGTGGCGGCAGGCGCTCGACGAGGTGGGCGACGGCATCGTGCAGGTCGGCCGAGCCGATGAGGTGATAGTCGTCCATCACCAGGACCAGGTCGCCGGGGCGGCCGGCCAGTTCGTTGATCAGGCCGGCGAAACGGCGGCGCAGGGCCGGGCGGGAGTGGATGGCGGTGTCCGGCATCGTGACGTCGAGCGCGGCGGCGAGTCCCCGGCAGAACGTCACCGGGTCGTTGTCGTCGCGGTCCAGGGACAGCCAGGCCACGCGCGCCGACGTGGTCGCCGCCCAGGCCGCCAGCGTCGTGGTCTTCCCGGACCCGGCGGGCGCGCAGACGAGCGTCAGCGGCAGCCTGGCCGCACGGTCCAAGGCGGCGTAGAGCTGTGGCCGGGCCACCGCGCCCGTACGCGCCGGCGGGACACCGACCTTGGTGGCCTCGAGCGGTTCGCTGTCCGACGCCGCGGCGGCGAGCGCGTGGCCCGCGGCGTCCAGCGCTTTCGCGGTCACCTGATGCGAACCGCCCAGGTAGACCCGCCGCCGGACGCCCAGGACGCGTCGTTGGGCCCGCCAGTAGCCCGTGCCGCGTCCATTGCCGGACGTCTCCCGGCGCACGGTGAAGCCTCCCGCCGGATGCTCGACGGCGAACGCGGTGGCTTCGGCCAGCCAGGCGCGCCATTGCGGGGTTCCGACGGCGATCTCGGGCCGGCCTGGCGCGATGCCGAGCAGCCCGTCCCGGATCACCGGCAACTCCGCCATCGCCCACCTTCCGGCTCATCGGAACAGTCGCTCCAGGCGCCGTGCCGGTGACTCGAACAGCGGGCCGCCGGCAGCGAAATGACTGACGCTGACCAGAACGCCGTCATCACGGAGCACGTGGGTGATCTCAGGGAACAGCAGCGGCCGCGTGAGAGCGTCTGCTTCCCCCTCGACCGGTCAGACACTCCCCCGTTCTCCGACGAGACAAGAGGACGGTGAAATCCGCGGCGTCCGAGGCGCAAGCACCTGTTCGGCCACAGTACCGCGGTCACCGCTGCCGAACATGGCCTACCGGAACCGGTCTCCCCCAGCGGGTTCCCGCGGAGCCGAACGAGGACCCGCAGCGCCGGGCGCTCCGCCTCGCTGATCCCGGCAAGCCGGAGGGGCCGGTCGAAGCCGTGCAGCAGGTAACACGGAGGCTACCGGCCGACCGCGTCGACACCCCGTCCTGGTGCTCGGCCGTTACCCGGGCTCTGGTCCGGAACCAGCTCGGTGCCGCCCTGCTCGGCGAGCTTGCCGTGCTGCCACCCGGGCACCGTGACCACGTCCGCATGATTTCCTCGACCCGCACGTCCGCGCCGTGCAGGCGCATGGCGGCCGGGGTCCACTCCCGCCGCGGCACCGGCTGCGTGTGGACGCCACCCCGCCCATCCCGCCGGTCCCCTCGTCATGCGAGCCACACCCAAGATCGGCTGACCCGCCACGGCACCCCTGCGGAGCTCGATCTTGACGACGATTCGATGACGGCCACTGTCTGCCCTGGTCGACGGCCAGAACGTTCCCGTACTTCGGATCTACGACCTCGACGACCTCGGTCGACCGGGCCTGCCACCCGCTCGCTCAGCGGCACACGTTCCGCAGCTCGCACACCTTCTTCGCCATCCGCTTCGCCCGGCCCGTGACCAGCTTGCCCGGATTGGTGGTGTAAGCCTGATCGGCGCTGTAGACGAACAAGGCCGCACCCCGACGCCCGACCGCCCACGAATGGACGGGCTCCCGATCCCGCTTGCCCTTGTCGTAGTCGTACCTCCCCACGAACATGCCCTCGTCCCCGATGCGCACGGTCCTGGCGATCAGGCGGAGGTCCTTTCCAGGGCACCGCTTCACCTCGGCCCGCAGGCCGAGGAAGGCCGCGCGGGCGGCCTTCGCACTCCGATAGAGCACGAGCTGCTCGCCGTCCGACGACGGGGCGCTGGTCAGATGCGTGATCGTCCGCATCGCGACCCGGCCGTCGCGGACAGTGCGCGCCCCTCGGCAAGGGGCGAGCAGGGGACGGTTGGACAGCTTGTCGCTGATCTTCCACCAGTACTCGATGGAGTCCGCCTCATCCCGCGGCGCCCTCGCCTCCTTCTCACTCAGCAGGAAATTCTTCGGAATCCTGCTCGCCTCGGCGTCGGCCACGCCCGTTCCCGCCAGTACGGAGCCAACCACCAGGGCGGCAACCATCGCTTTTCTGATCACACATGCATGAGACGTACGGTGCGCCACGGAAGTTGTGCACCGTTTTCGGTCTCAGCTGCCGGCCACCACGACCACGCGGCAGCACCCCTTGCCCTCCCGGGCCGGGTGCCCAGGTGATCCATAGCTGGTCAGGCCCGGCGCTGATGAGGCCCAGGCGCACCCGACAGTGGCTGCCCGCAGGCAGGTGGATTCCGATTCGGCTCTCGTCATCCGCCGGTCTGCGCGTCGGTGCGGGCGAGGTGGCGGCGGCCTCGTTGTCCGCGAGCAGCAGATCAGTCAGGCGACCACCGGCCAGGCCGACACCGAACTCGACCACGAGCTGACCGCCGCCGTACTGAAGGCGTGCGACGGAAGTACCTAAGCACGGCGGATTCCCCGCCGCCGCCGTCTCCGTATCTTCGTGATCGCCCAGGAATCCGATCACGAAGGAGACCGGCACCCCGATCCACCTCCGGGGGAGCTGCCGAGACAACAGGCTCACCCCCTCCGGCTCCTTACGGCCGGAACTTTGACAGGAGATTCTCATGAAGAAGAAATTGGCCATCACCGCCCTTACCGCCCTTGCCGTCACCACGATGCTGAGCAGCGCCGCCCACGCCGGGACACCGGCGAACGTCTGGGTGAACGGCGAGGCGATCGGCTCAGAGGTCTACGCCGTCGGCGTCGGCGCGGAAGGCCCGGTGGACCGGGTGAAGGTCAACTTCCAGGTGTCCAAGGGCCAGGTCATCACCGGCGTGCGAAACGGCACCGCCCACTGCCAGATCGCCACCTTCGCGGCGACCTGCGAACTGATGTCCGGCTCGTACCCGCAGTTCTTCGAGGTGACGGTACGACGGTACGAGGCCGGGCCCGGACCGTTCAACCTGACGGTGAACGCCATCTCCTCGGCACGCGAGTGGGACTACGCCGACAACTCCACCGTCATCAGAAGCTACTGACGCGACCACCGCTCGCCGCCACGAGCACCCGCGGCGGTGAGCGGCACTCCATGAGGAAGTAGTAGCCCGCGTGACGGAACCGACGCTGTGCTCGGTAGCCAGGTCGGCATAGCGGCGGCGGCACCTGCTCCGAAGAGCGGCCTCGCGGTGACCCCGCTTCCATGCCAGCACCGCGGCCATGCCGTTCCAGCCGGGATGGCGGACCGGCCTGCCAGACCGCACGTCGGCGAGGACTGCGTCGAATCCCTCCCACGGCGTCTCCATAGCGGGCAGGTCCCGCTCATACAGGTGCAGGGAGTCGACGTGGTGGTGAGAGTCGCCGAGTACGGCGCCCCGCCAGCCGTCCATCAACTCCTGGACGGTCGTGGCCGCGAAGATGCCGTACGGCAGGCCGGTCCAGAGGTGCTGACTGAGCGTGGTGGCCGCCATGTGCAGCCAGGCCGGCGCAGGTGGAAGCGGTAGCCCTGAGTGCAGGGCACGTCCCGGTGCCCGCCGGCGCGCGGGCCGGTTCGCAGAGTCGAGCCGTCCCAGCGACGCAGCCGAGGCCCGTACCCCCACGCACTATGCAGCCATGCGCCGGAACCGTACCGACGAGCAACCAGCGAGCAACGACCCGACCTCGCCCGAGGTTCATCCCCCTCGGGACGGTACGCCAAGACGGCGAACAGAGCCCGGCGGCAGGCTGACCGGCCGCGATCACCTTGCGCGCTGTGCCGTGCGGACATAGCGAGCTTCGGTGCTGGTCGGATCCACCGCGCACCCGCGACTGGCTACGGCGGCGAATCCTCCCTCAGATCATGGTCCTTCGGCATGGGGTGGCAGTGCTGAAGCGTCAGGTCACCCGGCCGAAGCCGGACTGGGCCGATCATGCCCTCCAGGCGGGTGGCCTTCCGGGTGTCGCCCTCACGCAGGAGTGCGCCGATCTGATGGTCGGAGTTCTGGTCGGCGGTCGAGACCCGCGCGCGCCCGAAGATCGCTGTCGAAATCTACTCCACACACCGTTCACCGACATTGATTTTCGGCACGAGTTATCGACAGTGCTCACCTGCGGTTCCGTGATCAGCTCGGTGAGTGTCGGCAGACGATCGTTTTCCGACACACGCACGCCGCGAGGAACATCCGAACCGAAGCGTACGCCTGCACTGTCAGTCACCTATGCCACAGAGAGTGCTACCGCCAAATCCGTCCTCCCCGGAGGCCGACCCGAGCGCCGGGCCATCAAAACCCGGTCCTGGTCACTGAGGTCACCGGCCGGGCATAAGGGCGGTTAGCTGGTGGTGCCGAGGTCCAGACGGGCGAGCTCGTTGCGGGAGGCCACGCCGAGCTTGGGGTAGGCGTTGTAGAGGTGGTAGCCGATCGTCCGGGGGCTGAGGAAGAGCTGGGCCCCGATGTCGCGGTTGGTGAGACCGGTGGCGGCCAGCCGTACGATCTGTAGTTCCTGGGGAGTGAGGCGGCTGAGCAGGTCGGTCGCCCCCGCTGTGCGGGGGCGGCTCTCGCCGGTGGCGCGTAGCTCGCTGCGGGCGCGGTCGGCCCAGGGGGCGGCGCCGAGCCGTTCGAAGATCTCCAGAGCGGAACGCAGCGGATTCCGGGCGTCGGAGCGGTGCGCGGAGCGCCGCAGCCACTCGCCGTGCAGCAGCTCGGTACGGGCGCGTTCGAACGGCCGCTCGCTCTTCTGATGGAGCTGCACCGCATGGGCGTACAGCGGGCCGGCCTCCTCATCGGGTGTGAGCAGAGCGCGACAGCGCAGGACGACGGCTTGGGCCCACGCTTGTCCGGTCGCGTTGGCCCAGGCCTCGAACCGGGCCAGCGGTTCGGCGCCACGGCCGGGCAGGCCGAGGCGGGCGGCGGCCTCCACGTGGTCGGGCAGGGTGTAGAGGCCGATGACGCTGTGCCGGGCGGCTGCCGCGCCCAGCTCTTCACGCCGCCGCAGCGCGTCCTCATACCGGGCCAGGCCAAGGTCGAGCAGGGCTAGGGCACTCGCGGCCCAGTCCGCGTGCGGCTCTCCGAGCCGGTCGTACGTCTGGCTGGCGAGCGCGTGGCAGTGTTCCTCCTCGCCCGCGATGGCCGCCAGGTGTGCCAGCACGCCGCGGGCGTCGTCGGTGTAGAGGACCTGGGCGGTATCCTGTGCGATGCGCAGCGTCTCGGTCGCGAGGGTGTGCGCGTCGCGGTGCCGGCCGCGGAAGAGCTGGATGCGGGCCAGGTCCCGGAGCACCTCTGGGAGCACGCCGAGGGCACCCTGGTCGCGGCAGTCGCGTTCCAGCGTGGTGGACAACTTGTGGGCGACGTCGAGATCGCCGGTCAGAACGGCCCATTCCTCGGCGCAGGCCCGTTCCATCGGCCGCAGCCCGCGTAGGAGCTCGCCGTTGCCCATCAGCTTGCGCAGGGCGGGGAGTCCTGCCTCCGGTTCGCCGGCGGCGAGATGCGCCAGGCCGTACGCAGCCTCGATGAAGGGACGCGTCCCGGGCTCGCTGGTCGGCATGAGGTTCCGGATGCGCGCCGCGGTGTCGCGGAGGGCTGCGGCGTCCCCGGTCGGCCAGATCGCGCCCATGGCGTCGAACAGCATGAAGGCGGCCTTGCGTGGCACCTGTCCGGCGCTCGCCAGCGCCTCATCGAGCAGCACGGTGTGCGCCGCCTTCGGCAGCCCGCGTACGTACAGGTCGAGGGCGCGGACCTGCGCAAGCTCCGCCCGGACGAGCGGGTCGGTGATGAACGGGGCGGCCTGGTCGGCCAGTTCGGCGGCGCGCCGGGTCTGCCCGGCATCGGCGGCGGCGCGGGCGGCCAAGGCCAGCCGTCGGGCACCGTCGTGGGTGTCGGGGCTGAGCCGGGCGGCGCGGTCGTAGGCGGCGGCCACGGCGGCGTGGCCGCCCCGGGCTCGCGCGTGCTCGGCGGTCTTCTCCAGCACGGAGGCCACGTACGCGTCGGGTTCTGTGGTGGCGGCGGCGAGGTGCCAGGCGCGCCGGTCGATGTTGCCGACGCAGGGCAGTGCATCGGAGAGGGCCTGGTGGGCGGCGAGCCGCTGGCCCAGCGGAGCGCTCTGGTAGGCGGTGGACCGGATCAGCGGGTGGCGGAACGTGAGCCGCCCGTCGGTCAGGTGCACCAGGTCCTTGTGCTCGGCCGGGTCGAGGTGCTCGACGGGTGCGCCGAGCCGGCCGGCCGCGAGCGCGACCACGGTGAGGTCGCCGGTGCCCTCGGCGGCCGCGACCAGCAGCAGTGTCCTGGTCGGCTCCGGCAGGGCGGCGATCCGGTCGGCGAAGGTCTGCTGGATGCGGGTGTGGCTCGGCAGGGTGCCCAGATGGAAGGCGTACTCGGGGATCTGCCCCTCGCGCTGGGCCGTGGGCAGCTCGCGGAGGGCCAGCGGGTTACCGCGAGCCTCGGTAAGGATCTGGTCGCGGGCGTACGGCGGCAGGTCTCTGGCGTGTTCGGCCAGCAGGTCCGCGGCCGCGGTATGGTCCAGCCCGGCGAGGCGCAGCTCGGTGAGGCCAGGTGCCGGGAAGGGCGGCGCGTGCGCGTCGCGGGCCGCGAAGAGCATCACCACCCCTTCGGCGTTGAGGCGCCGGGCGGCGAACAGCAGGGCGTCGGCCGAGGCGGGATCTAACCAGTGCGCGTCGTCGATGAGGCACAGCAGCGGTCCTTCCTCGGCGAGCTCGGCCAGCAGGGTCAGCAGGGCGAGGCCGACCAGGAAGCGCTCAGGACCGGACACCGGTTCCAGCCCGAGCGCGCCGCGCAGCGCCTGGGCCTGGCGGTCGGGAAGGGTGCCAACGCGGTCGGCGGCGCGGCCCAGCAGCAGGTGCAGGCCCGCGAAGGGCAGCTCGCTCTCGGCCTCGGTGCCGATCGTGCGCAGCACCCGCATGTCCCAGGCCGCAGCGGCGGTGTGCTCCAGCAGTGCCGATTTGCCGATCCCGGCTTCGCCCCGGATGACCACCGCCGCGCTCCGGCCGTCGCGGGCAGCGACGAGCAGCCGGTCGATCTGGGCCAGCTCGTCGGCTCTGCCATGCAGCATGCCTAGAACTGTAATACAGCCACATTGCCCGAATTCGCCCGAATCGGCCTCGGCTCGCGAGCCAGACCGCTTCATCCCCGTTCCAGTCCTGCCGCGTCGCCCCACGCATCTGCCCGCGGTGTCTACTACGGAAGCAGGACGACCTTGCCAACCGTTCGTCGTTCGAGGAGCGCCGTGTGCGCCCGCGCCGCCTCGCGCAGCGGGAACGCCTGCACCGCCGGGACGAGCCGCCCGCTCGCCGCCTCGTCCAGCGCCTTCTGCTGCATGGCGCGCAGCCCGCCCGGTACGCGCATCATCCGGGGGCCGAGCGGGACCGTGGCCGACAGCATCCTGTTGACCAGGTCTTGGCCGGTGATCTCGGTCAGCGAGCCGGCAGACCAGCCGAACAGCAGGATACGGCCGCCCATGCCGAGCATCTCCAGCGCCTCGCGGCCCGCGGCACCGCCCACACCGTCGAGCACGGCGGTCACGTCGCGGCCGTCCAGCGCCTCACGCACCGTCTTGGACCACCCCGGCTCGTCGTAGTCGACCGCGATGTGGGCGCCCGAGGCGTGGACGCGTTCGACCTTGGCCGGCCCGCCCGCGACACCCACCACGGTGGCGCCGGCGTTGCGTGCCGCCTGGACGAGCAGCGTGCCGACACCGCCGGCCGCCGCGGTCACGAGCACGACGTCGTCGGGCTCGACCTGCGCGATGTGGTGGATGCTCAGCGCGGTCCGGCCGGTCCCGACCATCGCGACCGCCGCCTCGTACGTCAGTCCGTCGGGCAACGGGAACAGCGCCTCGACCTCCCGCAGGGCCAGCTCGGCGTATCCGGCGTTGACCAGGCCCAGGTGGGTGACCACGCGACGGCCGAGCCAGCTTTCGTCCACGCCCTCGCCCACCTGGTCCACCACCCCGGCAACCTCACGGCCGGGCGTCACCGGGAGTTCGGGGAGCGGGAAGGGAAGCAGGTCGCCCCGGCCCGCCTGCAGCGCGGTGTCGAGCAGGTGAACTCCGGCGGCCTTCACCGCGATGCGTACCTGGCCGGGACCCGGCTCGGGATCCGGGACCTCCTCGTACCGCAGGTTCTCGGCCGGGCCGAACTCGTACAGTCGGATGGCGTGCATGATCGAACTCCTGTCATCGTCGGTTTCTTCTCGGCGCGGGCCTGCTGTCGGCGCCGAAGCGATGCTGGGCGGCTCAGACGGCGTACGGCTGGACCGTCCTGGCGTGGCGGAGCGCGCAGCCCCACCAGACGAGCCGGTCGAGCAGAACCTTGGCCGCGACGGCGGGCGCGTCGGGCTGCCGCAGTCCCCCGGCCTCGTCGAACAACTCCCCGGCGGCGTGGAAGCTGACGGTGTCGCGCAGGGTCACCGCGTGCAGCTCGGCGAAGACCTGCCGGAGCTGTTCCACAGCGCGCAGCCCACCGGCAATCCCGCCGTACGAGACAAAGCCGACGGGCTTGGCCAGCCACTCGGTGTAGTGCCAGTCGATGGCGCTCTTGAGTGAGGCGGGGAAGCTGTGGTTGTACTCGGGCGTCACCACGACGAACGCGTCAGCGGCGGCGAGCCTTGGCGACACGGCCGCCACCTCGGGGGTCGGCTCGCTGCTGAGCGCGTCTGGCAAGCGTGTCTCACCCAGGTCGATGGCGTCCACCGTCAGGTCGTCGCGGCGGGCGGCCTGTTGGAGGAACCAGGAGGACACAGTTGGGCCGAACCTGCCTTCGCGGGTGCTGCCGGTGATGACGGCTACGTGCAGTGGATCGCTCGACACGGGTCGATCCTCTCGGTTGTTGCTGTGCTCTTGCTGGTGACGACGCTAAGAGCGGCCGTCCTGGGTCCGCCTCGGTCACGTGACCGGGTTCGTGTCCGGGTCGCGATCCCAGTCGTCCGGCAGAGGCGGCGGCCGGGCATGGATTCCTACGGTCGGCGCCATGACGCGACTTTCCGATGAAGCCCCGGAGCCGGCGACCACCGAGCCCGTTCGCTGGGGTCCGATCCTGGCGATGGGCCTGGCCATGCTCATGGTCACCCTGGAGATGAGCCTCGCCTCCGTAACGCTGCCGGCCATCGGTACGGAGCTGGGCGTCGGTTCGGCGGCGACCAAGTGGGTGATCCTGGCGTACGCGCTGCCGGCGGCGGCCCTGGCTATCCCGCTGGGGCGCTGGGTGGACCACGCGGACGCCCGGGCGGTCTTCCTGCTCGCGGTGACGGGGGTCGGGCTGACCAGCCTGGTGACCGCGGCCGCCCCCGCGTTCTGGATCCTGCTGGCGGCCCGGTTCTTGCAGGGCGTCATGGGCGCGCTGGTCGCCGCCGTCTACATGCCGATCGTGGCGGCGAGCGTGCGGCCCGAGCAGCGTGGCCGGGCCCTGGGATACGTGGCGACGATCATGCCGGTCGGTTCCCTGGCAGGCGCCCCACTCGGTGGCTTGGTGGCCGACGGCTGGGGCTGGCGCCCGGTTTTCCTGATCAAGCTGCCCGTGCTGGTGCTCGTGCTGTGGCTCGGCGGCCGCCTTCTGCCACGCGGGAAGGGCGGGCTGCCGGCGCCCGGCCGGTCGCTGCTCGGCGACACGCTCGTGCTCGGCGGTGCCGTCACCGCCCTGCTGCTGGCGCTCGACCGGATCGAGGTCGGCGCCGTGGCAGCCGCCGCCGTCCTGGCAGTGTTGACGGTGGTACTGACGGCCTGGTGGGTGCGGCTGCGGTCGTCCCGCCCGATCATCAAGCTGGCCCGGCGCCCGGCGTTCGGGCTGCCGTTGCTGTCGCTGCTGCTGATGGCTTCCTACATCGGGCTCACGCTTTTCCTGCTGCCCTTTTACGTCTCGGACGTGCTGCACGGCGGCGCGGGGATGATGGGGCTGTCGATGCTGTTCTTCATCGGCGCCGTTGCGCTGGGCTCGCCGATCAGCGGCTGGCTGGCCGACCGCTACCCGCCCCGCCTCGTCCTCGGCGCCGGCGGCGCCCTCACCCTCGCCGGTACGGTGAGCATGCTCACGCTCGGCCAGGACGCGGGCGTGGCCGACCTGGCGTGGAGGCTCGCGCTGGTCGGCATCGGGCAGAGCCTGTTCAACGTCCCGGTCAACACCGCCATGCTGGCCGCGACCCCGCCCGGCATGATCGGCACGGGCGCCGGTGTGGGCATGACCGTCCGGACCCTGGCCTTCACCGTCGGGCCGTCACTTGCAGCCCTCGCCTACGGCCTGGCCTCGGGCGGTGCCGCCGGATTCCGCACCGGGGTCATCGTCCTGGCCGTGCTGCAGGCCGCGGGTCTGGCCGCCGGAATCGCCACCAAGGCGCGGGCCGTGCGCGATTCTTGAACCGCACAGGCCACCACCCCATGGCCTCAGGGCTCACGGGTCGTTTCGGCGACGGGTCAGCCAGCGCAGTGAGCGTGTTTGGGTACATGAGCAAGCTGAAGAGCATCTCGCTCGCGTTCGCACTGGCACGCACGATGGCGTCCACCGCTTCCTGCGCCCAGCCCAGCACCGCTCAATTCTCCCCTCCCCCAGCACCTCCGCCAGCGCGACACCGGACAGCACCTCACCGCTCGTCGGCTCGTGGCGGATGACTTCGCTGGAGACAGGCACCGCCGGGAACCCGCAACCGTGCCGCACTCCGGCCAGATCATCTTCACCGAGTCCGGCGGCGTGGCGGTGCAGGCCATGAATCCCCATGCCAAGGCCGCGGACACGCCGTACACCAGGACCGGCTATGAGGCCTACTACGGGACCTACACCGTCGATGAGACCGCCCGGACGTTCACCATGACGATCCAGTCATCCTTGGTGCCCGACCTCATCGGCCAGCGCCTGACACGCACCTTCAAGGTCTCGGATGACACGCTGCTCCTCAGGCCGACGGACGCATCAGAAGGCTGGCGCGTCACCTACGAACGCTTCTGATCCCGGCCTGGCAAGCCGATCCAGCCGCATCCTGCTCGGCCACGAAGGCCACGGCCTCGGGCGGGACGGCGAGCGGGTCTTCGGTCAGGAACACCCCGAACATGCGAACCGTCCCCCACTGCACAGCCCATCCCAGCCTGGTCGCCGGACGGCGCTCGGTCTCCAAGACTCCCAGTGCTGTGTGGTCAGGCGGAAGAACTGCTCAAGCTCCGCCGGGGACGGCTCTTCGGGGAAGCGTCCGTAGCGGGCGACCTGCTCATCGGAGAGGAATTCGAAAGGCATGGCCCCGGACCGTATGACCTGCGATCAGCAGGATCAGCGGCCGTCATCGAACCGGCATCAAGATCAGCTATCTACCGCCAATCTCTGCACTCAGGTTCCTCGAAGGCCTACCTGAGCGTGATGGAGGGCGTGGGCTTTGGTGGTCGCCACGCTTGTCTGATCTACTCCGTGTCTTCCTCGATGCCGGAGACGGGGTGGGTGAGGCGGACCATGGCCCGGTACAGGGCGGCGGGGGCGGCTCGAGCGGGGGAGTCCTGCGCCGGGGGCGGCGTTGGCCCTGAGCATCTGGCCGGCCAGGCGGCGCCCAGATGGCCGAAATCCTCCCGCCAGAACTCCGCTGCGTCGCCCACCACCGACCTGGATCATCGGACGTGCTCTGGGCCACGCGTTCCTCTCAAGGTAGGCGTACCGCTCCCGGTCGGGGACAGCCGGCGGTCCACGGTCGGCTATCAGGGGTGATCCCCGATGAGGAGCGGTTGTGTCCGCCGACGCGCTGGCTCGGTATCGCCTGTGATCACGCGTGCAGTGGGATCTGTGCCATACCCTGTGGTGCAAGGCTGAAAGTGCTTCTCCGACATCTCGGAGACATCAGCCGTCATCAGAGAGCGAGACGCGACATGAGCAGTGCTCGCAAAACCGAAGGTCATGCCGCACAGGCATCCTCCCACCCGGACAAGACCGCCGAGCGGCCCGATCACGCGGCCAACGCGCAGTGGCTCAAGGACAACCCGGCCTCCATGCCGCAGGTGGGCACCGGGCGGTGGGCCGTGTACGACCGCGCCGGCCAGCTGCTCGGCCACCTCGTCGGCGACGGTCCGACCCGCGACACCCGCTTCAAGGCGACCAGCGCGACACGGGAAGGGGCGCCGGCCGACCACGCGGTGGGCCACGGCATCACCCTGCACGACGCCGGGGCGCACCTTCTCGACGCGGCGCAGGACGACTGAGCCATGCTGGCCCCGGCTGAGGCCGGGAGAACGCGAGCCCGGCAGCTTCGCGCGTCGGGCCCGCGGTGGGCTCAGCAGCGGTGAGGTCCCCTCATGGCCGCACCACCGCGACGGAGGCGCGTGCGGCGTGCAAGACCCCGAGGGTGACGGATCCGAGCATCACGGTGCCGATCGCCCCTCTGCCCTGGGAGCCCACGACCACCAGGTCCGCCCCTTCAGAAGCGCGGGTGAGAGCGTCGACGGGGTGGGCGCGACGGACGTCCTCTATCACCTGAACCTGCGGATACCGCTGCCGCCAGCCCTGGAGGACGGTGGCCGCGGTCCGGCACTGAGCCGCGTGAATCTCGTCCAGGTCATGAGCGCTTTTCGGGATGTGGGCGTGCGCCGGTGGCTGCCACGCATGGACGGCGCGCAGCGTGCTCGCGCGCAGCATCGCCTGCTCGAAGGCGTAGGCAAGGGCGGGCTCGCAGGCGTGATAGTCCTCGAGCCCGACGACGACCTCCCCGTGGGCGGTGTCGGGGGCGGATCTGACGACGACGACCGGGCCGTGCGCGTACCCGGCCACGTGGGTGCTCACCGAGCCCAGCACGGCTCCGGGGAAGCCGCCGAGGCCGCTGCCGCCGATCACGATCTCGGCTGAGTCGCCGGCCTGGTTGCGCAACCTCGCCGCGGCGGCGCCCTGGAGCAGCTCGCAGTCGACATCGATGCCGGGCTGTCGCTTGCGTGCCACTGTCTCGGCGTCGCTCAGTACGCTCTGCGCGCTGAGCGCGATGACATCATCCTGGCCGGGGGCGGAGAACTTCGCGATCTCGTACGGCGTGCGCTCCACGGCGTGGACGATGCGGAGCCGGGCCCCGGCACGAGCGGCGTCGTCGGCGGCCCACTCGACAGCCGCGGTCGCGGCGTCCGAACCGTCCGTGCCCACGACAATGACTTGATTCATGGCTTCTCCAGGTTTGTGTCCGCAATTTCTGATCCACCGAAGCGCGAATATTCCAGGCCCGCTTGTTCGATGTCGTCGCCGATCTCCGGGATCAGCGCCTGAACGTTCCCCCGGATTTCTCGTCGTGCCGCCCCGGGTCATTTTCGGGCCGGATGGCCAAGCCCTTCGACTCCAGGTGCTGGTTTCCGGTGGCGCGGCCGAAGTTGAGCATGACCCACCCTTGAACGGCCCGTACTCTCGACTTGATCTTCCTGGTCAGGCTCATGGCGCTTCCCTTCGACTACTCCGGACGCAACGCGACCTTGGTTCCAGGGTGGCCTTTCCGGCGAGAACGGGAAACAGGCAATCACCGACCTGATTATCACCGCAGCCGATAACAGCACCCTTTTTCGCGGCGATTTCCCCGGCGGCGGATCGACGCCTCTTCCGGCCTCGCACGAAGAGGTATAATAGAAATTACCGAGGACATTTCGAGCGTTGACATCCGAGTTGGCGTCGCCCGCGGCGATAGACCGGTTCCGGCCCCCTGGACGAGGGCCCGAAAGGCCGTGCAACCATGATGACCGCACTTCTCTCCCCGGCAGGCTCTGCTCCCGAGACCCCATCCGCGCCCAGGCTCAGCCTGAACGCCGCCCTCGACCGGCGAGGCACGGTCGACGGGGCGTGGTGGCCGCACACCCGCGACGCCGCCGCCGAACTGCCCGCCCTCATCTCCGCCGTCGACCGGCGGCTCGGCAGGGCCGTCCTGCGTGTGGGCGTGCATCTGGACGCCTGGGATCACATCCCGCGCCGCACCACGGTCGGGGGCCGCAAGGTCAGGGTGGGCTGGTTCCGCAGCGCCGATCCGCACCTGATCACCCTGAGCATCGCGGGAAGCGCACCCGTCACCCTGCTGGTCATCCCGCCCAGCACCGCGGCCGGCCCCGCCGAGACCGCACTCGCGTTTGCCGCCTCCGGCACGGTCGGCGTCCGCCCCGCCGACATCCTGCGACCCGCCGCCTCCGCGAAGGGCTCACCCGGCAGGGACGGCACGGCCTCCTGGGAGAACGAGGGCGGCCGCGTCACCGATCCTGCGACCGCGCCGCCCGCGACCACCTGACCCGTGCTGGGCCGAGGCGGCGGCCCGCTGCGGGCGATCCGGATCCGGGTCAGTAGCGGTGTGGCCCGACATGCCCCTCGAACAGCAGGCAGGGCGCCGGCTCGTCCCCGTAGGGGGAGCGCGGGTCGGGGTCGGAGTCGGCGCGTTCGGCCGGGCACGGCGGCAACGTGACGAGTTCGCGGGCGCGAAGGTCCCAGCGGATCCAGATGAACCGGTCCGGTCCGGGCAGGACCTGGACATGCGCCGCGTGGGCGCCCGCGTGGCCGGGCTGAAGCTCACAGCCGTAGACGGCCTTGCGCCCGTGTCGGCCCCCCTCGGCCAGCGGGTCCCATTCGGCGTCGGTGAGCACGTTGTAGTGAGGGCAGTCCTGTTCGCCGGTGTGCCGTTGCAGCCCGGTGGCGAGGGCGCCCGCCAGCCCCGCCGCGGTGAAAACCTGATGGACGGCGTTGTGGACCCGCTCGACGTCGTCATCGCTCAGCTCCACCGCACCGAGCTGGTCAGCCAGGAGTCGTACGTGGGTGGCGAAGTGCCGGCAGGCGTCCACGAGTGCGGTCACCGGGACCACCGCGTCATGCGGCGGGTCGGTCGGCACGTCTTGATAGGTCACAACACTCACAGTACGCCGCCCGTCGCCGGACACGGCGGTGGCGCCGCTGCCGTGCCGGTCACCGAAGGCACCGGTTATCAGCTCCGCAGATGAGCGGCGCAAGAATTGCCCGTTTCCCTTGGCCGTGGACTCCTGTGCGCTGAAGGGGACAGCCCGGCTCTCGACCTCCTGGCTGCCGGCCGCCTGCTCGATGACTCCATAGGAGAGACCCATGACCGAAAGCACCGAGGCCAAGCCCCCCGTCGTCCTCATTCATGGGCTGTGGCTGACCCCGCGCGCCTGGGAGCACTGGATCGAGCGCTACGCCGAACGCGGCCACGAGGTGTCCGCCCCGGCCTGGCCCGGGATGGAGATCGAGGTCGAGGCGCTGCGTAAGAACCCGGAAGTCATGAACGGCCTGGGCGTCACCGAGGTGGCCGACTTCTACGAGAAGATCATCAGGGAGCAGTCCCAGCCCCCCGTCATCGTCGGCCACTCCATGGGCGGCCTCATCACCCAGATCCTGCTGGACCGCGGCCTCGGCGCCGCAGGCGTCGCGATCCACCCCACCCCGATCCAGGGCGTGCTGAGACAGCCGCTCAGCAGCCTGCGCTCGGCCTTCCCGGTCCTGTCCAACCCCGCCAACCGCTCCCGCACCGTGGCGCTGAGCGCCGGACAGTTCCATTACGCGTTCACCAACACCCTGACCGCGCAGGAGTCGGACGGGCTCTACCAGCGCTACCACGTACCCGCCCCGGGCCGGCCGGTGTTCCAGGCCGCCACCGCCAACCTGCGACGGCACCCCGCCACCGGAGTCGACGTGCGCAACGACACGCGCGCCCCGCTGCTCCTGGTCGCCGGCGGCGCCGATCACACCGTCCCCGCCACCCTGGTACGGAGGACCTACCAGCGCTATCAGAAGTCCCGCGCGCACACCAACTACCATGAGTTCGCCCGCATGCCGCACTTCGCCCTTGCCGCCCCCCAATGGGAACGCGTCGCCGACCATGTCCTTCACTGGGCCGTGCAGTACATCACGAAACACCCCGGCAGCAACCACGGCGACACCCGATAGGCGCGCTGCCACGCAGGTCTGGTGACTACCGCTCCGACCGGCCTGCCGGACGATCGAAGCACTGCGCGCACGACACCGCTCACGCCGGCGTCCAGCAACGTGTTCACGCCGCCGCCTCGAACCGGCTGCCCCCCTTGTCTCCCCCCGTAGGAGCCCGACATGAACACCCACACTGCGAGCGCGTCCGCACTCGTGCTCGCCGCCCTGATCGAACGGCTTGTTACCGCGCTTCTCCCGACCTCCGCCACCACCGTCACCACCGACGGCCTCCTCCGCATCACCCCGCTCGCCGAGCGCGCAGGTCTGCGGATCGAGGGCGAGCTCGACTACGCCACCCTGCCGGCGCTGAAGCGCGCGCTGGCCGCACTGGCGAGCGGGGACGACGACTTCTGCGTGGATCTGAGCAGCCTGGAATTCATCGACGTCGGCTGCCTGCGTGCCTTCGTCGTCACCGCCACCGCCATCCACAAGGGCGACGGCGACCAGGTTCTGACGCTGCGCTCGGCGCCTGCACAGATGCGACGCCTGCTCGAGCTGACCGGCTGGCACCAGACACCCGGTCTCGACCTCCAGGCGTCGGCGCGGCCCGGTTGACACCTCATGACCACTCTCGACCCCTCTCCCGAGGCGGCTCTGTGGCTCGTCCCGCAGCCGCCACCGTCGTGCGCATGTGTGACGAGCTCGACCTCAGCACCAGCGAGGCCGTACGCGAGCGCCTTCAGGGAGCCTTGCACCGCAGCACCGGCCTGCTCAACCTCGACCTGTCCGGGGTGTCGTTCTGCGATGCTGCCGGGCTGAGCGTCGTGGTCGGGATCCGGGACCAGGCAGGAGCCCTCGACATCGTCATCGCCCTGGCCGCTCCCCACCCACATGTGGCCAAGGTGCTGCAACTCGCCGACCTCGACCACAGCTCCAGCCCGAACAGCTCCCCGTTCGGGCTCTGGGCCTCGATGATGCCGTCGGTGTAGAACAGCAGCCGGTCCCCGGGTTCGAGCTGGTAGTGCAGCAGGCCGGTGGACAGGTCCAGGCCGAGACCCATCGGTGGGTCGGGCACACTGGTCAAGGTGGCGACCTGCTGGCCGCCTCGGATCACCAACGGCGGATAATGACCTCGATTGACCCAGGCCAGCCGGCCGGTCCGCAGATCGAGATCGGCCAGGACACCGGTAGCGAAGCGGCCGGTGCTCTGCTCGGCGATCGCCGCGTCGATGGCCTCGCTCGTCGCGGGCAGGTTCGTGCCCTGGCGGCGGCTGGTGCGAGCGGACCCGATGGCAATGGTGGCGGTGAGCCCGGCCGCGGTGTCGTGCCCCATCGCGTCGAAGATCGACACATGCAGGGTGTCGCCGTCGATCGCGTAGTCGTAGGCATCGCCGCCCACCTCGTAGGCCGGCTCCAGCGCAGCGCTGACCACCACCCTGTCATCGGCGAAGCCCTCAGGCGGCAGCAAATTCCCCAACACCTCGGCCGGCAACGTCATCGGCCGGGCGCGGACCAGGCGGGCGTAGGAATCGCTGTAGGGGCGCTTACTGATCAGCAGCAGCGAGACGAGCGAGGCCAGCCGGCCGGCCAGCAATGCCGCGGCCTCAGATCCCCGCTGCACGCTCACTCCCAGGACGCCGACCCGTTCGGTGCCGCTCAGCAACGGCACCCATAGTCGCTGCGGTCCCTCGCCGGCCGACGAGGCAGGGACTCTCTCAGGAGCGGCGGGATCCATCACATGCCGGGCCTCGACGATCTCCACGCCGCGGAAGGCGCGCCCGGCCATGGTGGCGTCGATCCGGATCGCCTCAAGCCGCTCGCAGTGGCGTCCAGCAGGCCGCCCAGCATCCGCTCACCATCACCCGTCACCTTGACGCCTTCCCCTGGAGCCTCTCCCCTCACAATAGATCGTCTCCCCCCTGCGGTACGAGCTTGTTTCAAGCGTGCTGACCAGGGCTAACGTCTCCCGGGCGTGCTGGTGCGCAGTGTGTGCTTGCCGGCGCCGGCGCGAGGAAAGGCGCGATGACGATCGCCGCGGTCAGGGTCACCGGGATGACGCCGGCCCGCACGGGCGCAGCGGGGCGGGGGAATGGCGCATCGCTGTCATAGCCCGCCTCGGCGGCGATGCGGCCGGCGGTCGGCATGCCGGTCACGCCATGACCGGGAAGCGGCGGTCCAGGCCGGTGATGCGCAGCAATCCAGCCATGCGCGGGGGAACGCCGGTCAGGGCCAGCGTGATGCCCCGTGTCCGGGCACGGCTCTGCACGCCGACCAGCACGCCCAACCCGCCTGCCCCGCAGAAGGTGACCTGGGACAGATCCAGGACCAGCAGGTCGGTGCTGTGATCGAGGGTGTTGATCAGCCGGCGGCGCAGCCGGGCTGTGGTGAAGATGTCGATGTCCCCTGACAGATGCACCAGGGTCGGCGCCGAGGCGCTCACCCCGGCGAGCGGGGCGGTGTCGATGACGGTCATGGAATGTCTCCTCACGGGAGAAGCTGAAAGTGATGAGATGCCTGCCGGCCGGAGATCGGCCCGCCGCCAGTACGGGCGGTGCCAGGACCGCTCGATCCGGCCGGCAGGCGGCACGGGTCATGGCGACGGCGTCGGCCGTCCCATGGATGGCTGCGCTGCCTGCCCGATGACCGACCCGCCCTCGTCCTCCCAGCGGGCCGATCCGTCGGCCGTGGCACGCGGAGCGGGGCCGGCGGGCAGATGCGCGAGGGTGAGGATGGCGTCGATGCTCATGCCGGCGATGTCCTGGGCGGTGAGCTTGAGCGTGGCCTCGGCTGCGCCGGCGGCGGTGCCCGAAGGGACGATCAGCAGGCCGACCGGCTCGCCGGTGGCGAAGCTGAGAGTGATCACGCGCGGGTCCGTGTGGCGGAACCAGCCGATGCGGACCTGCCGCCCGCGCGCGGGGATACGGCGCGGAATGTTCTGCCACACGTGACGGTGCAGGCCTATGCGGAGCGTGACCCGATCCAGCAGCCGGTCCACGGCGGCGATGAGGGCGGGCAGTTCGGCGGCCGCGTCATGGGAGGAGGGCCACCAGGCCCCGTCCACCACAGCCAGCCTGTTCGGCACCGGGCTGAGGCTGAGCCGTAGCGCGGAATCGACCCGAGGGATCGCGGGCGAGGCGGGGCTGAGCGGTGCGGGTTGAGAAAGAAGCGTCGGCGTCATGGTCGCCTGACCTGTCCAGGCCTCCGAAGAGGCCGGTGGTGGTTCGCCGGGGGCGACGCGGACCTGAATGCCAACGCTCGATAAGACCTCGGTACTCTCAGTGTACGGCATGACTTCCGAAATTCGGCAATTCCGGAAGTGGACTGAGGGGGTGACATCCGGAAACGAGCCCGCAGAGCTCGCGGAACCGGACGGAGCAGCTTCCGGAACACGGGCCGGTCGCGGGCTCGGCCGCTTTCCGCTCCGCACGCTGTCGTCCTGGCCGACTACACCGCCGCGCTCGCGCACGCCCCGCTGGCCGGCTCCACCAAGACCGAGTACGCCTCCCGGCTGCGCGGTCACCTGGCCTGGCTGGCCGACCAGGCCGACGCCTGCGCCCTGGACGGCGATCCGCTCATCGACCCGACCGCAGCCGGCGCCGTGCGCGACTTCCGCCGGCATCTGAAGAACGGCCGCCGCGCCCCCAACACCATCGACACCTACCTGTCGGCCATCGACGACTTCACCGACGGGCTGCAGTCCCGCGCCGATTGGAAGGGAGCCGGCACCCACGCCGCGCTGTTCCTCAACCACCGCGGCGGCCGGCTGAGCGACCGCGCCCCCGCGACATCACCGGCCTCGGCGACGCCGTCGGCCTGAGTGACGACCCCACCGAAGCCGACAAGGAAGCCGCCTTGGACGCCCTCATCACCGACCACTGACCAGAGCAGCAAACCGGTTCGGACCGGGTGCCGCGACCGACACTCCGTATCCCCGCCCGGCTGGAGGGCACCGCGTCCGCGCCACGGTAGGCGAATGCGGAGGGCCACCGCCTACAGCGTTCGACCCTAGGCAGGGGCCCCTTGCGGATTCTGGCGAAAGGAGCCGGCCGTGCATGAGAATGTCGCACTGATCATTCGATTCCACCTGATGGGCGGCGAAGACGTCTCCGTGATCAGCGGAGACTTCGACGGAGAGCCGGAGGCGGTGGCGGCGATCGCTCGTGCTGTAGACGAGCGGCGCAGCCTGGTGTTGATCCGGGCAAGACATGATCGCGAAGCCGACGTTAACGGCATAGTCATCAACCTCGCCAACGTGGTGTCGGCGCGTGTGTCGAAGACAGACAGCGCCGAGGCGGGCGTGCCCGACACGCCCTGACAGTGGCCAGCCGGACGAGGTCGTCGACGGTGGCACGTCGGTGACCGAAGCGGCGTTCCGCGCAAAGCTCATCGCCGGAGCTGATCGCGGCTCACGCTTTCGGCGGGCCTGCCCGAACAGCCAGGTCGGTGACGTCTCCGGTGGTGCTGGTGGCCGCCAGCGCGGTGGCGAACAGGATGAGCTGGTTGAGCACCTTGAGGAAGAGCAGCATCGCCACCGCCCCGGTGACGACCTGGTACGCGGGGTTCGCGGCGGTGAGGTTGAGCACGGCCTGACCCAGGGTCTTGAGGATCTCCAAGCCGATCGTGATGACCAGCGCCGGCCCGATCACCCGTCGCGGCGACAGGTGCAGCCGCGGTGGCGCGGTGAGCAGCGCCATGGCCAGCAGGGTGTTGACCCCGATTCCCAGCACGAACGCCGCCACCGACAGCATCCATTGGGCGGGGGCGGCCTGCACGCCCACGGTGTTCACCGCAAGCAGACTCAGCACCCACTCCGCGGCGAAGACGACGGTGAGCGACAGCGAGAGCAGTGTCCCGAGCCCCACCATGACGCCCAGGTCGATGATCTGGCGCAGGAAGAAGTTGCCCGGATACTCCTCCAGCCGCCAGATCGCCCTGGTCGCCGAGCGCAGCGTGTCCATCCAGTACAGGCCCGTCAGGGGCAGCACCACACAGGCCACCAGCCCGGCTGTTCCTCCGGCGTCGCGCAGCGCCTGGACGTCAAGGCGCGGGAAGGTGTCGCTGAGGTAGCGCTGCATCCCGCTCAGCACCGCCGGGTGGTCCAGGACGCGGCTGAGGACGGCGAACCCCAGCAGGGCCAGGGCGAAGGTGGCGAAGAAGGCGTAGTACGTGAGAGCCGCCGACAGGCGACCGGCGTCGACCTTGTCGTAGCGGATCAGGGCGCGCACCACGTGATCCAGCCACCCGTACCTGCTCCTGGCCCGCTCCCAGCCTCTCGCCAGCCAGCCCGCCCAGCGCCGGACGGCGCTCATGCCCGGAGCCGGTACGTCGGGGGGACACGGCCGTGATCACGTGCCGCGGTCGTTTCGCAGAAGATGGCTCACCCTGCCGTCGTGAGAAGCTGGTAGGGCGGATGGCCTACCCATAAGGCGATTTTTATTCTTTGTTTCCCCGACCGGGAGCCTGGAAGCACGCCTGATTCCGCCCGGGAGGGAAGTACCCGTCCATGGATTCACCTCAGGACCGCCTGCTGCGGTTAGTGCCGGCGACCTTGGCCAAGATGGCCGCCTGGTGCGCGTGCCTGATCGTCATCGGCGTCGTGGCCAACTACGTGTTCGGTTTCGTGGCGTCGATGCGCCTCATAGCCTTGCCCGTGGCGATCGCCCTGCTGCTGACCGCGCTGCTGTTCCCGCTCACCCGGCGGCTGCGGGCGTCGGGGCTGCGGGCGATCTACGCCACCTGGATCACCATGCTCGTCGCCCTGGCCGTGCTGGGCGGGACGGGGTGGATCATCGGCGTGCGGGCCAACGCGGAGTTCCCCGGCCTGGTGACGCAGGTCAGGCAGACGGCCAAGACGGTGGAGAACTGGCTCTACTCCGGGCCTTTGCACCTGAAGCCCATCCAGCTCAGCGGCTGGGTGGACGAGATCGCCAAGTTCGTCACCGAGCGGCAGCAGCAGATCACCTCGACGGTCCTCGTGGGCACCGTGGTGGTGGTCGAGGTGCTGGCCTCGATCGTGCTCCTGCTGTTCGTGACGTTCTTCCTGCTCAAGGACGGCGACCGGATCTGGTCCTGGTTCCTCAAGAGGTTCGGCCGGATGGCGCCGCGGGTCGACCGGGCCGGGCGGACCGCCTGGACCACGCTGTCCCACTACGTGCAGGGCACGGTGGCCGTGGCCGCGGTGCACGGCGTGCTCATGGGGCTGGTGCTGGCCGTCATGGGAGTCCCGCTGTGGGCGGCACTGGCCGTACTGATCTTCCTGGCCAGCTTCGTCCCGATCGTCGGCATCCTCTTCGCCGGTGCGGTCGCGACGCTGGTCACGCTGGGCGCGAAGGGCCCCGTCTACGCGCTGATCTTCATCGGCATCCTGATCGTGGAGCAGCAACTGGAGAACCACGTGCTCCAGCCGCTGATCGTCGGCCGGGTCCTGCACTTCCACCCGCTCGCGATCATCATCGTGCTGGCCGTCGGCGGCATCCTGGCCGGGATCGCGGGCGCGGTCGTGGCCGTGCCGATCACCGCAATCCTCTACCGGGCCGTGCCGGAGCTCTTCAAGGACGACCCGATTCCCCTCCCGGCAGCACCGGTCCCGAAACCACCCGGGCGACCCGTACCTCCTGAGAAGGGACCCGAGCAGCAGGATTGACCCAATCCGAGGCGGGCGGTGGCGGGCTCATGGGGCCGTACGGCAGGCAGAGGCCGGGGCGGGCGGTGGCGCGCCTCCGTCGCGGACCTTCCCGGCCAGCGCCTGGTCGGCTGCGGCGCTGACCAGGCGTGCGGCGGCGGCCACCTCGGCGAGCTGACCCGGCGCCATCGCCTCCAGGCACGCGGCGAGCCGCTGCCGGTCACCATGACAGGCCATGCTCATCGCGTCCCTGAGGGCGAGAGCGCGCGAGGCCGTGCTGACCGCCTTCAAAACGTCGGCCAGGGCCTCATCCAGACCACTGTCAGGGCCTGGCCGCTGCGGAGGCCGGGCATCGGTCATCATCCACCTGCCGTCCTTGGCTCCGAGTCGGGACGTTCGATCAGGCATCGTGGGAACGTACCCGCAGGCTCGCGATCGCCTCAGCTGATGAGGCTAGCTGGGATTGCCTGTTTCCGCACAGCCGGCCGAGAGCCTTGACTGGTGAGTGACCAGCCGGCGCAACTCGCGTCGCTGTCACCGTGAGGGGGTCGTGATGACCCTGGACGCACAAGGAACGGACGCGAAAGACCGCGCAGGCCTGAACGGTCAGGTCCCACGCTGCGAGCACATCGACCAACTCCCCCAAGTGCGGCACGGACCGCCCGAATGCAAACAGTGCCTGTCCCTCGGCCGCACCTGGACACGCCTGCTGGTGTGCCTGACCTGCGGCTGGGTGGCCTGTTCCGACGATTCGCGGGGCGGCCACGCCAAGGCCCACTACCAGGAGACCGACCACCCGGTGGCCGCCGCCTTGGGGACGAATCCGACCTGGCGCTGGTGCTACGTGCACCGCCGCACCGTATAGCCGCACCGTAGAGACGAGAGGAAAGAGATCTATGACCATTTCCGAACAGGTGGCGGAACGCCACCAGGACTACGACGGCACCTCGCCCTTCCCCGAGGCGGAGGACCACGTTCCGGCCGGGCGGCTCCAGGTGGCCCTGACGGGGGCGATCGTGGTGCTGCCGTTCGTCGCGCTCGGCGCCGCGGTCCTCCTGGCGTGGGGCCGGGGAGTCACGCTCACTGACCTGCTGCTGGCCGCGATCCTGTACGTGGTGACCGGCCTGGGGGTGACGATCGGCTTCCATCGGCTCCTCACCCACTCCTCGTTCACCGCGCGGCCCTGGCTGCGCGTGGCGCTGGCGGTCACCGGTTCGATGGGCTTCCAGGGGAATGTGATCGACTGGGTGGCGGTGCATCGCCGCCATCACGCCTTCACCGACCGTCCCGGCGATCCCCACTCGCCCTACCGGTACGGCACCGGGCTGCGCGGGCAGCTTCGGGGGTTGGTCCATGCCCACCTGGGCTGGCTGTTCGCCGACGATCCGACCCCGGCCGAACGTTACGCCCCCGATCTGCTGACCGACCGCGCGATGTCCCGCGTCGCACGCGCCTTTCCCGCGCTGTGCGCGCTGTCGCTGGCGCTGCCGTTCCTGGCCGGATGGGCGATCACCGGCACCCTGTACGGCGGGCTTACCGCCTTCCTCTGGGCGGGACTGATCCGCGTCGCGCTGCTCCAGCACGTCACCTGGAGCGTCAACTCCCTGTGCCACGTCATCGGTGCCAGGCCCTTCAAGACCCGACGCCACGACCGCTCGACGAACCTGTGGCCGCTGGCCCTGCTGTCCTTCGGCGAAAGCTGGCACAACGGCCACCACAGCGAACCGAGCTGCGCCCGCCACGGCCTCGACCGCGGTCAGCTCGACCCGTCCGCCGCCATGATCGGCCTGTTCGAACGGCTCGGCTGGGCGGGTGACGTGCACTGGCCCGACCGAGAACGCGTCCAACGCCGACGCGTCGGTCCGCGCCGGCAGGCCCGCGCGCCGGCCGGAGACTGACCGAAGGGCCTGCCGCTCTCCGCCGCCTCAGCCCGGCAGGCACCGCCTCGGGGTTCACCCGCTCCTGGGGGACCTACAGTGGAGACGACAGCCCGCATCGACGCCGCCCAGGGCAGAAAGGGGGCGGGCATGGAGTTACGGCAACTGCGCTATTTCGTGACACTGGCCAAAGAGCTGCACTTCGGTCGGGCGGCCGCACGTGAACACATCGTGCAGTCGGCGCTGAGCCAGCAGATCCAGCGGCTGGAACGCGAGGTGGGCGTACGGCTGCTGGACCGCAGCACCCACCATGTCGCCCTGACCCCGGCGGGCTCCGCGTTCCTGGTCGAAGCGCGCCAGATCCTCAACCACGTCAGCAGGGCCGGGCAGGCCGCACGTAACGCCGCCGCCTCGACGCCCACACTGCGCGTCGGCATCATCGACGCCGGCTACGACACCATGCCGAAGATCCTGCGCGAACTCCAGGAGAGCCACAGCGGCATCACGATCCACCAGGTCGAGGCGGGCACTCCCGAACAGTACCGGCAACTGGCCGACGGCCGCCTGGACATCGCCATCGGACACGCCTCCCAGGCCCCGGCCGAGGTGACGTCCAAGCTCGTCCGGCTCGATCCGCTCGGCGTCCTGGTGCCCGACGACCACCGCTTCGCCGAACTCGACGGCGTGCCCGTCATCGCCCTGGCCGACGAGCTGTTGCTGCTCGGTGAGGAGTCGCAGACCCCGGAGCTCAACCAGTTCGTGCTCGCGCTGTGCCGTTCGGCCGGGTTCACGCCCGCCCTTTACGAGGGCACCGTCGAGAGCTCCCGGGCCGCCGCTGACCTCGTCCTCCAGCACCGCTGCGTGCACTGTGTCCCCTCCTCCTTCCGCTCCTCCAACCGGCCGGGCACCACCTGGCGGCCCCTGACCGACCCCGCCACGCACTACCCGTGGTCACTGCTGTGGCACCAGGACAACCCCTCTTCGCACATCGCCAGCGTCATCGACAGCGCCCGCCACCTGGCGGAGCGGCTCGACTGGCTGGAGCCCGTGGCCCCGGTCATCGAACCGGCGCCCGCGAAGGGGCACCGAGCACCGCCGGCACCGGCGACGCGCCTGCCTGACCCGCCCGGCAGCGGCGCGGGCTGAATGGGCCGGGCGCTCTGGGCTAAACGCAACCGGCGGGCTGCCAATCATGAAGATCGGGAAGTCCGCCCAGGTCAGGCGGGGTCAAGAAGTCGCACGTCAGATGCTCAACGATCAGAAGAGCGGCGCCGAAGTCCTGCCGCGCTATCTGTTCCTGCGCACGCACGACAACCGGCTCGGCCGGCATCCCTACCCGGCCGAGACCTATCAGTCACGGCTACGAGACCTCACCCAGCGGCTGAACGTCACCGACAGCATGGGCCGGCCAGTTCACATCTCCCAGACGCACCACTTCCGGCACACCCGGGCAACCGACTTGATCAACGCGGGCGTTCCCATTCACGTGGTGATGAGGTACTTCGGCCGCCTCACCCTCGCCATGACCATGCACTACGCCAAGACTCGATCGGAGGCCGCCGAGCACGAGTTCCTCCGCTACAAGAAGTTCACCGCCGATGGGGCGAATTGCCCACGACAATCCCTGAATCGCCCCGAGTTCGGTGGAGACGCGTTCTTGGATTGTCATGCCACGGTGGGTGTGTTCTCGAACTGTATCGGGGTGAGCATGCCCAGGCTGCTGTGTCGTCGTTGCCGGTTGTGCCAGATCTCCAGGCATTCGAAGATCGCGTTTGCGAGCTCGATGCGGGTGTTCCAGCGCCGGCGTCGGCGCTCAAGCCCGACGGCCCCGTCGCCCCGAACCGGTGACCGAAGCACCAGCCATGCGCCGGAACCCTACCGACGAGCAACCAGCGAGCAACCATCGGCGAGACTTGACCCCGCCCAAGGCTCCCCGAGAAGCAAGAAACCCCAGCTCAGTACGCTGGACTGGGGTTTCTATGATGGTGCGCCGCCAGGGACTCGAACCCCGGACCCGCTGATTAAGAGTCGCTAGTCCTGGTGTTAAGTCACGCCCAGATACACCTGATTGTGGCACTGTGACGGCTTCTATCGGGTGCTCAATACCCCAGAATGCCCCCACGTGCTGACACGTGCCATGTACCGAAGAGCAACCAACGAGCAACCGCGTGGGTGGGGGGCACCGCTATTGACATCCGGACAGAAGCGCCACCTCGGCCTCACCCACAGGTTAGACGCGCGGCAACACGCTGGCGCCAGCGACGAGTAGCGTTCGAGATTCTGTCCTACAGATCAACGATTGCGAATCTTCCACATCGCACCTGGGCAAACGTCAGGACCGTATTCATAGATCTTGTTCGTTTCACTCGAAGCCGAGAGAACGACTGAGCCATTTCCATCCTGAAGCGCCAGGTCACAAGCATGTTGCAGGCTCTCGATCTTGACCTACAAGCAGAGAAGCCCCTGGTAGATGCGTTGTCGACCAAGAGCAACAGCATCCCCAGGAGCTTCG
>NZ_JAHKRO010000100.1 GCF_019396325.1 Nonomuraea ceibae
GGCGGGCGGGGCCTCGGGCTGGGGGGCCTTGGGGTGGGTGGGGTGGGTTAGAGGCGGTAGATGCGGCGGGCGTTGCCGGAGCCGATCATGGAGGCGATCCGGGCGGCGTCGGCGGGGCTCCATTCGCCGTCGTCCAGGCGCTCCTTGAGGGCGCGGGCGAGGCCGAGGCGGAAGTAGACGGCCGAGAGCAGGCAGGTCTCGGCGACGCCCCGGGTGCCCGACCCGTACAGGATCTTGTGGAAGGGGGCGAGTTCGAGCAGGTCGGCGAGGATGCGGCCGGAGCCGGAGGCGGTGCGGGCGAGGGCGGGGCCGGCGTCGAGGTAGACGTGCGGGAAGACGTGCGCGAGGTGGCCGGCGTGCCGCTGGTAGGGGTAGCAGTTGAGGAGGACGATCGGCACCCCGGTGGGCTGGAGGGCTCGGATGAAGCCGGTGAGCGCGGCCGGGTCGGCACCGCATAGGGGGGTGCCGGCGTCGGCGGCGCCGGTGTGGAACTGCAGGGGCAGGCCGCGTTCGCGGGCCAGGTCGGCGGCGGTCCAGAGCAGGTGGCGCAGCAGCACCGGCTCGGTGAGCGGCTGCTTGGGGTCGGACAGGCGGCGGTTGGCGGCGGCGATGACGGAGCCGCGGCTGGGCCGGGCGGGTTCGAAGGCGAGGCCGAGGCGGGCGGCGGCGGTCGTCTTGAGCCCGACGGCGCGGCCGGCGCGGGCGGCGAGCTCGTCGGCGAGGCTGTCGAGGTAGTCGAGGGCGACGCTCGCGGTCTCGGCGACGTCCTGTTCGACGTGTTCGACGCGGAGGATCTCGTCGGCGGCGGCGGCGCCGGCGCGGCCCATCTCGCCGGCGGTGAGCAGGCCGAGGTTCTCGGCGCCGCTCTCGACGAGGAAGGCGACGATGCCGGCGGCGCGCAGGAGCAGCCGGTTGGCCTCGGCGGGCCCGAGCTCGGCCCGGCGGGCGAGGTAGAGGGAGGGGGCGGCGTGCGGTTCGAGGCCGAGAACGGGGGCGCACCAGCGGCGGATGGCGGCGCCGGCGGGGGTGTCGAAGTGGGTGGTGCCGGGCGGCGCGGGGCTGGTGTCGTCGTTGATCAGCAGCTCGAAGCGGGCCCGGGACAGCTCGTCGCGGCGCACCCCGTGGCAGGCGTGGTCGACGAGCGGGGCGAGCAGGGCCTCACGCACCGTGTCCGGCAGGTCTACGGGGAGCATGCGGGGAACTCTAGGCGTTCTCCGCACGCCCCCGTGGACGTTTTACCGACGAAAGGGCCTCACCTGCGGGAAAGCCGCAGCACGTTGGCGATGATCTTCGCGCCCGCGCCCCCTTCGGCGGTGAGGATGGACTCGGGGTGGAACTGGACGGCGAAGCGGCGGTTGGCGGTGTCCTCCAGGGCCATCACGTTGCCGTCGGGGGTGACGGCGGTGGCGGTGAAGCCGACGACGCCGGGCACCTTGGCGTGCAGCGAGTGGTAGCGGGCCGCGGTGAACTCCTCGGGGAGCCCGTCGAGCAGGGCGCTGCCGCCGAGCCGGGAGACGCGGCCGCGCTTGCCGTGCTCGGGGTAGTCGAGCAGTTCGAGGGAGCCGCCGGCGTGCTCGACCATGGCCTGCAGGCCGAGGCAGACGCCGAAGACGGGCAGGTCGCGCGCGTAGATCTGGTCGATCAGCGCCGACATGCCGAAGTCGGTGGGCCAGCCGGGGCCGGGCGAGAGCACGACGAGGTCGGGCCCGATCTCGTCGATCATGGCGGGCGGGAAGCCGTGGCGCAGGGTGACGACGTGGGCGCCGTCCTGCCGGAAGTAGTCGGCGAGGGTGTTGACGAAGGAGTCCTCGTGGTCGACGAGCAGCACCTTCATGCCCTGGCCCGGCTGCGGCCTGGGCTCGGCGACCGGTTCGGCGCCGGGCCGGTTGACGGCGGCGAGCGCGCCGAGCAGGGCGCTGGCCTTGAGCTCGGTCTCGCGCTCCTCGGCCTCGGGGTCGGAGTCGAACAGCAGTGTGGCGCCGGCCCTGACGATGGCGATGCCGTCCTTTATCTGGGCGGTGCGCAGGGTGAGGCCGGTGTTCATGGAGCCGTCGAAGCCGATGAAGCCGATGGCGCCGCCGTACCAGCGGCGGGTGGTGGCCTCGTGGTCCTCGATGAACTGCATGGCCCAGGTCTTGGGCGCGCCGGTGACGGTGACGGCCCACATGTGGGTGAGGAAGGCGTCGAGCGCGTCGAACTCGGGGCGCAGCCTGCCCTCGATGTGGTCGACCGTGTGGATGAGGCGGGAGTAGAGCTCGATCTGGCGGCGGCCGATGACGTTGACGGTGCCGGGGACGCAGATGCGCGACTTGTCGTTGCGGTCGACGTCGGTGCACATGGTCAGCTCCGACTCCTCCTTGACGCTGGACAGGAGGGTGCGGATCGCCTCGGCGTCCTCGACCGGGTTGCTGCCGCGGGCGATGGTGCCGGAGATGGGGCAGGTCTCGACGCGGTCGCCGCTGACGCGCACGTACATCTCGGGTGAGGCGCCGACGAGGTGCTCGCCCTCGCCGAGGCTGATGATGAACTCGTACGGGGCGGGGTTGCTCTTGCGCAGGCCGCGGTAGAAGGCGGCGGGGTCGGTGCAGGTGGCGTGGAAGATCTGGCCGGGCACGACCTCGAACAGGTCGCCGCGCTTGAAACGTTCCTTGGCGGCGGCGACGACCTTGGCGTACTCGCCCTTGACGGGGTCGGGGGGCAGTTCGCCCGGGGCGACGGCGGGCGTGGTCTCGCCGGTGCGCTCCAGGCCGCGGGTGGTGGCGCCGTCTACGGTGAACTCGTAGCGCAGCTCGCGGCAGGTCTCGCGCTGCCGGTCGATGACGACGAGCCGGTCGGGCAGGTGCAGGACGAGGTCGCGCTGGTCGTCGGGGCGGACGAGCTGCTGCCTGATGGGCTCGAACTGGAAGGCCAGGTCGTAGCCGAAGGCGCCGTAGAGGCCGAGGTGCGGGTCGTCGCCCTTGAAGGCGGCGATGACCTCGCGGATGGCGGTGAAGACGGTGGGGCGGCGGCTGCGCATCTCCTCGGGCAGCAGGTCCTCCGACTCGGGGACGTGCACCTGGACGAGGTCGGCGGTGGGCTCCTCGACGGGCTTGCCCGCGGCGAGCAGGCAGGAGGCGACGGCGGGCAGCACGACGCGGCCGCGCTCGTTGAGCGCCCTGGCCGAGATGACGCGGCCCTTGGCGACGAGCTCCAGGCAGGGGTCGACGTAGCCGAAGGCCCATCGGCTGTAGCGGCCCGGGTAGTCCATGCCCGAGGAGAAGGCGCCGCCGCGCCGCTCGCCGAGGGCCGTCACGATCTCTTCGAGCGCGTCCTCGGACACCTCGCGCACTTCGCGCTCGACGCCGACGCCCCCGGCGGTGGTATATCCGCTCGTCTCCACTGCTGCCCCTTTGAATGTCACAAGCCCCGGGGCGAACACGACAAAGGCCGCCAACCGGGGCGGCCGTCCGTTTGAGGTATGCGAATCCCGCGCCGCCTAGGAGCGGCGCCACCACTGAAGCCGGGCGCGATTTCGCATGGGGAACAGGCTACTCCGTCCCATCAAGATCGCGCAATGCGACACGCCTTGCATTTACAATACAGTGTTGTACTGTATTGGAATGATCGGCACGCTGCCCACCACCCGGACCAGCCCGTTCGACCCGCCCGAGGCGCTGGCGGAGATCCGCGCCGAGCGGCCCGTCACGCGGCTGGCCTACCCCGACGGCCACGAGGGCTGGCTCGTCACCGGCCACGCGCAGGCCCGCGCCGTGCTGGCCGACCCGCGCTTCAGCTCGCGGCCCGAGCTGCGCCACCACCCCGTCCCCGGCCCGGCCGCCGGCGGGACGGGACAGCCCTCGCCGCCCGGCATGTTCACCTCCATGGACCCGCCCGACCACACCCGCTACCGCCGCCTGCTCACCGGCCAGTTCACCGTGCGCCGCATGCGGCAGCTCACCGGCCGCACCGAGGAGCTCGCGACCGGCCTGCTGGACGCGATGGAGGCCGGCGGCAAGGAGGCCGACCTGGTGTCGGCGTTCGCCGGGCCGCTGCCCGCCCTGGTGATCTGCGAGCTGCTCGGCGTGCCCGATTCCGGGCGCGACCGCTTCCAGCGGCAGGCCCGCGCGCTGTCCAGCCTGGAGGTGACGCGGGAGGAGCAGGTCGCCGCCTACCTGGAGCTGCGCGAGATGATGCGCGAGCTGGTCACGGCCAAGCGGGCGGCGCCGGCCGACGACCTGCTCAGCGGGCTGACGGCCGGCGACCTGACCGACGACGAGCTGGCCGGCGTCGGCTTCACGCTGCTCGGCGCCGGGCTCGACACGACCGCCAACCAGCTCACGCTCGGCGTGTTCGCGCTGCTGTCCGACCCCGATGCCGCACGCGCGCGGGCACTGCGCACGAACCCGGCGGAGGTCGTCGAGGAGCTGCTGCGCTACCTGAGCGTCATCCCGTTCCTGCTGCGGGTGGCGCTGGAGGACGTCGAGCTGGACGGCCACACGATCAGGGCCGGGGAGACGGTGACGGTGTCGATCCAGGCGGCCAACCGCGACCCGCTCCGCTTCGCCGAGCCCGACCTGCTCGACCTGGGCCGCGCGGCGGGCGGCCATCTGGCGTTCGGGCACGGCATCCACCAGTGCCTGGGCCAGCAGCTCGCCCGCGTCGAGCTGCTGGCGGGCCTGCCGGCGCTGTTCGAGCGCTTCCCCGGGCTGCGCCTGGCGGTGGCCCCGGAGCGGGTGCCGCTGCGCACCGACATGCTCATCTACGGCGTCCACGCGCTCCCGGTGACGTGGGAGTGAGCGGCGTCCAGCGGCCGGCCGGGCGGCCGCGCAGCCAGGAGGCCGACGCCGCCATCCTCGCCGCCGCGCTCGACCTGCTCATCGAGCGCGGCGCGGGCGAGACGAGCATCGAACGGGTGGCCCAGCAGGCAGGCGTCACCCGGGCCACGGTCTACCGGCGCTTCCCCGGCAAGACCGAGCTGCTGGTCCGGGCGATCGTGGCGGCCCACCACGACGAGGAGCCGCCGCCCGAGTGGCGCGACGTCGACCACATGCTGACCGACTGGGCGGCCTACCTGTCGGTGCCGCGCCACCGCCGCCTGCTGCGCCGCCTGTACGGGTCGGTGGACGACTACCCGGAGCTGCTGTCGGCCTACCTGGCGGCCAACGGCGGCCTGCGGGCCTCGGCGGTGCGTGAGACGCTGCGGCGGGCGGCCGAGTCGGGGCGGCTGCCGCCCGAGCGCGACCTGACGGCCGTCCAGCAACTGCTCAACGGGGCGATCCTGCACCACCTGGGCTTTCATCCCGACGGCGGCGAACCAGCCGAGATGAAGGCGTATCTGGTCGGCATGCTGGAACAGGTGGGATACCGGACCACCTGACAGGAGCGCCGTAAGGATCTAGGTTGGGCAGTCATGGAGCGGCCCTTGGCGTGGCGGTCGATCACCGTGATCGCGGTCCTGCTGTCCGGCGTTCTGCTGGCGGTCAGCGGCGGCTACGGCTACCACCGTGACGAGCTGTACTTCCGCGTACTGTCACAGCACCCCGACTGGGGCTACGTCGACCAGCCGCCGCTGACGCCGATGATGGCCCGGCTGGCCATCTGGGCGTTCGGCGACACGCTGACCGCGCTGCGGGTGCCGCCCGCGCTGGCGGTGGCGCTGCTGGTGGTGCTGGTGGCGCTGATCGCCCGCGAGCTCGGCGGCGGGGCGGCGGCGCAGACGATGGCGGCGCTGGGCACGGCGGGCGGCGCGTTCACGCTCATCGCCGGGCACGTGCTGCTGACGCTGAGCTTCGACCTGACGCTGTGGTCGGGCGCGATCCTGTTCGCGCTGCGGGCGCTGCTGCGCGCGGAGCCGCGCTGGTGGCTCGCGGCGGGCGCGGTGATCGGGGTGGCGAGCTACAACAAGCACCTGATCGTGCTGCTCGTGCTGGGGCTGGCGGCCGGACTGGTCATGGCCGGGCCGCGCCGGGTGCTGGCGAGCCCGTGGCTGTGGGCGGGCGCGCTGGTGGCGGCCGTGCTGGCGGCGCCGAACCTGGTCTACCAGATCACCCACGGGTGGCCGCAGCTGGAGATGGCGGCGGCGCTCAGCGAGAACAAGGGCGCGGAGATGCGGGCGCTGTTCGTGCCCATGCAGGTCGTCCTGTTCGGGCCGGTGGTCGCGGTGATGGCGGCGTTCGGGTTCGTGCGGCTGTGGCGTGACCGGCGGGTGCGGGCGCCGGCCGTCGCCTACCCGGTGGCGGCGGGGCTGACGCTGATCAGCGGCGGCCGGTTCGACTACGCGGCGGGGCTGGTCCTGATGCTGTTCGCGGCGGGCTGCGTGGCCGCCGAGGCGGCCGGGCGGCGGCGTGACGCGCTGGTGTCGCTGGGCGTCAACACCGCCGGGTGCGCGCTGTTCGCGCTGCCGCTGATCCCGCTGACGGTGCTGGCCTCGACGCCGGTGCCGGCGGTCAACGAGGTGGCCCGCGAGTCCGTCGGCTGGCCGGAGCTGAACGCCACCGTGACCGACGTCCTGTCCACGCTCACGCCGCAGGAGCGCGCCCGCGCCGTGGTGATCGCCGGCAACTACGGCGAGCACGGCTCGCTCGCCCGGGCGGGCGTCCCGCGCGTGTACGCGGGCCACAACCAGCTCTGGCAGTACGGGCCGCCGCCCGAGAGCGGGGACGTGGCGGTCCTGATGAACATCGGCAGGCGGCTGCGCGACGGGCAGTTCGCCACCTGCGAGGAGAAGGGGCGGGTCGGCAACCGGGCCGGGATCGAGAACGAGGAGGCGGGCATGCGGGTGTGGTTGTGCCGCGGCCTGGAGCGGCCCTGGAGCGCTACCTGGCACAATTGGCGACATTTCAGCTGACCAGATTACATTTCAGAACTTGTCAATTTTTGTTGGAGAATGCCCCTTGCATTCTCAACATCATCTCTTCACTCTTCTCCACAGAGGCGTAAAGATCACCTCTGCACCATCGCGGTGAAGGAGAACTTGTGCCGAGCACCCCCCGCTGGCGTGCGCTCCTGGTGGGAGCGATCGCATCGTTAAGTCTCGTCATCCCGCCCGGCGTGGCCCAGGCCGCCCCGGATCCCGGCAAGATCAGCGACTCCGTCCAGGCCCAGCTCGACGGTGACGGCAAGGCGACGTTCTGGGTGCGCATGAAGGGCGAGGCCGACCTCGGCGCCGCGCGCCGGGCCACCTCCAAGGAGGTCAAGGCCGAGCGCGTCTACGAGGCCAAGACCGCGCGGGCCAGGACGTCCCAGGCCGCCCTGCGCAAGCTGCTGGAGTCCAACGGCGCCGACCACACCCCGTTCTGGATCGTCAACGCGGTCAAGGTGACGGCCGGTCCGAAGCTGGCCGCCGAGATCGCCAAGCTGCCCGAGGTGGACAGGATCGACCCGATCCGCACCGTATCGCTGCCCAAGCCGGTCCCCGGCAAGGCCGAGGTCAAGGTGAACGCGGCCGAGTGGAACGTCGACCGGGTCGGCGCCCCCCGCGTGTGGAGCGAGCTCGGCAACCGCGGCGAGGGCATCGTGGTCGCCAACATCGACAGCGGCGTGCAGTTCGACCACCCGGACCTGGCGGCGGCCTACCGCGGCCGAGCCCCGGACGGCTCGCTGCGGCACGACTACAACTGGTTCGACCCGGGCCGGGTCTGCCCGAGCGCGGCCCCGTGCGACAACAACGGGCACGGCACGCACGTGATGGGCACGATGGTCGGCGCCGGCGGCATCGGCGTGGCCCCGGGCGCCCGGTGGATCGCGGCCAAGGGCTGCGAGACCAACTCCTGCACCGACGCCTCGCTGCTGGCAGCGGGCCAGTGGGTCCTCGCGCCGACGGACCTGAACGGCGAGAACCCGCGCCCGGACCTGGCGCCGGACATCGTCAACAACTCCTGGGGCGGCGACGGCTTCGACCCCTGGTACAAGGCGACGGTCGAGGCGTGGGTGGCGGCCGGCATCTTCCCCATGTTCGCCAACGGCAACGAGGGCCCGGCCTGCGACACCAGCGGCTCGCCCGGCCAGTACCGGGTCAGCTACAGCGCGGGCGGCTTCGACGTGAACAACGCGCTGTACACGAACTCCAGCAAGGGCGAGGGCGAGGACGGCGAGATCAAGCCGAACATCGCGGCCCCGGCGGTCAACGTGCGCTCCTCGGTGCCGGGCGGCTCCTACGCCTCCTACACGGGCACCTCGATGGCCTCGCCGCACGTGGCGGCCACGGTGGCGCTCATCTGGTCGGCGGCGCCGAGCCTCCAGGGTGACGTGGACGCCACCCGGCCGCTGCTCGACAGCACCGCGATCGACGTGGCCGACACCGCCTGCGGCGGCACCGCGGCCGACAACAACATCTGGGGCGAGGGCAGGCTGGACACCTACGCCGCCGTCCAGGCCGCGCCGCAGGACGGCCTCGGCGGGCTGTCGGGCACGGTCACCTCGGGCGGCGCGCCGCTGGCCGGGGTCACGGTGACGACGGACGGCCCGACCTCGCGCAGCGTCGTGACCGGCGCGGACGGCACGTACGCGTTCGTCCGGCTGCTGCCGGGCGACTACCGGGTGAAGGCGGAGAAGTTCGGCTACGACGCCGCCACGGCGACGGCGGCCGTGACCGCCGGCGCGACGGTCACGGCGGACGTGACGCTGGTCCAGCAGGCCACCGGCGTGGTGTCGGGCGTCGTGAGCACCGCCGGCACGCCCGAGCCCGGCGCCCGCGTGGCGGCCAGGGGGACCCCGCTGAGCGCGGTGTCCGACTCCTCGGGCCGCTACGAGCTGACGCTGCCGCACGGCGAGCACGTGCTGGAGGTCACGCCGTCCTCGCGCTGCGCGAGCCCCGCGACGGCGGCCGTCACGGTGTCCGGGGACGTGACCGAGGACGTCGAGCTGCCGTTGCGCGGCGACGACTTCGGCTACACCTGCCGCAGCGCCCCGGCGCCCTATGTGGCGGGCACCGACAAGCTGGCGCTCACCGGCGACGACGAGGCGCTCCAGGTGACGCTGCCGTTCGCGGTCCCGTTCTACGGCGCCGGCCAGAGCCGGGCGTGGGTGGCGACCAACGGGTTCGTCACGTTCGCGGCCGACCGGGTGGTGGCGGCGGGCAACAGCAGGCTGCCCGCGACGGCCACGCCGAACAACGCCGTCTTCCCGTTCTGGGACGACTTCGTGGTGGACGCGCAGGCCGGCGTCTACACGGGCGTCACCGGGACGGCGCCGCACCGGCAGTTCGTGGTCGAGTGGCGCAACGTCCGCTTCTACGCCGACGCCACGCAGCGGGTGTCGTTCGCGGCGCTGCTCGGCGAGGACGGCACGGTGAGCTACCGGTACAAGGACGTCGAGAGCGAGCGCGACCAGGGCGCGGCGGGGACCGTCGGCATCGAGAACGCGGCCGGCGACGACGCGCTGCAGTACCTCTACGAGGAGCCGGCGCTGGCCACCGGTCAGGGCCTGACGTTCAGCGCCTCCCGCCACGGCCTGGTGACGGGCGTGGTCACCGACGCCAACGACGGCGACCCGCTGCCGGGCGCGACCGTCAAGGTGGGCGACGTGGCGACGTTCACCACGGGCGCCGACGGCGGCTTCTACGGCCAGCTCCTGGCGGGCGACTACGAGGTGGTCGTGTCCAAGGAGCACTACGGCACCTTCACCCAGGCGGTCACCGTCGCCCCGGCCACGGTGACCCAGGTGGACACGGCGCTGGTGACGGGCCGGGTGGCCGCCTCGACGGCCGAGGTCACGGTGGTGATGCCGGCGGACGCGAGCAGGGAGCGGACGCTGGAGCTGACGAACCTCGGCTCGCCGACGCCGTACACGGTCACCGCCGACCCGGCGGGCGGCTGGCTCGGCGTCACGCCGGCCTCCGGCGAGCTGGCCAAGGGGCAGAAGGCGACGCTGGAGGTCACGGTGTCGAGCGACGGCGTGGCGGCCGGCACGGCCCGCGCCGGGAAGCTCGTCATCAAGTCCGCCAGCGGCCGGCAGCCGGTCATCGAGGTGACGGTGACGGTCGTGGTGCCCAAGCACCAGGTGGCCGTCGACGTGGGGGCGCGCCGCGCGTCCACCGACGCCGCCGGTGACGCCTGGACGCCCGACGCCCGCTACCGGGAGGGCGGTCACGGGTACGTGGGCAGCGGCACCCGCGAGCGCGACACCCGCAGGACCATCGAGGGCACCGAGGAGCAGACGCTGTTCCGCACGGCCCGCGAGGGCATGCTGGAGTACCGCTTCGACGGGGTGCCGGCCGGCGTCTACACGGTCGAGCTGGACTTCGCCGAGATCCGCGGCATGGACATGGGCCGGCGGGTGTTCGACGTGCTAGTCGAGGGCCAGCTCGCCATCCCGGCGCTCGACCTGGCCCTGGAGGCGGGCACGTACACGGCGGTCAGCAGGCAGTACACGGTCCGCGTCAGCGACGGCCAGCTCAACGTGCGCTTCGCCACCCGGCAGGGGGCGACGATCGTGAACGCGATCCGCGTCTCCGAGCGGCCGGACAAGACCGCGCCGTAATCAGCGCCGTTTACAGCTGATGCCGCCCGGGCTACCACCGCCCGGGCGGCATCTGTTACTGGTGGGTCATGCGACGTGTGCGGATCCATCGCGATCTTCCCGTGGAGATGCCCGACGGCGTGGTGCTGCTCGCCGACCGCTACGAGGCGCCCGGCGGCGGCCCGGCTCCGGTGGTGCTGATCCGCTCGCCGTACGGCAGGCGGGGCGTGTTCGGGTTCGTGTACGGGCGCGGCTTCGCCCGCAACGGCTTCCACGTGGTGATCCAGAGCTGCCGGGGCGGGTTCGGCTCCGGCGGGCAGCTCGACCCGCTGGGCGACGAGCGGGACGACGGCCTGGCCACGCTTGACTGGCTGCGCGGGCAGCCGTGGTACGGCGGGTCGCTGGCCATGTTCGGCCCCTCCTACCTGGGCTACACGCAGTGGGCGGTGGCGGCCGAGGCCGGGCCCGAGCTGAAGGCGATGGCCACGCAGATCACCGCCTCCCAGTTCCGCGACGCCGCCTATGTGGGCGGGGCGTTCGCGCTGGAGTCGGCGCTGAGCTGGACGACGCTGACGGACGCGATGTCGCGCCGGTTCGGCGGGGCGGCGGCGCCGCTGACGGCTCCCCGGCTGACGCGCCGGGCCGTGCTGTCGGGGCTGTCGGGGCGGCCGGTGTCCGAGCTGGACCTGGCCTCGGCGGGCCGCCCGCTGCGCTTCTACCGGGACCTGCTGGCCCATCACGCCGACCCGGCCGTGCCGTACTGGGACAAGCGTGACTTCTCCCCTCGGGTGGGTGAGGTGGAGGCGGCGGTCACCATGCTCGGCGGGTGGTACGACGTGTTCCTGCCGTGGCAGCTCAAGGACTACCTGGCGCTGCGGGCGGCGGGGCGGCGGCCGCAGCTGACGATCGGGCCGTGGTGGCACGTGGACGCACGGCACGGGCGGGTGGCGCTGGCCGAGTCGCTGGCCTGGTTCCGGGCGCACCTGCTCGGCGACCCGTCGGGGCTGCGCGAGCAGCCGGTGCGGCTGTACGTGACGGGGGCCGGGGAGTGGCGCGACTATCCCGACTGGCCGGTGCCGGGCTCGCGGCAGGTGCGCTGGCACCTGCGCGAGGACGGCGGGCTGGAGCGGGAGCCGCCGCGCGCGGGCGGGGCGGACCGCTTCCGCTACCACCCGGACCATCCCACGCCGGTGATCGGCGGGCCGGTGCTGCTGGCCGACTCCCGGCCGCGCGACCAGCGGCGCCTGGAGGCGCGGCGCGACGTGCTCGTCTACTCCTCGGCGGAGCTGGAGTCGGACGTGGAGGCGATCGGGCCGGTCTCGGCCGAGCTGTTCGTCCGGTCCAGCACGCCGTACGTGGACGTGGTGGTGCGGGTGTGCGACGTGCGTCCGGGCGGGAAGTCCATGAACGTGTGCGAGGGCGTGCGGAGGCTGCGGCCGGAGCTGCCTGATAATTCGGAAATGCCCGATAAAGTGGGCGATGTGCGGAGAGTGCTGGTGGATCTGTGGCCGGTGGGCCACCGGTTCCGGCGCGGCCACCGCATCCGGGTCCACGTGGCCGCCGGCGCGTACCCGACGATCGCCCGCAACCCGGGCACCGGGCGGCCGCTCGGCGAGGGCGGGCCGATGGTGGCCGCCGACGTCGAGGTGTTCCGCTCCCCCGCGCACCCGTCCGCCGTGATCCTCCCGCTGTGCGCGCCGCTCGGCTGATGTCGCTGGTCCTGCTGCTGCAGGGCCGGGGCGGGATGACGGCGGCGGAGCTGGCGCGCGAGCTGGAGGTGTCGGAGCGGACCGTGCACCGCGACGTGCTGGCGCTGTCGGAGGCGGGCGTCCCGGTCTACGCCGACCGGGGGCGCGGCGGCGGCTACCGGCTGCTGGAGGGCTACCGCACCCGGCTGACGGGGCTGGACCGGGCCGAGGCCGAGGCGCTGTTCCTGTCGGGGGTGCCGGCGGCGCTGCGCGAGATGGGGCTGCAGGAGGTGGCCGCGACGGCCCGGCTCAAGGCCGCCGCCGCGCTCGCCCCCGGCCTGCGCGACGCCCCCGCGACCGCCGCGCAGCGCTTCCACCTGGACGCGCCGGGCTGGTTCGCCTCCGCCGACCCGCCGCCCGGCGCGCTCGCGCCGCTGGCCAGGGCCGTGTGGAACGACCGCACGGTGAGCGCGTCGTACCAGGAACGGGTGCGCGCGCTGGAGCCGTACGGGCTGGTGCTGAAGGCGGGCTCCTGGTACCTGGCCGCGCGCTCGCGCGGCCGGTTCCTCGTCTACCGGGTGGACCGGTTCGGCGGCGTCGAGCAGGACGGCGGCCGGTTCGACCGCGACCCCGGCTTCGACCTGGCCGCGTTCTGGGCCGCGCGGTCCGCCGAGTTCACCCGGTCGCTGCTGCGCGAGGAGATCACGCTGCGGCTGAGCCCGCTCGGGGTGCGGATGCTGCGGCACGTCGCCGACCCGGCGGCGCTGCCCGGCGCGCTCGCCTCGCTGCGGCCCGACGGCACCGTGCGGCTGGCCGTCGAGTCGGTCGAGGTGGCGTTCTCGCAGGTGCTGCGGTTCGGGCCGGAGGCCGAGGTGCTGGGCCCGCCGGAGCTGCGGGCCCTGGTCGCCGCCGCGGCGGCCCGCACGGCGGAGCTCTACCGCGCGGACCCCGGCCGGTAGGGCCGGGCAGGACCGCTACCGGTAGTCCTCGGGGGCCGCGTCCTTGCCGCCCTCGCGCACCTCGGCGATGTAGCGCCACACCTGCGGCCTGCTGCCGTCGACGTCGGTGAACCCGTACGCCAGCGCCAGCTCCTCGCTGGAGACCGACCGGCCCGACCAGCGGCCCCGGCCGGGGTCGGCGGCCAGCGCGGCGACCGCGCGGCCCGCGTACGCCGGAGTCTCCGACACCCCGAACGTGGGATTCCCGGCGACGGCGTCGCGCCAGGTCTCCTCGGTGACGCCGAAGTTCTCCAGCATGGCCTCCGAGCGCAGGAAGCCGGGCGTGAGCGCCACCGCCGTGCCGCCGTGCGGGCGCAGCTCCTCGGCCTGCGCGTACGCCAGCCGGTTGACGGCCGTCTTCGCCAGGTCGTAGAAGATCGACTCGCGGTAGCGGGTGGCGTTGAAGTCGCTGGTGCCGTCGGTCACCTCCACGACCAGGCCGCCCTCGTTGCGGATGAGCAGCGGCAGCAGGTGGTGGCTGGTGATGAGGTGGGTGTCGACGGCCAGCCGGAGCAGGCGCAGGCCCTTGTCCAGGTCGTGCTCCCAGACGGGGGTGTGCCACTGCCACAGCGCGTCGGCGCCCCAGACGTCGTTGACGAGCACGTCCAGCCTGCCCTGCTCGCGGTCGATCCGCTCGGCCAGCGCCCTGACCTGGGCCGGGTCCAGATGGTCGACGCGGACCGGGATGCCGGTGCCGCCGGCGGCGCTCACCCGCTCGGCGGTCTCCTCGATGGTCTCCGGCCGGTTCATCTCCGAGCGTCCCTCGCGCGTGGACCTGCCGGTGCAGTAGACGGTCGCGCCGGCGGCGCCCAGTTCGACCGCGATGCCCCGTCCTGTGCCGCGGGTCGCGCCCGCCACCAAAGCAATCATGCGGCCACCCTGTTCCGGTAAGAGGACATCCCCTGTCATGTTTTCCCCGTTCGTCGCGGGGAGCCGACCATTCGCCGATCGGTGACCTGACCCGATTTCCGGGCGTGGTTAATGTGCCGGGCAGAGCCGCGGCACGGGCTTCGTCGCGGCCCGGTGGCGGCGGCCGGCCTAGACCCGGACTTTCTACGCTAAATCGTGATAAAGGTGACGTTGGGGTTAATATCCCCGCAGCGTTACTCTCCCACCACTGACCGCGAGTCACGGGCCCGGTCACCGCGCCCCTGGCTCCTGACGTGGACACGGGAGACACCGATGACCACCCCCCGAGACGCCGAGCCGCGGACCGACCGCAGCCCGTGGAACTGGCTGCTGTTCGTGCCGATCGTGCTGCCGCTGCTGACGTTCCTGTTCAACGCGGACGAGCCCCGCCTGCTCGGCTTCCCCCTGTTCTACTGGCTGCAGATCGCCTTCATCGCCGTCGGCGTCGGCTGCACCACGCTCGTCTACCGGATGACCAAGTGAGCGCGCACACGACCGAACTGGTCGTCTTCACGCTGCTGTTCCTGCTCGTGAGCGGCATGGGCTTCGTCGCCGCCCGATGGCGGCGGCCCGAGAGCATCGAGAGCATCGAGAGCCTCAACGAGTGGGGGCTGGGCGGGCGCAACTTCGGCACCTGGATCACCTGGTTCCTGGTGGGCGGCGACCTCTACACCGCCTACACGTTCGTGGCCGTGCCCGCGCTCATGTTCAGCGCCGGGGCGCTCGGCTTCTACGCGCTGCCGTACACCGTGGTGATCTACCCGCTGGTGTTCCTCGTGCTGGCGCGGATGTGGTCGGTGTCGCACGTGCACGGGTTCGTCACGCCGGCCGACTTCGTCCGGGCCCGGTTCGGCTCGCCGACGCTGGCGCTGCTCATCGCGATCACCGGCCTGGTGGCGACGATGCCGTACATCGCGCTGCAGCTCGTCGGCATCGAGGCGGTGCTCAAGACGATGGGCATCACCGGGCACCTGCCGATCATCATCGCGTTCGCCATCCTGGCGGCCTACACCTACCAGTCGGGGCTGCGCGCCCCGGCGCTGATCGCGTTCGTCAAGGACACGCTGATCTACGTGGTGATCCTGGCGGCCGTCATCTACATCCCGGCCAAGCTGGGCGGCTGGGGGTCGATCTTCGACGCCGCCGCGGCGAAGTTCGCCGCCACGCCCAACCCGGCGGACGGGATCACGCTGAACGCCTCCAACCAGCTCCAGTACATCACGCTGGCCTTCGGGTCGGCGCTGGCGCTGTTCCTGTACCCGCACAGCCTGACCGGCGCCCTGGCGTCAAGGAACCGGGCCGTGATCAAGCGCAACATGTCGGCGCTGCCCGCCTACAGCTTCCTGCTCGGCCTGATCGCGTTGCTCGGCTTCATGGCCATCGCCGCCGGGACCAAGCCGGTCGTGGGCGCCAACGGCAAGGCGGACACGAACACGATCGTGCCCGCGCTGTTCGACCAGATGTTCCCCGACTGGTTCGCGGGCGTCGCCTACGCCGCGATCGGCATCGGCGCGCTCGTGCCCGCCGCGATCATGTCGATCGCCGCGGCGAACCTGTTCACCCGCAACGTCTACCGCGAGTACCTGAACAAGAACGCCACCGACGCCCAGGAGGCCAAGGTCTCCAAGCTGGTGTCGCTGGTCGTCAAGGTGGGCGCGGTGCTGTGCATCCTGATGCTCGACCCGCAGTTCTCCATCGACCTGCAGCTCATCGGCGGCGTCATCATCCTGCAGACGCTGCCGTCGGTCGGGCTGGGCCTCTACACGCGCTGGTTCCACAAGGGCGGGCTGATCGCCGGGTGGGCGGCCGGGCTCGGCGCCGGCCTGTGGATGCTCTACCTGATCCCGAACCCGGCCAGCGGCAAGGCGCACTTCGGCGGATCGGCGTTCTCGCTGGGCAACCTCGGGTTCGACACCAAGATGACGATCTACGCGGGCTTCCTGGCGCTGGCCGTGAACCTGGTCGTGGCGGTGCTGGGGACGTACCTGTTCCGGGCGCTGAAGGTGGCCGACGGCAAGGACGCGACGGCGCGGAGCGACTACTTCGCCGACGAGGGCGACCCGAAGGTCAAGCCGATGGACCTGACCGGGACGCACTGACCCGGCGGCCGGCCCCGCGCTCGGGGACGGCGGCGGCGAGCGCCTCTTCGGGGGTCAGCTCGCCGCCGCGCCGGTGGGCGGCCCGGTAGGCGTCCTCGGTCAGGTGCCGGCGGATCGACGCGGTGATCCGGTCGACGTCGCCCCGCTCGGCGGGCGGCAGCGGCATCCCCACGGAGTCCCTGGCGGCGTGCGCGGCGCCGAGCAGCACGGCCGCGCCCGTGTGGCGTCCGGCGAGGGCCTGGGCCCCGGCCAGGCCCTCCAGGGCCAGCGCCAGGGCCCTGGGGTCGCCCGTGGCGCGGGCGGCGGCCCACCCGTCCAGGTGCAGGCGCAGGGCCCGCTCGGCGTCGCCGCGCAGCTCGGCGGCGAAGCCGAGCTCGGCCAGCGCGAGGGCGCGGCCCGGCTCGAAGGCCATCGCGGCCTGCCAGGTCAGCACGTGGCGCATGTGGGTCTCGGCGGCGTCGAGCCGTCCCTCGCGGCGGGCGCCGAGGCCGAGCCCGACCTCGGCGTGGATCTCCCCGGGCTTGAAGCTGTGCTCGGCGGCCAGGCGCATCGCCCGCCGGTGGAGCTCCCGCGCCCGGGCGTGGTCCCCGGTGAGCATGGCGACGTTGCCCAGGCTGGTCAGCCGGTCCGCGGCCTCCGGCCACAGCCCGAGGTCCTCGGCCAGGCGCAGCCCTTCCCGGTGCAGGCGGGCCGCGTGCTCGTAGTCGCCCGCCATCTCGGCCAGCGCGGCGAGCGGTTCGGCGGTCTGCAGCCGCCCCCAGGCGTCGGCGAGCCCGGTGAACAGCTCCGCGCTGCGCCGCCCGTCGCGGGCCAGCCGGTCGAGATCGCCGCGGACATGCGCCTGGTTGGCCCGCACGCTCAGCGCCGCCGCGGTCCCCCAGGTGTCGCCCAGGGCGCCGAACTCCTCCAGCGCCCGGTCGACGAGCTCCTCGCTGGCGGCCTGGTCGCCGACCCCGAACAGGGCGAAGCCGAGGAACCACCGGGCTCTGGCCCGCTCGCCCGGGCCGGTCACGCCGCGCAGGAGCTCCGCGACGTCGCCGTACGGCATCCGCCCGGCGCCGTCGCCGACGAGGGCGGCGAAACCCGCCCGCCACGCCCGGGCCTGTGCACGGGGGGACGCCTCGGCGGCCGGGTCGCGGACGGGCAGGGCGAGCGCCGCGTCCAGGGACCGGCCGGCCGCCCGGAGCCTGCCGCGCAGGAACCAGTACCAGCTCAGCGCGTTGACCAGGGCGAGCGCGTCCCCGGCCGCGCCCCGGCGGACGGCGTCGTCGAGGACGCGCCCGAAGTTGGCGGCCTCCGCGTCCAGCAGGCGCAGCCCGCGCCCCTGCTCGGGGCCGTGCAGCAGCGGCGCGGTCAGGCGGGCCAGGCCGATGTGGTGGGCGCGGTGGCGCCCGCGTACGTCGTCCTCCTCGCCCGCCTCCCGCAGCCGGGCCAGGCCGTAGTCGGCGACCGATTCGAGCAGGCGGTAGCGGGGCCCGTCGGCGTGCTCGGTCATGATGACCAGCGAGCGGTCCACCAGGCGGGCGAGCAGGTCGAGCACGTCCTGCGCGGGCACGCCGGGACCGGCGCAGACGGCCTCGGCCGCCTCCAGCGTGCTGCCGTCGGCGTGCACGGCGAGCCGGCGCAGCACGGCGCGCTCGGGGCCGGTCAGCAGGTCCCAGCTCCAGTCGATCGTGGCCCGGAGCGTCTGCTGGCGGGGCGGCGCGCCCCGGTAGCCGGTGGCGAGCAGCCGGAAGCGGTCGTCGAGGCGGCTGATCAGCCCGCGCACGCCGAGGGCCCGGACCCGGGTGGCGGCCAGTTCGAGGGCGAGCGGGATGCCGTCGAGCCGGCGGCAGATCTCCGCCACGTCGCGGGCGTTGCCGGCGTCGAGCCTGAACCCGGGCGCCGCGGCGGCGGCCCGGGCGACGAACAGCTCGACGGCGCTGGAGCGCGCCAGCGTGCCGGGATCGGGCTCGGCGGCGGGTGCGGGCAGCTCCAGCGGCGGCACGGCCAGGACGACCTCGCCGGGGATGCCCAGCGGCTCCTGGCTGGTGGCCAGGACGCGCAGGCCGGGGGCGCGCCGGAGCAGCAGCGCGGTCAGCTCGGCGACCGCGCCGACGAGGTGCTCGCAGTTGTCGAGGAGCAGCAGCAGCCGCTTGCCGGCCAGTGTTCCGGCCAGGCCGAGCGCGGGCGGGGCGAGCTCGGCCGTGCCCGCGCCCTCGCGGACGCCCAGCGCGGTCATGACGGCCTCGGCGACCCGGGCCACGGCGTCCGGGCCGCCGCCAGGGGTCAGCGGGGCCAGCTCGACCAGCCAGGAGCCGTCGGGGAAGCCGCCGCCGAGCCGGGCCGCCGTCTCCAGCGCGAGCCTGGTCTTGCCGACGCCGCCGGACCCGGTCAGCGTCAGGAGCCGCGCGGCGGCCAGCACGGACGCCGCCTCGCGCACCGCGCCCTCGCGGCCGACGAGCTCGGTCAGCGGAGCGGGCAGGTTCGTCGCGGGGCGGCGGGCGGGGGCGGGCGCCGGGTCGCGTTCCAGCAGGGTCCGGTGCAGGGCGGCGAGCTCGGGCCCGGGGTCCAGGCCCAGCTCGGCGGCGAGCCGGGTGCGCAGCTCCCCGTAGGCGGCCAGCGCCTCGCCCGTGCGCCCGGCGGCGTGCAGCGCGCGCAGGTGGAGGACGTGCACCCGCTCGCGCAGCGGGTGGCGGACGGCGAGCTCGTGCAGTTCCTCGGCAACCTCGAGGTGACGGCCCAGCCTGATCAGGGCGTCGGCGCGGGCCTCCAGGGCGGCCAGGCGGGCCTCCTCGAGCCGGGTGACGACCGGACGGGCGAACGCGGCGTCCGCGTAGCCGGAGAACGCGGCGCCCCGCCACAGTGCGAGCGCGTCGGACAGCAGGCCCGCCCGGGCACCGGGGTCGTCGGTGGCGCGGGCGCGGGCGGTGAGCATCGCGAAGCGGCCCATGTCGACGTCCTCGGGGGCGGTGCGCAGCAGATAGCCGTCGTCGCGCCGCGCCAGGAGGTCGCGGCCGCCCTCCTCGGCGCTCTCCAGCGCCTTGCGCAGCTGCCAGATCCGCGTCTGCAGCGCGGCGGACGGGTCGCCGGGGGCCTCGCCGTCCGCCCACACCTCGCCGGCGAGCCGGTCCGCCGACACGGGACGGCCCTCGTACGCCAGCAGGACGGCCAGCAGCAGGCGGGTCTTGGGGCCGGGCACGGTGACCGGGCTGCCGTCCGCCCGCCACACGCCGAGCGGCCCCAGCACCCCGAATCGCATGAGATCCACGGTAGTGCAGCGCCGGGACGTGCCGGGAGCCGGCCGAGAGCGGGACGTGAGCCGGTCGAGAGCGCCCCGTCGCAGGCTGGGCGCGTACCCGCGATTCACGACCACGAAGGATCTTCCATGACGAGCGTGTCCCCCGTGTCCCCCGCCCCGGCGGACCTCAGGGCAGGGCCCCGGGAGTGGCTGGGGCTCTTCGTGCTCACGCTGCCCACCGTCCTGCTGGCCCTGGACGCGACCGTGCTGAACCTGGCGGTCCCCCACCTCGGCGCGGACCTGGAGCCCACCGGCGCCGAACTGCTGTGGGCCGTCGACGTCTACGGCTTCATGATCGCCGGTTTCCTGGTGACCATGGGCAGGCTCGGCGACCGGATCGGCCGCCGCAGGCTCCTGATGGCCGGGGCGCTCGGCTTCGGTCTCGCCTCGGCCCTGGCCGCCGTGTCCACCAGCCCGGAGATGCTGATCGCGGCCCGCGCGCTGCTCGGCATCGCCGGCGCGACGCTGATGCCCTCGACGCTGGCGCTGATCAGCACCATGTTCAAGGACCCCCGGCAGCGCGGGGTCGCCATCAGCGTGTGGGTGACCTGCTTCTCCGTCGGCGTCGCCGTCGGCCCGGTCCTGGGCGGGGCGCTGCTGGAGTGGTTCTGGTGGGGTTCGGTGTTCCTGCTCGCGCTGCCGGTGATGGCGCTGCTCCTGGTGGCGGCGCCGCTGCTGCTGCCCGAGTACCGGGACCCGGAGGCGGGCCGGATCGACCTGGCCAGCGTGGTGCTGTCCCTGCTCACGGTGCTGCCGGTGATCTACGGGGTCAAGCATCTGGCCGAGCACGGGCCCGGCCCGCTGGCGGCCGGGACGGTCCTGGCCGGGGTGGTCTTCGGCGCGCTGTTCGTGCTGCGCCAGCGCCGGCTGGCCGATCCGCTGCTGGACCTGCGGCTGTTCGCGAACCGGGCGTTCAGCGCCGCGCTGCTGGTGCTGCTGCTCGGCCTCGGCCTGATGGGCGGGCTGTACCTGTTCGTCACGCAGTATCTCCAGCTCGTGGCAGGGCTCTCGCCGATCGTCGCGGGCCTGTGGCTGCTGCCCGCGGCCGTGGCGGTGACCGCAGCTTCCTCGCTGACGCCCACACTCACCCGGCGGCTGCGTCCCGGGTACGTCCTCGGCGGCGCGCTGCTGCTCTCGGCGCCGGGGTACGTGATGATCAGCCAGGTCGGGACCGGCGACCTGCCGCTGCTGGTGACCGGGTTCGTGCTCGTCTACACCGGCATCGGGCCGCTGATGGCGCTCGGCACGGACCTGGTGGTCGGCTCGGCGCCGCCGGACCGGGCCGGGTCGGCCGCGGCGATGTCGGAGACGGGCATGGAGTTCGGCATCGCGCTGGGCGTCGCCGGGCTGGGCAGCGCCGTCACCGCCGTCTACCGGGGCGAGCTCGGCGGCACGCTGCCGGGGAGCCTCCCGGGGCCGGTGGCGGAGACCGTGCGCGACACGCTCGCCGGAGCGGTGGCCGCGGACCTGCCGGGCCCGGTGGCCGCCCAGGTGCTGGAGCGGGCCCGGGAGGCGTTCACCGACGGGCTGAACCTGGCGGCCGGGATCGCGGCCGCCGTCGTGACGGTGCTGGCGGTCGCCGCCGTCGCGCTGCTGCGGCAGCCGCCGCCGGGGCAGGGGTGACCGGCGTCGCTCAGCCGGCCGGGTAGCCGGGGTTGGCGACGTCCAGCTTGGCGCGCACCGCGCGGGTCAGGAGCTCGGTCAGCTCCGCCCGCCGGTCGTCGCCGTCGAAGCGGCCCTCCCGCACGGCCCGCGCCAGCTCGGCGTCGTCGCCCACGCCGAGCTCCGCCAGGCGGGCGGCGTGCTCGTCCGCCTGCGCCGGGCCCAGCAGCAGCTCACGCTCGACCATGGCGAGCACGTTGACCGCGACCCGCGCGTGGAAGCGCGTACGGCCCTCGACGGCGGGCAGCACGTCGGCGGTCAGGAACTCGCGCACGGCGGCGACCAGCTCGGCGGTCGAGGGGGCGTCGTGCGGGCCGCGCCCATCACCTGTCATGACCCGCATTCTCCCGGACCGGGCCGTTGACCCCGCAACCGTTTTCGGCTGGGATCGGGCCATGAGCTTCGCCGTACCCGACAGCGTCCGGCCGGTCCGCGACGCCGTCCACGCGTTCATGACCGAGCGGGTCGAGCCGTCGGAGCGGGTGCTGCACGAGGGCGGGGAGGCGGCCGCGGCGACCCTGCGCGAGCTGCGCGAGGAGGCCAAGAAGGAGGGCCTGTGGGCGCTCGGCCACCCGCGCGAGCTGGGCGGCGGCGGGCTGCCGTTCCTCGACTACGTGTACGTGAACGAGGTGCAGGGGCGCAGCGAGTTCGGGCAGCTCGTGCTGGGCTCGTACACCTTGCAGGACTCGCTGATGCTGCACGAGCACGCCTCGGCCGAGCAGCGGGAGCGCTACCTGATGCCGCTGGTGCGCGGCGACATCTCGCCCAGCTTCGCGATGACCGAGCCCGACGTGTCCAGCAGCGACCCCACGCAGATCATGACCACGGCGGTGCTCGACGGCGGCGAATGGGTGATCAACGGGCACAAGTGGTTCACCACCGGCGCCTCGCAGGCCGCGTACACGACCGTGATGTGCCGGACCGAGGACGACCAGGCGCCGCCGCACCTGGCCTTCTCCATGATCCTGGTGCCGACCGCGACGCCCGGCTACAACATCGTGCGCGAGACGCCGGTGCTGGGGCTCGGCGGGGCGCACTGCGAGGTGCGCTACGAGGACGTGCGGGTGCCGGCGGGCAACCTGCTCGGGGCCAGGGGGCAGGGGTTCGTGATCGCGCAGCGGCGGCTCGGGCCGGGGCGGATCTTCCACTGCATGCGGTGGCTCGGGCAGGCGCAGCGGGCCTTCGACCTGATGTGCCGCCGGCTGCACGAGCGGACCGCGTTCAGCGAGCCGCTGGCCAAGAAGCAGCTCATGCGCGAGCACGTCTTCGACTCCTACGCCGAGATCCAGGCGGCTCGGCTGCTCACCCTGCACGCGGCCGAGGTGGTCGACTCGGGGGGCGACGCGCGGGTGGAGATCGGCGCGATCAAGGTGGTGGGCGCCCGGATGCTGCACAACGTGATCGACCGGGCCATCCAGGTGCACGGGGCGGCGGGGCTCACGCCGGACACGCCGCTGGACCGGATGTACCGGCACGCGCGGGCCGGGCGGATCTACGACGGGCCGGACGAGGTGCACATCGACTCGGTGGGGCGGCGGGTGCTCGGCGTGTACGCGGCGGGCGGCACGTGGGAGTTCGGGCTCCGGTGACGGACGGCCGGGAGACGACCGGTCCCGGCGGCGTCGTCCGTGAGGTGTTCGGCGGCGCGGCGCGGGTGGTGGCGCGGGCGAGGCTGTCCGGCGGGGCGTCGCGGGAGACGTGGTCCGTGGACGTGGCCGACGCCGCCGGGCGGCGGCACGCGCTGGTGCTGCGGCTGGCCTCCGGTCCCGGACCGGAGGGCGGCCTGGGCGGCGAGCTGGAGGGCGGGCTGCGCGGGGAGGCGGAGCTGATGCGGCAGGCCGGCCGGGCCGGGGTGCCGGTGCCCGGCGGCGAGGCGGCCGACCCGCTGCGCCGGTGGCGGGACCTGCTCGACCTCACCGGGCAGCCGCACCCGGTGTTCGAGCTGGCCTTCCGGCGGCTGGCGGGCACCCGTCCCGCCCCCGCCGGGCGCGTGCTGGTGCACGGCGACTTCCGCAACGGCAACCTGGTCGTCGGCCCCGAGGGGCTGCGGGCTGTGCTCGACTGGGAGCTCGCCCACGCCGGCGACCCCCTGGAGGACCTGGGCTGGCTGTGCGTCCGGGCGTGGCGGTTCGGCGCGGCGCCGCCGGTGGGCGGGTTCGGCCACTACGACGAGCTGATCGGCGCGTACGAGCGGGCGGGAGGGCGGCCCGTCGACCGGGACGCGCTGCGCTGGTGGGAGACGTTCGGGGTGCTGAAGTGGGGTGTCATCTGCGTGATGCAGGCGATGCGGCACCTGCGCGGCGGCGAGCGGTCGGTGGAGCTGGCGGCGATCGGGCGGCGCGTGTGCGAGAACGAGTGGGACCTTCTGCGGATGCTGGACTGACAGCGGTGAGGCGCTCGGTTAGCGTCGGATCATGGCGATCATCCCGAACAGCGGCACCGGAACCGGCTCGATCACCCCCGACGGCTCGCCCGTCTCCTTCTACCTGCTGATGGGCGCCAACGGTGAACCGGAGATCATCTCCGGGGTGGTGCCCTCCGGCGGGTCGGTCCTGGACCTGGGCGCGGGCGTCGGCCGGATCGCGCACCCGCTGATCGAGCTCGGCTACGAGGTCGTCGCGGTGGACGAGTCGGCCGAGATGCTGGAGCACGTGCGCGGCGCGCGGACCGTGCGCTCGCGCATCCAGGACCTGGATCTCGGGCGGCGCTTCGACGGCGTGCTGCTGGCCTCGCACCTCGTGCACACCGCCGACGACCAGGACCGGCGGGGGCTGCTGGAGACGTGCGCGCGGCACGTGGCGCCCGGCGGGTCGGTGCTGATCCAGTGGACGCCGCCGGAGCGGCACGGCAAGGCGGCCGTCGGCCAGGGCCGCACCACGGACGGCGGCCTGCGGCTGGAGCTGGCGGCCCAGGAGGAGGTCGCGCCCGGCGTCGTCAACGCCACCATGCGCTACTCGCACGAGGGGCGCGTGTGGACGCAGTCGTTCACCTCCCGCATGCTGACGGACGAGCGGCTGGCCGAGGCGCTGGCGGAGGCGGGGCTGCGGCTGGACCGGTTCCTCACCGAGGACCGGGCCTGGCTGAAGGCGGTGCCGGACGCCTGAAAGACTGGGCGCTCTGGAGGTGGTCATGTCCGAGGAGTACGACGTCATCGTGATCGGCGCCGGTCCGGCCGGCGAGAACGTGGCGGACCGGGCGGTGCGCGGCGGGCTGTCGGCGGCGATCGTGGAGGACCGGCTGGCGGGCGGTGAGTGCTCCTACTGGGCGTGCATCCCCAGCAAGGCGCTGCTGCGGCCGGTGGAGCTGGCCGGCGAGGCCGGGCGGGTGCCCGGCCTGACGCTGGGCCCGATCGACGCCGCCGCCGTGCTGGCGCGCCGTGACGAGGCGGTGTCCCGCTACGACGACTCCGGCCAGGTCGGCTGGATCGAGGGCCTGCCGGCCGCGTACGTGCGCGGGCGCGGCCGGCTCGACGGCCCCAAGCGGGTGCGGGTCGCCACGCCCGGCGGCGGGGAGCGGATGCTGACCGCGCGGCACGCCGTGGTGCTGGCCACGGGCACGACGGCGTCGGTGCCGCCGGTGCCCGGCCTGCGCGAGGCGAAGCCGTGGACCAGCCACGAGGTGACCGCGGCCACGTCCGTGCCCGAGCGGCTGGTGGTCATCGGCGGCGGCGTGGTGGCGTGCGAGATGGCCCAGGCCATGCACGGGCTCGGCGCCCGCCGGACGACCGTGCTGGTGCGCGGCGGCTCGCTGCTGGAGCGGATGGAGCCGTTCGCCGGCGAGCTGGTGGCCGCGTCGTTCGCCGCGTCCGGCATCGACGTGCGCACCGGCGCCGAGGCGGCCCGGGTCGAGCGGCCGGTGCCGGGCGGCCCGGTGACCGTGCATCTGGCGGAAGGCCCGCCGCTGGAGGCCGACGAGCTGCTGGTGGCCACCGGCCGCCGGGCGGCGACCGCGGGGCTCGGGCTGGACAGCGTCGGGCTGGCCGACGGGCCGGTCGAGGTGGACGACAGCCTGCGGGTGCCCGGCCTGGACTGGCTGTACGCGGTCGGCGACGTCAACGGGCGCAACCTGCTCACCCACATGGGCAAGTACCAGGGCCGGGTGTGCGGTGACGTGATCGCCGCCCGCGCCAAGGGCGAGCCGGACGACCTGCCTTCGCTGCGGGCGAGCGCCGACGGCTTCGGGGCGCCGCAGGTCGTGTTCACCGATCCGCAGGTGTGCTCCGTCGGCCGGACCGAGGCCGCCGCCCGGCGTGACGGGTTCCGGGTGCGGGCGGTGGAGTACGACCTGGCCTCGGTCGCGGGCGCCTACCTGCTGGGCGACGGCTACCGGGGGCGGGCCAAGGCGGTCGTGGACGAGGACCGGCGGGTGCTGCTCGGCGTCACGTTCGCCGGGCTGGGCACGGCCGAGCTGCTGCACGCGGCGACGGTCGCGGTGACCGCCGAGGTGCCGCTGGAGCGGCTGTGGCACGCGGTGCCGTCGTTCCCGACGGTGAGCGAGGTGTGGTTGCGGCTGCTGGAGGCGTACGGCCTCTGATGTCCTGAAATTGCTGGAGATTACTGGAACTCTTGCTACAGTCGCGCCATGAGTGACCGGCTGGACGATCTCGAAAGGCGGATCGACGAGCTCCGGGCCGGTGTCCGTACGGCGATGCGCGTCCGGGACACGGCCACGGCGCGCGGGCTCCGCGCCGAGCTGCGTGCCGCCGAGCGCGCCTGGGACGCCCTGGTCAGCACCCCCGGCGAGCCCGCGCGGAGCGGCCCGGCGAAGGGGCGCGGCGACGGGCTGCGGCTGGTCACCGTGCGCGAGCAGGTCCACCAGGCGCTGGCGCTGCTCGACGCGCCCGCGCAGCCGCGGCTCATCGTCACCGTGAGCCAGGCGTTCTTCGCCGGCACGATCCGCAGCGCCCAGCTCACCAGCCTGCGCCGCGACGAGGAGCGCTCGTTCCGCTCCTCGCCGTACGGCAGGCCGTACTACCTGTGCGCGGCCCTGACCGACCGCCTCTCCCCCGCGCGCGCCCTGCTCACGCTCAGCACCTGGCCGGTGGAGCGCCGGGTGGTCGGGCCGCTCAGCCCGAGGGTCGACTTCCTGACCGGCGCCGCCCGGATCGCCGCCCACCTGGCCGGGCTCGGCCAGGCGCCGCCGGAGGGCGAGCGGCTGCTGGCCAGGATGGCGCGCAACATCCCGGGCGCGGGCGGCGACGGGCTCGGCCCGCCCGACCCGGCGCGGGTGGCCGACGCGGCCCGGCGGGAGCTGGCCGTGCACGCCGAACGCGACGCGCTGGACCGGGCGGAGCTGGCCGGTCGCGCGACATCCCAGCTCGGTGACGTGGCAAGGCTGTTCGGCGCCGCTACGCTGAACACCGTCGCAAGATCAGGAGAACGATGAACCGGCTTGACGCGTTGCGCGGCACCACGCCGCCGAAGCCGCATGACGCGCGGGCGATCGCCGCGCTGGCGGCCAACCCCGGCTGCACCCGCCGGGCGCTGATGGACGGCGCCGGGATCGACAAGGGCGCCGCCGCCCGCCACCTGGGCTTCCCCGCGCCGTTCGGGCAGTCGCCGTTCGCGATCACGCGCGGCAACGCGTTCGAGGCGCTGGTGAAGGCCGACGGGTGCGCCGAGCTGCTGCGGATGCTGCGCGAGCTGCTCGGCCTGCCGATCGCCGAGGTGGCCTACCACGACGTGGAGAACGTCGGCGCGCACCTGCGCCACACCCACACGCGCGCGCTGATCGACCGCGCGGTGCGCGAGGAGGACGCGGGCACCGTCTACGACCATCCGCTGTTCACACTGGAGATCGCCGGGCACACCGCCTACCTGGAGCCGGACGTGGTGGCCTTCCAGCTCGGCGGGCGCTTCCACATCGTGGAGATCAAGTCGTTCGCGGTGATCGACGGGCAGGCCGACCCGGCGGCGGCCGCGGCGGCGGCGCGGCAGGCGGCCGTCTACGTGCTGGCGCTGCGCGGGCTGCTGGAGGAGCTGGGGCACGACCCGCTGCGGGTCTCGCACGAGGTGGTGCTGGTCTGCCCGGAGAACTTCGCCAACCGGCCGGTGGCGACGCTGGTGGACGTGCGCCGCCAGCTCGCGGTGCTGCGCCGCCAGCTCGCCCGCATGACGGACCTGGACCGGCTGATCGACGCGCTGCCCGACGGGCTCACGTTCGACCTGATGCCGGACGAGGACGGGCTGCCGTCGCGGCCGGTGGCCGAGCTGGCCGACGCGGTGCGCGGGGCGGCGGCCCGCTACGCGCCCGACTGCCTGTCCACCTGCGACCTGTGCTTCTTCTGCCGGGACGAGGCCCGCCAGGAGGGCGCCTCCGACCTGCTGGGCCGGCACGTCCGCGACGAGCTCGGCGGCGTCGCCTCGGTGGGCGAGGCGCTGGCGCTGGCCGACGGGGCGCGCGCCCCGGCCGAGGGCCAGGAGGAGATCGCCCGCCTGCTGCGCGGCGCCGAGCGGCTGCGCAGGGAGTGCCTGACGTGAGCCTGCTCACCTCGCTGGCCCGGCTGCGGGCCGTGGAAGCGGGCCGGGCGCAGCCGATCGCGACCGTGCGCCACTGCCACCTGTCCGAGCGGCCGATGGTGTTCATCCCGCTGAAGCTCGCCGGGGAGGCCGCCGCGCCGCTGGCCGCCATGCTCGGCACCGACCGGGACGCGCCGCGGCTGCTGGTGGTGACCCAGCCGCGCAACCGCGACCTGCGTTTCGCCTGGGCCGCCGAGCTGGCCGGGGTGCTGGTGCCGTACGTGGAGAGCTTCCTCGGCAGCACGGAGACGGTCGAGCGCCGCAACGCCGACCCGTACGAGCGGGCGCTGGACGCGCCGCAGCTGCTGCTGCCGAACCGGGCGGGCGTGGCGTTCACCCGGCTGCTGGGCCGCTCCACCCGCTTCCGCCGCACCGACGGACCCTACCCGGTGCCGCAGGGGGTGCCGCTGCTGGGCCGGTGGCTGACGTACTTCGCCGAGCGGGCCGCGTACCCGGGCTCGTCGCTGGCGATGGCCGCGACGGAGGAGCTGGCCCGCCACTGGGCGAGCGGGCAGAGCGCGCTGGAGGACGCCAACCTGGCGGCGCTGGTCGCCTGGATCACCACCGGGCCGTCGGACGAGGCGGAGGACCCGCTGGTCTGGCCGCCGGCCGGCCCGGCGACCGACCCCGGGTTCGACGCCGAGGTGCTGGCGCCGGCGATGGAGAGCGAGTCCGCCGAGCGCGTCACCGAGGCGCTGCGCACGCAGCTCGCCCCCACCTGGCGGCTCATGTGGCAGGCGGTCGACCTGCTGCGCGCGCTGGAGCCCGGCGCGGGCGTCGCCCAGCGGTGGGAGCAGGACCGGGCCTCGTTCAGCGGCATGGCGGCGCAGATCGAGGAGGGCGCGCCGCCGCAGGCGCGGCGCGACGGCGCGGTGGCCGCCGCCGCCCGCCTGGCGCGCATGGAACGCGCCCAGGCGGCCTACGACGTGCAGCGCGCCTACGACGACCCGCTCGTCATGGCCGAATACCGGCTGACCGGTGAGGCGTTCGCGGGCGAGGTCGTCGAGACCGTCCCGGACAACACCGAGGGCGAGGGCCGCTCGCGCAAGCTGCGCCCGCTCGTGGTGGTCAAGACCGACGATCCGGTACGGATCCCGCCCGGCACGTCGCTGGGCACGCCGCAGCGGCGCGGGCAGGGCGCGGAGCTGGTGTCGGCGGACGGCGGCCTGGTCACCCTCAAGATCACCAAGGGCATGGGGCGGGGCCGGACGCCGACGCCCGGCGCGGTGCCCGAGCCCGGCGAGCGGGTCTGCTACACCTCGCTCACCGACGACTTCCAGGGCGCGCCCGCGCTGCCGGAGGCCGAGGCCACGCCGTGGACCCACGGCGGCCCGCCGCCCGCCTACGTGCCCGCCGACGAGGACGCCGTGGAGGAATGGTCATGACGCAGGCCGCTCCCGAGCTCACGCCCGAGCAGGTCATCACGGCCGTGCTCGCCGACCTGCCGCGCCACCGGGGCGTGGTGGTCGACTCGCCGCCGGGCGCGGGCAAGTCCACCCTCGTCGTACGGGCCGCCGCGCACATCGCCGCGACCGGCGAGCCGCTGATGATCGTCGCGCAGACCAACGAGCAGGTCGACGACCTGGTGACCCGGCTGTGCGACAAGCACCCGCACCTGACCGTCGGCCGGCTGTCGGCGGGCGGCTACGTGACCCCGGCGCGGCTGCTCGACCTGCCCGGCGTCACCGTCGGCACCCGCGTGCAGGACCTGGGCGACCCGGACATCGTCATCGCCACCGCCGACAAGTGGGCGTGGATCGCGGGCCGGACCTGGCCGTGGGCGATCGTCGACGAGGCGTACCAGATGCGCTCGGACAAGCTGCTGCGCATCGCCGCCCTGTTCGACCGGGCGCTGTTCGTGGGCGACCCGGGGCAGCTCGACCCGTTCTCCGTCGTCGACGGCGACCGGTGGTCGGGGCTGTCGTGGGACCCGCTGCAGAGCGCGGTGTCGGTGCTGCTGCGGCACAACCCCGACCTGCCGGTGCACCGGCTGCCGGTGTCGTGGCGGCTGCCCGCGTCGGCGGCGCCGGTGGTGTCGCGGGCGTTCTACCCGTTCACCGGGTTCCGCTCCGGCACCGGGCCGGGCGAGCGGCGGCTGGAGCTGACCACCGGCGGCATGGGCACCGTGCACGACCGGGCGCTGGAGGAGGCCGCCCGCTCCGGGTGGGCGCTGCTGGAGCTGCCGAACCGGCACACCGTGCGCACCGACGGCGAGGCCGTCGAGGCGGTGGCGTTGCTGGCGGCCCGGCTGCTGCAGCGCGGCGCGGTGGCGGGCTCGGAGCAGGGCGAGCGGCCGGTGACCGCCGACCGGATCGCGGTCGGCGCGGCGCACCGCGACCAGGTGGCGGCGATCCGCGCGGCCGGGCTGCCGCCGGAGATCACCGTCGACACCGCCAACCGGCTGCAGGGCCGCGAGTACGACGTGACGATCGTGCTGCACCCGCTGTCGGGGCGGCGCGACGCCACCGCGTTCCACCTGGAGTCGGGGCGGCTGTGCGTGCTGGCGTCGCGGCACCGGCACGCCTGCGTGGTCGTGGCCAGGGCGGGCATCGCCGAGCTGCTCGACGCCCATCCGTCGGCCGAGCCGGTGCGGCTGGGGGCGCCGGTGAAGTTCCCCGACGGCTGGGAGGCCAACCAGGCGGTGCTGGACCACCTGGCGCGGCACCGGGTCTGACCGCCTTCACGCGACGTTCAGACGGTGCGCCGCCACATGTCGATGATCAGGACGGGGCGCATGCCGGCCGACTCGTACAGGCCCAGGGCGGGCGTGGTGTTGTTGGAGTCGACGTGCAGGATCGTGCCCTTGCGCCCGCGGGCGGCGTCGGCGGCGAAGGCGTGCCGCAGCAGGAACCGGCCCAGGCCGCGGCCCCGGAAGGCGGGCAGCACCGCGAGCAGGGCGACGTAGCCGCAGCCCTCGTCGGCGGCGAACTGGTCGTTGCCGAGGCAGACGGCGGCGGGCTCGCCGCCGACGCTGGCGAGCGTGAGCTGGCTCCAGTCGGTGGTGGCGTGCGCCTGGCGGCGCTCGTACCACTGGTCGTAGCCGGTGGGGGTGAAGCCGTAGTGGCCGGCGAAGCCGTCCTGGTGGACGCGGTGGGCCCGGCGGCGGACGTCGTCGCTCTCCCCCGTCTCCAGGCTGACGCCGGCGGGCACGGGCGGCGGCTCGACCGGGCCGTCGAAGTCGGCGCGCATGCGGTAGAAGCTGGTGCCGGGCTCGAAGCCGTAGCCCTGGACGAGCGCCCGCTGGGGCTGGTCGGTGCGGTAGACGCCGACGGAGGCGGAGGCCGTCGCGTGGCCGCGGGCGCGGCCCAGCTCGGCGGCGCGGCCGAGCACCAGCGGCCACAGCCGCTCGGCGAGCCCGGTCACGCCGGGGCGGACGACCACCTCGACGTCGACCACGTCGCCGTCGCCGGGCGCGCACGCCCACGCCCAGCCGTCCAGGCCCCCGTCGGCGTCGCGGGCCAGCCAGCCGTCCGCCTCCAGGTCGAAGGCGGGCTCGGCGAGCTCGCCCCGGACGTCGTCGAGCGTCAGGTCGGGGACGCCGAGCACCGCCACGTCGCGCGCGGCGACGAGCTCGTGGATGGCGGCGGCGTCCTCGGGACGCGGCCGGCTGAGGGTGTGCATGCGGTGATTCTGCACAAGTCGCGTGCCGCCCGCCTCCCAATTTTGTCGCGGGTCTAATCTGGAAGGATGTCCGAGAAGACACCGCTGACCGTGGACGTCGTCGCGCTCGACGCGACGGCGACGCGGGTGGCGCTCAGCGGCGAGCTCGACCACGACACCGCCGGCGAGCTGGCCGAGCTGCCCGACGGCTGGCAGCGCCTCGATCTGGACCTGTCGGGGCTGACGTTCGTCGACTCCTCCGGGCTGGCCGCGCTGGTGCGGCTGTGGCAGCGGGCCGGCGCCAGCGGCGCCGAGCTGCGCCTGGTCGCGGTGACGCCCTACCTGCGCGGGCTGCTCAAGATGACGGCGCTGGACCGGCTGTTCGGCCTGCCGCCCGGCTGACCGATCTTCCTTACTTGCCGACCGGCTAGTTGGGCTCCTAAACTGGGACCCCAACACCCCCGTACAGTCAAGACAGGTGCGTTTTGCGGGAAGACACCCGGTCCCGGATCCAGGAGATCGCGCTCGGCCTCTTCATCGAGCAGGGCTACGAGGCGACCTCGCTGCGGGAGATCGCCGAACGGCTCGGCGTCACCAAGGCCGCCCTCTACTACCACTTCAAGACCAAGGACGACATCGTCGCCAGCCTGGCCGAACTGCGCGTGGCCGAGCTGGAGGAGCTGCTGGAGTGGGCCAGGGCGCAGCCGAAGACCCCGCAGATGCGGCGCGAGCTGGTGCTGCGCTACGCCGACCGGCTGCGCCACCCGCGCTACCTGGAGGTCGCCCGGTTCCTGGAGCGCAACCAGACCGCGCTGCGCGACCACCCGAAGATCCTGCGGCTGCGCGAGGTGCTGCTGGAGATGGTCGCGGCGATGAGCGAGCCGGGCACCCCGGCGGTCACCCGGGTCAGCCGGTCGATGGCGCTGTTCACGCTGCACGCGCCCAAGTGGATCCGGCACGACGACACGCTGAGCGAGGAGGAGGCCGCCGCGGCCTCGCTGGAGGTGGCGCTGCGACTGCTGGAACCGGCCGACTGACGAACGGGTTTTCCGGCCCCGAGCAGGGAGTCGCCGCCTGACCCGGCAGGGGGCGCGGATTGGGCCGCCGGATCACGGGCAGAGGGCTTCCACGGTCGAGACGGGAGGAGACGCCGTGGAGGCGACGATAGCGCTCCGGCTGCCGAGGGACGCGGCCAGCGTTCCGCTGATCAGGCGGCTGTTCGACGGCACGCTACGGTCGCTGGGCGTCGAGCCGCAGATCCGCGACGACATCGAGCTCATGCTCTCCGAGGCGTGCTCCAACGTGATCAGGCACGCGGAGCCGAGCGAGGAGTACACGGTCACCGCGGGCGTGCGCGACGACCTGTGCGTGATCCGGGTGATCGACACCGGCGACGGCTTCGACCCCGAGGCGGTACGGCCCCCGAAACCGGGCGCGGAGCACGGCCGGGGGCTGCAGATCATGCGGGCGCTGGCCGACGACGTGCGGTTCGTCAACAAGCCGGAGGACGGCGCCGTGGTGTGCCTGGAGAAGAGGCTGCGCTACAGCCCGGGGGCGGCGGGGCAGTTCCTGGCGTCATGACTCCCTGGCGGTCAGGCTCGCCAGCAGCGCCAGCCAGACGAGCACGACCACCGAGATGAGGATCACGGCCAGGAACGACAGGGAGAGGGCGATCGCCAGGGACGCGACCGCGCTGAGCAGTGACCACATCTGGCAACGATTGCCCGCATAACACCATTTGATGCAGTTCAGCGCGGCCAGTTGGTCGTTATATGACGATATTTCGCCCTTACTCGGTGGTGTCGAGGCGGCCGGGCAGCAGGTCGAGCCGGCGCAGTATGACCCCCTCGCGCAACGCCCACGGGCACACCTCCAGCCGCTCCACCTCGAACAGGTCCATCACCGCGTCGGCGACGATCGCGCCCGCCGCGAGCTGCATGGCCCGCCCCTCCGACACCCCCGACAGCTCCGCGCGCTCCGGCGAGCCCATCGTGGTCAGCTTGACCGCCCAGTCGGCCATGTCCTGCCGGGACAGCGAACGCGACACGTACACGCCCTCGCTGCTGGGAGCCGCGCCGGCGATCCTGGCGAGCTGCTTGAACGTCTTGGAGGTGGCCACCGCCCGGTTGGGCTCGCCGAAGCGGACCACGTCGCCGACCGTGCGGGCGATCTCGGCCCGTACGTGGCGGCGCAGCGCGCGCACCTCGTCGGCGCCGGGCGGGTCGGCGCTCAGCCGGTCACGCGTCAGCCGCCCCGCGCCGAGCGGCAGCGACACGGCCACGTCCGGCTCCTCGTCGACGCCGCAGGCGATCTCCAGCGAGCCGCCGCCGATGTCGAAGGCCAGCAGCCGGCCCGACGACCAGCCGAACCAGCGCCGCACCGCCAGGAACGTCAGCCTCGCCTCGTCGCGGCCCGACAGCACCTCGATGTGCACGCCGCAGCGCGCGTCGATCTCGGCCAGCACCTGATCGCCGTTGGCCGCCTCACGCACGGCGGAGGTGGCGAAGGCCACCAGGTCCTCCACGCCCTTGTCCTCGGCCAGCCGGACGGCCTCCGCCACGAACGCGCCCAGCCGCTCGACGCCCTCCCCCGACAGGTGGTTGCGCTCGTCGAGGTGCTCGGTCAGGCGCAGCTCCTCCTTGTGGGAGAAGGCGGGAATCGGCCGGGCGCCCCGGTGGGCGTCCACGACGAGAAGATGGACGGTGTTCGAGCCGATGTCCAGCACGCCGAGTCGCATGGCACGAACGCTACAGGTCCCCTTGTCGCACGGCGAAGCGGAGCCCGGTGTGGTCGAACGAGGCGGGCAGCGCGCCCTCCAGGCGCACCGAGGCGAACACCTCCCGCTCGCGCAGGAACGCGCCCAGCAGGCTCGACGCCGTGAACAGCACCAGGTCGCGGCCCGCGCACCGGGCGAACCCGGCGCTGAACGGCACCCCGGTGCGCGCGTCGCCGCCCGCCCACGCGCCGCCGCCGTCCAGCGGCTCGCCGTCGTCCCAGGCGTCGTCGCCGGTCCACAGGCCGGGGCGGTAGTGGTCGCCTGCCTCGGCGCGGTTCACGTACGGGCTGTAGATCGCCACAAGGCTGCCTTCGGGGACGCCCCACTCGGTGGGGCCGGTCGTGTCGCGCAGGATCGCCAGCGTGGTGGGCCACAACCGCACCGACTCCAACACCGCCGCCCGCACCCCCGCCCCGTCGACCCCGGACGGGCCTGGGTGGGTGGCGGCCCCGTCCGCGGCGGCCCCGTCCCTGGCGGCGGTCCCTTCTCCGGGAGTCCCGGGTGGGGCTGGGTGGGCGGGTGTGCTGGGTGGGCCCGGGTGGTGGGC
>NZ_JAHKRO010000101.1 GCF_019396325.1 Nonomuraea ceibae
GGCGCCGGCCACGGCCGCCGCCACGGTCGCGGCCGTGGCCACCAGGTCGATGCCCGCCGCCTCGCCCAGCGCCGCGCCCAGCGCCTCGGCCACCATGTCGTGGTCCTCCACCAGCATCAGCCGGATCGGGCCGGTCGCCGGGGGGCGCGGTAACTGCGTCATGCGGGCTCCGTTCGCTGAGGGCCGGTCACCGGGCCCGTCCATTGTCCGCGATCCCGCCGGAGGCCCGCGAGACCCCTGCCTGCGTCCGGGGGCGACCGAACCGGGCTCGGTCTGTGGCCGTGAGGGGAGCCTGTTGTGCCCTGAAGAGGTCTTCTGTATGGACAAACCCGGCGGAGAGCATTGGTAGGGTATTCGGGATATTTCCGGACTTGATGGGTGGGATAGACCGGTGGAGGTCGAGCAGACGGCACTGCCCGGGATCGGGCTGCGCCATGATTTCACCACCCAGTCCGGCAAACGCGTCGGTGTCGTCTCGCACCGCACCGGCCGCCGCGACCTGGTGATCTACGACCGCGAGGACCCCGACCGCGCCTGCGAGGTCGTCAAGCTGAACGACGAGGAGGCCGACGCCCTGGTCGAGCTCCTCGGCGCCCCCCGCATCGTGCAGCGGCTCAACCAGGCGCATCAGGAGGTCGAGGGGCTGGTCAGCCTCCAGCTCGTGATCCCGCCGGGCTCCCCGTACGCCGACCGCCCGATGGGCGACGCCCGCGTCCGGACCCGCACCAACGCCTCCATCGTGGCGGTGGTGCGCAACGGGAACGTGGTCGCCAGCCCGGGCCCCGGTTTCGTGTTCGCTGCCGGCGACATCGTCGTCGTGGTGGGCACCGCCGACAGCACGTCCGAAGTCGCCGACATCCTGGCCGAAGGTTAAGGGCCGCGGGTGCACCACACCGCCATCCTGTTTCTCGAATTCGGTGCCGTACTTCTTGGTCTGGGTGTGCTGGGCGCGCTGGCGTTGCGCGCCGGCATCTCGCCCATCCCCCTCTATCTGATCGCCGGCCTGGCCTTCGGGACGGGCGGCGTGCTGCCGCTGGCCACCAGCGAGGAGTTCATCTCCGTCGGCGCGGAGCTGGGCGTCGTCCTGCTGCTGCTGACGCTGGGGCTCGAGTACAACGCCGACGAGCTCGTCACGAGCCTGAAGAGCAACGCCCGCGCGGGCATCGTCGACCTGGTGCTCAACGCCGCGCCCGGGGCGATCTGCGCCCTGCTGCTCGGCTGGGGCCCGGTCGCGGCCGTGGCGATGGCGGGCGTCACGTACGCCACCTCGTCCGGGATCACCGCGAAGGTCCTGTCCGACCTGGGGTGGATCGGTAACCGCGAGACGCCCACGGTGCTGTCGCTGCTGGTGTTCGAAGACCTCACGATGGCGATCTACCTGCCGGTGCTGACGGCTATGCTCGCCGGGCTCAGCCTGGTCAGCGGCGCGGTGACGGTGGCGATCGCGCTGGGCACCGTGAGCGTGGTGCTGCTGGTCGCGCTCAGGTTCGGCAAGTGGATCGAGGCGTTCGTCTCCAGCCCGAACTCCGAGGTGCTGCTGCTGAAGGTCGTCGGCCTGGCGCTGCTGGTGGCCGGGCTGGCGCAGCAGCTCCAGGTGTCGGCGGCGGTCGGCGCGTTCCTCGTCGGGATCGCGCTGTCGGGTCAGCTCGCGCACGACGCGCAGGCGCTGCTCGCGCCGCTGCGCGACCTGTTCGCGGCGGTCTTCTTCGTCTTCTTCGGCCTGCAGACCGACCCGGCGAAGATCCTCCCGGTGGCCGGGCTGGCCGCCGCCCTCGCGCTGGTCAGCATGATCACCAAGCTGCTGACCGGCATGTACGCGGCCCGCCGGGCGGGGATCTCGAAGGCCGGTCAGGCGCGGGCCGGCATCGCGCTGGTGCCGCGCGGCGAGTTCAACATCGTCATCGCCGGTCTGGCGGTGGCGGCCGGGGCGCATCCCGACCTCGGGCCCCTGGCGGCGGCGTACGTGCTGATCCTGGCGGCGTTCGGCCCGCTGGCGGCCAAGCTGGTGCAGCCGCTGTTCGAGGCCATCGCCAAGCGCGCCTGACCCCGGGCGCGTTTTCTGTCGGTGGGCGATGGCAGGCTGGTCGTCCGAGGTGAGGGCAGGGCGCGGAAGGGGTGACGGGCTGGATGGCCGACCGCAAGCACGGGGTCCCGGCGCCGCCGACGGAGTCGGCGATCAGGTCCGCCGACTGGGACGGCCGTGAGCTGATCCGCGAGACCTATCACCGGGTGCTGTTCGTCGACGTCGACATGACCGAGCTGGTCGACCGGGGCTCGGCGTTCGAGGAGTGCACGTTCAGCAACGTGCGCTTCAACGTCTCCGAGCACGAGGACGCCAGCTTCCTCAACTGCACGTTCTCGCGTTCCTCCTTCTTCGACGCGACGTTCCGCGGCTGCAAGCTGACCGGCAGCATGTTCGACGGCTGCACGTTCGGCCTGTTCAAGGTCGAGGGCGGCGACTGGTCGTTCGCCGGCCTGCCGGGCGCCGACCTGCGCGGCAGCTCCTTCCACGGCGTCCGGCTGCGCGAGGCCGACCTGACCGGGGCCCGGCTGGAGGGCTCGAAGGTCAAGCGGTGCGACCTGTCGGGCGCGTGGCTGCACAGCGCCGACCTCACCGGCTGCGACCTGCGCGGCAGCGACCTGGGCAGCCTCGACCCGCACGTCACGGCGGTCGATCGGGCGATCATCGACCCCTTCCAGGCCACGGTCGTCGCGAGCGCCCTGGGCTTCACGGTGACCGGCTGAGCCTCGCCCCTCATTCGTGGGGTTGACCGGATGGTTCACGCGGCGGACAGTCGCGTTGTCAGGCCGGCCACGCACGACGGTGAGAGCCGCGCGACGCGTTCTCCTTCGCCGGCCGGTCCGTCTCACCGGCCCGTCCCACCCGCGCGTGCTGCCGTCCAGCCCTCGCTCGCCCGCCGTCCAGCACCCTGAGGAGAAGCATGCAACCGCCCGCCCCCGCAGAACGCCGCCCCACGCGCCGGGTCCGCCGCGCCTTATCGGCGATCGTCGGACTCGTCGCGCTGGTCTTCCTCGTCACCCCGCCCGTCAGCGCCGTCGCGCTGCCCACCCCGCTGCAACTGGTGTCGAACCTCGACCTGGAGTGCTTCAAGACCAGCCCCTACCAGCCGCCCGCCGTCGGGCTGACGCTGCGCCACCTCAACCCGGTGCTCAGCGGCCTGCGCAGCGAGCAGGTCACGCTCGGCCAGCGCGACCAGCTGTGCGTCCCCGTCGCCAAGAACGGCGTGATCCCGCCGGACGGGGTGCTCGACTTCATCCGGTTCGTGGACCTGTCGTGCTACCGGGTCACCGGGCCGGCGGCGAACAAGCCGCTCGTGCTCAGCCAGCTCAACCCCGTCCTGCGTGACGTGCCGCGCAAGCAGATCACGCTGAACCGGCCGGAGCAGCTGTGCGTCCCGGTCGCCAAGAACGGCGTGCTGCCCCCGGCGGAGGTGCTGCGGGTCGTCAGCCACGTCGACCTGCTCTGCTACGGCGCCACCCCGAACGTGCCGATGAACAGGGCGCTGACGCTCCAGCAGCTCAACCCGGTGCTCGTCGGCAAGATCCCGACGGCGGACGTGCGGGTGAGCTACTCGCGCCAGCTCTGCGTGCCCGTGTACAAGGGCGGCGACGACATCCCGGCCGACGTGCTGGAGATCGTCCGGTGGATCGACCTGGAGAAGTACGACATCACGGCGCGCGCGATCACGCCCGTCGACCTGGCGCTGCGGCATCTCAACCCGGTGCTCGCCCGCCTGCCCGAGGAGCGGGCGACGCTCACCGCGGCGGTCCAGCTCGGCGTCCCGGTCGCCAAGGACGGCCGGATCCCGCCCGGCTGACCGGCGGTTCCGACAGCGGGCCTCGCCGCCGGTGGCGGCGGGGCCCGCCCTGCCGTGCTCAGCCGGTGAGCGCGCGGGGACGCCGGTCCGCGAGCGCGTCGAGCGCCGCGGCCGTGGCGGCGTCGCCCGGCAGGTGGACGACCAGGCGCTGGTCCGCGTCGGGGATCTCCAGGGTCTCCGGCGTCAGCCGCAGCTCGCCGGCCTCGGGATGGACGACCCGGTACGCGCCGGGCTCCGCCGCCGTGAGCGCCGGGCGGCCGGTGAACGCCGCCCCGGCGGTGACGGCGAGCTCGTCCACCAGGGCGCGGGCCTGGACGTCGGCGAGCGCGGCGGCGCGGTGCAGCTCGACGGCCTGCGCGGCGGCGAGGCGTTCCCAGTCCGGGTAGGCGGCCCTGGCCCGCGGATCGGTGAACAGGTGACGGGCCAGGTTGGGCGCCTCGCCGTCGAGCACGCCGAGCGGCCCGGCGAGCCTGGCGTAACCGGTGGTGTGCGCGAGCACGTCGTACACCCGGTTGACCAGCACGGCCGGGGCGGGCTCCAGCCGGTCGAGCACGGCCCGGACGGTGGCGCGCACGGCCCGCGCGGGCGGCTGGTCCATGCCCGGGCACAGGGCGCTCTCACCGGTGTTGACCTTGACGAGATGGTGCAGGTGGAGCCGCTCGCCCGGAGGCAGGCGCAGCGCGTCGGCGAGCGCGCCCAGCACCTGCGGCGACGGCTTGCGGTCGCGGCCCTGTTCGAGCCGGGTGAGGTACTCGACGCTGACGCCCGCCAGCGTGGCCAGCTCGGCGCGGCGCAGGCCGGGGGTGCGCCGCCGGGGGCCCGCGGGCAGCCCCACGTCGGCGGGGCGGACGGCTTCACGGAGGGCGCGCAGGTAGGAGCCGAGCTCGTTGTCACTCACGGGGACGAAGTGTACGGATCGGACGGGCTCAGGGTGGCCCCCGCAGGGCCGGTATCGGGCCGGTCTCCCTCCGGCGCGACCGGCACGGCATCGTGGGCGGGGACCGCTCATGACGAAAGGGTACGAACAACATGCGTTATCGCCTGCTCGGCCGGACCGGGCTGAGGGTCTCCGAGCTGTTCCTGGGGGCCATGACGTTCCGCGAGGCGTCCCCCGAGGTGCGCGAGATGGTCGACCTGTACGCGGAGGCCGGGGGCAACGTCATCGACACCGCCTCGGCGTACGGGGAGAGCGAGGAGGTCGTCGGCGAGCTGCTGGCCGGGCGGCGCGACCGGTTCGTGCTCGCCACCAAGTACACGCTCAGCCGCGACCCCTCCGACCTGAACGCCTCCGGCAACCACCGCAAGAACCTCGTCCTGTCACTCGAACGCAGCCTGCGCCGGTTGCGCACCGACTACGTCGACGTGTTCTGGGTGCACATGTGGGACCGGCACACGCCGATCGAGGAGACCATGCGCGCCCTCGACGACGCGGTCCGCGCCGGGAAAGTCCTGTACGTGGGCATGTCGGACGCTCCCGCGTGGGTGGTCAGCCGCGCCGACACGCTGGCCGAATGGCGCGGCTGGACCCGCTTCGCCGGGCTGCAGGTGCCGTACAACCTGCTGTGGCGCGACATCGAGCGCGAGCTGCTGCCGATGGCCGACGAGCTCGGGATGAGCGTCGCCGCCTGGGGGCCGCTGGCGGGCGGCGTCCTGTCGGGCAAGTTCACCGGCGGCGCGCCGGTCGCGCCCGGCACCCGCGTCGCGCCCGGCTCCCTCGGCGAGCGCGAGCACGCGGCGGCGCGCGCGGTGCTGGAGGTCGCGGCCGAGCTCGGCGCCACGGCCTCGCAGGTCGCCATCGCCTGGACGATGGCCCGCTCGCGCGCCGTCCACCCCATCATCGGCGCCAGCGGCCCCGGCCAGCTCCGCGACAACCTCGGCGCCGCCGCCGTCACCCTGCCCGACGACGCCCTGCGCCGCCTGGAGTCCGCGGTCCCCTTCTCCCTGGGCTTCCCGCTCGACTTCATCGGCGACGCCACCTCCGCCGCCCTCGGCCCCGAATACCGCCTCCTCGACGGCCGCTGACCCACCCCGGGTGCAGCGCGAGCGCGGGCGGTCCGGCGCGGGACGGGGTGCCCACGGCCGCGGGGTCAGGGGGGAGCCAGAGTGTGGGCGATCCGGGTGAGGCTGGGGAGGGCGGCGAGGACGCGGGTGGCGCGGTCGCGGCGGGTGTGCGGGGTGTCGGCGCCGAGGTCGGCGAGGAGGGCGTGGAAGTCGTCCAGCAGGGCCGCCGGGGGCCGCCGGCCCGCTGAGGCGAGTTTGGCGAGGCAGCGGGCGTACGTGGCGACGAGCCAGAAGGCGGCTTCGCGGTGGAGGCCGCGGTCGAGGAGGTCGCGGCTGCCGTCGACGGCGACGGGCCGGCCCGGGCGGCTGATGTCGGAGGAGAAGCGGTAGGCGGGCGCGTGGACCGGGGCGGCGTGGTCGAAGGCGCGTTCGACGGCGGCCAGGTGGCGGCGGGCCCTGGCGGGGGTGAGGGCGGCGCTGCCCAGCAGGTCGAGCAGGTGTTCGTGGCATTCGGGCAGCCCGCGCGCGGCGAGCAGTTCGCCGGCGGCCTCGTAGCGGCGGCGGATGGTCGGGTTGCGCAGCCCGGCGACGAGGAGGACGTGCGCGGTGACGCCGGTGCCGAAGAGCCAGGCGGTGACGTGCGCCTCCTCCGTCATACCCGGGCGGCCGGGGGTGACGACGTCGGCCAGGAAGGCGCGTACCCGGTGCAGCGCGTGGCCGGTCCGGGCGAGGACCCAGCGGCGTTCGGCGAAGCGGCGGGAGACCTCGCGCTGGAGCGCGGTGAGCCGTCCGGCGGGGTCGGCGAGCACGCCGGGCCGGTGGAAGGCGCCCGCGAGGTGGTAGTCGGCGAGGACCGTCTCCGCGTCGGCGACGGCGTCGGCGGGCAGGTAGGAGACCTCCAGCAGCACCCCCTGGTGCCGGAACTTGCCGCCCCCGGCGAGGGGGACGGCGTCGGGGACGGGGTCGAGGGCGACCATCACGTCCACGTCGGAGCCGGTGGGGAGGTCGTCGCCGGGCTCGGCCCACAGGGCGGACCCGGTGAGGAACGCCCCGGCGAACCCGGGCAGCCGCGCCCCCTCGTCGCGCGCCCACTCCCCCGCGACGCGCCGGGCCTCAGCGATCAGCATCCCGCCGAGCCTAGCGCGGCCAGGTTCGCCGTGCCTGTCCTCGGGCAGCCGTAGGGGATGCGCGCTGTGAGCCCGGACCTGGAGCGGCTGGTCCGCCGGGAGCTGATCGACGCCGGGTTCACGATCGAGCGGGCGGCGGCCCCGGCGGACGGCGGGCTGAGCGTGTGGCGGGAGCCGGGCCGCGGGGTGGTGGTCCGGTGGGACGTGCCCGCCCGCGGCGACGGCGCGCGGGGGGCGACGATCCGGGTGGCGGTCCGGCTGGCGTTACGGACGGTCCTGGCGGAGGCGGGGTTCGAGGTGTCGGAGGACGGCGACGGCGCGGAGCTGGTGGTGCTGTCGTCACCGTAGCGGGCGGCCGACCTCGTGCAGGTGGCGCAGCGCCTGCCCCCAGGAGGCGAACAGCCCGGCCTCGGTGTACGGGACGTCCAGGGAGCGGCAGTAGTCGCGCACGATGGGCCGGGCGCGGCGCAGGTTGGGCGCGGGCATGCTGGGGAACAGGTGGTGCTCGATCTGGTAGTTGAGCCCGCCGAGCGCCACGTTGACGAGATGGCCGCCGCGGACGTTGCGTGAGGTGAGCACCTGCTTGCGCAGGAAGTCGAGCTCGTCGTCGGCGGTCAGGACCGGCATGCCCTTGTGGTTGGGGGCGAACGTGCAGCCGAGGTAGACGCCGAAGCACGCCTGGTGGACGAGGAGGAAGACGAGCGCCTTGCCCACGGGCAGGACGGCGAAGACGGCGGCCAGGTAGGCGACGTCGTGGGCGATGAGCAGGGCGGCCTCGGTGCCGCGGTTCTTGAGCGTGGGGCGGCGCAGCGATCGCAGGCTGGAGACGTGCAGGTTGAGTCCTTCGAGCGTCAGCAGCGGGAAGAACAGGAACGCCTGCCACCGGCCGACGAAGCGGGCCACGCCGCTGCTGTTCTCGGCCTGCTTGACGGACCAGACGAGCACGTCGGGCGAGACGTCGGGGTCGTGGTCCTCGTGGTTGGGGTTGGCGTGGTGGCGGGTGTGCTTGTCGGTCCACCAGCCGTAGCCGAGGCCGATGCCGAGGTTGCCGGCGATGAGGCCGGCGACGCGGCTGCGGCGGCGGGAGCGGAACACCTGGCCGTGCGCCAGGTCGTGGGCGAGCAGCGCGACCTGGGCGAACATCACGGCGAGGAAGACGGCGACGAGGATCTGCCACCAGGAGTCCCCGACGAGGGCGAAGGCGGTCCAGCCGCCGGCGAACAGGGCGGCCACCAGGGTCATGCGGACGGCGTAGTAGACGGGCCTGCGCTCCAGGAGCCCTGCCTGGGCGATGCGGCGGGACAGGCCGGCGAAGTCGCTGCCCTGCCGGGCCGGGCGTGCCGGGGCTTGGTCGATCGTCATATCGCTCAAGCATCGCGGTCGCGCCCGGCCGGCGGACTGCCGCTGCCACCCGTCTTCGCGGTAGGGCTGGCCCTACCGCGGCGGGGTTCAGAGGCGGGTGACGAACTGCTCGTCCATCGGCGGCGTGTCGCCGAACACGTGCAGGTCCTGGCGGAACGTCCGCAGGTAGGCGTCCCTGTCGTGGTAGGTCCCGGCCAGGGCGTCGCCGTAGTCGATGAGCTCGCCGTGCGCGCGCCTGCGCGGCTCGTACGCGTCCTCCAGCGCCTTCTCCAGCCGGGCGGGGTCGCCTCCGGCACCGATGACGGCCTCGGCGAGGATCTCGGCGTCGTGCAGCGTGTAGCTCATGCCCATGCCGGTCATCGGGTGGCAGGCGAACGCGGCGGAGCCGAGGAGCGCGGCGTTGCCCCGGTGGTAGGCGGGCACCCGCATGGCGGAGATGGGGATCGTCTGCCAGGCGGCGTTGCCGAGCACGTCGAAGGCGTCGGCGTTGTCGGTGACGAACGAGCGGAGGCCGTCGAGCAGTTCGGGCGTGCTGGGCTCGGCCTCGCCGGGCAGGCCGACGAACACCCTGGCCTGGTCCTGGTCGACCGGGTACAGGTAGCTGAACCAGCCTCTGGAGTCGAAGTAGAGCCGGTTGAGCTGGGCGATGCTGGCCGTCAGCGGCACGGTGGCCACGCGCAGCAGGTGCGGGTAGGCGGTGGTCTTCCTCTCGACGCCGAGCGCCTGGCGCACGGCCGAGCGGGTGCCGTCGGCGCCGATGACGACGCCGGCGCGCAGCTCGCGGCCGTCGGCGAGGACCAGGTGGCCGATGTTGTCGCCGTCGGTGGCCAGGTGGTCGATGCGGGCGTCGAACAGGAACTCGACGCCTTCCATCGCGCAGGAGGAGTAGATGACCTCGACGAGCTCGCGGTAGGGGCGGATGAGGAACCCGTCGGGGTAGCGGCACTCCTGGATCGGCTGCCCGTCGTGGTAGTAGCGGACGACGTCGCGCTTGAGCGCCTGCCGTTCGACGAGGCCGATGAGGCCGTGGCGGGCGAGCACCTGCATGCCGGGGCGCTTGACGAAGTCGGCGCCGGCGGTGGGGACGGACGGCCCCTGCTCCACGACGACGACGTGCTTGCCGCCGCGGCCCAGCAGCAGTGCCAGGAAGCAGCCGCCGAGCCCGGCGCCGACGATCGCGACGTCGCAGGATGTCATTGCCATGACGAGAGCCCTTCTGATGATCGGACGAGACGCGTGCCCCCATGGGCGCGGGTGGACGAGCCGGGGGTGGCCCTCATGGCATGGGCCTGGGCTCGCCGCGGAGCGGGTACGGGATGGGGGGCTCGGCCGGTGGCGGCTGCCGGGCGCTCTCCGGGTTGGGCGGGCAGCAGCGCGTCGGCCTCGGCGGCGACCGCGGCGAGCGTGCTGCGGAGCTCCAGGAGCATGCGGCGCGGCACCAGTACCATGACCTCGCCGGTGGCGTGCGGCATGCGGAGCATCTTGATCAGGGCCAGGCTGCCGATGAGCACCGAGACGGCCACGCACAGCGCGAGCGCGCTGGCGAGTCCGCCCATGGGCCCGGCCATGAACGGGTGGTCGATGACGACCGAGACGGTGGCGACGCCCACGGCCCCGCCGACCATGCGGGACATGACGGCGGCGCCGACCGCGGAGGCGTACTGGTGCGGGTGGGCGGCCAGGGTGGTGGCCATGGAGGTGCCGGGCGCGAGGGCGCCGACGCCGACGCCGACGCCGACGCTGGCGGCCAGGCCCCACAGGGTCGGCCCGGTCTGGGCGAGCGCCACGACGCAGGCGCCTCCGGAGACCGCGGCGCCGAGGTAGATGAGCCCGTACGGCCCGATCTTGCGGACGATCTTGCCGCCGAGCCAGGCGGTGATCACCATGGCGATCGAGGTCGGGGTCAGCCAGAGGGCGACCTCCATCATGGAGAAGCCCACGTGCATCAGGTAGAGCGGCTGGAGGGTGAGCAGCCCGTACGACAGGACGCCGAATCCCCACGTGGCCAGCCAGCCCCAGGCGAACCCGGGCCGGCGCCAGAGCGTCAGGTCGATGGCGGGCACCCGGTGGCGGCGGGCCTGCGCGAGCGCGGCGGCGAGCAGCACGAGGGCGCCGCAGGCGAGCCAGGCCGCGTCGGCTCCCCAGGCGGTGACCTTGGAGATGGCGAGCACGAGCGCGGCGATGGCGGCGGCCAGCAGCACGGCGCCGATCATGTCGGGCCTGCTCCTGGCCTGGGCGCGGGCGCTGCCCTCGGGCAGCCAGGCGCTGGCGACGAGGAGCAGCAGGCCGACGACGACGACGGGCGCGAACAGGGCGCGCCAGCCGAAGGCGCCCGCGAGCCAGCCGGCGCCGGCCTGCATCAGCAGGCAGCCGAGGCCGGAGGCGGAGCTCCACAGCGCGATGGCGCCGCGCCGCTGGTGCTCGGGCAGTTCGCCGAGCAGGACGGCGAGGCTGGCGGGGATCATCGCGGCGGCGCCCGCGCCCTGCACGGCCCGGGCGGCCAGCACGAGCGGCCAGGTGGGCATGGTGAGGGTGGCGATGCCGCCGATGACGAACACGAGCAGCCCGATGACGAGCACGCGCCGCCTGCCGAACAGGTCGGCCCAGCGACCGGCGGTCGCCAGCAGCGCCGCGATCGGGACGAAGGCCGCGCTGGTCAGCCAGACCAGGTCGTTCAGCGGCATGCCGTTGCCGGCGTCGGTGTGGCGCATCAGGCCGACGGCGATCGTGGTGGCCGTGATGTCGGCCATGACCGCCAGCATGACGCCCGCTCCTACGAGCCGGAGCAGGGTTCCGCGCCGGACGGCGGGGCCTCCTGCCTGGATGGCCGCTGGTGACGAGGGCACGTGGTCACCTCCATGAGAGCCTATGGTTGACCGCCGCCGGCGCGGGGTTCCGGCCCTGGCGCGCCGGCCGGCGGACGGGGGTCGGTCAAGCGCTGTAACGTCCGGGCGACACCAGCCCGTACGGGTCCATCGCGGTCTTGAGCCTGCGCAGCATGCCGAGGGTGTCGGGCGTGCTCTGCGCGTAGAGGTCGGCGGCGGAGTTGTCGATGTCGGAGCGGTAGATGGCGCATCCGTGGCCGCGCAGCAGGCCGCCCGCGTCCTGGCGGAGCCGGTGGGCGCGGCTGGCCGCGTCGGCGTCGTCTCGGTCGAAGAAGATCTGGATGACGCCGTTGGCGAGGTTCCTGCTGATCAGGTTCCACTCCAGCATGGCGGCGGTGCCGTTGCACTCGACGGCGGCGCGCAGCACCTGGAGGATGTTGTCGGTGGAGCGCGACTCCATCGGGAGCTGCGGCAGCAGGGCGAGGAAGCCCATCTTGCCGGTGTCGATCTGGTCGCAGGACGTCACGCCGAGCGCCTTGTGCACGCCGCGGCAGGTGGGGATGCCCTGCGCCATGAGCGCCCGCGGGTAGAGCGGGTCGTCGGGCATGACGGCGGTGGCGTCCAGGACGCGCAGGCCCTCGGCGCCCTCGACCTCCAGCAGCGCCTTGCGCAGCAGTTCCTCGGCGAGCTGGACGGTCTCGCCGCTGCCGAGCAGCGGTCCGACGATGGTGAACAGCTCGGGGTCGACGCCGTCGGGGACGGTCCAGCCGCCCCGGCTGGGCACGAGCGCGATGTCGCGGACGCGCAGCAGTCCTTCGGCGGGGTTGCCGCGGCGCAGGAACGTTCCCAGCGCGCCAACGGCCCGGCCGACCTGGTCGCGGGGGATGCGCCCGTGCACGAGGCCGAAGCTGGCGGGCCTGGGCACCAGCGCGATCGCCATGGCGGTGACGATGCCGAGGTTGCTCTGCACGAACGCGCCGGTCAGGTCGGGGCCGGCGACGCGGCCCCGGTAGCGGCCCCAGGTGTCGAGCCCGCCGGTGTGGACGAGGCTGCCGTCGGGCATGACGGCCTCGATGCCGGCGACGTCCTGGATGCGGGAGCGCACGGAGCCGTCGCCGCGTTCGAGGGCGTTGCCGAGCACGGAGGTGTCGGCGCACGAGGCGGTGACGTTGAGCAGCCACGGCGTGTCGCGCAGCTCGGCGGCGAGCTGGGCCTGGGTGACGCCGGGCTCGACGACGGCGAAGCCGTTGTCGAGGTCGAGGCTGCGGATGCGGTCGAGGCCGCTGAGGTCGACGACCACGTTGTCGTCGGTGGAGGGGACGCCCGATCCCATCCCCCAGTTGCGGCCGGTGCTGATCGGGTAGATCCGGTGTCCGTCGGCGGCGGCGCGGCGGACCACGGCGCGCACCTCGGTGACGCTCTGCGGGCGTGCGACACCCGCGATGACGCGTGGACGGTGAGCTCCGACGTCCCGTGCTGCCGACGCCAGTCGCGTTTGACCCTGCATGACACTCCTCTTTGCTGAGATGTCGTCCCGTGTGGTCCCGCCGGTGCGCTCCCGGCGGAATCCCCCCGCTGGTCCCGCGATCAGGCGGTGCGCTTGAGCAAGTCGTCGATGGATCCGATGGCCCGGTGGGAGATCTCCCGGATCTGCTGGAGTCGCTCGGCCACCTGGGTGTCGGGCTCTTCCGGGGGGAGTTCCGGCGGGGCTTCCAGCACGGCGAAGCGCGGCCGGCGCGGCGGGTCGGCGCTGTAGGGGTGGCGGTAGTTGTCGGTGTGGAGGGACATGACGTTGGGCTCCTACCGTGGGGGTGCGGTCAGCCGTGCCTCTGTAAACTTCCACTAATTCTGTGAGTCATGATCCTGCCAATAGCCCCCCTCCTGTCAACTGGCACTTAACGAAGGCGGCTGGTTTACCGTTCGGCAGGCTGGGCAAGCGCCTCGCCCGCCGCAGGGCGCCCCGAACGCCGCTCCAGCCGCGCCCGTGCGCCGTTTCGGCAGGACTCGTCAGGTAAATGCGGCTCATCGCGCCTTTCGTGATCTACAGTCCGGATATGGCGCAAAGGCAAGATGAACGTCCCCTGAGGCCGGGAAAAGGCGACCCCGCGGTTACAGCGGGGGACCCCGATACGCGGGCTCCGTCGCGGTCGTCGCGGCGGCCTGCCTCCTGCCACTGCTGCCCGCGACCCGGAGCGCGGCGGGGGTCGCGTACTGCCGGGTGCCCGACACGCGGCTGACCGAGCCGGGCTGGATCCACCCGGCCCCGCGCCCCCCGGCGGCCGAGCCCGACGCGCGGCAGCGGCTGGACTTCGCCGGCTTCCCGAACGCCGTGGCGATCGACACGGCGGAGGCCGACGGGTCGCCGTCGCAGCGGGTGCTCGTCACGTACTCCCGGAACGCCGACGCCGTGATGGAGTCGTACAAGAGCGCCGAGGCCGCGTCCACGGACGGCGGCCTGACGTTCGGCGCGCCCGCCGACACGCCGCTGCGCGAGGCGCCGATCCAGCTCCACGACGGCGGCCTGTTCGCCACCGCGTACTACCTGACCAGGCAGGACGAGCACACCAACCGGCTCGGCGTGTTCACCTCCCCGGGGCTCGGGCAGCCGTGGACGCGCACCGAGGCCACGTTCACCAGCCCCGGCGAGCTGATCGGCGGCGGGGTGGCGCACGGGCTGCCGATCCAGCTCGCCGACGGCACGATCCTGGTGAGCGTCTACACCCGCTACACCGACACCGGCAAGCACCAGGCCGAGGTGTACGCCAGCGCGGACGGCGGCAGGACGTTCACCCGGCGCGGCGTCATCGCAAGGCCGTCCGGCGTCCACGTGTACAACGAGGCGGCGATCGAGCAGACGGCCGACGGCAGCCTGCTGGCGGTGCTGCGCCGCGAGGGCGGCCAGTACGCCACGCTGGCCACCAGCCGCTCGGCCGACGGCGGCGTCACCTGGTCGCCGGTGCGCGAGCTGACCTTCGCCGGCCAGGACTGCGTGGTGCGCGGGGTGGCGCCGCGGCTGCTGCTGATGCCGGGCGGGACCCTGGTGCTGAGCGCGGGCCGCCCGGACGTGTGGCTGGCGCTCTCACCCGACGGGCTCGGCGAGACGTGGGAGGACCCGCGGGTCACCTACCACAACCGCGACGGCGTCTACGACGCGCACGGCACGTCCGGCTACACCGGCATCGCGGCGGTCGGGCCGCACCGGCTGCTGCAGGTGTTCGACAACTGCAAGCTCCCTGGGCTGCTGCCCGGCGGCGGCCTCAACGAGACCGCCTGCCCGGACAGCGGGCTGTTCGAGCACGGGAGCTGGTACGGGATCCGGCACCGGACGATCGACCTGCCGGAGCCGGCCCCGGGCAGGCTGGACCTGGCGGCGCTGCACCGGTCGGGCGCGCTCACCGTGGAGTCGACGATGACCTGGTCGAGCCCGTCACGCCCGCGCACGCGCGCGGAGGGGGCCTTCGACGGGAGCACCGCCTACTGGTCGGGCGCGGTGGCCGCCGGCAGGCCCGGCACGCTCACGCTCGGCTTCGGCAAGCGGCAGCGGTTCACCCGACTCGGGCTCAGCCTGCGGCCGGGGCATCCGGCGAGCGCCCGCGTGTACGTCTCGGACGACGGGGTCTCCTGGGGCGAGCCGGTGGCGACGGTCACGGACCGCACCGATTACGCGCTGCGCCATGTGACGTTCGACCCGCCGGTCAGGGGCAGGCACGTCAGAATCGTCGCCGAGGAGAGCGCGGGATGCGATTCCGAGATCGGCGCGACCTGCGCGATGCTCAACGAGGTCGAGCTTTATGTCAAGCCTCGCAAAAAGCTTCTGACAGGCAACATGACTGAACTTGACAATTCAATATTCGATTGAATCTCTAACTTTATTGGGAAATGGCGGGAAACGCGGTGCGCTCCCGCCACATCCGGCCCGGCGGCCGCCCGCTCAGCGGTCGCCGCGCCTGTCGCGGTCGCGGCGGACGCCCTCCTCCAGGGGCCTGCCGTCCTGGTCCTGCTCCACGTCGAGGTGCTCCTTGCGGACCTTGCCGCGCACCTTCTCCTCGCGGCTGACCCGTTCCTTGTGCACGTGCACCCGCTCGACCGGCGTGGTCTCGGTCCCGACGACGGGCCGCTCCTCGTACAGGGTGATGACCTCCTCGTCCTCGCCGATCCTGGCGTCCGTGGTGCTGCCGTCCTTGATGGGCTCACGCTCGATCACGACCTCGTCGTGCGCGAGCGGCACGGTCTCCTCGACGTCCTCGCTCTCGACGTACTTGCGCAGCCGCACGTGGCCGGCCTCGCGGCGCTCCTTGCCGACGTGCATGTGCTCCTCGGAGCGGGTCATGTCGATGTCGCCCTCGCGATCGCGCTCGCGCCCGCGCATCGCCTGGCCGGCGCCCGCCGCTGTGCCCGCCGCCGTGCCCCTGCCCGTGGTCGTCCCGGTCGTGCCGGTCGTGCCGGTGCCCGTCTCGGGCTTGCGCTGGGTCGGGATGTTCGACGGCTGCAGGCCGTAGTAGCGGTAGAGCGCGGCCTCCTCCTCCAGGGTCAGGCGGTCGTCCACGTCGACGTTGGGCGCGCCCTTGATGGTCTCCTTGTCGTACGGGGCGCGGATCTCCCCGCCCGAGCGGCGCGAGCCGGCCAGCGGCACGAAGGTCTGCCGCATGCCGAACATGCCGGTGCGCACCGTCACCCACTCCGGCTCGCCGGTGCGGTCGCTGAGGAAGACCTGGCCCACCTTGCCGATGTGCTGGCCGTCCGAGCCGATGACATGGCAGTCGAGCAGACTGCGGATCTCTGTTTGCATAGCCACGACGATTCCCCCGAATTGTTCGTCCCGCGGCCTATGTCATGGCCGACAGGTGGCTCAAATCGGACAAATACCCCGCATTTCTATAAGCGCACGCCTGACGGGCAGGTTTTGCCGGATCCCGGGATTCAGTTCCCCGCCCCGGCCTCCTTGATCATGTCCAGATGGTGCTGCAGCTTGGGCAGCGCGTCCTCGGCCATCGCCTTCACCTCGGGCGAGGAGCCCTTCTTCAGCTCCACCTGCGTCTCGGCGACGGCCTTGCGGTGCTCGGCCCGCATCGCCGCGAGGAACTCCTCGTCGAAGTCCGCCTTGGCGGCCGACTCCAGCGCCTGGATGACCTTCTTCTGCGTGCTCGTCGCGCTCGACGGCAGCTTGACGCCCAGCTTCCCGGCGGCGGCCGTGAGCTGCTCGTCCAGCGCGGTGTGGTCCTTGACCAGCAGCTCGCCCACCTCCTTGACCTTGGCCCCGGTCGCCTTGTCCGCCGCGAGCTCACCGGCCTGGATCTCGGCCAGGTTGCCCTGGTGGATCTTCTTCATCCAGATCCGGTCCTGGTCGGACAGCGCCCCCGGGGAGGCCGTGCCCGTCGCCGTGGGCGAGGGGGCGGGCGACTGCAGCCCCGCCGAGGTCCTGGCGTCGGCGCAGCCGGACACGGCGGCAGCGGCGGCCCCCGCCGCCACCAGCAGGGCAAGAGATCGGATACGCATGAACGGTCCCCCGAATCACTGTCAGCGAGATGTCAACCACGAACAGTAATAAGGTGTTCGCGTTCTCCGCCGCGCCATGCCGCGCCGGGCGGCGCGCACCGAACGGTAAAGATTTCGGCCGCGGATGGTTGGGTCCGGTGGAAGGGGGAAGGGCAGGCAACTCATGTACGTCGAAAACGAGGAGGAGCCCTGGTGCTCACCCTGACAGCCAACGCAGCGCAGGCCATCCGCGACCTGACGGCGACGGCGCCTCAGCCGGCCCAGAGCGGCATCCGCATCTCGTCCCAGGGCGACAGCGCGAACTCGCTGACCCTGTCGCTGGCGACGGCTCCGGAGCCGGCCGACGAGGTGGTGGAGGCCGAGGGGGCCCGCGTCTACCTCGACCCGGTGGCCGCCACGGTGCTGGAGGACAAGTCACTCGACGCGGGCGCCGACGACCAGGGGGCGGTGTCGTTCCTGGTCACCGACCGCCCAGCCTGACCACACACGCTTCCGGTCCGGTACGCGCCCGTACCGGACCGGCGGCGTGTCAGGCGGACAGCAGCTTGTGCAGGTAGCGGAGCTGCTCCTCACGCTGGTAGCCGCTGCCGCCCTCGTGGTCGTTCCACGGCCAGACGGTGATCTCCTTGGCGCCCTGCCAGTGGTTGTAGCCCGCGAACACCGTCGAGGGCGGGCAGGTCTGGTCCATCAGCGCCACCGAGTACAGCGCCGGCACCCGGCCGCGGGCGGCGAAGTTCATCCCGTCGAAGTACGACAGCGTGCGGAACACCTGGTCGGCGACCTCGCGCCGGCTCGCCAGGAAGCGCACGACCTCCTGGTACGGGTCGCGGTCGGTGATCTCGACGGCCCGGCGGAAGTGCGTCAGGAACGGCACGTCGACGAGCGCCGCCAGGACCCCCGGGTGCAGCGCGGCCGTGGCCTGCGCGATGCCGCCGCCCTGGCTGCCGCCGGAGACGACGATCCGGCCGGGATCGACGGCGGGGTGCTCCGCCGCCGCGTCGACCGCCCGCACCGCGTCGGTGAACACGCGCCGGTAGTAGTAGTCGTCCGGGTCCATGATCCCGCGCGTCATCATGCCGGGGGCCTGCGCGTTGGCGCTGCCGTGCGGGTCGGCGGTGGTGCCCGGGCTGGCGAAGTTCGCGCCGCCGTGGCCGCGCGTCTCCATGACGAACACCGCGTACCCGGCCGCCGGCCACAGCAGGTGGTCGTGCGGGAAGCCGCGCCCGCCGCTGTAGCCGATGTAGTGCATGACGCAGGGCAGCGGACCGTCGGCGCCGCGCGGCGTCAGGAACCAGCCGTTGATCCGGTGCCCGCCCCAGCCGGAGAAGGAGACGTCGAACGCGTCCACGTGGGCGTAGGGAGCGTCGTAGGGGGTGTAGACGGCGTCCAGGGCGAACTCGCGCGCCTCGCTCAGCGTACGGGCCCAGAAGTCGTCGAAGTCGGCGGGCTCGTCGCGTTCCGGGCGGTAGTCACGGAGCTGGTCAAGCGGCAGATCGAACAGGGGCACTGCGAAACTCCAGCCTTTGTTGAGGGTCCGGAGATATTTCATCGCATGGACCCTGGTAACCGCTATCCCCCGTTTTCCTGGGTAGTGCGGGCGGATGGACCTCATCGAGACCTCCGACCCCCGGCTGGCCCCCGGCATGATCCTGGACGCGCCGGTCGAGTTCGACGACCTGCTGCTGCGCTTCGGCGACGACTCCGAGTCGCGCGCGGAGCTGACCCTCGACGACACCGGCCGCCCGGTGCTGCGGGTGGGCGGCTACATGACCATGGACGGCACGGTGGTGGCCGAGCGCGTGTGGACGGTGAGCGAGGTCGTCGAGCGCGGCGGGCGCCGCCTCATCCGCCTGGGCCACCCGCTCGACTGAACCGCCGCCTACGCCCGGCAGCCCCCGGCGCGCGCGTCCACCTTCCACACGGCGCCGGGGAACGGCGACATGAAGTGGGTGAGCAGGTCGACCGCGTAGTCGGGCGTCTGGCCGCCGGGGTCCAGGAACGACACCATCTGCGGCCCGACCGCACCGCGCAGCGTGATGGAGTCGCCCTTCCCCCGCGCCGCGAACCCCGGCTTGGCGCTGACCGCCAGGCAGGCGAGCCGGATCCCGGCCGCCGCGATCTGCGGACGGGTGGAGATGCGGCGCAGCCGCTGGTCGTAGCGGCGCGGCGCGAGCGACCTGGCCGCGCCCAGGCGCACCGACTCGCGGAAGACGTCCGCGCCGACCTCCCGGCTGAGCCGGACGCCCAGCGTGACGTCCGGCCGCAGGTCGACGCCGCGGGCACGCAGCGTGAGCCGGTCGTAGGCGCCCTCGAAGCCGGGCGTCAGGTAGCCGAGCGCCGCCGGCGCCTTCAGCCCGAACGGGACCCGCCCCGGCCGCACCGTGAGCCGCGACACCTTCCGCACGGCCAGCGACAGGTCGGCGACGGAGCTGCGGCCGAGCGCGAAGTCGCCGTTCACCTGGTAGGACAGGAAGCCGCCGGTGTAGGGGACGTCCTGGGCGGCGCGCACCCGCTGGCGGGCGACCGGGTCGACGGTGAGCCCGGCGCGCAGCGCGACCCGGCCGGTGGGCACCGGCCGCGACACCAGGTCCACCGACAGGTCGGGGCCGAGCCTGACGGTGGTGTCGGCGGCCAGGTCGGTGACGGAGAGCGACACGTGCCCGAGCCGCCCGGACCGGTCGGCCAGCCCGCCGTCCACGCGGAGCAGGCCGTCGAGCGTGGACAGGCCTCCTTCGGCCTTGTACGTGACGGCCGGGACGCGCAGCCCGGTGGCCGAGGCGTCGGCGTCCACGCCGAACCGGGCGGGCACGTCGGTGAACCGCAGCTCCCCGCTCCCGGCTCCCGGGACCGTCACCTGGGCGCTGAGCCGCTCGACCGGCGCGGAGTTGATCACCCTGACGCGGGTCCGCGCCCCGTACGTGCCGTGGACGGCCACGGCGGCGGGCACCGGCGCGACGGCGACCCGCCCGCGCGCGCCCCCGGCCTCGGCGTGCGCGGTGAGCGCGCCCAGCGTGGCCGCCGGCTCGACGCGGTAGGCGGCCTCGACGACGTTCCCCTGCGGGCCGGGCGTCACGCCGAACGGGCCCAGGGACATGCGGGTGATCCGCGACGGCAGCCCGGTGAGCCGGGCGGCGACCTTGACCGGCGCGGGCGGCAGGACCGTCCCGGCCAGGTAGAGCCCGAGGCCGCGGCCGCCCGGCCGGTAGCCGTCGAAGGTGAACGTCCTCCTGGCCGGGTCCACCGTCACCTTCTCCGGCAGCCCGGCCACGTCCAGGTGGGCCCGGACGGCGAAGCAGCCCCGTTCGGCGCAGAACGCGCCCGGCGCGCACCCCCGCGTGCCCGGCCGGCAGCCGCCGTCGACGAGCGAGATGCCGTCGTCCAGCGCGGGCGCGTCCTTCAGGTCGCGCAGCGCCCCGGTCTTGCCGGCCCAGGCGCGGGCGCGCACGTCCATGCGGGTGCCCGAGTACGTGACCTGCCCGCCCGACACCGAGACCGCGAGCCGCCCGGGCGCGGGCCCGGCGGTGCCGAGCAGCCCGGCGCGCACGTCGCCGCGCGTGACGTCGGCCGACAGCGCGAGCGTCTGCCGGGCGGCCCGGACGTCGGCGGCGAACCCGCCGTCCGACGGCGTGAACGCGACCGAGCGCAGCCCCTTGACCCGCACGGCGGCGTCCAGGTCGCCGGACTCCTCGTCGTAGTGGGCGGCCAGGTGCGGCCCCGCCGGGACCTTGGCGCCGTCGTGGTTGGTGAACGCGAGCGCCGCCGAGCCGACCGGCCCGGACAGGCCGCGGAAGCGGTAGCCGCGCGGGTCCCAGGAGGCGTCGAAGCGGGCCGGCACGCCGGTCACCCGGGCGGCGGCCCGCACCTTCCGGCCGCCGGCGGTGACGCGGGCGAGCGCGTCCACCGATCGGACGGGCGCGCCGGAGGTCCAGGTGAGCGTCCTGGCGGCGGTGTCGGCGACGAGCTCGGCGCGCCTGCCGGGGCCGGTCACCGTGGCGCTCAGGTCGTCGCCACCGCGCCGGGCGCGCAGCCGGATCTCGCGCAGCGGCGCGGACCCCGAGACGGCCGCCCTCGACCGCTCCCCCAGCTCCCACGACGCGCCGGCGTCGCCGCGCACGCCCCGCGCGGTGACGTCGACGGCGAGGGCGGAACGGGTGTTGGCGTAGGCGGCGCGCACCTCGCCGATCGTGCCGGCGGACCGGTAGACGGCCTTGCCCGCCGGGTCGAGCGTGACCTCCACCTCGTGCGGCGTGTTCGACAGCTCCAGCCTGGCCCGGTGCGCCCCGTCGACGCTCGCCGCGCCGGTGAACGGCCGGCCGCCGCCCGACTCCAGCCGCGCCCGCGGCCGCGCCCCGTACGTGACGTCGAACGCCGACAGCTTGGTCAGCAGCGCCGAGACGCCGAACGCGGCGCCGTCCTTGATCATGGTGACGTGGCCGCCGCGCGGGGTGGCGAGCGCGCCGCCGCCGCGCTGGAGCACGGCCTCGAACCGGCCCACGGGCGAGCTCGCCGTCAGCCGCACCCGGTGCGCGGCCGGGTCGTTCACCAGGCGCAGCCGGGCGGGCAGGCCGGTGAGCCCGGCGCGCAGCACGGCGCGGCCCGCCGCGCGGTCGTAGTAGCGGACGCGCGCCGCCCCGGCCCGGCCGCGCCCGGTGCCGAACGTCAGCACCTGCCTGCCGCGCTCGGTCGCGTACCGGGCGGTCAGGACCGGCGGCACGTCGCGCAGCTCGACGCTCGCCAGCCGGGTGAGCCGGCCCTCGCTGTAGTGGTGGTCGTGCAGCTCGGCGCGGCCGATCCGGCTCGGCGCGGTGAAGCGCGCCCCGCCGCCCTCCAGCGTCACCCGGGCGCTCCTCGGCATCCGGTCGAGCACCGCCCGGGTCACGCGGCGGCCGGTGACCGCGAGCGCCTCCACCCGGGCCGGGGCCGACGCGGTCACGTCCAGGCGCGGCGAGCCCAGGCTCGCGTCCACCGTGAGACGGCCGGTGGCGGGCGTCTGACGCAGGCTCACCAGCGCCTTCCCGGTCAGCCCCGCCACCGTCGTGGCGGACGCCCCCGGGTCCGTACGGGTCACGCTCGCCTTCACATGGCCGCCCGACAGGTCGACGGTGAACGTGCCCCGGTCGGTGCCGGACAGCAGGCCGCCGAAGCCCACGGAGACGCGGCCGTCGTACTCGGCCCACACCCGGGCCCTGGCGGCCGGGCGGCCGGGCAGCCGCCTGACCGTGAAGCCGAGCCCGACGGCGGACTTCCCCGGCTCGGCCTCGGGCAGCAGGTACGCCGCCACGTCGGCCCTGTCGTCGCCGGTCACGTCCGCGGCCACCGGCTTGGCCAGCGGCTGCGGGCCCGAGCAGGAGACGGGCACCCGCTCGCTCTCCACGCACAGCCGGTACGTCAGGCTGGGAACCTGCTTGGCCAGCTTGCCGAACAGCCCGGCGACGGGGGTCTGCAACGCCAGCGGCGCGGCCCCGTCGGCGGCGGGCAGCACGTCCCGCGGCGACACCGGCCCGCCGTTCTCCCGCCCGTCGTCGCCCGGCCCGTCGTCGCCCGGCCCGTCGTTCTCCGGCCCGTCGTCCGCCTGAGGGTGCGTCTCCGGCGCCCGGGCGCTCTCGCGGGCCTCGGCCTCGACGGCGTCGGCGAGCGCCGGGCCCGCCGGGGTGGTCACCTCGGGGGCCTCCGGGCCGGTCTGCCCGTCGCCGGGGTCGGCCAGGGCGGGCGACGGCTCCAGCGCGACCCGCACCGGCGTGCCGGCCGGCGTGGGCACCGGCGGCACGGTCCCGGCGCGGGGAGTCTGGGCCTCCGTCCGGGCAGGCTGGGCCGCTGGGCGGGCCGGGTCGGCGTGTGCCGGGGCCGGGTGAGGGGTGGCCGCCAGAGCGGCGATCGCCATGGACGTGGAAGCGAGCACGCGGCCCACGGCGTGCCGGCATGGCATGGCGCGAAACCCCCCGAAGTCATCCCGTTACGAATAGAAGTGACGAGACGACCACATATCCTGACTTGTAGTCAAGCCGTGGAGCTCCAGGCTACGCACGGTGAGCACGGAGCCGGGCAGGCGGCGGCGCATCAGGCCGTCAACGCGCGGATGCCGCACCCGTGGCACGGGTGCGGCATCAGCGGTCAGGCCGGGCGGGCGCGCGGGCGCGCCCGCCGGTCAGTCGTCGTCGTGGTTGCGGTCGTGGTGGCGCCAGCCTTCCCACCAGCCGTTACCGTCGTCCCAGCCGCGGTTCCAGTCGCGGTCGTGGTCGTGGTCGTTGTGCGCCCACCACGGCTCCAGCTCGTGCTGCTTGTGGGGCCACACCGGCTTGTGGATGACCTTTCCGGGAGGGCCCTGGGGGCCCTGCGGACCCGCCGGTCCCTGCGGGCCGCGCGGGCCCTCGGGGCCCCTCGGGCCGCGCCGGCAGTGGTGGTGGTGACGGTGGCACTTGTGGCGCCAGCCACCCCACCAGCGGTGGCCCCAGCCGTGCCCGCAGCGGCGGTGACGGCAGCCCAGGAGGGGCTTCTCGTGCGCACCGGTGACCACGCCCGCCTGGACGGCGGTGCCGGCCACCTGAGCCGTGCTGGCGCCGGCGGCCTGCGCCGCCGGGAGAAGCATGACGCTGGCGGCAGCAGTCGCGAGGGCCAGGGTGGCGACCCGCTTGAGCGCGCGCGGCGCTCGACTCTCAGTGTTCATGGGCGATCGTTTCCGTTCATGGGTTTATCGATCTGGACGCGGGGCGCCGACTCGCTCGCTCCGCGACAGCCGCAGACATACCCGCACTCCCGATCACTCTTACCCAGTCGAACAGCAATGGATGATCAAAGGATCGCCATTTCCGCGAGGCGTGAGAGCGAAATTCAATTTGTCCGGATTTAGCGGGACAACAATGGCTCGCAGCCCTTTACGGAAAAAGGCATTTCGCCGGGGTGCGCATGCACCGAACAGGGAAACGAAGTGGCGTATGATCAACGTCTTGGTTCTCGCGGTGGGCCTGGGACTGCCCCTCGCTCCCGCAGTCCCCGCACCCGCGGCGCTCGCGCCCGCCGCCCGCGCGGCCGCCGATCCCGCCGCTCCGGCGGGCGTGCTGCGGCCCGGCGACCGGGGCCCCGCCGTGAAGCAGATGCAGCGGCGGCTGCGGGCCGGCGGCTATTTCTGGGGACAGGCCGACGGGGTCTTCGACGAATCCACCCGGGCCGCGGTGTGGGGGTTCCAGAAGAGCCAGGGAATGCGCCCGCGCAACGTGGCCGACGCCAAGGTGCTGCGCGCCCTGGAACGTCCCCGGAGAATGCGCCCGCTGGTGCCGGGCGGCCCCCGCGACCGGGTCGAGATCGACCTGCGCCGCCAGCTTCTCGCCGTTTACCGCGACCGGCGGCCGGTGCTGGTTTCCCACATGTCGAGCGGCGCCGGGGTGCAGTTCTGCGAGGGCGGCCGCTGCCGGATCGCGCGCACCCCGGAGGGTGACTTCCGGGTGACCAAGCGGGCCCCGGGATGGACGACGGGGCCGCTCGGGTCGATGTACAACTCGCTGTACTTCGTCGGCGGGGTGGCGATGCACGGGTCGACGAAGGTGCCGCTGCGGCCCGCCTCCCACGGCTGCGTGCGGGTGCCGATGGACACCGCCGACAAGCTGTATCGCCTGGTCGACGTGGGTGAGCCCGTGTACGTGCGGCGCGGCGGGAGGTGAGCCGGCCGCCGGGGGCGCGGACCGGCCGGACGGGGTCTCTGCCAGAATGGCCGCATGTCCCCAGCCCGCGCCCTCCTGATCACGGGCACTGTCGGCGCTGGCAAGACCACGGTGGCTGACGCGCTCGGCGACCTGCTCGCCGACGCCCGCGTCCCCGGCGCCGTGCTCGACCTCGACTGGCTGCGCCGCTCCTGGCCGTCGCCGCCCGGCGACCCGTTCAACTCGGCGATGACCGTGCGCAACCTGCGCAGCGTCGCCCGCAACTACCTGGAGGCGGGGGCCGTGCGGCTGGTCCTCGCGGGCGTCATCGAGAGCCTGGAGGAGCGGGGACGCTACCGGGAGGCGCTCGGCGTCGACCTGACCGTGTGCCGGCTGCGCGTCGAGCCCGCCACGCTCCGGCGGCGGCTGGTCCGGCGGCACGACGGCGACGAGGCGCGGCTGCGCTGGCACCTGGCCCGCGCGGGCGAGCTCGACGACATCCTGGACGCGGCCGAGGTCGACGACGTCACGGTGCAGGTGGCGGACGACCCGCCCGCCGCCGTGGCCGCCGCCGTCCTGAAGGCCACCGCCTGGGCCCCCTGACGCCGCCACGAGTCCCGGTACGGCGTTCGGTCAGGTGAGGAGGGGCCGCACCTCTTCCGCGGTGAAGCGGACGAAGCCCGCCGGGTCGGGCTCGTCACCGGTGGGCTGCAGGATCACGGTGTCGGCCCCGGCCTCGGCCAGCCGCGCGGCGGCCTCGGCGATCGCCGCGGCCGGCCCGGCGGCGCCGTACTCCGGCCTGCCGCCGAGGGCGGTCTCGGCCTCGAGCCGGGCGGGCCCGTCGGGGCCGGTGGCGGCGTGCAGGTAGCAGACGAGCTCGTGCCGGTCGTCACGCCCGGCCGCCTCCCGCCCCTCGTCGATGAGCCGGCGCGCCCGCCGTACGTCGTCCGGGGCGGTGCCGGCGACGATGACGGTGCCGTCGGCGGCCTCTCCCGACAGGCGCAGGGTGCGCGGCCCGGTGGCGCCGGCGAGCACCGGCGGCGGCGAGGCGGGCGGCCACACGAGGGCGACGTCGTCGAGCCGCACGTAACGCCCCTGCGTGGTGACGCGCTCGCCGCGCAGCAGCGCCCGGGTGGCCGCCAGGTGCTCGCGCAGCAGCGTGAGCGGCGACTCCACGCGCGCCCCGGTCTGCCCCATCCAGGTCTGCACGCCGTGGCCGAGGGCGACGACGGCCCGGCCGGGGAACATCCGGTGCAGCGCGGCGGCCTCCATCGCGGCCAGCGCGGCGTTGCGCAGCGGGACGGGCAGCAGCCCGACGCCGACGCGCAGCCTGCGGGTCCAGGCGAGCGCGGCGGAGGCGGTGGAGACGCCGCCCTCGAAGAAGCAGTCCTCCCACAGCCACAGCTGCTCCAGCCCGGCGTCGTCGGCGGCCTGGGCGACCTCGCGGAGGCGTTCGGGCGGGAGCTGGGGCCGGAACACGGCGCCGAGTGCGGTCATGTGATCCTTTGTACCCGCCGGTCCGGGGCTCAGGCGAGGCCCGTGTCGCGTTCGACGACGGTGAAGCGGTCGGCCACCAGCCCGACGGTGGCGCCGGTGGCGAGCGGCCGGCGGTGCTCGAACGTGACGTGCTCGCCGCCGGGCAGCTCGGCGACGGACTCGCGGCCGGACCCCTGGAAGCTGCTGCGCACCACGGTGCCGGTGAACTGGGCGCCGGCGTCGACGAGGCGCAGGTCCTCGGGGCGCAGGGCGACGTTCACGACGGCGCCGGGCGGGCCGGGCGGCCGGCCGAGCGCGACGGTGGCGCCGCCGCCGAGCGCGAGCCCGCCGTCGGCGGTGACCTCGCCCTTCAGCAGGGTGACGGTGCCGACGAACGAGGCGACGAACGTGGTCTCCGGCCGGTCGTAGACGTCCTCGGGGGCGCCGATCTGCTCGACGCGGCCGCCGTTCATGACGGCGACCAGGTCGGAGATCTCCAGCGCCTCGTCCTGGTCGTGGGTGACGTAGACGGCGGTGATGCCGGTCTCCTGCTGGATGCGGCGGATCTCGCGGCGCATCTCGATCCGCAGCTTGGCGTCCAGGTTGGACAGCGGCTCGTCCATGAGCAGCACGTCGGGCTCCAGGGCGAGCGCGCGGGCCAGGGCGACGCGCTGCTGCTGGCCGCCGGAGAGCTGGCCAGGCCTGCGCTGCTCGCGGCCGGTCAGCCCGACCATGGCCAGCCCGGCCGCCACCTTGGCGGCGATCTCCTGCTTGGGCAGCTTGCGCAGGCGCAGCCCGTACGCGACGTTCTCGGCGACGGTCATGTGCGGCCACAGCGCGTAGCTCTGGAAGACGAACCCGATGCGGCGCTTCCACACCGGCACCCGGGCCAGGTCGCGCTCGCCGAACCGGACGCTGCCGGTGTCGGCCGTCTCGAACCCGGCGACGATGCGCAGCAGCGTCGTCTTGCCGCAGCCGGACGCGCCGAGCAACGTGACCAGCCGCCCCGACGGCACCCGCAGGTCGACCGACTCCAGGGCGGTGGTCTCGCCGAAGGACTTGGAGACGCCCTCGATGCTGATGTCCATCAGATGCTCCGGATGTTGTAGCGGCGGCGCAGCAGGTAGAGGGGGACGTAGACGGACACGAGCAGCACGGTGGTCATGGCCGAGGCGACGCCGAACGGGCTGCCGGGCTGCATGGCGTTGGTGAAGATGACCACGGTCATGGTGACCCACGGCACCGCGTACAGCATGACGGTGGCCGACAGCTCGGTGATCATCTGCAGGAAGCCGACGGTGCCGCCGGAGATGACGGCGGGCCTGATGATCGGCACGACGACGTCGCGGAAGCTGCGCCTGGGCGGCGCGCCGACGCTCATCGCGGCCTCCTCCAGCGACGGGTGCACCTGGGCGAGCGCGGTCTCGATGGACTTCATCACGTACGGGAGCCGCCGGATGAAGTAGGCGACCACGATGATCAGCGCGGTGCCGGTGAGGATGACCGGCAGATGGTTGAACGCCAGGATGAACCCGATGGCGAACACCGTGCCCGGCAGGATGTACGGGACCATGACGAGGTTGTTCAGCAGCGGGCCGGAGATCCGGAAGCGCTTGCGGGCCACGATGTAGGCCACGACCACGCCCGTGACCAGCGCGAGCAGGCAGGCGATGCCGGCGAAGACGAAGCTGAGCACGATCGGCTGCAGCGACTCCTCGAACAGCCGCCGGTAGTTGTCCAGCGTCGGCTCCCACTGCAGGATGCCCGACTGCCAGCGCAGGAAGCTGGTGAGGACGACCACGAGGTGCGGCACGAACCCGAGCAGCAGCGCCGTCCAGATCCCGCCCAGCGTCAGCGCTCTGGGCAGGCCGCGCAGCTCGCGCAGCGGCTGCTCCCGGCCGCCGGTCACGGCGAACGAGCGCCGCGCGACGATCCGCCGCTGCGCGACCAGGGCGAGCCCGGAGACGAGCACCATCACGATGCTGGCCGTGGCGGCGACGCCGGGGCTGGCGGCCACCTCGGACATGAAGTTCTGGTAGACCACGACGGGCAGCATCTGGTAGCCGCCGCCGATGAGCATGGGCGTGCCGAAGTCGGCGAAGATCCGCATCCCGGCCAGGTAGCAGCCGGTGACGATCGCGGGCACCGCCAGCGGCAGCGTCACCTTCCAGTGCGCCCGCCACGGCGTGGACCCGACCGACAGCGCGGCCTCCTCCAGCGCCGGGTCGACCGCCCGGAACGCGTCGTACACCATGAGGAAGATCAGCGCGAACGTGAACCACACGCCCACCCAGATGATGCCGCCGACGCCGAGGATCGAGTCGAACGGCAGCGGCACCCCCGCCTCGCGGGCCGCCTTGGTGACGATGCCGCCGCTGCCGAGCAGCAGCAGCCACGCGTACGCGCCGAGGAACGGCGGCGAGGTCGTCGCCATCGTCAGCAGCGTGAGCACGGCCTCCCGGCCGGGCACCCGGTAGCGGGCCATGACGAACGCGAGCGGCACCGCCACCAGCGCGGCGCCCGCCGCGACGGCGAGGCTGACGACGACGCTGTGCACCAGCGGCGCGGTGAACCGGTCGTCGGCGGCGAACGCGGCGAACCGGTCGAGCGTGAACTCGCCCGTGTCGGAGGTGAACGCGGCCGTGACGATCCACAGCTGCGGGTAGACGATGAAGATCAGCAGGACGAGCAGGGCGAGGAGGCCGGCCAGCCGCCACGGGTCGCGCCAGTTCGCCCGGGAGGAACGGGACCGGGACCGGACGGCCATCAGCCCGCGCTCTTGACCGCGTCGTCGAACTTGGCCAGGATCTCGTCCTTCTGCCCGGCCGCCCACTTCTCGTCCACGCCGGCCCGCTTGAGCTGCTCGACCGGCGGCAGCCCGGTCGGCGCGGACACGTCGGCGCGGGAGGAGCGCCGCTGCACCTGGTCGACCATCGTCTGCTGGGCCTCCTTCGACATCAGGAAGTCCACGAACGTCTTGGCCGCCTCCAGGTGCTTGGCGCCCTTGATGACTCCGGCGGAGCCGATCTGGCTGGACACGCCGTCGGACGGGTAGATCAGCTTGATCTTGGCCCCGGCCTCGATCCACTTGGCGCCCAGGTCCTCGTTGATGAACGAGGTGCCGACCTCGCCGTCCTTGACCATGTTGAACATGGCCGTGGAGCCGTCGAGCAGCCGGGCGTTCTTCGCGAACCGGGTCACGTACTCCCAGTCGTGCAGCGTGACCATGGTGGTGAGCAGGCTGTAGGAGGTGCCGGACGACTTGGGGGTGGCGAAGGCGATCTCGCCGCCGGGGTAGTCCGGCTCGGCCAGGTCGGCGAACGTCCTGGGGTGCTTGCTCGCGTCGGGGAACTTGTCGGTGTTCACGGCGATCGCCTGGAAGAGCAGGTCGGTGGCGTGCCAGACATGGTTGGGGTCCTTGGCCACGGTGGCGGCGTCGTTGGGCAGCTCGACGGGGGCGATCAGGTCGGCGTTGGCCGAGTACAGCTCGGACGAGCCGCCCCAGATGACGTCGCCGAGCGGCCGGTCCTTCTCCGCCCTGACACGGGCGAACGCCTCGCCGGTGCCCGGCAGGCTGATCTTGTTGACGGTGATGTCGGGGTGCGCGGTCCTGAACGCGGCCAGGATCGGGTCCGTGACCTCGGGGCCGCTGACGGAGTAGAGCGTGAGCGAGTTCGCGTCGCCCTGGCCGGCGCCCGCGTCGTTGTTGGTCAGCACACCCGAGCAGCCCGCCAGGGCCAGCGTGACCGCGCCGAGCATGATCCCGTACCGCATGGTGGTGTCTCCTGATCTGAGGGGGGTTTCAGCGGATCCATACCGGGTTGCCGGCGGCCCGCAGCGAGCTGTGGTCGCGCATCGAGCTGGCCCAGAAGCGGGGGTCGTGCCTGCCGGGGTCGGCGTGCGCCTCGGCCCGGTAGTAGCCGGGCCGGTCGATCACGTCCTCGACGGCGATCCGCTGCCACTCCCCCGGCCGGTCCCCGGCCGGGACCACGCCGATGATCAGCCCGTCGCGCAGCACGAACACCACGACCGGCTCGTCCGCCCGCACGTCCACCTCGACGCGCACCCGCCCGCGCCCGGTGCTCGACCCCATCGGCGCGCCGTCCACGCGCATGTCGAGGTCGGCGCCGCGCCACACGGCCACCCGCCCGGCCCGCAGCCCCGCCACGATCCCCGCCCGGCTCGCCTCCTCGGCGTGCACCACGGTCACCACCTGGCCGAGCGCCTGCGCCGGGTCGTGCGGGTCGTGGCAGTCGCTGCCCGCGACGCCGATCACCCGGTGCCCGGCCGTGAGCAGCCGGTCCCACAGGCCGATCTGCGCGTCGTTGTTGGCGCCCTGCTGGAGGTGGGCGATCTCGATGAGGTCGACGCGGTCCCACGGGGTGTCGAAGCGCCGCCACGCCTGGTCGCCGCTGAAGGCGTGGTTGACGCAGAGCAGCCCGCCCTGCTCGTGCACGTCGGCGGCCACCTGGGTCATCGTGTGCTCGGGGCGGTCCACGTACGTGTCGACCCAGCGCGACAGGCCGTGCAGGTTGGCGTGGCCGCGGTGGCTGGTGAGCTCCATCGAGCGCAGCAGCACGAGCTCGTCGTCGTGCGCCGCCAGGTCGTCCCAGTGGGCGGAGGTGAAGTGGTCGGTGACGGCCAGGAAGTCCAGGCGGGCGTCGCGGGCGGCCCGCACCAGGTCGGCGACGGGCCTGCGGCCGTCGGAGTGGTGGGAGTGGCTGTGCAGCTCGCCCCGGTACCAGCCGGCGCCGCCGCGCGTGACCTCCCCCGGCGCGGGACGCTCGCGCGGCACGGCCCGCGCCGCCGCCGTCGCCGGCTCCCCGGCCGGGCGGGCGCGCACGGTCAGCTCGTACGGCGCGGCCCGCTTGTGGCGGTCGAGATCGAGGCGTACGGTCCACCGGCCGGGCGGGACCGGGCCCGGGACGCATCCCGGCGTCGCGTCGTGCCGCCCGACGCGGATCACCAGCCGCCTCGGCCCCGGCCCGCCGGGACACTGCACGTGCCCCCGGAACGTTCCGGCGGGGTCGAGGAGCACCGCGTAGATCTGGACGACGTCCATGACCTTGTCGTAGGCGAGCTCCAGCTCCAGCTCGCCCGCGCCCTCGGGGACGTCCAGCGGGTAGTGCAGGTAGTGCAGGTCCAGCGCGGGCTCCGGCAGGCTGGTGGCCACGCTGAGCAGCTCGATCTCCCCGATCATGGTGCCGCCGGACTCCCGTCTTCCTTGCCGATCAGTGACAGCTTTCTATCCGGGAGATGAACAAAAAGTCAACGTTTGTTAAGACATAAGGTGAATCTGTCGTATGGTCGCGGGGACATCCCGGCTTTCCGAGGAGGGGCGGAGTGCGGCAAGCCGGTTGAAATCGCCGGTCATTCACCGGCAAGCCGGTTGAAACCGCCGCATCGCACAGTGAGGCCATCCACCAGGAAGGACGGTCCTCCGATGAGCCTCTCCCGCGCCCTCGCCGGTCTCGCAGTCGCCGCCACCGCCACCATCACCGTCGCCGCCCTCGCCCCCGCCGCGCACGCCGCCCCCTCCGCCGGGTCGTGGGGCCCGTACCAGGCTCCCGGGAAGCGCGCCGTCGCGGCCGGCACGCTGACCGCCACCGGGGAGGACCACGCCGACCTGCCGACCGCCGACGCCGTCCGGATCAGCGGCACCGTGCGCGACAACACGCGCGGCGCCGCGTGCGGGTGGGCGGTCTTCCGCATCACCTACCGCTCGGGCGGCGAGCTGCCGTTCCGGCACCGCTGGGCCCGCGACTGCTCCTACCGCACCCCGAAGCACTTCACGATCAGCCACGGGGACGTCTACCAGGTCGAGCTCAAGGTCTGCGCCGAGCCCAAGGCCGCCAAGCCCTCCCTCACCTGCCTGTACGCGGGCACCTGGAAGACCCTCTACCTGTCGAAGTGACCGCCGGCCGGACCGGAAAACCTGTCGAACCGCGCCGGAGCCGGGTGGTATGCGTGTGCGGGTGGACTTCTACCTGCGGACCGACCGCCTGGCCCTGCGCCGCTTCACCGAGACCGAGGCCGACGCCGACCTCCTGTACGACCTGCACAACGACCCCGAGGTGATGCGCTACCTCAACGGCGGCAAGCCGGTCCCCCGCGAGGTGATCACCGGGGAGACGCTGCCGAGGTTCGCCGCCGGGGGCTTCTACGCCGCGTTCGACGGGGAGACGTTCATCGGCTGGTTCCTCCTGAACGGCCCCGCCGAGGGGCCTGAGCTGGGCTACCGGCTGCACAAGGCGGCCTGGGGCAAGGGCTACGCGACCGAGGGCTCGCTGGCGCTCATCGACCGCGCCTTCGCCCTCGGCGCCCGGCGCGTGTACGCCGAGACGATGACGGTCAACCGCGGCTCGCGGCGCGTCATGGAGAAGTGCGGGCTGCGCTTCGTGCGCACGTTCTTCCAGGACTGGCCGGACGTGATCGACGGCTCCGACCAGGGCGAGGTCGAGTACGAGATCACCCGCGAGGAATGGGAGGCGCGCCGGTCCTGAACCACCCGGCCTGGTGCACTGGTCAGACCAGTCGTTAGGGTGCCTCCATGGCATACGAGCGGTTGTTCCGCCTGGACGGGCGGCGTGCGGTGGTCATCGGAGCCGGCAGCGGCATCGGCAGGGAGTCGGCGCTCGCGCTGGCCGCACACGGCGCCGACGTCGTGTGCGCCGACCGCGACCTGGCCGCCGCCACCGCCACCGCCGAGCGCTGCGGTGGCGCCGCCCGGCTGCTCGACGTGCTCGACACCGGCGAGCTGCGCGCCGCCGCCGCGGCCGAACACCCCGTCGACGTGCTCGTGTTCACCGCCGCCACGAACGTGCGCAAGCGGCTGCTCGACTACACCGGCGAGGAGTTCGACCGGGTCGTCGACCTGAACCTGCGCGCCTCGTTCGAGGTGATCCGGGCCTTCGGCGCGGGCATGGTCGAACGGGGCCGCGGCTCCATCATCGGCTTCGCGTCGATCCGCGCCTCCGTGACCGAACCCGGCCAGGGCGTCTACTCGGCCACCAAGGCCGGGCTGGTGCAGCTCCTGCGCACCGCCGCCGCCGAGTTCGGGCCGTCCGGGGTGCGGGTCAACGCGATCGCGCCCGGCGTCGTCGAGACGCCGCTGACCAGGCAGATCAAGGACAACCCCGCCTGGTACGACGCCTACGCGGCCAAGAGCGCGCTGGGCCGGTGGGCCACGGCGGAGGAGATGGCCGGCGCGGTCGTCTACCTGGCGAGCGACGCGGCCAGTTTCGTCACCGGCTCCGTGCTCCACGTCGACGGCGGCTGGACCGCCGTCGACGGCCGCTTCGACCCACCGAACTAGCGCCCCGCCGAGACAGCCGCCTCCCGGTCCGGCTGCCGCCCGCCGGGGCCGGCGTGGCGTGGCAGAGTGGGGCCATGCGCATCGGGGTGCTCGGGCCACTGGAGGTGGTGGCGGACGGGGGGCCGGTCGACGTCGGCGGGTTCCGGCTGCGGGCGCTGCTCATCCGGCTGGCCCTGGACCCGGGCGGCATGGTGACCTCACGCGCCCTGGCCGAGGCGCTGTGGCCCGACGGCGGCCCCGCCAACCCGGCCCCGGCCCTGCACTCGCTCGTGTCCCGGCTGCGCCGCGCCCTGCCCGGCCGCGACGCCCTGCGCTCCGAACCCGCCGGGTACCGGCTCGACCTGCCCGGCGACAGCGTGGACGTGACCCGCTTCGAACGGCTCGCCGCCCAGGGGCACCGGGCGCTGCGCCAGGGCCGCCCGGACGCCGCCCTGCCCGCGCTCGCCGGCGCGCTGGCGCTGTGGCGGGGCGAACCGCTGGCCGACGCCGCCGCCCTCCCCTTCGCCGCCTCGGCCGCCGTACGCCTGGAGGAGCTGCGGCTCGGCGCGCTGGAGGACCGCATCGAGGCCGAGCTCGCCACCGGGCACCGGCCGCCGGGCGGCGTGGCCGAGCTGGAGCAGCTCACCGCCGCCCACCCCCTGCGCGAGCGCCTGCGCGCCCTCCACCTCCGCACACTCGCCGCCCACGGCAGGCAGGCCGAAGCCCTGGCCGCCTTCGAGACCTACCGCCGCCTGCTGGCCGCCGAACTCGGCACCGACCCCGGCCCCGACCTCCGCGCCCTGCACCTCCACCTCCTCCACGGCACACCCCCCACCCCCTCCCCTCCGACCCCCCGCC
>NZ_JAHKRO010000102.1 GCF_019396325.1 Nonomuraea ceibae
TGTAGGTGGGGGGTTGGGGTGGTGGGGGTATTGGGTGGGGGTCGGGGGTGGTGACGGTGGGTACGTAAGGTTGGTGACATGGTGTCGTCATCCACTTGACCGCCACACCCAAGGTTTGTGACACTGTGTCATGAAAGAGCCGTGCACATGTTGGGGTGAGCCGTGACCTCGTTCTCCGAGACCCTGAGAGCCGCCACCTGGGGCGACCACGAGTCGGCCGAGGGGGAGAGCTATCTCAAGGAGCTGATGGGCGGCCGCCTGAGCGAGCCCGAGTACGGCGAGATGGTCGCCCAGCACTACTTCGCCTACGTCGCCCTCGACTCGGTGTCGCGCGGGCTGAGCGGGCACCCGGTGGCGGGCCGGTTCGTCTTCCCGGAGCTCTACCGGGAGGCGGCGCTGGAGCGGGATCTGGCGACGGTGTACGGGCCGGGCTGGCGGGAGCGGATCGCGCCGTCGAAGGCGACGCGGACGCTGGTCGCGCGGATCGAGCAGGTGGCCGACTGGCCGGGCGGCTACATCGCCCACCACTACACCCGCTATCTCGGCGACCTGTCCGGCGGGCAGTTCATCCGGATGGAGCTGGAGAAGATCTACGGCTACCGCAGGGGCGGCGGGGGTGCCGACTTCTACGTGTTCGACGAGGTGGGCAGCCTGCCCCGGTTCAAGGACGAGTATCGGGCGCGGCTGGACGCGCTGGAGCTCGACGAGCGGGAGCGGCAGCGGATCATCCGCGAGGTGCGGCTGGCGTACCAGCTCAACACCGAGGTCCTGGCCGAACTCATGCACACGCTACGGGCCGCCGCCTGAGCGAAAGCCTACGATGGCCCTATGCCCCGCATCTCCGCCGCCACCATCGGCGAGCACCGTGCCCAGACGCGCGACCGGATCCTGCAGGCCGTCTCGCGCCTGTCGAGGGTGCAGGGCATCGACGCCATCTCGATGACGGACGTGGCGGGCGAGGCCGGCATCACCCGCACCGTGCTCTACAACTACTACCCGGACAAGGCGGCGCTGCTGCTGGCGTTCGCCGAGCGGGTGACGAGTTACTTCATCGACAGCTACGAGCGCGGCCTGCCGGAGGACGCCTCGCCGGCCGACCGGCTGCGGGCGTTCGTGCGGCTGCAGCTCGAGGGGCTGCTGGCGCACCCGCATCCGGGGGCGGCCGATCTGGGCGCGGCGCTGGGGCCGGACGCCTACCAGCGGCTGGCCGAGCACGTGGCGCCGATGCAGCGGGTGCTGCTGGACATCCTTGACGGCGGCGTCGCCTCGGGTGACTTCCAGGTGGCCGACCGGGCGGCGACGAGCCGCATGATCCTCGCGGTGGTCGGCGCCGAGCGGGTTCCGCTGATCAGCGGCGCGGTCACGGTGGACCAGGCGGCCGAGGTGGTCTCCGGGTTCGTGCTGCGCGCGCTCGCGGCCTCGCGATGAGCCATCTGGCGATCAGGTCGGCGCAGGGCCGCTGGGTGCTCGCCGCCACGGTGCTCGGCTCGGGCCTGGCGATGCTCGACAGCACGGTGGTCAACGTGGCGCTGCCGTATCTGGGCGCGGAGCTGCGCACGGGCATGGCGGGGCTGCAGTGGACGGTCAACGCCTACACGCTGACGCTGGCGGGGCTGATCCTGCTGGGCGGCTCGCTGGGCGACCGTTACGGCCGGCGGCGGGTGTTCCTCGTCGGCACGGTCTGGTTCGCGTGGGCGTCGGCGCTGTGCGGGCTGGCGCCGAACATCGAGTTCCTGGTGGCGGCCCGCGCGTTGCAGGGGGTGGGCGGGGCGCTGCTCACGCCGGGCTCGCTGGCGATCATCCAGGCGTCGTTCGACCGCGCCGACCGGCCGCGCGCGATCGGCGTCTGGTCGGGGCTCGGCGGGGTGGCGAGCGCGGTGGGGCCGCTGCTGGGCGGGCTGATGGTGCAGACCGTGGGCTGGCGGTGGGCGTTCCTGATCAATCTGCCGTTCGCGGCGCTGGTGGTGCTGGTGACGGCGCGGCACGTGCCCGAGAGCCGCGACGAGTCCGCCACGGGCCGTTTCGACGTGCTGGGGGCGGCGCTGGCCGCGCTCGCGCTGGCGGGGATCACGTACGGGCTGATCGAGCTGGGCGCGCCGGTGGTGCTGGGCGCGGGCGTGGCGCTGGGCGTGGCGTTCGTGTGGCTGGAGCGGCGCAGGTCGCCTGACGCGCTGGTACCGGTGAGGCTGTTCCGCAGCCGGGTGTTCAGCGCGGTGAACGTCGTGACGCTGATCATGTACGGCGCGATGGGTGTGGTGTTCTTCCTGCTGGCGGTGCAGCTCATCGTGGTGTCGGGGTTCACTCCGGTGGCGGCGGCCTCGGCGCTGCTGCCGGTCACGGTGCTGATGCTGGTGCTGTCGCCGCGGGCGGGCGACCTGGCCAAGCGCGTCGGGCCGCGGCTGCCGATGACGTGCGGCATCGCGCTGGCGGGCGTGGGGTTCGTGTGGATGAGCACGATCGGCCCCGGGGCCTCGTACGTGCTTCAGGTGCTGCCGGCGGTCACCGTGTTCGGGCTCGGCCTGTCGGCGGCGGTGGCGCCGCTGACGGCGACCGTGCTGGCCACGGTCGACGACCGCTACGCGGGCACGGCGAGCGGGATCAACAACGCGGTGGCGCGCACCGGCGGGCTGCTCGCGGTGGCGGCGGTGCCGCCGCTGGTGGGCCTGGTCGGCGACGCGTTCCAGAACGCGCCGGTGTTCGACGCCGGGTTCCGGCAGGCGATGCTGATCAGCGCGGGGATGATGGCGGTGGCCGCGCTGATCACCGCGGTCTCGATCCGGGAGAACGTGCTCAGAACGTGAACGCCTGCCTGCGGACGCTGTTGTCGAAGTTGGACACCAGCAGCTCGGGCTCGCCGACGGAGCGGATCTCCGGCAGCCGGGTCAGCAGCTCGCGGAACATCGTGCGCATCTCCTGGCGGGCCAGGTTGGCGCCGAGGCAGAAGTGCGGGCCGGGGCCGCCGAAGCCGACGTGCGGCTTGGTGTCGCGGGTGATGTCGAACCGGTCGGCATCCGGGAAGACCGACTCGTCCCGGTTGGCGGAGCCGTAGAAGAGCACGACCTTGTCGCCCTTCTTCAGCTCCAGGTCGCGCAGCGCGCAGTCCTCGGTGACGGTGCGGCGGAACTGCATGATCGGTGAGACGTAGCGGACCATCTCCTCGACGGCGCCGGCGATGTGCGCGTCGAAGTCACTCATCAGCAGCTCGCGCTGGGCCGGGTTGTCGGTGAGGAGCTTGATGCCGTGGGCCATGGTGTTGCGTGCGGTCTCGTTGCCGGCCACGAGCAGCAGCGCGAAGAACGAGCCGAGCTCGCGGTCGGTGAGCTTCTCGCCGTCGGGGTTGGCGGTGACGAGCAGGGAGATCAGGTCGCCCTTGGGGTCGGCGGCGCGCTCGTGCCCGAGCTTGATCACCATGCGCTGGAGGGCGAGCAGGGCCAGCATGTTCTGCCCGGCGAGCTGGACGCTGCGGGCCAGGCTGGGCCGGACGCCGGTGTAGGCGGTGGACACGTCGACGTGCTGGTGGACCTTGGCCCGCAGCTCGGCGGGGATGTCGAGCATGTCGCAGATGACGTGAATGGGGAGCCGGGCGGCGATCTGGGAGACGAAGTCGCGCGGCCCCTCCTTGACGGCGTCGTCGACGATGCGGGCGCACGCGGCCTCGATGCCGGACTGCAGCCCGGCGAGCATGCGCGGGCTGAACGACCGGGTGACGATGCGGCGCAGCCGGGCGTGCCGGGGGTCGTCCATGTTGACCATGGACTCGCCGAACACCTGCTTGACCCAGCCGGGCGGCTCGGGGTTGGTCACGGCCGGCTCGCTGGAGAACAGCTTGGCGTTGCGGCTGGCCTCGACCACGTCGGCGTGGCGCACCAGGGCGTAGAAGCCCTTGCCGGACCGCAGGAACGGCACCTTCTTCTCCGGGAAGAACACCGGCCGGTCCAGATCGCGGAGCCGGGCGAACGCCTCGTGTCGTTCTTTGAGCGGCTTGCGCCAGAAGTCGAGATCGGCGAGGTCGATGTCCACATGCCTATCCTGGCACGTTCCCGTGGAGTTAAGACCGGGTTCGGCTGGTGCGGACATTCCTAGAGGTATGAACGCTCTGCTGGCCGCCTGCCTGCTCCTCCCCCTCGCCGCCGGTACGGCCCCCGCCCAGGTGGCGCGGTGTTCCGGGACGCCGTCGGACTTCGACGCCGACGGCCGCCCGGACGTGGCGGTGGCGGCCCCGTACGACGACCGCAGGGCCGGTTCCGTGACGATCCTGTACGGGTCGGGCGAGCGGGTGAAGCTCGTCCAGGACGGCGCGGAGCCGGGTGACGCGTTCGGGTCGGCGCTGGCGACGGGCGACTTCGACGGCGACGGGTGCGCGGACCTGGCGGTGGGGGTGTCGGAGGAGTTCGCGGGCGAGCGGGTGCCCGGCGCCGACGGCAACGGCGTCGTGCAGCTCTATCACGGCTCCCCCGGCGGGCTGCGGCCCGGCGAGGAGCTGGCCCCGGCCCGGCCGTCGAGCGACCGGTTCGGGGCGTCGCTGGCCGCCGGGGACCTGGACGGGGACGGGCGCGACGAGCTGGCGGTGGGCGCTCCGGGCCTGCGTGGCGGGGGCGGCGTCACCGTGTACTGGATGAAGGGCCGCAAGCCGTACCTGATCAGTCAGCGGACGGGGTGGGTGCGGCAGGCGGCGCGCGCGACCGACCAGTGGGGCGAGTCGCTGGCGACGGGCGACTTCGACGGCGACGGCCGCGACGAGCTGGTGGCCGGCGCGCCGTCCGACAGCGTGACCCGGGACGGGCAGGGGTCGGTGACGGTGCTGGACGTGCGGCGGCAGCGGGCGCTGCGGATCACGCAGAGCTCGCCGGGGATCAAGGGGAGCGCGGAGAAGTGGGACGGGTTCGGGGCGGCGCTGGCGACCGGCGACTTCGACGCCGACGGCCGCGCCGACCTGGCGGTGGGCGTGCCGGGCGAGGGGCTGACGGCGAACCAGCGGGCGATGGACTACGGCGACGGCGCGCTGCACGTGCTGTACGGGACGCGCGCCGGGCTGCGGGGCGCCAGGTCGGAGATGTGGACGCAGACGCTGCTCAAGGGCACGCCGCGCTACTTCGACCGGTTCGGCGCGTCGCTGGCTGCCGGGGACTTCGACGGCGACGGGGACGACGAGCTGGCCGTCGGCGTGCCGGGCGAGAACGCGGTGCAGGTGCTGGCCGGGGGGCCACGCGGGGGCCTCGCCCGGCACGGCGACGTGCTGATCAAGGGGAAGGGCTGGTCGGTGTCGGCGCTGCCGGCCACCGGCGGGCTGCGCGCCCTGTCCGATCGCCCGCCGCTGGACGGGCTGGTGGTGGCCGCGCCCGACCGGGGCGTGGTGACGTACGTGCCGGGCGCGCGCGAGCGCGGCCTGCGCCCGGGCCGGGCGCGCGAGCTGGGCTCCGGCGAGGGCCTGTACGGTTACGCGATCGGCTGAGACCCGGGCTGCCGGTCCGGCCGGTGGGGCAGCGTGACCGTGAAGACGGCGCCCTTGCCCGGCTCCCCCGCCGCCGTGATCGTGCCGCCGTGCGCCTCCACCAGCGTGGCCGCGATCGCCAGGCCCAGCCCGGAGCCGCCGCTGCTGCGCGCCGGGTCGGCGCGGTAGAAGCGCTCGAACACCTCGGCGGCGGCCTCGCGCTCGCGGGCGGCGCGCTCGATCTGGCCGAGCATGCCGTTGAGCGCCCGGCCGAGCTTGCCGACCTCGGTGGTGCCGGCCCACTGCGGCACCCGGCGCGACAGGTCGCCGCCCGCGATGTCGCCGGCCGTACGCTCGATCTCGCCGAGCGGGCGCAGGCTGCGGCGCACCAGCCAGTGGCAGGCGAACCCGAGCACCAGCAGCGTCCCGCCGCCGCCCGCCGCGACGATGACGCCGAGCTGCGAGACGGTGGCGTCCACGTCGCCCAGGCTGATCGCGATCACCCGGGCGCCGCCGTCGCGCCGGGGCACGGCCACCACCCGCCAGCTCGGGCCGCCGGCGCTGCGGGACTCGACGGTGAACGGCCGGCCCGAGCGGCGGGCGACCTCGGTCGTGGTGAGCGGCGGCAGGTCGGGCAGGTGGCTCTCGGTCGACTCGGCGAGCGTGCGCGTGACCGTGCCGCCGGGGTCGACGAGCACCTGGTGGAACAGTCCGTAGAAGCGCTGCGGCCGTACCTGCGGCTGCGGGTCGGGCGCCGGCGGCATCGCCCGCCACGCGCCTCCGGCCGCGCGCAGCTGGTGGTCCACCCGCTCGACCAGGTAGCCGCGCAGCAGCCGGACCGCGAACAGTCCCGTCGCCGTGACGGCCACCGTGACCAGGAGCAGCGTGACGGAGACGAGCCGCAGCCACAGCGGGGCGCGGGCCAGGTGCCGCCTCATCCCCGCGGCGGGCGCGCGACGCCGGCCCTGGGGGTGGGGGTGACCGTGGCTGGGGGACCGTCCATGTCACCCAGGTATACCGTCCCTTTCTCCCGTTTTCCCACGGTTCGGGGCGTTGACAGCGGACGTTCAGGCGCCGGGGTCCGCCGGGATCGTGACCTGATGAGAGGTACGGGCGCGGGCCCCCCGGCGCGAGACCCGGTCGAGCGTGCGGAAGTCGGCGTCGAGGCCGTCGCGGGTGAGGCGGGCCATGATGTAGCCGCGCCGCTGGTCGATGTAGGCGATGTGCGGGTTCTCGGCCAGCGACTCGGCGATCCACGCGGAGTCGCGGTAGCCGTCGCCGTCGCTGGCGATCGAGGTCGTGACGAGTTCGCGGGCGACGACGGGCGAGTCGGGGTCGTCGAAGTCGGTCTTGAGGTCGGCCAGATGGTGCATGTGGGCGTCACCGGTCAGGACGACCGGGTTGGACGTGCGGGCGAGCGAGGTCAGCAGGCGGGTGCGCTCGGGGGCGTAGCCGTCCCAGGAGTCCAGGTTCACCTCACGGCCGGGGCCCGTCCGGTAGTCGCGGTGGGTCATGAGGATCTGCTGGCCGAGCAGGTTCCAGCGGGCGGGCGAGCCGCGCAGCCCCTCCTCCAGCCAGCGCCACTGGCCGTCGCCGAGCAGGGTGCGCTCCGGCGACAGCCGCTCGTCGCAGCCGGCCCGTACGCCGTCCTGGCACGCCTGGTCGTCACGGAACTGCCGGGTGTCGAGCAGGTGGAAGCGGGCCAGGCGGCCCCAGGAGACGCGGCGGTTGACGCGCAGGCGGGCGCCGTCGAGGCTGGCGCGGCGCAGCGGCATGTTCTCGTAGTAGGCGCGGAAGGCGTCGGCGCGGCGGCGGGCGAAGGCCGGGGCGCCGGTGCTGGAGACCGGCCCTGCCCAGTTGTTCTCCACCTCGTGGTCGTCGAAGGCCACCAGCCACGGCGCGGCCGCGTGGGCGGCCTGCAGGTCGCGGTCGCTCTTGTACTGGGCGTGCCGCAGCCGGTAGTCGGCGAGCGTGGCGCACTTGCCCGGCGTGTGCGAGCGGACCCGCCCGGCCGGCGCCGTGTAGCCGCTGGGACCGTACTCGTACAGGTAGTCGCCGAGGAACAGCACCAGGTCGGGCTCCTGCTCGGCCAGGCGGCGGTAGGCGGTGTAGTAGCCGTGCTCATAGTGGGCGCACGCCGCCACCGCGAACGCGAGCGGCGTCTCCGCGCCCTCGGCGGGCGTGGTCCTGGTGCGGCCCTCGGGCGACAGCCTGCCCTCGCTGCGGAACCGGTAGAAGTACTCGCGCCCCGGTTCCAGGCCGGTCAGCTCGACGTGCACGCTGTGGGCGGCCGACCGGCGGGCCGTGGCGGTGCCGGAGCGGACGATCCGGGTGAACCGCTCGTCGGTGGCCACCTGCCAGTCGACGTCCACGTCCCGCGCGGGCATGCCGCCCAGCCCGGCGCCGCCGAGCGGGTCGAGAGCCAGGCGGGTCCACAGCACGAACCCGTCCGCGCCCGGGTCACCGGACGCGACGCCGAGCGTGAACGGGTCGGCTTTGAGAGTTCTGGAGGGAGATGCGAGGAAGGTCGCGGGCACCGCCGCGAGGAAGGATCTGCGGTCCACGATCCAGGTATGTCCGGCAACGCTGACCCCGCCGTGACAGCGGCGTCACGGGCAGGTGAACAGCGCCGGTCAGTCGGACAGCGATTCGAGCAGGTCGCGGGCCCGCTCCACGCCGTCCTCGTCCTCCAGCTCGGCGAAACGCCGGGCGGCCTCCTCGCACAGCTCCGCGGCGCGGGCCGCGTCCTCGTACCAGTCCAGGACCGTCGCCTCGTCGTACGCCAGCTCGGCCAGGTCGCGGGCGGCCTCCGCCGGATCGGCGGCCGACAGCGCCTCCCGGGCCTCGGCGTACGCGCGCAGCGAGGTGGCGAGGTCGCTGGTCGAGTAGTAGACGCACTTCGCGGCCCTCGCCAGCGACCGGCCCGCCTCCAGCGGATCGCCCGCCGCCCGGTGCAGCGCCGCCGCCTCGGCGTAGGCGCGGGCCGCCTCCCGGTCGTCGTCCCGCTCGGCCAGGCGGTCGGCCAGCTCCGTCAGCGACGCCGGGTCGCGCAGCAGCTTCAGCGTCTCCAGCTCCCGCTCGGCCTCCCCCAGCTCGCGCAGCGCCGCGGCCAGCGTCCTGCGGGCCGCGTCCCGCTGCTCGCCGTCCGGGAGCGCCGCCACGGCCTCCTCGGCCGTCTCCGCCGCGTCCAGCACCCGGCCCGTGAGCAGGTACGCCCGCGCCAGGTCCACCCTGGCCAGCGCCGCCCGCCCCCGGTCCCCCAGCCCCGCGAACCCCGCGACCGCCTCCGCCAGCTCCCCCACGGCCGCCTCCAACCCCGGAGCCGAGCCACCCACCGCACGGACGGCGCCCTCCGGGGACGGTGCCGCTCCGCTCACGGACGCGCCGCTCTCCGGGGACGGCTCACCCTCCGGGGCGGGCGCTTCCTCCGAGGGGGCGGTTTCCGTGGGTGGGGTGGAGGTGGAGAAGGCGGTGGGGGTGGGGAGGAGGGCGGCGCCCCGGCGCCAGTGGGTGTGCGGGGAGCCGGTGGTGACGGGGCGGTGGTGGGCGACGAGGGGGAGGTGGCCGACCAGCGGGGTGGCGGCGAGCAGGGCCTCCAGGCGCCGGGTGGAGGTGTCGTTGCCGTTGCGGGCGTCGAAGCGGGCGGCGATCTCGCGGGCCCCGGCCTCCATCGTGGCGCGCAGTTCGGGGACGGGGACGTCGCGGCCGGCGCGGTGGACGGTGAGGTGGCCGTGGCCGGTCTCCTCCAGACGGCGCAGCAGCAGCGCGGCGCAGCCCATGAAGCGCCGCGCGTCGGAGGGGGACGGCGGCCGCTCCAGCAGCGGGAGTTCGCGTTGCAGGATCTCCAGCCCGCGCGCCTCGTTGCCGGTGAGCGCGCAGAACTCCATGTGGTCGCCGAAGTCGTCCAGGTAGGCGATGTTGCCCTGGACGAGCCGGTAGGCGCGCCGGTGCGCCTGGACGGCCTCGCGGTGGCGGCCGGTGCGCACGTAGGGCAGCATCAGCGTGGTGAGGATGCCCTGGGGCTGCACCTCGCAAGTGGTCTCGCCCTGAAGGATGGGCTGGGCGGCGGCGATGGCGTCCTCGTCACGGCCGAGGTGGACGAGGGCGGCGGCGGTGGAGTCGGTGTCGCACGCCTCGCAGTCGGACAGGCTGTCGCGGGGCGTGGTGCGCCAGCGGTGGAACCATTCGCGGGTGGCCTCGTCGTCGCCGAGGTGCAGGGCGATGAAGCAGCGCTTGGCGTGCACGGCGTGCAGCAGGTCGCCGGCCTGGCGGTAGCGGCGTTCCATGTCGTCGATGGCGTCGAGGGCGCGGCGCAGCGGGATGTCGGGGAAGCGCCGCATGTCGGCGATGATCCACTTGAAGTGCCAGAGCAGTTCGCGGGTCTCCCAGTGGCCCCAGCGGCCGGGTTCGGCGTCGTGGTCGGCGAGGTTGCGGGAGAAGACGGTGAACGCCTTCACGGGCTCGCCGCCGTACTGGTAGGCCTGGGTGAGGTCGAGCCGGGCGCGCACGATGAGGGCGTGCTCGCGCCGCGCCTCGGCCTCGCGCAGCGCGCGTTCGGCGAGGACGGTCCTGGCTTCTCCGTACGGCATCGCGCCGGCCTCGCTGAGCAGCGCCTGGACGTCCTCAGTCATGGGTGCCTCCCTGGACGGCCCAGTCGAGCAGGCCGAGGAACGAGCGGTTGAGCGTGGCGGTGTCGGCGGGGCGCAGCGGGTGGTGCCCGTGCAGGAGCGCCATGCCGTACAGCGCTTCGACGGCCGTGGCGGCGAGGGTGAGGTCGGGCAGGCCGGTGACGCGGCGGACGAGGGGGTTGCGGTGGTTGAGCACGAGCCTGGGCCGGTCGGCGGCGACGCTGCGTTCGAGGGCGCCGAGGACGTCGGCCCACAGCGCGTCGCCGGTGTCGCGGGCCTCGCGCAGGTCGGCGTGGTGCTGGGCGGCGCGGCTGGTGAGGTAGAGGGCGGGCAGCGAGGCGGGGTCGAAGTCGCGCAGCACGACCTCGCACCCGAGCGGGTCGAGGGCGCGGGCGGCGGCGGCCAGGAAGGGGCGGGCGCGCAGTTCGGCGTCGGGGTCGGCGGGGCCGAGGTGGGTGGCGAGCTCGGCGGGTTCGAGGCGGTCGAGGACGGCGCCGGGGTCGATGCGGCGCAGCCGGGCGAGGATCTCACTGTCGTAGACGTAGCCGCCGTTGACGAGGCCGACGCCCTGGGCGCCGGAGACGGCGGCGAGCTGGCGGAACTCGTCGACGCTGGTGGTGTAGCGCCCGCCGGGGTGGCGCAGGCGGAACTGGGCGAGGGTCATCGGCCCGGAGCTGGTCTCGTACTCCAGCCACTGGTCGACCAGGCGCAGCATGTCGTCGTCGTGCAGGGCGAGCGCCTTGACGCCGAGGTGGTGCAGGTTGAGGAAGGCGCGCAGCCCGGCGGGGTCGGTCTCGGCCAGGCGCACCAGCCAGGCGCGCAGGCGGCGGCCGAGCTCCTCGCGGGTGTGGTCGAGCAGGTCGTCCTCGTAGAGGGCTTCGCGGCTGGCGGTGGGGCGCAGTTCGGCGGCGTCGACGACGCAGCGGGCGAAGAACGCCCAGTCGGGCAGCAGCCCGTCGGCCGTCTCGGTGAGCAGCATGCGTTTGAGGTAGACGCGGTGGGTGCCGCGCACGGCGGGGTTGGCGGGGGCGGGCAGGATGTAGGCGACGCCGGTGAGCCCGGCTTCGGGCACGTCGAGGTCGACGACGTCGAGCGGGACGAAGCCGAACAGTTCCTCGCAGTGCGCCTGCAGGGCGCGGCGGCGGGCGTCGGGCGAGGGGTGGGCGGCCCGCCAGGGCGGGGTGCCGAGGGTGGTGCGGCGGCCGTTGACGGTGACGTCGACGGGCAGCAGCGAGCCGTAGAGTTCGGCGAGTTCGGCGACGGTGCGGGGGGCGGCCCATTCGGCGGCGTCGTGGCGGGTGCGCAGGGTGACGGTGGTGCCGGGTTCGGCGCGGTCGGCGGGGGCGAGCTCGACGCGGTAGCGGCCGTCGGAGCGGCCGGTCCACAGCACGGTGGGGCCGCCCTTGGCCGACCGGGTCTCGACGGAGATCTCGTCGGCGACGAGGAAGCCGGACAGCAGGCCGATGCCGAACTGGCCGAGGAACTCGTGCCGGGCGAAGCCGAGCTCGTCACGCTTGGAGGAGCGGCCGATGGTGGCCAGCAGGGCGTGGACCTCGTCCTCGGTCAGGCCGATGCCGGTGTCGCGGACGCTGATGAGCCCGCCGGTCGCCTCGATGGTGACGGTGGCGGGCGCGTCGGGGTCGGCGGCGCGCCGGGCGGTGATCGCGTCGGCCGCGTTCTGCAGGAGTTCGCGCACGTAGACGCGGGGGCTCGAGTACAGGTGGCGGCTGAGGAGATCGACCACGCCGCGCAGGTCCACTTGGAAGGCGTTGTCCACGCGGCACACCATAGATCACATAACCGACATTCCGCCCCGGGTTTAGGCCAGCAGCTCCCGCAGGCCGGCCGCGCCGGTGTAGAGGACTCCGGTCATGCCGGCCGCCTCGGCGCCCGCCACGTTGTCGGGCCGGTCGTCGACGAAGACGGCTTCGGCCGGGTCGGCGCCGAGCGCGCGGGCGACCTCGTCGTAGATCTCCCGGCCGGGTTTGACCAGGCCCATCCTGGCGCTGTAGAAGCGGTGCGGGATGGCGGCGATCCAGGGCAGCCGGTCGATGCCGTCGGCGGTCTCGGCGGGCGCGTTCGACAGCAGCGCCACGCCGCGCCCGGCGGCCAGCAGCTCGCCGAGCAGCGCGACCGCGCCGGCGTCGGGGTGGGACCAGCTCGCCACGTCCATCGCGACGAGCCGCGCCGACTCCTCGCCGGGCACGTCGCGGCCGAGCACCGCCGACCAGTAGGCGGGGGCGGTCAGCACGCCCCGGTCGAAGTCGAGGCGGTGCTTCCAGTAGCCGAGGCGGAAGGCCGCCGGGTCGGCTCCGGCGGCGGCCGCCATCGCGTCGACCTCGGCCTCGGGCTGGGCCAGGGACAGAACGTTGCCGTAGTCAAAGATGATCCACTTCATACGAGAAATGGTCGCAGATGCGGATGGATCGCCGGGCAGCCCAGGTATTTCTCGGCCGTGTGGAAGTCGATCCAGTCGAGGTTGACCAGCTCCTCGACGTCGATGCCGGTGAAGCTGCCGGCGAGGTCGGGCGGGATGGCGGCGATGTCGTCCTTGTCGGCGATGTTCACCCAGCGGGCCACGCCCTCGGGGCGGCTGCCCCGGCCGTTGATGGGCGCGGGCAGCAGCCGCTCGAAGACGACGTGGCGCATGCCGAGCGGGCTGCCGAGCGTGATGAGCAGATCGGTCCGCAGGTCGGGGTTGGCCCAGAAGGTCTCGTAGGCGACGACGCTGCCGAGCGAGTGGGCGATCACCACGTCCGGCTGGTTCTTCCGGATCGTCTGGGCCACCACGCGCTGGGTCTCGCGCCGCTTGGCGGCGTCGGTCAGGTAGGTGGCCACCTCGGGCGCGAACAGCTCGGCGAACGCGGCCGAGCGGCCGTCGAGCTTGTCGAGCAGCCAGCCGGTGAACGACTTCAGCGCGCCGGTCAGGTGCTCGCCGAGCCCCAGGTTGCGGGCCCACCCGGCGAGGACCCGCTCCCGGGCCTCGGCCACCGCCGCGGCCTCGCGCGGGCTGCCGGGCGGCCCCTCGTGCAGCAGGTGGGAGAAGTAGGCGACCTCGCTGAAGTAGCGGCGCTCCGGCCCGCCGCCGCAGGCGGCGTGCAGGTAGCGGTCCCATTTGGCGCGCATCGCCTCGGCCGCGCCCGCCGCGGAATGCCCCGCGTCGACGTAGTAGTTGTACTTGCCGATGCCGTGCACACCGACGATGCCCGCCACAGCCGCTCCCCTCGCCCCGTTGCTCTCGCGCGACTCTGGCATACGCCGTCCGCGCCGGGCCAGTCAACCGGTGACGGGAAATGCGCTTGCCGCGCGCGGGGGGCGGGCGGATACGGTGGTGTTCCGTAGCGAGACGGAACACAACGAAACATGACGGAACGAGGAAGGAGGAAGCGCTCATGCCGGGCCCACTGGTCGTCAACGACGCGGTCGTCATCCCCGACGCCGAGCTCGTCTGGCGCTTCTCGCGTTCCTCGGGCCCTGGCGGCCAGGGCGTCAACACCACCGACAGCCGGGTGGAGCTGACCTTCGACGTGGCCGCGTCCACCGCGTTCTCCGAGCCGCTGCGCGCCCGCGCGCTGGACCGCCTCGGCGCGCCGACGATCACGATCGCCGCCTCCGAGCACCGTTCCCAGTTGCGCAACCGTGAGGCCGCCGAGCAGCGGCTCGCCCAGCGCATCCGCGAGGCCATCGCGCCGCCGCCCAAGCGCCGCCGCCCGACCAAGCCCAGCCGGGGTTCGGTCGAGCGCCGCATCGCGGCCAAGAAGCACCGCTCCGACGTCAAGCGCCTGCGCCGCGACATCTGACGAGCCAGGGTCAATACGGCTAGCCCGGGGTGAGGACCGGCTCCCTGAGCCTGACGGTGAGCTGGACGGCCGGGCAGAGCTGGGCGACCACCTCGCGCACCTGGGCGCGCAGGTCGCGGGCCCACAGCCGCCCGTCGTCGTCGAAGTGCGGGCAGACCGGCGAGATGACCAGCTCGGCCCCCATGACCACGGCCCCGGCGGCCATCAGCTCCTTGTACAGCTCGGCCTGGGCCCACATCGCGCCGCACGCGCGGGCGCTGGCGCACATGACGGCCACGTGCTTGCCCGCGAGCGCCCCGCTCTCCGACAGCCAGGCCAGCGCGTACTCCAGCTCGGCGGGCAGCAGGCTGTGCTCGGGCGCGGTGATGACCACCGCGTCGGCCTCCTCGACGAGCGCGAGCAGCTCGCGCACGGCGCGCGGGGCGGGCCCGCCGGTGCAGGGGGGCGTCTCCCCCAGCCCCGGCCAGGCCTCGAAGCGGGCGCCGGGCGGCAGCTCGCCGCGCACCGCTTCCAGCAGCCTGTTGATGTACGAACCCGCGTGGAGGCTGGCGGCGATCCCGATGACTTTCACCCACTACTCCCCAGGCGGTCTTGGTGTAGGGCCGGTAGTCGGAAACCTGCCCGATGCCGTGGTTGTCCAAGACCATCCCCAGGTCAAGAGGATGCCCGGGTTGTCGCTTCCGGGGTCAGAGGGTGTCGCGCGGCCGCCGGAAGATCAGCACGAGCACGCGGAGCACGAGGATGGCGCAGATGACCAGCAGGTTGTAGCCGATCAGCTCGAACAGCCCCAGGTCGAGCTGGGCGCTGACGACGGGCCCGCCCTCGGTGCCGATCAGCAGCACCGCCATCAGCCCGGCGGTGGCGCCGAGCACGGTGAGCAGCACCTGGTGCAGCAGCCCGGTGACGAAGCGGCGGTCGCGCTCGTCGGCGAGCAGGCGCACGTTGAGCCCGAGGCGGCCGTGCTCGGCGGCGCTGGCGATGCGCTCGACGCGGCGCGGCAGGCGGCGCAGCATGGGCAGCAGGGCGGCGATCTCCTGGGTGGCGGCTTCCTTGAGCGTGCCGCCGTCGAGCTTCTCGGCCAGGTAGCGGCCGGCGAAGGCGCGGGCCTCGCCGATGAGGTTGAAGCCGGGCGAGAGCCGTACGAGCGTGCCCTCCAGGGTGGCCAGCGCGCGGAAGACGGCGGCGACCTCGGGCGGGATGGACAGCCCGTACGCGGAGACGATCTTGAACAGGTCGGTGAACATCTGGGCGCTGTCGAGGCCGGGCGCCAGGTGCTTGGCCATGAACTGGCCGAGCGCCCGCTCCAGGGCGGCCTCGTCGATGTCCTCGGGACGCGGAACGACCTCCAGCAGGGCGTCGGTGACGCCGAGCGGGTCCTGGCGGTTGAGGGCGAGCAGGAAGCGCTGCAGCGCCGAACGGATGGAGCCGTCGAGGCGGCCGACGCTGCCGAAGTCGAGCAGGCCGAGCGTGCCGTCGTCGAGCAGCATGAGGTTGCCGGGGTGCGGGTCGGCGTGGAAGACGCCTTCGACGAGGATCTGGCGGAGCAGGCAGTCGAGCAGGTCGCGGGCGAGCGCGGGGGCCTGTTCGGGGGTGGCGGTGGTGACCGGCCTGCCGTGGAGGCGCTGCATGACCAGCACGCGTTCGGTGCACATGGCGGCGACGGGGGCCGGGTAGGTGACGCCGCCGCCGTCGGAGGCGGCGACGGCAGCCATGTTGGCCGCCTCGACGCGGAAGTCGAGCTCCTCGCGGATGGCGGCGGCGAACCCCTCGGCCAGGTCGCGCATGCCGAGCGAGCGGCCCCAGCGGGTGCGTGACTCCAGGGTGGCGGCCAGCCGCCGGACGATGTCGAGGTCGCGGGCCACGGTCCGGCCGATGCCGGGCCGCTGCACCTTGACCACGACGCTCTCGCCGCTGTGCAGGCGGGCGGTGTGGGCCTGGCCGATGGAGGCGGCGGCGAGCGGGGTGCGGTCGAAGGCGGCGAACACGGTGTCGACCGGCCCGCCGAGCTCGGCGGCCAGCACCGGCTCGATCTGCTCCCAGGGGGCGGGCGCGACCTGGTCCTGAAGGCGGCCGAGCTCGTCGGTGAACTCGGCCGGCAGCAGGTCGCGCCGGGTGGACAGCACCTGCCCGAGCTTGACGAACGTGACGCCGCCGTCCTCCAGGGCGGCGCGCAGCGAGCGTGCCAGCCGGACCTTGCCGGTGCGGTCGTCGAGGCGGTCGCCCCGGCCGCGCAGGTAGGGGCCGAGGCCGTGGCGCACGGCGATCCTGGTGATCTGCGAGTAGCGGCGGCCCCGGGAGATCCGGCCGCGCAGCGACCGGAAGAACTCCAGCGGCCCGGGGATGGACCCGGGCGGGATCAGCGCCTCGGCCAGCACCAGGATGACCATCGGGATGAGCACGACGCACATCACGACGAGGAACAGCACCCACAGGGCGCCGATCCCCGGGTCCTCGGCCGCCGTCGGGCCGCCGCCGGGCGGCCGCTCGCCGAACGACGCGAGGATCGGCGACAGCAGCGGCTGGGCGAGCGTGAAGGCCGCCAGGCCGGCCAGGAAGGTGCGGATCGCGCCGAACCTGACGTCCAGCAGCCGCTGCGCCACCACCGCCAGCGCGATGATCATCAGCAGCGCGAAGAACGAGAAGAACAGGCTCAGGGGGAGATCCATAGGGACAGATCCTCCCATGCCGGGTCAGCCCCGGGCGCGGGCCTTGCGCTCCTCGCGGCGGGCGACGAACCGGGCGGCCGTGGTCTCGGCCTTGGCCAGGAACGCGGCCAGCTCCTCGCGCGCCTGCTCGCCCTCGGGGCCGAGCCCGCCCTTGTCGAACACGCTCCACTGGCGCAGCACCGGCATGAGCACGTCGTCGAGGTGCAGGCGCAGGTCGTAGATGCCCTCGTGGGCGATCGTCATGGCCATCCGGGTGAAGCCGGCGATGTTGGAGCCGGGCATCTGGAAGGTGGTGACGACGTCGGTGACGGCCCGCATGGTCTGGTCCGGGTCCAGCTCGAAGGCGGCCTTGAGCAGGTTGCGGTAGAAGAGCATGTGCAGGTTCTCGTCGGCGGCGATGCGGGCCAGCAGCCGCTCGCAGCCCTCCTCGCCGGAGGCCCTGCCGGTGTTGCGGTGCGCGATGCGGGTGGCCAGCTCCTGGAAGGAGACGTAGGCGAGCTGCTGCAGCATCGTGCCGTACTCGGTGACGAAGCCGCTCTGCATGTGCGACATGCGGGCCCGCTCCAGCGCGACGGGGTCGACCGCGCGGGTGACGGTCAGGTAGTCGCGGATCGCGGTGCCGTGGCGGTCCTCCTCGGCGGTCCAGCGGTGCACCCAGGTGCCCCACGCGCCGTCACGCCCGAACGTGCTGGCGATCTCGTGGTGGTAGCTGGGCAGGTTGTCCTCGGTGAGGAGGTTGACGATGAGCGAAACGCGGGCGGGTTCCGGCAGCTTGGAGTCGCCCTCCTGCCAGGCCTGGCCGCCGTAGGGCCCGTCGAAGTCGCGCCCCTCGCTCCACGGGATGTACTCGTGCGGGAACCACTCCTTGGCCACTTTCTCGTGGCGGTCGAGTTCGCCGGCCACCACCGGCTCCAGCTCGTGCAGCAGCTGCGTCTGGGTCATCGCCATGCAAGGATCCTCTCCCTCAAGGTTACGGCACCGTAGGTTAGATTACCGGAAGGACATACAGGTCAAATAAGGTGGGGCGTATGCGGCCGAGCGTGCGAGGTGTCCTGCTCGACGACGACGAGCGCCTGGTGATCTTCCGGCGTACGGTGCCGGGCCGGGAGGTCTACTGGTCGGTGCCGGGCGGCCACGTGGAGCCCGGAGACGCGAGCCTGGAGCACACCCTCCACCGCGAGCTGCTGGAGGAGCTCGGCGCCACCGTCTCCTCCGTCACGCCGCTGACGACGGTCAGCTATCCGTGGCAGGGCGGGGTCAAGACCCAGCACGTGTACGGGTGCCGCCTGCTGTCGATGGACCCGGCGCTGCGGCACGGGCCGGAGTTCGAGGACCCGGCGCGCGGGGTGTACGAGGTGGAGCGGGTGCCGCTGCGGGAGGCGGAGATCACCTCCCGCCACCTCATCCCCGAGGCGGTGGCCGACTACCTGTCGGCGCACATCACGGCGCTGCCCCGGCTCATCGCCGGCTCCCGCTGACCCCCGGCTGACGCCGCCTTCAGCTCCCGGCGGGCTCGATCAGGTCGACGAGGTCGGCCACGGAGTCGACGATCAGCGACGGCCGGTAGGGGAAGCGGTCGACCTCGTGGCGCTGGGTGACGCCGGTGAGGACGAGGATGGTGAACAGGCCCGCCTCCATGCCGCAGACGATGTCGGTGTCCATCCGGTCGCCGATCATGGCGGTGGTCTCGCTGTGGCCGCCGATCTCGTTGAGCGCGCTGCGCATCATGCGCGGGTTGGGCTTGCCGACGAAGTACGGCTCGACGCCGGTGGCGCGGGTGATCATGGCGGCGACGGCGCCGCACGCGGGCAGCGAGCCCTCGGTGGAGGGACCGATCGGGTCGGGGTTGGTGGCGATGAAGCGCGCGCCGGCCTCGATGAGCCGGACGGCCCGGGTGATCTGGGTGAAGCTGTAGGTGCGGGTCTCGCCGAGCACCACGTAGTCGGGGTCGAGGTCGGTGAGCACGTAGCCGGCGGCGTGCAGCGCGGTGGTCAGCCCGGCCTCGCCGATCACGTACGCGGAGCCGCCGGGCCGCTGGTCGTCCAGGAACTGGGCGGTGGCCAGCGCCGAGGTGTAGATCGAGTCGGCGGGCACGTCGAGCCCGGCCCCGGCCAGCCGGACCGACAGGTCGCGCTGGGTGTAGATGGAGTTGTTGGTCAGCACCCGGAAGCGTTTGCCCGACTCGCCGAGCCGCTTGATGAAGTCGTCGGCGCCGGGCACCGGCCGCCCCTCGTGGACCAGGACGCCGTCCATGTCGGACAGCCAGAAGTCGATCCGCTTACGCTCGGTCACGCGGCCATCGTACCGAGCGCGGCTCATCGACTTTCCCCCCGGTACGTGAACAATGTTCTTCATGTCGTTCACTGAATCCGCGCTGGACATGCGGGACGAACTCGTCCGCCTCCGTCACTCGCTGCACACCACGCCGGAGCTGGGGCTCATGCTGCCGCGCACCCAGGAGAAGGTGCTGGCGGCGCTCGACGGGCTGCCGCTGGAGATCACCCTCGGCACCCGGCTCAGCTCGGTCACGGCGGTGCTGCGGGGCGGGCGGCCGGGCCCGGCCGTCCTGCTGCGCGGTGACATGGACGCGCTGCCGGTCGCCGAGCGCAACGACCTGCCCTACCGCTCGCAGATCGCCGGCCAGATGCACGCGTGCGGCCACGACCTGCACACCGCGATGCTCGCCGGGGCGGCGCACCTGCTGAGCGCCCGCCGGGAGGAGCTCGCCGGGGACGTGATCTTCATGTTCCAGCCGGGCGAGGAGGGGCACGAGGGCGCCAAGCACATGATCGAGGAGGGCGTGCTCGACGCGGCGGGCGAGCGGCCGGTGGCGGCGTACGGGATGCATGTCGTCTCCTCAATGCTGCCGCTGGGGCTGTTCGCGTCGCGGCCGGGGCCGATCATGGCGGCGGCGGACGTGTTCCAGGTGACGGTCAAGGGGCGCGGCGGGCACGGCTCCAGCCCGCACCGGGCGCTGGACCCGATCCAGGCGGGCTGCGAGATGGTGGCGGCGATCCAGTCGATGGTGACGCGCACGTTCGACGTGTTCGACCCGGTGGTGGTGACGGTGGGCAGCTTCCACGGCGGCTCGGCCGACAACGTGATCCCGGACGAGGCGGTCTTCCAGGCGACGGTGCGCACGTTCAGCCCGGGCAACCGGACGCTGGTGAAGCGGCGGCTGGTGGAGGTCGTCGAGGGCGTGGCGGCGGCGCACGCACTGGGCGTGGAGACCTCCTTCGGCATGGGCTACCCGGTGACGGTGAACGACCCGGTGGAGGCCGGGTTCGCCGGGCGCACGGCCGACGGGCTGTTCGGGCCCGGCCGTTTCTTCGTCCCGCCGCAGCCGGTGATGGGGTCGGAGGACTTCTCGTACGTGCTGGAGGCGGTGCCGGGGGCGTTCGTGTTCCTGGGGGCGTGCCCGCCGGGGCTGGACCCGGCGACGGCGGCCTACAACCACTCGCCGGAGGCGCTGTTCGACGACGCGGTGCTGCCCGACGGGGCGGCGCTGTACGCCTCGCTGGCCCACGAGCGGCTGGCCCTGGCCGCCGCGGACCCGGCCGCCGCGGCCGATGCGGGCCTGGGCGGTTGACCGGCCCGGGCCGATGAGGTCCCGGCCGCTCGCGCTGGTCGAGCGGCCGGTTCCGGTGGCCGGGCCGGGCGAGGTGCTGGTGCGCGTGGAGGCGTGCGGGGTGTGCCGCACGGACCTGCACCTGGCCGAGGGCGACCTGCGGTCGAGGCGGCCGCTGACGGCGCCGGGCCACCAGGCGGTCGGCCGGGTGGTGCGGCCGGGAGGCGGCGACGGCGGGCGGGTCGGGGTGGCGTGGCTGCGCTCGACGTGCGGGCGCTGCCGCCAGTGCGCGCGCGGCCTGGAGAACCTGTGCCCGGAGTCCGCCTACACGGGGTGGGACGCCGACGGCGGGTTCGCCGAGTACCTGACCGCTCCGGCCGCGTACGTGTACCCGCTGCCGGAGGACGCGCCCGCCGAGACGCTGGCGCCGCTGCTGTGCGCCGGCATCGTCGGCTACCGGGCGCTGCTGCGCTGCGACCTGCCCGAGGGCGGCAGGCTGGGCGTGTACGGGTTCGCGCGTCGGCGCACCTGACCGCCCAGGCCGCGATCGCGCGCGGGGCGGTGGTGCACGTGGTGACCCGCTCGCCGGCGGCCCGCGCGCTGGCGCTGGAGCTGGGCGCGGCCTCGGCCGGCGACCGGCCGCCCGAGCCGCTGGACTCGGCCATCCTGTTCGCGCCCAGCGGAGACCTGGTGCCGGTGGCGCTGGAGGCGCTGGAGCGGGGCGGCACGCTGGCCGTCGCCGGCATCCACCTGACGGACGTCCCGCCGCTGGACTACGAGCGGCACCTGTTCCAGGAGCGCACGCTGCGCAGCGTCACGGCCAACACCCGCGCGGACGGGCGGGCGTATCTGGCGCTGGCGGCCGAGCGCCCGCCGGTCGTGAAAACCGTCCCGTACGCCTTCGAGGAGGCGGACCGGGCGCTCGCCGATCTGGCAACCGGGCAGGTCAGCGGTGCTGCCGTGCTCCGCATAGGCTGATGGCCCCCGGGTGGAGACGAGCGCCATCCGAGCGGGTGATGAAGGAAAGTTACATTAGCCTCACAACATCTGGAGATTATTGACGCGCCCCCGGCGCGATCGTAGGGTCCGGACAACCCCTACAGATCCTCAACAGGTTCGACACCCCCGGAGCGGCAGATGAAGCGACTAGCAGCGGTAGTGGCGTTGCTGGGTCTTGCCACCGCCACAGCGTGCAGCGGCGGCGAAGGCACCACCAACACGTCAGGTTCGTCCGGCGGCGGTGGCGGCCTGTTCACCACGATCGACGTGAACCGGCCCGGCCTGGAGCCGTCGGCCCCGCCCAACCCGTACGCCCCCAAGGGCAACTCGTTCTCCGCCTTCAACTCGATGAAGCTCGGCTGGGTCAAGAACCACCTGACGGACCCGAACGTGGCGCTGCCGGGCCTGGCCGCGAGCTGGGAGATCGCCCCGGACAACTCCTCCATCACGCTGAAGCTCCAGCCCAACGCCAAGTGGTCCGACGGCAAGCCGGTCACCGCGCAGGACGTGCAGCTCTCCATCGGCATCGCCTACACCGTCGGCAGCACGGCCTTCGCCGTGACGCCCGGCGCGGCGGGCGCGGCCGGTGAGGTCACCGTGGTCGACGACCAGACGCTGAAGATCACCCAGAACATGGACAACCCCAGTCCGAAGTTCGCGCGCGGCGTCCTCGACACCACGGTCGTGCCCGCGCACGTGTGGAGCAGCGTCCTGCCCGCCGACTTCTGGGACAAGATCAAGACCGCCCGCGGCGAGGGCGCCGACGCCGAGAAGGCCCGCGAGGAGATCACCGGCCTGGGCGAGAAGGTGCTCGCGTTCGCGCCGCAGAAGGACGTCTCGGCCGGCCCGTTCGTGCTGGAGCGGGTCAACCCCGGCGAGGCGCTGCTGGTCAAGAACAAGAACTTCTTCAACGCCGCCAACGTCGCGCCCGACCAGGTGAAGTTCCTCAACTACACCGGCAACGAGCAGATCTGGAACTACCTGACCTCCGGCAAGCTCGACCACTCCGGCTTCGTCGCCGCCCCCACCGACGTGATGAACCGCATCAAGGCGGCGCCGGGCAGCGAGGTCATCAAGGGCTACTCGCCGGTCGCCGTCGGCCTGGCGTTCAACCAGAGCAAGAAGCCGTACGACAACGTGCACGTGCGCCGCGGCCTGGCTCACCTGATCAACCGCGAGGAGGTCACGAAGGTCGCCTCGCCCGAGGGCGGCACCGCGGCCACCACGACCAGCGGCATCCACCAGAAGGCCGCCCAGGCCTGGATCCCCGAGACCGTCCCGCAGCTCGAGCCCTACGCTCCCGACCTGGCCAAGGCCGAGGAGGAGTTCAAGAAGGCCGGCCTGCAGAAGAAGGACGGCAAGTGGGCCCTGGCCGACGGCACGCCGTGGAAGGTCTCCATGCACGCGCCGTCCGGCTTCTCCGACTGGCTGTCGGCGCAGGAGAACATCAAGAGCCAGCTCATCAAGGGCGGCGTCGACGCCGAGGTCGTCACGACCACCGACTACCCGCTCTACCTGGAGGAGCTGGCCGCCGGCAAGTACGACGCGGGCTTCTGGCTGATGGCGCTCGGCCCCGCGCCGTACGACATCTTCCAGCGCCTCTACGGCGCCTCCAACGGCTGGACGAACGTCCAGGGCAAGGTGTCGCACTCCGCGCCCGGCAAGAACGGCAACTGGATGGGCGGCCCCGAGGAGATCGAGGTCGACGGCGAGAAGATCAACCCCGGTGAGCTGACCGGCGAGCTCAACTCGGCCACCGCCGAGGAGGCCAAGCCGATCATGGCCAAGCTGGCCAAGGCCGCCAACCAGGACCTGCCCGTCATCCAGCTCTGGGACTACGTCAACACCCAGTTCGTCAACAACAGCCGCTTCACCGGCTGGCCGCACGATGACGAGATCCTCCGCCTGGGCACCGGTGTGCTCGCCTCCGGTGTGTGGATCCAGGCTGGCATGATCAAGTCGAAGAAGTAATCCATGACGGTCATCGCACGCCGACTCGCGGGCCACCTGGCCCGCGGGTTCGTCATGATCCTCGTCGTCGCCACGATCAGCTTCTTCATCATCAACAACATCCCCGGCGACCCCCTGGCGGCCCGCTTCGAGAAGCTGGTCGAGCAGGGCATGTCGCCGGAGGCGGCGGCGCAGGCGGTCAAGGTGCTGTACGGCTTCCAGCCCGACGGCACGATGTGGCAGCAGTACGTCGACTACATGAGCGGGCTGCTCCGCCTCGACCTCGGCGAGTCCGTCACCAGGCCGGGCACCCCGGTGCTGGACGTCCTCGGCGAGAAGGCCAAGTGGACCGTTCTACCGGTGCTGGCCGGGACGCTGCTGAGCTTCCTCGTCGGCATCATCCTCGGCGTCTACGCGGCCATCAAGCGCACCGGCAAGCTCGGCGACGCGCTGGCCATCTCCGGCTCGCTCCTGCACGGCATCCCGCAGTACGTGCTCGCCATGCTGCTCGTGGTCATCTTCTCCACGCTCATCCCCCTGTTCCCCGCAGACGGGCCCGTGGACATCCTGTTCGAGCCGGGCTTCAACGCCGGCTACATCGGCTCGCTGGTCGAGCACGCAGTGCTGCCGGTCGTCACCTACGCGCTGTCGGCCTACGGCGGCTGGATCCTGGCGATGAAGTCCAGCGTGGTCACCGTGCTGGGCGACGACTTCATCCTGGCCAGTGAGCTGCGCGGGATGAAGCGCTCGATCGTCTTCCGCTACATCGCGCGCAACGCGATCCTGCCGCTGTTCACGATCCTGGCGCTCTCGCTCGGCCTGCTCATGGGCGGCGCGGTCTTCATCGAGAAGATCTTCAACTACCCGGGGCTCGGGCTGCTGCTCATCGACAGCGTCAACGAGCGCGACTACGCCACGATGGGCGGCGCGTTCCTGCTGATCACGGTCGCGGTCATCGTCGCCAACATCGTGGCCGACCTGTTCTACACGGTCATCGACCCGCGGGTGCGCGGCGGAGAGGAGGCGGCATGAGCGCCACGCTCATCCCGGAGTCGGCGTCGGCCGCCGGGACCATGCGCCGCAACTTCTGGCGCGGCGTGTGGCGGGTGATGAAGCGCAAGCCGAGCCGGATGGCCGGGGTGGTCATCGTCGTCGGCTTCGCCTTCATGGGCGTGTTCGGGCCGATGTTCTACCCCGACCACCTGCCGGGCGACATCAACCAGATCACCAAGCCGCCGAGCTGGGAGCACTGGTTCGGCACCGACCCGCAGGGCCGCGACGTGCTCGCGCTGGTCATCACCGGCTCGCGGTACGTGCTGCTGTGCGCGGCGGTGACCGCGGTCATCACGGTCGTCGCCGGCACCGCGATCGGGCTGTTCTCCGGCTTCAAGCGGGGCCGCTGGGACACCGTGCTCATGCGGATCACCGACATGAAGCTCACCATCCCCGGCCTGCCGCTGCTGCTGGTGCTGGCGACCGTGTGGAAGTTCGGCAGCCCGATGCAGATGGGCCTGGTGCTCGGCCTGCTCGGCTGGGGCGGCGTGGCCCGGGCGGTGCGCGCGCAGACGCTGTCGCTGCGTGAGCGCGGCTTCATCGAGGCGGCGCGCGGGCTGGGCCTGTCCACGACGCACATCGTGAGCAAGGAACTGCTGCCCAGCATGGCCCCGTACATCGCGATGAACATGCTCATCTCGGTGACCGGAGCCGTCTACGCCCAGGTGGGCCTGTTCTTCCTCGGCGTCCTGCCGTACGAGTCGGACAACTGGGGCGTGATGCTCAACCTGGCCGTGTTCCAGGCGGGCGCCATGATCCAGCCGAACGCGCTCGGCTACCTGCTGGCGCCGCTGCTGGCGATCCTGCTGCTCACGCTCGGCATCGTGCTCGTGGTCGACGCCATGGACGAGATCTTCAACCCCCGGCTGCGTGAGGAGTAGCAGTGGCGGAACAAGCGCCGGGAGTGCGCATCGGCGGCCTCACGGTCGTCTACAAGACGCCGGCGGGCGAGCTGCCCGCCGTGCGGGACGTCAGCCTGACCCTGGAGCCCGGCTCGATCACCGGCATCGTCGGCGAGTCCGGGTCCGGCAAGTCGACGCTGGCCCTGTCCCTGCTGAACGCGGTGCAGCCGCCCGGCCGGATCTCCGCCGGCTCGGTGGAGATCGACGGGCTCGGCAACGTGGCCGCCCTCAAGGGCGAGGAGCTGCGCAAGGCCAGGGGCCGCCACATCGGCTACGTCTTCCAGGCGGCGCAGAACTCCCTCAACCCACTCAAGACGGTCGGCAAGCAGTTGCTCGACCTGGGCCGCTCGCACGGCGTGGAGGACCTGCGCGGCCTGGTGCGCGACGCCAAGGAGCTGCTGGGCCGGATGGGCCTGGACGGCGCCCGGGTGCTCGACTCGCACCAGCACGAGCTGTCGGGCGGCATGCGCCAGCGCGTCGGCATCATGCTGGCGCTGGTGCTCAACGCCCACCTGGTGGTGCTGGACGAGCCGACGACCGCGCTCGACATGATCACGCAGGCCAACATCCTCAAGATCGTCCGTGAGGTGCACGCCGAGCGCGGCCTGACCACGCTGGTGATCACGCACGACATCGGCGTGGTGGCCGAGGTCGCCGACCGGCTCGCCGTCATGTACGGCGGGCGGCTGGTCGAGCAGGGCCCCACCCGCGAGGTGCTGGGCAGCCCGAGCCACCCCTACACCAAGGGCCTGATCAACGCCATCCCCCGGCTGGTCGGCGACATCGACGAGGCGCGGGCGCTGCCCGGCCGCCCGCCGACGCTGGCCACCGTGCCCAAGCAGGGCTGCGTGTTCCGGGAGCGGTGCGCGCTGCGGATGGACGTCTGTGACACCGTCGACCCCGAGGCCGTCGCGCACGGCCCGAGGATCGTCGCCTGCCATGCGGTGACCGTGAAGGAGCACGCGTGATTACCGGGACCGGCATCGTCAAGACCTTCAAGCAGCGCGGCAACGTGCTCGCCGGGCGGGAGGTGCGGGCGCTGCGCGGCGTCGACTTCGCCATCCCCAAAGGAGGCGCCGCCTCGTTCATCGGCGAGTCCGGCTGCGGCAAGACCACGCTGGGCCGGATCATCGCCGGGCTGGAGTCCTACGACGAGGGCGAGGTGGTCATCGACGGCACGGCGATGTCCGGACTGAAGCCCAAGCAGCGCCAGCCGCACTTCCGCAAGATCCAGATGATCCACCAGGACCCGTACTCGGCGCTGAACCCCACCCGCACCGTCCACCAGACGCTGTTCGCGCCGCTGAGCCTGCGCGCCAAGCAGACCGGCCGGTCGAAGGGGTGGATCGAGGAGCGGGCCGCCGAGGTGCTGTCGCTGGTCGGCCTCGACCCGGGCAGCGTGCTGGCCCGCTACCCGCACCAGCTGTCGGGCGGCATGCGCCAGCGGGTCGTCATCGCCCGCGCGCTGACCGTCGACCCGGAGATGCTCGTCGCCGACGAGGCCGTCTCCATGATCGACGTCTCGCTCCGGCTGGGCATCCTGGCGCTGCTCAAGGACCTGCGCGAGCGGCTCGGGGTGAGCGTCCTGTTCATCACCCACGACGTGGCCACCGCGCGTTACATCGGCGACGACGGCGAGCTGTACGTGATCTACCGGGGCCAGGTCGTCGAGCGCGGCGCCGTGGACACCGTGATCGCCGATCCCGTCCACCCGTACACGCAGTCGCTGCTGTCGGCGATCCCGGTGCTGCACGGCCTGGAGCGGCCGGGCGAGCAGCCGGTCGTCCCGCTGTCGTCGCTGGACGCGACCGGCGACGACACCGGCTGCCTGTTCGCGAGCCGGTGCCCGTTCCGCGGCGAGCGCTGCGACGAGCGCCCGCTGCTGCAGGTCAGCGAGGGCTTCCCGCAGGAGCACGCCTGCTTCTACCCCGAGCGCCGCAGCGTCATCGCCCGCCCGCTGAGCGAGGTGTGACCGTGCCCTCCTCCCCTGACACGTCCCGGCCGCTGCCGGACGTGCGCGTGGTGGCGGACCCCGGCGACGCGGAGCTCGCCGCGGCCGGGGAGGTGGCGCGCGCGGCCCTGACGCTCGACGCCGGGGAGGCGCCCGCCCTGGTCCGCCGGCTGGCGGCCCCGCCCGCGGGCCGCCGCTGGACCGCGCTGCTGACCGACGGCGGCGTCGCGCTGGCCTCCGTGTCGGGCAGGGACCCGGGCGTCGGCCACATCGACCTGCTGGCCGTGCACCCGGACCGCCAGGGCGAGGGGCGCGGCCGGGCGCTGGCACGCGCGGCGGAGGACTGGCTGCGCGGGCAGGGCGCCCGGCGCGCCGTCTTCGCCGGCAACCCGCCCTGCTACGCCTGGCCCGGCATCGACGTGCGCTACACCGCCGCCGCCTGCCTGGCCGAGAGCCTCGGCTACGAGCAGGCCCGCGTCGCCTGGAACATGACCGCCGACCTGTCGGCCGACCTGTCCACCGGCGACGACGTGCGCCGCCTGGCCGGGCAGGGCGTGAGCGTACACGCCACCGGCGCCGACCGCGAGCGGGTCGTGGCCTTCGCCCGCGAGCACTGGAACGAGAACTGGGCCTGGGAGGTGGCCAACGCCGCCGGCGTGCACCACGCCGAGCGTGACGGCCGCGTCCTCGGGTTCGCCGCCTGGGGCGCCCGCCCGTCGTGGTTCGGCCCCATGGGCACCGCGCCGGAGGCGCGCGGCCTGGGCGTGGGCGGGGTGCTGCTGCGCCGCTGCCTGGCCGACCAGCGCGCCGCCGGCCAGCGGACCGCCCAGATCGGCTGGGTCGGTCCGCTGCGGTTCTACTCGCGCGCCGTCGGCGCCCGGGCCGAGAGGGTCTTCTGGCTGTACGGGCGCGAACTGGCGTGAGGTCACCCGTAGAGCAGTGGCCCGCCGGGGGGTGCGGGGTCGGGGCAGAGCTCACGCGGGTCCCGCCCCTCCTCAAGGCACCTGGTCAGCGAGTCGGAGCCCCACAGGTGGTCCATGAACAGCTCGGGCCCCCACCAGACCAGGTCGTCCGGGTAGAGCGTGCGGGCCACGTGCAGCATCGACAGCCCCGTCAGCACGGGACGGAACGCCTCCCGGTCGTGCACGTGGAGCTGGACGCCGCGCACGGCGGTGCCCGCGTGCTTGTGGAAGGTCGGCGTGAACCAGGTGTCCCTGAACCGTACGCCGGGCAGGTCCAGCGCCGCCAGCGCGGGCTGGAAGCGCTCGTCCACGTACGGCGCACCGACCAGCTCGAAGGGCCGGGTGGTGCCGCGCCCCTCGGAGAACCCGGTGCCCTCGAACAATCCGGTGCCGGGGTAGACGAGGGCCGTGTCGGGGGTGGGCATGTTGACCGACGGCATCACCCAGGGCAGGCCCGTGTCGGCGTGGGACATCTCCCGCCGCCAGCCCTCCATCGTGACGACCCGCAGGTCCAGGTCGAAGCCGAACAGCGTGGCCAGCTCCCCGGCGGTCCTGCCGTGCCGCACCGGCAGCGGGAAGCGGCCGACGAAGCTGGCGAAGGCCGGGTCGAGCAGCGGGCCCTCGGTGATGGTTCCGCCGAGCGGGTTCGGCCGGTCGAGGACGACGAACCGCAGGCCCAGCCGGCTGGCCGAGGCCATCAGGTCGTACATCGTCCAGACATAGGTGTAGAAGCGGGCTCCGACGTCGGCGATGTCGAACACGAGCGTGTCCACGCCGGAACGGGCGACGATCTCGTCCAGCGCCTCGCCGGACGCCTTGTGCGTGTCGAACAGCGGCAGGCCGGTCCGCAGGTCGACGGGGTCCTGCTCGCTCCCGTCCGCCTGGGCGGTGCCCCTGATGCCGTGCTCGGGGCCGAACAGCGCCGTCAGCGGCGTGCCGGCGGCCAGCAGGGCGTCGGCGGTGGGGGTCAGGTCGGGCAGAACCCCGGTGGGGTTGGTGATCAGGCCGAGGCGTGCTCCGGCCGCCAGCGAAGGATCCGCGGCCAGCCGTTCAGCTCCGGTGCGTACGTATGACATGAACCCATTGTCTGAAAGATATTTACAAGAGAGAAGTAAAGGGTGGAAATTAGCGTCATGATTGATCCGCTACCCGAGCTGTCCACCGAGCAGAGCGACCCCCGTTACAGCCAGATCGACCGGCTGCCGACGGCGCAGCTCGCCAGGCTGATGAACCAGGCCGACGCGGCCGTGCCCGCCGCCGTCGCGGTGGCCATCCCGGCCATCTCCGACGCCATCGACGCGATCTCCGCGCGGATGGCCAAGGGCGGCAGGCTCCTGTACGTGGGCGCGGGCACGTCCGGCAGGCTCGCCGTGCTCGACGCCTCCGAGTGCCCGCCGACCTTCGGCACCGACCCCGAGCTCGTGGTGGGGATCATCGCCGGAGGCCCCGACGCCCTCACCCGTTCCATCGAGGGCGCCGAGGACGACACCGCGGCGGGCGCGGCCGCGCTCGCCGCGCTGGAAGTGGGCGAGCTCGACTCCGTGGTGGGCGTGTCGGCCAGCGGGCGTGCCCCGTTCGTGCTCGGCGCGCTGGCCGAGGCCGCCCGCCGGGGCGCACTCACCGCCGCCCTGTCGTGCAACGACGGCGCGCCGCTGTCGGCCGCCGCCGAGCACGCCATCGAGGTCGTCGTCGGCCCCGAGGTGGTGACCGGCTCGACCCGGCTCAAGGCGGGCACCGCGCAGAAGCTGGTGCTCAACATGATCTCGACCATCTCGATGGTGCGCCTCGGACGCACGTACGGGAACAAGATGATCGAGATGTCGGCCATGAACAGCAAGCTCGCCGGCCGGGCGGTGCGCATGGTGAGCGACATCACCGGCGCCGACCACGACGCGGCGGGCAAGGCGCTGGACGCGGCGGGCGGGCACGCGAAGATCGCCGTCGTCATGCTCAAGCACGGGCTGGACGCCGACGGCGCCCGTGCGCTGCTGGAGTCGCACGGCGAGCGCCTCAGCGACGCGCTGAGCTGACCGAAGCACCACACGGGCCATCACGTACGGGCCATCACATACGGGCCGTCACATACGGGCCATCACATACGGGGAGGTATGAGGAGATGTCCGACCGGCTGGAGGCGATCCTCGCGGAGGGGGTGCCGGGCGTGTGCCCGGCCGCGGTCGCGCTCATCGCCGTGGACGGCGCGGTCGTGGCGTCCGCCGCCGCCGGGGAGCTCGTCCGCTACAGCGACGCGGACTTCACGCTCGCCGGCGACAGGCCGCCGGCCCGCCGTGACTCGATCTTCGACCTGGCGTCGATCAGCAAGCTGTTCACCACGGCGGCCATCCTGTCGCTGGCCGAGGACGGCCTGCTGGACCTCGACGAACCGGTGGCGACCTGGCTGCCGGGCCGCGACGCGCGGATCACCCTGCGCCGGCTGCTGACCCACACGGCGGGCCTGCAGCCGATCCGCCGCATCGACCTGGAGCTGCCCGACGCCAGCCCCGGCACCCGCATGGCGGCCATGATCGACACGCCCGTCACCGCGCCGGTGGGCGGCCCGTACCTGTACACGGACGTGGGCATGATCATGGCGGGCCGGGTCGCCGAGGTGGCCGGCGGCGCCCCGCTCGACGCGCTGGTCGCCGCCCGCGTCACCGGCGTCCTGGGCCTGGCCGACACCGGCTACCGGCCCGCCGAGCTCCACCGCGTCGCCGCCACCGAGTGGAAGCCGGAACGCCCGGGGCCCGGCTGCGTGCGCGGCGAGGTGCACGACGAGACCTCCTACGCGCTCGGCGGCGTCGCGGGCCACGCCGGCGTCTTCGGCACGGCCGACGACGTCCTGGCGCTCGGGGAGTCGCTCCGCCTCGGCGGCGCCTCCCCCGGCGGGCGGCCGCTGCTGCGGCGGGAGAGCGTGGCCGAGATGCTGCGCGACCAGGGCGCGGAAGGGGCGCCGTTCCGGCACGGCCTGGGCGTGCGCATCGGCGACCCGGGCATCGTCGGGCCGCTGGCGGGCGCGTTCGGGCACTCGGGGTTCACCGGCACCTCGCTGGTCGTCTCGCCGCCGCACGGGCTGACGGTGGTCCTGCTCACCAACGCCGTCCACCCGGTGCGCGGGCGGGACGGCCTGCGCGCCCTGCGCCACGCCGTGGCCGCCGAAGCCCTCCGCCTCGCCGGCTGACCCGCCCAGCCAGCTGACCCGCCCGGCGGCCCGCCCCCGCTGCCCGGCCCGCCCGTCGCGGGCCGGACGTAGCCTGGGACGGACGGCGAAAGGAGGGGCGCCCATGCCCGTACAGCTCAACCACACCATCGTGGAGGCCCGCGACCGCGACGCCACCGCCCGCTTCCTGGTGGACGTCCTCGGACTGCAGCCCGCCGGCGAGTTCGGCCCGTTCCGCGTCGTCGAGCTCGCCAACGGCGTCTCCCTCGACGTCATCCAGGCGGACGGCGACGTGCACCCGCAGCACTACGCCTTCCTCGTGAGCGAGGCGGAGTTCGACGAGATCTGGGCCCGGATCAAGGACCGCGGCCTCACCTACTGGGCCGACCCGTACCACCGGCACGCGGGCCGCATCAACACCAACGACGGCGGCCGCGGCCTCTACTGGCTCGACCCGAACGGCCACAACCTGGAGATCATCACCGTCCCCTACGGAGGCTGACCCCCGCGCCTACCGGTGCGGGGCGAGCGCCTCCAGGGCCTCCTCGGCGCGCCGCATCGCCTCTCCGGCGTCCAGCTCGACGTGGGCGGTGTCGAAGTTGAGGTCGTGGAAGACGTCCGTGACGCCCTCGGCCTCCAGGGCGGCGACGTCGGCGCGGATCTGCTCGAAGGTGCCGGTGAGGAGCCGCCGGTCTGGCCCGGCCCCGGCGCGGACGCGGGTGACGCCCCGGCAGACGAACCGCAGCGCGGCCGGGTCCCGGCCGGCCCGCTCGGCGGCCTCCTTGACGACGGCCACGCGCGACCCGATCTCCGACAGGTTCTCCCGGCTGGAGCTGACCCAGCCGTCGGCGAGCCGCCCGGCCCGCCGCAGCGCCACGTCGGCGGTGCCGCCGAGCAGCAGCGGCGGGACGGGCGACGGCTTGGGGTCGACGTGCGAGGGCGGGACGCGGTAGAACTCGCCCTGGTGCGCCACCACGTCGTCGGTCCACGCCTTGCGCAGCACCTCGACGAACTCCTCCCCGCGCCGCCCGCGCCCTTCGAAGCCGACGCCCGCGGACTCGAACTCCTCCGGCACCCAGCCGAGCCCCAGCCCCGCGGTGAGCCGCCCGCCGGAGACGGCCTGGAGGGTGGCGAGCTGCTTGGCCAGCGCGACGGGCTGCAGGAAGGCGTTGACGACGGCGACGCCGAGCCGGACGGTCCGGGTGATCCCGGCCAGGTAGGCGAGCGTCACGAGCGGGTCGTGGACGCTGCGGTAGGTCGCGCCCATCGGGTGCCCGACCGGGTAGAGCACCCGCTGGAACGTCCACAGCTCGTGGTAGCCGAGCTCCTCGGCCCGGACGGCGACGCGGCGCATGTTCGCGGGCGTGGCCCAGGCTCCGGACTGCGGCACGGCGAAACCGGTTCTCATGGACGACCTCCGAGGCGGGCGGACAGGAATCAGAACCCCTGCGGAGCAGCGTAGAGGTCCGGGCCCGGCGGGCTTGCAGGGCGGGCAGGCGGACGGGCCCGGCGGCCGGACGGGCCGGGGGAGGCGTGGGCGGAAGGTCCTAGGCTGTACGGATGGGTCTGGAGGCTGAGCTGGCGGTTGTCGCGGGCGCGTACGGGGGGACGGGCGAGCCCGTGCTGCACCCGACGCGGACCGACGTGGTGGTGTTACGCCGCGGTGAGGTCGTGGTGAAGGCGCACTCCGCGCGGGACGACGTGGAGGCGCTGCGGCCCCGGCTGCGGGCGACGGCGTCGGCGGCGCTGACCGGGGTGATGCTGGCGCCGCTGGAGCCGGAGGTGCTGACGGTGGCGGGCCGCGCGGTGTCGGTGTGGCCGGCGGGCCGCCCGATCGGCCAGGACGAGACGGAGTCCGCGCCGTGGGAGGAGGGGGCCAGGCTGCTGGCCCGGCTGCACGCCGTGCCCCTCACGGTGGTGCCGGCGCTGCCGCCGGCCGGAGGTCCCGCGCGGGCGGCGCGCGCGGTGCGGCGGATGACCGGCGACGGGCCGGTGGAGAGCCTGGTGCGGCGGGCGTTCGCGGAGCTGCCGGAGCCGGAGCCGGGGCCCGGCCTGCTGACGCACGGCGACTGGCATCTGGGCCAGCTCGTGCGCCGCGACCGCTGGCTGCTCATCGACGTGGACGACCTGGGGGTCGGCGACCCGGCGTGGGACCTGGCCAGACCGGCCGCCTGGTATGCCGCGGGGTTACTGGATCCTGTCGTCTGGGATCGGTTCCTGGGCGCGTACCTCGGCTCGGGCGGACCGGCGCTGGGCGGCGGCGAGGACCCGTGGCGGCGCCTGGACCTGCCCGCCCGCGCGGTCACCGTCCAGCTGGCCGCCGTGGCGGTCGTCAACGCCGCCAGGGACGGCCGGGAACTGGATGAGGTCGAGCATTCGTTGGTCGAGTCGTGCAACAGAATCGTCACAGCGCGAGGGCGTTGCGCGCGGTAGGTTTTGCTCAGAACCACGAGGCCAAGGAGAGCGACTAGATGCAGTGCCCGAAGTGCCGCGGCAACATGCGGACATATGAGCGCAACGGCGTCCACATCGAGCAGTGCGACAACTGCCGTGGGATCTTCCTGGACTACGGCGAGCTCGAGACTCTGACGCAGATGGAGTCGGCCTACCACGCCGCTCCCCCGCCTCCCGCGCCCGGCGGCCCCGCGTGGGGCGCCCCGCCGCGTGGCGGCCACCCGGGCGGCCACTACGGTCACCACCGCCAGCGCAGCTGGGTGGGGATGCTGTTCTCCAGCTGACCGGCCTCCAGCTTACCGGCGCGACCTCGCCGGCACAGGGCCGCGCGCTCCGGCGCGCGGCCCTCGCGTTTCCGGCCCCAT